>JASFMY010000122.1:0-21433 GCA_050117315.1 Ignavibacteria bacterium
GCAGCATTTTTTCTCTTAATTCTCCCATTTCTTACTCCTTATTTTTGTGGTGATGGAAGAATATAAAAAATACTCACTCAATATTTCAATGAACACGGTGCTGCCGCTTTGGCGGTTTCGTTCAACTGTTTTTATGTTTACAAATTCATAAAATAAGTGCAACAAAAATAAACTTTTGAGTTAAATATCACCGGCTATATCCAGCAAAGTCATATATGAATAGGGAATAAAGTCTTATATGACCGGGAAGGCATGCCTTATATGAGCATTTGCATATATTTTTATATCCAATATTATCCATTGCCATTACTGATCGCCCGATGTCGGGATCTTTATTATTACTTATAAAAAATAATATTAAACCCTAATTATGCATTAGAGAATAAATAACTCATGTAATTATTTATATAATAAGCTTTTATGGCAATTCTGGTTTTAACCATTTCTAATGCATTACATTAGAAAATGTTGGGTTAACCTATTGTTTTTTTAGATTTATATATTGTGTGCTTTTCTAATGCATAATCCGAGTTAAACCTAAAAAATTTTTTTCGCTCTTAACTTATTATGAATTTGATTGAGTGCCACAATATCAGCAACGCCGCCTAGTCTAGCTGCTTCTTTGGGCATCCCGTATATTACACATGATTTTTCATCCTGGGCAATTGTATAAGCTCCCGTATCTCTAAGTTCAAGCATCCCTTTAGCGCCGTCGTCTCCCATTCCTGTTAAAATTATACCTATAGCATTAGCTCCCGCATATCTTGCTGCCGATCTAAAAAGCACATCAACCGAAGGTCTGTGTCGTGATACTAAAGGACCTTCTTTGATTTCTACAAAATAATGATCGCTGTTTCTTTTAAGTAATGTATGCTTGCTGCCTCCAGGTGCAATAAGTACTAAACCCCTCTGAACCGCATCGCCATGTTCAGCTTCTTTCACGCTTACCTCGCATATATCGTTAAGCCTATTCGCAAACGAGTTGGTAAAGAATTCCGGCATATGCTGAACCACCACAGTTCCGGGACAATCTACCGGGAAATTCTCTAATAAAATTCTTAATGCTTCCGTACCGCCGGTTGAAGCACCAACCAGAATTACCTTTTCGGTTTTCCGAATGACACTACTCACTTTCGGTTTTGATAATATTACATCTGCTGTTAGTTTGGGTTTTACATCTATAATAGAGGTTGTTTTTGGTTTTACCTTAACCATTGAAGCCGATTTTACGACATCAATAATCTTAATTTTTGATTCTTCAAAGAATTGTTTTTTACCGAGCTGTGGTTTAGTTAACACTTCTACAGCCCCCAGTTCTAAGGCTTTAATTGCAGTATCGGAGCCTTCTTCAGTCATACTTGAACAGATAACAACAGGTATTGGTTTTTGGGACATCAGCTTTTTAAGAAATGTTAATCCGTCCATCCTCGGCATTTCTATATCCAGAGTAATTACATCGGGAGTCTCCTTATTAATTTTCTTAGCTGCTATTATTGGGTCAAGAGCCGTACCTATTACTTCAATCCCGGGATCGGATGAGAGTATTTCCGATAATGAATCACGCACCAATGCCGAATCGTCAACTATTAATACTTTTATTCTTTTCATATTATACCCATATCCTGATTAAATCATCTTTAATCTCTCATACTCGTTTTTTTTAATTCTTTTCAAATAAACTTCACCGCTTTCAATTAAGAAGTAAATTTTTCTGCCTATATTTCCGCCTGTATCAAAAGATTTTATTTCAAGATTTTTTTCAAGAATTATTTTGTTTGCAAGGTTAATGTTTTTTTGTCCGATAGTGTTAGCTGTATTATTATTTCTGTTGTGGAAAATCAAATTAGCACCGCCGAAAATTTTCACCTCGACTTCACGGGGATCAATGTAGAATTTTTCTAAGGATTTAAACACCAACGGTATTGCACATGATATATATTTAAATTTGGAAAAGCAGTCTGAACAACTACGATCTTCTTTTCCGCCCGGAGAAGGGAGCAAGCAATGAATCATAGCTCCTATTCTCAACCTCGGCACGTACATCGTAACCGCTATACATGAGCCAAGTACGGTATATATTACTTTGTTCTTATTTGTTATAATAGCATTGCCAGGATGTAAAAAAGTAACATTTTCTTTATTTATTTTTTTCTTCATTACACTTTTTGATAAACGCTCGGCGCCCTTTGAATAAGGGGTAAATCAACCGTCAATAAAGTCTCAGAGTGTCCTATAAATAAGTAGCCGTTTTTTTCCAAAGCATCGTAAAATTTCTTTACCACTCTTTTTTGATTTTCTTTGTTAAAATAAATCATAACATTTCTGCAAAAAATTATATGAAATTTACCATGCTTGCAAAAATCTTCACTTATTAAATTCATTCTCTGGAATATCACTCTTTTCCTCAATTCAGGTATAATTCTCACAAGTTTTTTCTTAGGGTCCTTACTCTTTAATAAATATTTCTTTTTCATTTCATAATCAATTACATCTACCTTTTCAATTTCATAAATGCCGTTCTCAGCAGTTGAAAGAACTTTTGTTGAAATATCTGTGGCAAAAATTCTATAATCCAAATGCTTCCGATTATCAATAAAGTTAGATAAAACCATTGCAATGGTATAAGGTTCTTCACCTGTTGAACAGCCGGCACTCCACATCTTTATATTTCTATCATTCGAAATATTAAAATTACGGAGTATTTCGGAGATTGCTTGGTTTGTTAAAAATTCAAAATGCCGGGATTCACGAAAAAATTCCGTCTTATTCGTAGTTGTTACATCAAGCATATGTACTAGTTCATTCGATTGTCCTTCATCACTGAATAAAAAATCACAATACTCCGAATAAGAACTCATGTTTAAGTTTCTTAACCTCTTTCTTAGTCTTGCTTCAAGCATAAGTTGTTTCGTTTCGGGCATTTTTATGCCAAGTGTATCTTCCACAAGATTTTTCAACTTATGGAAATCTTTTTTTGAAAGCCTAGTAGTGGAAAAAGTTTCGAACATAGCGACCTTCTATAGTAAGTTAATTTTAACAATGATATTTACCAAGCCCCCTTTGGCTTTACCGAATAACAATAATTGATTAAAATTTTTCAAATTCATTGTCATCTCTATCTCCGTTTGAATTTACATCAACAAGTAATCCTTCATGGTTTTTAGGTAACCTATCGGTTGTTTCGTTTTTTAATTTGTACCTCTTTTTTTCATTATTGTCGGAAAACGTCCTTGCCTTAATTTTCTTATTATTTGACCGGTCATCATCTATATGAAAGAATGCTATAGTGTCTTGCAACTGTTCTGCCTGGCTTGATAGTTCTTCCGATGTTGATGCAGCTTCCTCTGCACCTGCAGCATTTTGCTGGATCACTTGGTTTAACTGCTGGATTGCATTATTAATCTGATCCGCCCCGCTGTTCTGTTCATTGCTTGCCGCCGTTATTTCCTGTACCAGCTCTGCTGTTCTTTGAATATCAGGAACTAATTTTGTAAGCATTGTACCCGCTTCTTCTGCAATATCAACACTGCTTGATGATAACTCACTTATTTCACCGGCTGATGTCTGGCTTCGCTCAGCCAGCTTTCTTACCTCGGAAGCTACAACTGCAAAACCTTTCCCGTGCTCTCCGGCCCGTGCTGCTTCTATTGCCGCGTTCAATGCAAGCAAGTTTGTCTGCCTTGCTATCTCTTCTATAATACTTATCTTATTTGATATTTCTTTCATTGCATTAACTGTTTTGCCTACAGCTTCACCGCCCTGTTTTGCATCACGAGCAGATTTAAGAGCAATCTTTTCTGTTTCCTGTGCATTGCTTGCATTTTGTTTTATGTTAGCCGCCATCTGTTCCATTGACGAGGAGGCCTCTTCTGCAGCAGAGGCTTGTTCGGAGGCGCCTTGAGATATCTCCTGCGAGGTAGAGCTTAATTCCTGGCTGCCGGATGTTACATTATTTGATGCTGCTTTAACATTCTCAACAACATCATTTAGTTTATTAACCATGCCGTTTAGAGATTTTGCTAGAAGACCTATTTCGTCTTTTTGGTCAACATTAATTCTTTGTGTTAGATCCCCGCCTGAAATTGCCACGGCAAAATCGATACTTTTTTTCAAAGGTGTACTTATCATCTTGGAAATCAACATGCCGAGCATTACAGAAATCATTACTGCAACTAATATTATTATAAGCATAGTTGTTCTAGCCTTCTCAGCAACACGTAAATTGTTCTCGGCAATCTCTTTACCTGCCGCCACATTGTATTCAACGAGCTTATTTAATGAATCTTCTTCGGCATGAACATGAGCCAAACCTTTTCCTTTCATAATTTTATCGGCTTCGTTCTTTTGTCCAACGGCACTGAGACGAAGCATTTGTTCTATATCCTCATCGTAAAGCTTATCCGCTGCTTTAAGGTTTTCCGCCATATTTATTTCATTTTTATCACTTAATGTTTTTTCGAATTCCGTTATTTCCTCTTCTATCTCCTTGTTCAGTTCATCGATAGAACGAGTGTATGCTTCAATTTCTTGTTTTTCACTTGAACTTAAAGCATCCCTTAAATAAATACGCTTTTTTTGAAATGCTATGGAAATTTTCTGTAAATGATTTAAAGGAACCGTTGCTTCTTCATACAGCTTGGTATCATCATCTGCAATAGTCTGCATTTCAGTGATCCCAATCCAACCGACGATTGCTGCAATTACAGCAATGATTACAAAGCCTGACAGTAGTTTTACGCTTAATCTTAAATCATAGAACCAATTCATTATGTATCTCCTCTATTTTATATCAGTTTAGTATAGTATTTATCTAGATAACATTTGATATTCCATAATGGGTAAAGAAGAGTGAAGATTTATTATCCTATTTACCTATTCCTATAATAGCTCTTGTATTTTTCCTAAACATAGGTTCCACTTATATTTTATTTCAAAAACATTCCCCAAACTAGCCTATCGAAATTCTATCATACTTTGTTCATAGGTTATTTCAGACTCAACACCCACACCTATAATCAAAATTTTTCAAACTCGTCGTCGAAGCCATCTCTGTTAGAATTAACGTCTACCAATATTCCTTCTGTCTCTCCTTTCTTATTTGTTATTACTTCCTTTTTACTGGCATAGCCCAACTGCTTTTTACTGTTCTTACCTTGCCTTGTTACCGTGCTAGGTTTTAGTTTTTTATTACGATCTTTTCTTTCTGCAACCCCATCATCTCCAATATTGAAGAACGATATAATATCTTGAAGCAGTTCTGCCTGACTCGACAATTCTTCCGAAGTCGAGGCAGCTTCCTCAGCTCCGGCTGCATTCTGCTGGATCACTTGGTTCAACTGCTGGATTGCATTGTTGATCTGTTCGGCTCCGCTGTTCTGTTCATTACTCGCTGCTGTTATTTCTTGCACCAACTCTGCCGTCTTCTGGATATCCGGAACTATCCTTTTGAGCATCTCCCCTGCTTTTTCGGCTATATCTACACTGCTTGAGGATAACTCACTTATCTCTCCGGCGGCTGTTTGGCTCCTTTCGGCCAACTTCCTTACCTCCGAAGCTACTACGGCAAAACCTTTACCGTGTTCTCCGGCTCGCGCTGCTTCTATGGCTGCATTTAGCGCCAACAAGTTCGTTTGTCTAGCTATTTCTTCTATTATTCCTATCTTTCCTGCTATATCTCTCATCGCTTCTACTGTTTTACCTACTGCTCCTCCTCCTTCCTTTGCATCTTCGGCTGCTTTAAGTGCTATCTTTTCCGTTTCGTGGGCATTGCTTGCATTTTGTTTGATGTTCGAGGTCATCTGTTCCATTGAAGAAGACGCTTCTTCGGCTGCTGCTGCTTGTTCGGAGGCACCTTGTGATATTTCTTGAGAGGTTGAACTTAATTCCTGGCTACCGGAAGTAACATTATCTGCTGCTCTTTTTACATTTTCTACTACATTTTTCAAGTTTCCTATCATTTTACTCAAACTTTTGCCAAGCACATCTTTTTCTGAGCTTACTTTTACTTCTGTTCTCAAATCCCCGTTAGATATCTTATCTGCTACTTCCGCTTTTCCACCGAGATTCTCAATCATTCTTGTAAGGCTTTTGCCAAGAACATCTTTTTCCGATTTTGTATTAATCTGAACCGTTAAGTCACCTTCGGCTATTTTATCTGCTGCCAAAGCCCTTTCTTGAATAGTATTCATCATTTCTTTAAAGGAATCTGTTAATTTACCTACTTCGTCATTCGAATTACTTTCAATATTTATGCTTACGTTGCCCAGCGCAATATCTTTTGCAGCATCGGTAACCTTATTTATAGGAACGGAAATATGGCGGGATATTACAAACCCGATTGAAAGACTAAGTAATAAAACCAGTCCGGCTACAAAGTAAGTAACAGTTATTGAAGAATCGGCGATTTCAATCATTTCATCAACAGCCTCTTTCCCTTTCATTGTTTCATTGTTAACGACCAGTTCAATATCATTATCAACCTTATCAGCCATTTCATCGAAATCTTTCACCTTGTTATTAAGGTTATTAGAATTAGCTGTATAGGCTTTAAAAAATTCAATCCCTAATTCGTACATCTTTTCCAAATCGCTTCTCAAGCTTTCTATTTCTTCTACAAGTTCCATGTCCCCGGAACTTAATTTTTTCCACTCTTCAATATTTTTCATAATCAACTCAAGAGAGGGTTTTATTTCATCGCTGATTATTGATTGATCTTTTAATAATGCCGCTTCGGCGAATTTGTCCTGGATTTTAAATATATCGGAATGCAAATTACTTTTTATTAATAGGCCATCTTGAATTTCACTGTAGTTATGAATGTCCTCTTCATATTCATGAAGTATATTTATCATATAAATAGAAAAAAAGGAAACTACCAAAGCGACCAAGCCAAAAGCCGTCATTATTTTTTTCGCAATAGTCCATTTCATTTTATGGCTCCATTAATCAATTAGAAAAACAAATTTTAGATTCTTATTATTCTGATAGCTCATTTTATAATAAATTGCTCCTCTTCCCAAGCAATTGTATTACTAACCCTGCTATGAAAATTACAGGGTAAAATATTATGCATCTGCTTCCGCTTCGGTTACTTCTTGTAATGTTATGAGTTCCTCTGTTGAAAATACTTTATCTATATCAAGCAGAATTATAAATCTCTCGTCTCTTTTGCCCATACCTCTAATAAATTTTGTATTCAGTCTTGTACCCATCCTGGGTGCCGGTTCAATTTGATTGGGTTCAAGCTCAAATACCTCTTCAACGGAATCTACCAAAGCCCCTATGACACATGTCTCTCCGTCAATGTTTATTTCCACAACAACAATGCATGTGTCAACAGTGATATCTGTTTTATTCAACCCGAATTTCTCTCTCATGTCTATAACCGGAACAACGCTGCCTCTTAAATTTATTACACCACAAATATAGGCAGGTAATTGAGGTATCCTGGTTATGTTTGTGTATTCAAGTATTTCACGTATCTGGAGAACATCAACACCGAATATTTCTTTATCAAGTGCAAAAGCCAAATAAGACCTTGTTTCAGTTATTGCTTCTGTGTTCATTTTTATTCTCTCCCGTTCTTTGTTGCTCATTTATTAATTTTTTTTTAACGATTAAAATTTTTCAAATTCCATATCATCTTGATCTTCGAAATCAACCAATTCGAATTCGTGGTTACGTTTGCTGTTACTTTTTTCAGGGTTCTTCCCAGATACAAAATTATTTTCAGTATTCTTCTTTTGTTTTAACGGAGTTGTTATTTCACCTCTACTAAGCAATTTTTTATTTTGTTTCTTTTCTTCATTCCCCAAAGAGAAGAATTCAATTGTATCCTGCAGTTGTTCTGCCTGGCTCAATAGCTCTTCTGCTGTAGACGCTGCTTCTTCCGCTGCTGCAGCGTTTTGCTGGATTACTTGATTCAACTGTTGTATTGCATTGTTTATTTGTTCCGACCCGCTGTTCTGTTCATTACTCGCAGAAGTAATCTCCTGAACAAGCTCCGATGTTCTCTGTATATCGGGAACTATCTGCTCAAGCATTGTACCTGCTTTTTCGGCTATCCCTACACTGCTTGCCGATAGCTCGCTTATTTCGCCCGCCGCCTTCTGACTGCGTTCTGCCAACTTCCTTACCTCTGAGGCTACCACTGCAAAACCTTTGCCGTGTTCACCTGCCCGTGCTGCTTCTATTGCCGCATTCAATGCAAGCAGGTTAGTCTGCCTTGCTATTTCTTCTATAATACTTATTTTATTTGCAATTTCTTTCATAGCATCTACTGTTTTGCCAACTGCTTCCCCGCCTTGCTTTGCATCTTCTGCGGCCTGCAATGCTATTTTTTCCGTTTCATGAGCATTACTTGCATTTTGTTTTATGTTCGCCGACATTTGCTCCATTGAAGATGATGCTTCTTCTGCTGCCGCTGCTTGCTCTGAAGCACCTTGCGACATTTCCTGCGAGATTGAACTTAATTCTCGACTGCCGCTCGAAACATTTACGGCTGCAGATTTAACGTTTCCAACTATCCGGCTTAAATTTTCCGTCATGTAATTTAATGAAGTGCCCAGCCTATCAGTTTCATTAGCGACCAGCTTAATATCCAAATTACCATTCGAGACTTTTTCAGCCATCTCCATTTTTTCTTTTTGTTTAGATATTAGTTTTCTAAATGATTCTGCAAGCCTGCCTACTTCATCATTTGAGACATGTTTTATTTCTACTTCCGTTTCGCCATCGGTAACTTTCTGGGCAGCATTATCAATATCAACCAGGCTGCTGGAAATATATCTTGATATGGTAAATCCAATTATGCCAGTTAACCCAATTACAATTAGAACAAAAAACAGTATTTTATATGTAAGTGAATTGATTTCTGCTTCGACGTCTTCAACATAAATCCCACTCCCTACAATCCATTCCCATTCGGCAAATAGTTTTACTGCTGAAATTTTGGCTTCAGGTGCAGATGAGTTGGTTTTTGCCCATATATAGTCGACATAACCTTCTCCATTTCTTTTGGCAACGTCAACCATTTCAACAAATATAGCTTTCCCGGTGGGGTCTTTATGGTCTTTAAGTGAATTCCCCTCAAGTTCAGGTTGAATAGGATGCATTACCATTCTGGGGAATAAATCATTTATCCAGAAATACTCTTCACCGTTGAACTTTATATTTCTTAAGATTTCTTTTGCCTGCTCCTTGGCTTCATTTTCACTTAAGATTTTGTTCGAATATTTTTGGTAACATTCTGAAATGATATCGTAGGCAACTTTTACAGGCTGTTCAATAGCAGCCCTCTTTTCTTCATAGAGTTTGGCTTCTACAGAAGGCAACACAAAAAATTGAAATACTATAATAAAAAGTACTAAAGGAATTGTAGCCACTGTAAGTATTTTATAGAAAATGCCCCAGTCTTTAAATTTAGAAATTTTCATATTGGTGTCTCCATATTATAGCTAACTACTAAGTATTATTTTAATAAAGCTTCGTGGTGAAGCGATCTACTTAATTTTGGTTATTACTAAGCTCATTTTTAAACTGCGTAATTATTATACGTGTTCATTTCTTCCATTTCAACCTGCTTAATCAACTTTGAAACGTCAAGAAGCAGTGCAAGGTTGCCGTCGCCCAATATTGTTAAACCCGATAGCCCGTCAACATGTTTAATAAATCTTCCAAATGATTTAATCACGGTTTGGTGCTCCCCTATTATTTCATCAACTACAAAACCTGTTCTGGTGTTATTCTCATTTACTATAACTATTTGCTGAATTGAAGGGAGGGAGCCGTTTACTTCAAACTTTTCTCTAAGGGAAATATACGGCACTAATTCACCGCGTACGTTTGCAAGATGTTTACCGTTAGAATTTTCAATATCTTTTTCAGTTAGTTCTACACATTCTTCAACATATGAAAGAGGAATTACAAAATATTCATTTGAAATTTTAACCAGTAAGCCCTCTATTATTGCAAGCGTTAGCGGAAGTTTAAGAATTATAGTCGTACCGGTATCAGGTTTACTTTCCAGCTCTATAGAACCTCTCAGCGATTCAATCGCTTTTGCAACTACGTCCATACCTACACCACGGCCTGAAACATTAGTAACTTTCTGCGCTGTTGAAAAACCCGCTGAAAAAATTAACCTGTAAACATCCTTTTCACTAAGTTCATCCTCGGGATTAATCAAACCTTTTTGAACAGCTTTTTGCTTAATAGATTCAAGGCTGATACCTGCACCATCATCTTTTATTTTTATTATTACGTTAGCCCCCGACTGTTCAGCCGAGAGGAATATTTCCCCAGTTTCCGGTTTCCCCTTTGATCTCCTTATCTCCGGACTTTCAATTCCGTGATCAATACTGTTACGAATAATATGCACCAAAGGATCATTTAAACGTTCAATTACATTTTTGTCGAGTTCGGTCTCAGCACCTTCGGTTTCCAACTTCACTTTTTTGCCAAGCTCTCTTGAAAGGTCTCTAACCAACCTGTTAAACTGGCTGAATGTCGTCCCAATGGGAATCATCCTTATATTCAGCACATTATCTCTAAGATTCCATGTTAATCTTTCAACTTCTTCGGCAATAGAAACCAGTTCGGGATCATTATTTTTTTCTGCTGTTTGAGTTAAGTGTGATTGTACGGTAACTAATTCGCCTACCAAATTTACAAGTGTATCCAGCTTTTCGGAGTCCACTTTTATTCTGCCCGAAGATTTTACGTTTACCTTTTTATTAGGTATATTTTTTTGTTCTGTTTTTTCTTCTTCTTTTTCATTGGGATCAATTATCTCTTCGAGTTTAATTTCTTTTTTATTTGCGAGCAGTTCTTTTACCTTTTCATAATATTTACTCTTTAGAAGTCTACCTTTTTCATCAATAACTTTTATCTCAAGTTCGCAATCGTCTTCAACAAAAATGAATACATCTTTTATTTCGTTAACATCAGCTTTAGTAGTTAAAACTACATCCCAGTATACATATAGTTTTTCCGGGTCTACTTCTTTAAGCGGAGGTACTTCATCAAAGTGACAAACGACAATGTGCTCTCCAAGTTCAGCCAGTTCCTGCAGAATAAGCAACGGATTTGAACCTGAGAATAAAAAATCTTCGTTTGGTTTAAACTTTATTTTATAAGTAATTTGTTTAACGGAATTATTTGGACCTGTCTTTTTATTATCTTTGAACGGCTGTTGTGTATCCTTAGAGGAATCAGATAACTTTTTAAATTCTATGACCAGTAATGATGTTCCTGCCGTATCTTCTTCGTTATTCAGCATTAAACGTATCTGGTCAATTGACTTTAATGTAAGATCTATAATTTCTTTGGAGATTTGAATTTTCCCTGACCGTATTTTATCAAATATATTTTCTATATCGTGGCTAAACTCGGAAATTTTATCGAACCCATACATCCCGCTTGAGCCCTTCAGTGTATGCAAGGATCTAAAAGCCTCACCAACATACTCCATATCAAAAGGATTTTTTTCCAGTTCAATAAGCGCAGACTCCAGGTTCTGTAAAAGTTCCTCTGCTTCTTCAAAATATACTTGCATGTGCTCTTTCTTCATCGCAGCACCTTTTTGGTAACACCAATTAATTGTTCCGGGTTAAAGGGTTTTACAATCCAGCCGGTTGCTCCGGCTTTTTTGCCTTCACTCTTTTTCTCCAGTTGAGACTCCGTTGTAAGCATGATAATAGGAATGAACCTATATTTTGGCTTTAGCCTTACTTCTTTAATTAACTCAAGTCCGTCCATGACCGGCATATTTAGATCAGTAAAAATCATATTAAAGTCATGCTGCTCAATTTTATTTAGCGCCTCTTTACCGTTAGATGCTTCAATTACATCGTATCCGGCTTCTTTTAATGTAAAGTTTACCATTTGTCTAATACTTGGAGAATCATCAACAGTTAGTATTGTTTTTTTCATTCTTACGACCTGATTAATGAAAAATTATTTTTATCGATGCCTGATAGTTGCAGAATCTCTAAAAAAAGCTTTGAACCATCTTTAATCTCAATCTTCTTTTTATTTTTTATGGCCTGCTTCTGCATGGCTATTAGCAATTGCACATATGACAAATCAATCTCTACTACATTAGAATGATCTATTATTATGCTAGCATTGTTTTCCAACGAATGCTCAATTAGTTTTTTAGTTTCTTTAATATTTTGTATGGATAGATCTCCATTTAATTCCAAAAGCTTTTTACGACTATTTTGTTTAGCCATTTCCCATCCTTATTTGATTATTTAAAACAAGTCTACGTTGTCACCAAAATCATCATCAGATCCGGTGTTATGATTTATTTCCGGGTTATTACTTTTGTCATAAATAGAATCGTGAATGTCCCTTTCACTTTTCATCGTATAATTTTCTTTGAGTTTGTTAATGTCTTCGTTTGATTGCAGCCTTAAATTCTTCTTTACAGGCAATCCGTTTATTACCTTTCCCAAAGCATAAATAACATCTTCAAAAGTCTTGCCTGCTTTGATATGTAGTTCATTTATATCTTCGGTTTGATCAAAATGTGAATGTGCCACATTAATTAAGGAGTCGTTGCTATCCAGATTAGACATTATTTTGTTTTGTATTTCGCATAACTTCAAGAAAATATTATTTAATTCTTCTTTTACTTTATTGCTTGAAAGTTCTTTTAGCTTTTCGGAACCGGAGATAAGCAAATCATTAAGTATTCCCGATTGTTCATTCATTACTTTAAAACTGTTTGTCATCTCCGCTGTTTCTAATTTAGTGCTTACCGATAATTGCTGTATATTTTGTGCCAGTACTCCGAGGGCGGCCCCTTCGTTACCTAATCGTGCAGCTTTTATTTGGGCATTCACAGATATGAGCTCAATATCTTCATCAATATCTTCTACCTCCTTCACAAAAGACGAAAGTATATTCACAGTTTCATTCACATTATTTACCAAGTTTACTATTTCGTTAACACTCTTGGCATTATTGTTAATTATTAATGTTACGTTTCTAATTTCTTCTTCAATTTGAGCAATGAAGGATTTATTTTTATTATTTTTTACATCAAGCAATTCGATATTCATCCTTTGAAAACTATTCATTAAATTCTCTATCTCCCTTAGTCTCTCAATCATTTCCATTGTGGCATTCAAGAAGTCTGTCTTGGTGTTTTGAATTTGGGCTTGTTGAATTGAACAAACATTATAAACTGTTGAAAACCACTTTTCCAGGTCTTCATTTTTTGATTTAAACTGATATTCGTTTTCAACCGCTTTTAATGCCGAACAAATATGGCCGATTTGCTGTTTAGATATGTCTTGATATTGAAATGATGAAATTAGGCTACTCAATATTTTTGAAATTTCATTTGAATAATTAGAAATGTTCTTGGAGTTATTTTTAGCCTCTACTATTTTTTGCGAAAAGAGAGAAACTTTCTGCTTGATCCTTTCACATGAATTTAGATCCATGCCATTGCTTTTGTCTTGTAATTGTATTGTCTTTTGTGATACATCTTCAATTAGTCTTAGTAGCTCATTGGATTTCGAAAAAATTAATTTGATTTTTGTTTCTATTTTGTTTGATTGCGTTTCAACATTAACAGCTAAATTTTGAAAACCGTTACTTGTCTGTCCTATTCTTGCACTTTCTATCTTGGTTGACAAACCTAGCATTCTTAATCTTTTCACAAAGCCGTTAAAGTTTTCCATTCTTTCATTTATTGCTTCAATGTTATCATTTATGCTGAAGATCGAATCTCGAGAAGTGGCCAGCTTTTTTTCTGCTATACTTATAGAGTGATATAATAAATCAATTATTTTTTCAAGATTTTTAATATTATCCGATAGATTTTGAGATGAGATAATATTAATGGTTTCTTTTGTATTACCAAGAATACTTTGAATGTTGTTATGACTTTTATTTAAAAGTGTACCATACTTGACAAATTTTTCCTCAGTAACCGCCCCTATTTCACTAAGATTTATTATAATACCATTTATTAGTTGATAAAACTCCTTAATGGAATAATTGTGTCGGCTTTTATTATTGTCGTCAATACTTGAATATATCACCATCAGTAAGCACGTAAGAAAATTATCACTATAGTAAGATTATCGGAAGATTTAAGAAAAATATTAGCAGAAAAGTTAAAGACACTATAATTATTTAATTATGAAGCATTAGCATTTATTGGTCAGCTATAGCTCACAAGAGCTATTATTATCATTAAAAGCCATTATTTTCCAGTAAATTTAAATTACTTAAAAGGGACTACGTTAATATCATATTAGTTAATTTTTGCAAAACAAAATATAGCAAACGTTTAGAAAATGTAATAAATGCAACAAAAAGTGTAAAATTACAATTTTTGATTTTGAGAAGTAATTCCGGGTGAGCAAAATTTATCCTTTCTACCTTATATTTATAGAACATAATTTATGATATACAATAATTTTCACTATAAATGAATTATAATTTTTCTTCTACGCTTTTTATTTTATCATCCATTGATTGAGATTTGTCGATCCTTGTTCCAACTTTAATTACAGTAGAAATTCGCGGGGCGCCCATTTTATGAACAGCTTCATGGCACTCTTTTATTGCAGAAAACACATCATCCCATTCACCCTCAACATTTGTACCGTTTGCATGCAACTGGTATTTAATTTTTCTTTTATCCAAAACTCTTTGGCACTCTGCAACATACTTTGATAAGCTAACCCCAACTCCTATCGGAACAACCGTAAAATCTAAAATAACATTCAACTAAAACCTCTCAATTCATCTTAAGGCATTACTAAATACCTGATTATTATTTATCACTTATAGTCATTGAGTCACTTGTCGTACAATACATGACAACAAGTGACCACAAATGACCTAATGACAATTTTAATAATTAATTCAACCCACGTTTAGCCAGCAACGGTTCAACGGTTGGTTCCCTTCCTCTAAACTTTTTATAGAGTTCCATTGAATCTTCGGTACCGCCTAAAGAAAGAATATACTTTCTGTATTTGGCCGCCAATTCTTGGTTCAATACATCTCCGGTTTCAACAAAGGCTTTGAATCCATCAGCATCCAAAACTTCAGCCCAGATATAACTGTAATAGCCCGCGGAATAACCGCCTGCAAAAATATGATTAAAATATGTTGTTCTGTATCTTGAAATTATTTGGGGCATTAATTCTATTTTTGCAAGAATTTCTTTTTCAAATTTGTCTGCATCAACTTCAACTGTATCTGTTAGTGTATGCCAGTACATATCAAGTAATGCAGCAGCAAGATATTCTACAGTTTCAAAACCCTGGTTGTGTAAACCCGACTTTTGTATTTTTTCTACCAGTTCATCAGGGATTGCTTCACCTGTCTCATAATGTTTGGCGTATGTTTTTATTACCACTGGATGCATACACCAATTTTCCATAATCTGTGACGGGAATTCAACAAAGTCTCTCGGTGTAGATGTGCCCGATAATTCTTCATAGGTACAGTTTGATAATAACCCATGAATTGCATGCCCGAATTCGTGGAACAGAGTTTTAACGTTATCAACACTTATTAAAGACGGCTTATTTTCCGTAGGTTTAGCAAAATTGCCCACGTTGTAAATAACCGGAGTAATAAAATTACCGTTCCTGTTACTTTGCTTTCTAAACGCATCCATCCATGCGCCACCGCGTTTGCTTTCTCTCGGGAAGTAGTCTGTATAAAGAATACCAATATGCTTGCCGTTTTTTTCTTTTACTTCAAAAACCTTTACGTCAGGGTGATACTTGGTAATGTCTTTTCTTTCTTCAAATTGAATACCCCATAAGGAAGTAGCTAATCCGAATACACCGTCGATTACGTTTTCTAATTTGAAATAGAGCTTTAATTCTTCTTCATCAAGACTATATTTTTTCATTTTCAGTTTTTCAGCATAATACCACCAATCCCAGGATTCTAATTTGAAATTGTTGCCTTCAGCATCGGAAATTGCCTGCATCTCTTTCAGTTCCTGTTTTGCTCTTTTTAACGCCGGTTTCCAAAGTTTATTCAAGAGTTCAAAAACATTATCCGGGTTCTTAGCCATGTTTTCTTCAAGAACATAATCTGCGTGGGTTTTATAACCAAGCAAGTTTGCCCTTTGAGCTCTTAATGCAGCTATCCTGGCAGCAATTTTTTTGTTATCCAGTTCGTCGTTGTTATCGCCTTTATTAATATATCCGTAATATAATTTTTCCCTTAAGTCTCTTCGAGTAGAATAAGTTAAAAAGGGATACATACTTGGTCTTTGAATGGTGTAAACATACTTACCTTCAAGGCCTTTGGCTTTTGCTTCCGAAGCTCCCATATCTCTTGCTGATTCAGGTAGTCCGTCTAAATCTTTTTCTTCAAGCGTTATGTAGTATTTGTTAGTTTCCTTTAAAACATTTTCTCCGAAATTGATTGTAAGTACAGATAACTCCTCGTTTATCTTTCTGAATTTTTCTTTGTCGGCGTCATTTAAATTGGCACCGCCCCTTACAAAGTCCTTGTAATATTTTTCCAAAAGCTTTTCTTGTTCTGTATTAAGGTCCAAGTCATCCTTTTTTTCATAAACCTTTTTTACTCTTGCAAACAGTTCGGGATTTAAGTTTATATCATCGCTGTGTTTTGACAGCAATGGTGATACTTCTTTTGCAATTGCCTGCATATTATCGTTTGTCATAGATTCAGTCATAGAATAAAAAACTCTGGAAACTTCTGTAAGCAATGCACCGCTTTTTTCAAGCGCTTCAATTGTATTTGCAAAAGTTGGTTCTTCAGTATTATTAACTATTGCTTCAACTTCTTTTTTGTGTTCTTCCATTCCTTTTTTGAAAGCAGGCAGATAATGCACCTCTTCTATTTTATCAAAAGGAGGTGTTTGGAATGGAGTATCCCATTCAGTAAAAAATGGATTTTCGCTCATAGCATCACCGTTTTTTTGTGAACATGACAAAACAAAAGCAATAATCACTAAAAGAATAGTTACTTGTTTAAACATGTTTATACCTTATTTGGTTATAAAATTTGATTAATTATGACTGATAAATTAGTAAAAGGGATTGTTCTAAAAAAGAGAAATAAAACTCCGGGAAAACGTTACATAATTAAATTGCCGGATGAAATAAACTTGAGGCTAGATTGGATGATTAAATGATTGGATGAAATAAACTTGAGGCTAGATTGGATGATTAAATGATTGGATGAAATAAACTTGAGGCTAGATTGGATGATTAAATGATTGGATGGAATAATCAAGCTGTTGGATTGGATGATTGAATGATTGGATGGAATGATAAGATGGTTAAATGGAAGAATCAAATGACTAAATGGCATAGTCGAGTGACTAGATGGCACAATTATGTTGTTAAATGGAAGGATAAGATGGTTAAACGGAATAATCAAATGACTGGATGGCATAATCGAGTGACTAGATGGCACAATTATGTTGTTAAATGGAATGATAAGATGGCTGGATGTGATAATAGAGTTTCCGCAAAATTAGATATCTAAACGTTTTGTCATTTCTCAACGAACATAGTGAGAAGGCTGTCCGCCGGAGCATCTCTTGTGTAGGGAGAGCTGTCCTCCGAAACATATTTTCATGAAGGTGTGCCGCTAAAGTAAGTCTATAACAAGATTAAAGATAAAAGTAAAAAGGTAAAAGAACCGGTTTCAATTTTTACCCGCCGTAACATTTTTTTGTGAAGGCGGGCCATTGATGTGTCCTTTAACTTAATCTTTATCATTTTATCTTGACTTCGCCTTCCGTAGCCCAACCGCCACTAAAGTTATGGTCGGTAAACTTTGGCGAAGGAGGACATGTCCGTCGAAGCCTTGGCGAAGGAGGATTTAATGGTTGAGTGTAAAAAGCAGTTTTTATATTTTAGAATTAACAGTGAATTGAATATTATTTTGACTGTAAAAACCTACAAAGAGGGAACGGTAATTAAAAGCATAACTAAATTAGAGTCGCTTAGTAATATAAGAATCACATTAAATCCCCATGAACAAGGGGGGATGGTTTCGCATTTATCCCTTTTTTATTACGGGGACAACAGAATTTTATCTGTAAATGACATAATATAGCTTTATCCGCCTTTATATTTTTTTGTCATTTCCAGATAAAATTTTTTAAAGTTATATAGCGGAAAAAGGAGGAGAAATGTCAAAGACAAAAAGTATATCACAACCATTATTCTCAGAAGCAAAACTAAAAAGTGCTTTATTTTATGGCACAGAATTCAAAAAAGTAGAAAAAGAAATTATTTCTTTTCTTAATTCACAACCAAAAGAATCATTGGGAATTGATGGTTCGGTAAGAACTGCGGGTGATAAAATACCTGTTATTTTACAAACCGGTATTCAAGAAGTATTGGGTGAATTTGCTTCAAATTATTCCTTCCCTACATCAAGAAAAAAGAATGCGAATATAATTTTCGATGGTGATGATGGATTAAAATATTATATAGATGTGATTACACATAATCTTGACACACAGTTTAATATGCCTAACATAACTTCAGTCGATAGATTACAAGATATATACTCAGATAATAGAAATATTTTTGTTGTACTATTGATAGATTATAAACCATCTGAGCCTGCTAATTTTATTAAAAATGTTCATTTTGTACCTATTGAATTTTTATCTTGGGACTGTCTAACAATTGGTGCTCTCGGCGCTGGCCAAATTCAAATAAAAAAATCATCAGAAATTACAAAAATTGAAAAGTATAGTCGCAAAACTTGGATGAACGATTTTACAGAAACGCTTATTGAATTTTATGTAAATGAAAATTATAAATTGGGCGGTCGATTATTAAAAGCAAATAAGACTAGAGTCGAATGGTTAAGTCGTGAAGATGTATGGCAATAAACGCTATATAACAAGCCCATGCCAATGACCACTAATAAAAAGTGCGATATTGAGCAAAAAACGGGGTTTAGGAATTTTGAGAAAAGTAACTAAATATAAATGGTCATTTTCTTTTTGAATAAAGACAAGTGTCTTTATTGCGGACTCAAGCCGACCGCTTCATTCTGTTCGGGCTTTGTAAATGTTCTTGGGTTTGTTGTTTTAACATAAATTGTAGTTAAAAGGTAGTCAATAAATAAACATTGTAGCATCCGGTTTGTGTTCGGAAATTTACAAACCGTCTGACAAAATTATGCGGTTCGTCTTGATGTGCAGCATAGTAGTTTTGGGCGGACGGCTTATGGGCAACGCCGTTAGGCAGCCTAATGAAATGGATCTAAAATATGGCATTAAGTAATTACGAAGAAATAGTTGAAAATTATTCAAGCCCCACATTAGTCTTGGCTGGTCCGGGTGCTGGGAAGACATATTTGCTTTCCGACCGCGTAATTAGGCTGATGAAAAAGGGTGTTGATGTTTCAAATATCACTGTTGTTACTTTTGGGAAAGATGCTAGCTTAAATATGAAAGATGAATTAACCAATCCCAAAGGTCATTGGAAATTAGATGGTCGCAACCTTCCTAAAATATCTACTTTACATTCTTTAGCTTTTGAAATTGTGAATGAAAGTCCAAGAACAGTTGGCTTACGAAAAGACGGATTGACTGTACAACCAGATGAATTTATAAAAAGCCTAATGTTTCGAGATGCGTGTCATATTTTAGATTATGAAAAAGATATTGCAAAAAACGCCATCAGTTGTAGGACTAACGGTGATTGTAATCCTAGTGATGAATATAAAGAATGTGATGTATGTAAAAAGTACTGGGAAATAATGGCGAAGTGTGATAGGATTGACTTTGATGATCAGATATTATTTGCGTGCACAATCTTAGAAAATAAAAATGAGATATTAAATAAATACCAAAAGCTGGCAAAACATTTACTAGTTGATGAATATCAAGATATTAATGCGGCTCAACACCGCATGATCGATTTACTTTCTAGAAAAAATAGAAATGGATTGTTCGTTGTTGGTGATGACGCTCAAAGTATTTATGGATTCAGAGGAGCAAGTCCCGAGTTTATTTTAAATTTTAGTAATGACTTTCGTGATGCAAAAACTCCACCACTTCCCCATAGTAGACGATGCCATGAATTAATTTTAAGAAGTGCTGAAAAAGTACTGATAAAATATTATAAGGACTGGTCGGGTCCATTTAATATAGAATTCCACCGCGAACCAGACGAAGCACCAATTGTTCTTCAATTACCGAGTGAAGTTACAGAAGCTATTAAAATTGCACGCCTTACAAAAGAATATCGTGTTTTAGGGATGAATGTTCTGATCCTTTCACCCAAAAAAGAAATATTTCTTGAAATCTCTAAAACTTTATCAAATTATGGAATACCTCATTCTTGTCCAATAAGTTTATTATCCAAGCACACACAGAAAAGATTAGATTCTATATCTATCATTCTTGAGTGGATTAAAAACAAAAAAGATAATTTTTTAACTAGGCAAGTTATTGAGACCTTAATAAACGGTGGGATAGCAAAAATACCTGGTGCAAAAGTTAGCAAATCTTTGTCTGAGAGAACTAAAGCAAATAGGATTAAGATTGAAAAAGAAATTGCAAGCCTTTGGGAAAGTGTTAACAGAAAAGTGCCATTATTTCAAGTATTGCTTGATCATTCGGAATTAAGCAAAGAGTTAGATAAAGTAAAAAATATCTTATTGGAACTTATTGATAAATATGAAAACTCTAAATCGAATGAGCCGGCTGAATTTTTAAAACAAGTAGCACTTAGTTGTGGTTCGTGGATTACTCCAAAATCTTTTTCTGATGATATCACACGAATAACACAACTATTAAATGAATCTGATAATGGTTCAGATGATTCAGTTAGATTAATGACAATGAGAAAGGCAAAAGGTTTAGAAGCAGATGTTGTTATAATTGCTGGTCTTGAAGATGATTTAATTCCTAATCCTTATTCAGATTTATCAGAGGAAGCTAGATTGTTTTATGTATCAATGACTCGGGCTAAAAAGAAATTATTCTTATTACATGCTTATCGTCGTCCAAGAAATATTTCTTACGGACCGAATATGGAAAATAAAAAGAGAAGTAAATTTTTAGATTCGCTTGGAATAAAAAGTCAATATGTAAAAATAAATTCGTAATGGCTTGCCTAACCCATATTAAAGGTAGAAAGTCAAGAGAAAAATAATATCCCCGCCATGATTTTTGTGTATTTAAAATCTGGTAACATTACGGCTTACTATTATAATTACTCTTAGTAGTTGTCTTTTATTTTTTTATTTGAGTTCAGCAACAATATTTGAAGAGCTGTACCAAATCCGCCTTCGTTAAAACTACGGCGGGCAGGCACATATATTGGTTTGGCATAAAGGCCACCCAGAAATTAATTACGTTCCCTTAACATACTTGCATAAGTAAGTATAAACTGCTCCATTCTAGCTAATGATGGTTTAGTAATTATCAAGAGCTATC
>JASFMY010000123.1:0-21419 GCA_050117315.1 Ignavibacteria bacterium
TTTCCTCTTATTAAGTGCACATGTTTTTTCTTCAATTTATTAATTACTTTGCACTTTTTCAGGGTTTTATTCACCTATCTTATTATTTTTTAAGCTCTTATTTGCTTTTCAGCAAGCCCTAATTACATTGATATATCAGGATTTCAAAAAATGAAAAACTTGAAACTTCATTCATCTGGATTTTGGAAAGGATCATTTAATAGACTTTATGGATCATTTGGGCAGAAAGTTGTTATCAAAGTGCAAAACCTTAATGAATTAGGAACTACAATTGGAATTTCACCTGTTGGTAGAATTCTCTCAAAACAAGGACAAGAAATTATTTTAGCTCCTAAACATTTACCTGGTGATGAGTATTTGTTTGAATTTTCAATGTTTGGTGAGGTTCCGATGACATGGGAGTTTGACATTACTTCTAACTCAGATGTTATGGTAGTCGGATATGAGATATACTCTGATTGGATTCCAGAAGAAACACTAAAAGAAGAAACTAATCCTTGTGAAAAATAATAATGGAGTACAAATGAGAAAATTGGTTTGTAATCTTTTAATCTTTTTTATAATAATATTATGTTCATGTTCAAATGAAATTAAATATGAAGTTTTACCTGAAATGGTTGATGAGGTTGAAATTATATCTTCTGAAGAAAGTATATATTCTTTAGTTATTTTATTAAAAGAAGAATCAAAAAAAGAGTTTGAAGAAATTACTAGAAATAATGTTGGTGAAAAAATGTCTATCATTTTATTTGATGAAGAGGTGCTTAATTCAAAAATAAATGCTCCCATAACTTCTGGAACAATAAAGATAGGGAATTGGAATGACAAAGCTATTGCAGAAAAATATTTGTATAGAATTCTAAAAGAATAAAATTATTCTATTAATTTTTTTTATTTAATCATTTTCCCAAAAATTTGTTAGGGCATTGCAGTCAAGAATTATTCTTGACTGCTTTTTTAATTATGATAATGACGGACTGTTAACAAATGCCGGGGCATTAGCAATGGTTTACAATTCGTTGAATGGTCTATTGACTGGAACGATGATGGACTTTGTAACAGATTCATACAACAATTTTGGAGAGGTAAGCAATTACAACGCTAAGTTTGGTAGCACTGATTTATTTAATTCTGTTTATTTACGTGATTCGCTTGCCTGCCCGCCGTCTTTGGGGAGGGGAAGAATTACTACCAAAACAGAAACAGTGTTAGGGGATACAAATAAATTTGATCATAAGTATAATAGAATTGGCTACCTTGTAGAAGTAGAAAGAAATGATACACTCATTTCCAAGTATGAATACGATGCAAACGGCAATAGAACTAAGCAAATTTCACTAAATCAACAAATAACACTCTACGATACTGTAACTGCAGATTACGATGACCAGGATAGGTTGTTGAGATATGGAAACAAGAAACTTGCAACTTGTAAACCTGCCAACCCGCCAAACAGAGCGCGCAAGCCGATAACATAATTCAATAATCTAAATTGAATCAAAAATATTCTACATCAACCACTTTCTGCTCATCTTTGAATTTCTGAATAAGGAGCGGGATTATTTTTTCTCTTGTTAGTGTTCCTGTCTGTTTAAAACTGATATCTTCCCCGGCGGGATTTTTTGATGTCCCGATTAACAAGTTAATTCTATCACTCACTTTTAACAAATGATATAACTCCGTGACCGGTGAATATTTTTCAAAAATGGTATCGTTTTCATTCCAGATATTGTAAAGCTGGTTTAACGTGACGGCGCCTTCCGTCACAAGGTCTATTCCTTCAATTTCATAATCCGGCGGGGCAATTGTACTTTTGAATTTAGGATTTATTTCAAGTTCCTGTTCCAATTCCCGCGCAACAATCTTTGCAGTGGATGCACCGCATATAATTTTAAGCCCGTCCTTCTCCAAAAACTTTTGAACAAATTCTTTATCCTTATTTTCATCGGCGGGTGGTCCTGTTAAAATATTCACAGTAGTTGCTTTCCGGCAGAATGAAAGTGCAGCGCTGCAGTCATCACCTATCTTTTTGCCCCAGTTTATTTCAGCTTGTTTAAGTACCATTCCCGGTATATCTCTCCAATAAAAACCTTGCTGCAATTTTTCGGTGACAAACTTAGCGGCAGCTTCCGTACCCCAGCCGTATGGAAAACCGTTGCCTAAGCCGGATTGAATTATTCCGTCGCTGAAAACAAGCAAACCTTCATTTTTATTTAGTGTAAAATCGGTTTCACTTACAATGCCGTCATAATAGGAGTGATTAATTAATTTCAGCGGCGCTGCATAACGATTCGATAAAAATAACGGGGGCGGCATTTCATAAGAAAGCACAGTTCCCACACCGTCGGATAAAATTCTTACTACCGTAAATACGGCATAGGGTAAATCGTTTTTGCGTGCTTCTTCCATTGTTTTAATTAGGAACGAAAATGCTTTCCTCAGTGAAAAACCGGATGAGATTAATTCTCTCAGTCTTGCTACGCACATGTTTGCAGCAATATTGGCTTTAATACCCGAACCCAAACCGTCGCATAAAATCAGCAAAGTGGATGACTTATTTTTATCGAAATAAATAACGTCTCCGCATGGGGAGCCCGGTTTCTTCGAAATCTGTTCACCAATTATTTCTGTGTGTAAATATCCCATAACCAGTTGTTACCTTTACCGCCTTTTTTAATTCTTTCATCACGGGTTATCTGGAGTAAGTTTTCAACAAGCTCTTCGCCTTTTGCAGTGCTTTCACCTAGAAGTTTTGCAAGCTGCTGCGCCATATTGATCTGGTGATCCATCAGTTCCTGCGCTTTTATTATTGTCTTTTCTTTCAGCTCATCAAGCTTTTCAACGTCGGCTATATTTTTAGTGATATTTACAAAAATACCAACGTACTGGTTTACTTCATTCAGTTTATAAAGAATCTGGTGACATGTTAACTTATAATTTTCGTGGCGGACTGTTGATTCAATTTTATTTTTATCCCCTTCTTTAAGATTAACAAAGGGTTCGGGATCCGTCAGATATGAAATGCGTTTACCGAGAATTGCGTTGCTGCACATAAATAATTTTCTGAATGCAGGATTCATATGTATTATGTTTAACTCTTTGTCGAGAATAACAACTCCGTTGGGAGTAGTCTCAATAATTTTATCGCTCCGCTGTTCGCTTAGTTTTCTCATATACGGAATGCACATTTCGGTTTCAGCCATCCCCTGCAAAACTGCAATTGCATTTTCCCTGCACGAACCGTAACCGCAAGCACCACAGTTTAATTCATCTTCTTTGTTGCTTTTACCGGTTAACTCCAATACTTGACGAATAGATTCTTCGGTAAATTTAGTTTTGCGTAAATACAGATTATGGTTATAGCGGGTAGTATAATCAGTCTTAATTACTTTATCTTCAAACTCGATATTCTCTATTGACCGGTGGTACTTTTGCAGCCTGTTTTTGCGTTCGAAAATATTTGAATCGCCCGGTATTCCGGGACCATTTATGCATCCGCTTTTACATATTAACGGTTCAATAAAATTTTTAGATTTATCCGTTGGGAAAAATGAAATAATATCTTTGATTTCATCATATCCGCTGACAAAAAAATTATTGGTATCCGTAAGGTCTGTACTTAAAGCTGCGGTTTTGGCAAGTCCCCCTTCAATTGGGAAAAGCCTTGCATAGCCGGATACGAAATCATCAAACTCACTATCCTCAAGATTGCGAAAGTCTATTTCTTCTTCTTTGATCCATTCGAATAATTCTGTAAATGTAAGTACAAAATCTACGGCTCCCAAGTTAGAGGGCCTTTCCGCTTCTTCCTTTTTAGCAAGACAAGGTCCTATAAAAACAACTTTTACATCCTTGCCTAGTTTGGTTTTAAGTCTTCGTCCGTGCGCAATCATAGGTGAAACCACGGGGATTAAAGAATCAATTTTTTCAGGGTAATATTTTTCAACCATATTAACGAACGAAGGGCAGGCTGAGGTATAACACTCACTGCTTCCGTTGCACCCGATATATTTAACGGATTCTTTCGCAACAAAATATGCCGCTTCGGCTGTCTCGGCTACATAAGCAAAGCCAAGTTTACGAAGTAGGGACGGGACTCTTTTAATCTGCCAATCTTCAAACAAAGACGGAAATGAGGGAGCAATTGAAACAGCGACATAATAATCATCATTTAATAATCGTTTCACTTTTTCGAGATCATTCCGAAATGATTTTGCTCCCTGTGGGCATTCCCGCAGACAGGTACCGCATAGTATACATTTGTCCCGATCTACCGATGCCTGTCCTTCTACCAGCCGTATCGCATTTACGGGGCAGGCTCTTACGCATCTGTAACAATCTCTGCAGCTAGCTTCATTAGTATATATAATAGGAGTCTTTATTTCATTAGTCGTATTTTTCATTTTATTTCCGGTTAACGGAATTAATCCTAAGCCGGCTGAAGTTTGTTATCGAGAAACTTATTCATTACTGAAACCGCTTTTTGAAGATCGCACTCTTTTATGTGAATTCCGTTTATTGTAACATTCGGACCTTCACTGCAGTTTTCCATACAAAAGGTGGCACTCACATCAACGAACGGCTGAAGTTCTTTTTCTTCAACATAAGCTATTAACTTACTTAACAGACTTTGAGATTTCTTCAAATAACAATTTGTACCGATGCAAACCTTAATTTCCAGCTTTTGAGAATCGCCTCCGTTCATAAAGCTTAATTCCGATTCAAAGATTCGTTTTTTATTTTTGTATGTAGTATGGAGCAAATTGTGTGCCTTTTCACTTCCTTCTTCCAGTAATAGATTTTTGTACAACTGCTGCACATAAGGATTTTCCTGTGATTTATGTAATTGAAGCATTTTATCGGCTTCGAATAAACCTTTGGTTCTTAACATTTTTGTTTCTTCATCAAAAATATACGGCTGTCCTGCTCCGCCTATACATCCGCCGGGACATGCCATAACTTCAATAAGATCATAATCGGCTTTACCTGTTTTAATTTTTTCCAGTAATAGTTTTGCATTTTTTAATCCGCTTACAATTCCGAGTTTTAATTTTTTACCATCCAGGTTGACTTCAACTTCACGAACACCGTCATCGCCTCTGAGTTCTGTGAAATCGTGCTGTAATATTTTTTTACCGCTGATTTTTTCGGATGCATAACGGAGCACTGCCTCGCTTACACCGCCGCTGTTGCCGAATATTACACCGGCGCCGGTTTTAAATCCCATCGGCAAATCGAGTGATTCAGGCGTAAGATTTTCAAATTTAATTCCTGCCTGTTTAATCATTGCGGCTAGTTCCTGCGTGGTAATTACATAATCTACGTCTTTAATATTTTCATTCGTAAACTCATCCCTTCCGGCTTCAACCTTTTTAGCCGTACACGGCATAATGGAAACTACAACCAGATTTTCTTTCTTTACGTATAGTTGTTCGGGTAAAATTTCTTTTGCTATTGAACCGAACATTTGCTGCGGTGATTTACATGTGGATAAATTCGGGAGAAACTCCGGGTAATACTGTTCTGCAAATTTAACCCAGCCTGGACAGCAAGAAGTGAATAAAGGCAGATTTGTATTCTTTTCCTTTCTTTTCAGGAACTCGGTAGTTTCTTCGAGTACTGTTAAATCAGCCGTGAAGGAAGTATCGAATACTTTATCAAAACCTATCATTTTAAGTGCCGCAACAATTTGCCCGATCATTAATGTACCCGGTTTAATTCCAAATAACTCACCGATTGCAACTCTAACAGCCGGGGCTATTTGTGCAACCACTTTTTTATTTTTATCGTCTAGAACTTTCCATACATCATCGGTATTTTGTTTCGGGGTGATGGCTCCGGTCGGGCATACCCTTGCACACTGACCGCAATCCACACATTCAACTTTATTCAGATCTTTTCCAAAAGCAGGGAGAATAGCAACTTCGGAACCGCGGTATGCAAAATCGATAGCGCCGATATCCTGGATTTCATAACAAGCTCTTACGCAGTCGCCGCAAAGTATGCATTTATTAGGATCGCGCACTAATGCATCGGATGATATATCAATTGCTTTTAACTCACCTGTTTTTTTGAAACGAACTTCGTCCACTCCTAATTTATTTGCAAGATCCTGCAGCTTGCAGTTTGCACTTTTAACGCAGGTAGTACAGCTTTTTTCGTGGTTGGCAAGAAGAAGTTCGAGTGATATTTTCCTTATTTCACGTACCTGGCTGGTGTGGGTTTTTATTTTCATACCCGCTTCAGGTTTGGTTGAGCAGGATGTTACAATTCCTCTTCCTTCTATATCAACTATGCACAGCCTGCATGCTCCGTATGTACTTAATTCGCTGTGATAACAGAACGTAGGAATTTCAATATTTGCTTTACGAATAACCTCAAGCAGGTTTCTTTCGTTATTGAATTCGACTTCGCGACCGTTTATAAATAGGGTATTGGATTTCATAGTTAACCTCCCACAATAGCATTTAATCTGCAGGCTTCAATACATGCGCCGCATTTAATACAAAGTTCTTCGTTGATATGATAAGGTTCTTTTTTTACACCGGTAATTGCATTAACCGGACATTTTTTTGCACAAAGTCCGCATCCTTTACATAACTCCTCAACTATCTGCGGCGTCATTAATGCTTTACATTTTTTTGTTGGGCACCTATGCTGTACAACGTGCATATTGTATTCTTCTCTAAAGTGTTTTAGAGTTGATAAAACCGGGTTGGGGGCAGATTTTCCCAAACCGCAGAGGGATGCAGTTTTAACGGCGGAGGATAAATTTTCGAGAAGATCGATTGTACCCGGCGTACCTCTTCCTTCAATTATATCGTCAAGCAGTGCTAAGATTTGTTTTGTACCTTCCCTGCATAAAACACATTTACCGCACGATTCGTTTTGAGTAAACTGCATAAAGAACCGGGCAATTTTTACCATGCAGGTTTCTTTGTTCATAACAACAAGTCCGCCGGAACCGATCATTGCACCGATACCGGTTAATGAATCAAAGTCAAGCGGGAGGTCTAAATGTTCTTCAGTTAGACATGCGCCGCTCGGTCCGCCTATTTGTACTGCTTTAAAAGCTTCAGGATCAACTTTGCCTTCGCTGTTTGTTACACCGCCTCCGATGTTGAAAATAATTTCTCTTAGTGTTGTACCGAAAGGGACTTCGATCAACCCTGTATTAACAACGTGCCCGGTTAAAGCAAAAGTTTTTGTCCCGGGTGATCCTTTTGTCCCGAGGTTTCTATACTCTTTTGCTCCTATTCTAATTATTAAAGGAACAGTCCCGAGTGTTTCAACATTATTAATTATTGTAGGTTTGCCCCACAAACCGGCTTGGGCAGGGAAGGGAGGTTTAGGGTTCGGCATTCCGCGTGAGCCTTCAATTGATGCCATCAATGCTGTTTCTTCTCCGCATACAAAAGCCCCGGCTCCTTCCATTACATTAATTTTGAAATTGGATCCTGAGTCGAAAATATTTTCTCCGAGTATCCCGAGTTCTTCGGCTTTTTGAACTGCTTTTCTAATACGTTTAACTGCAAGCGGGTATTCTGCACGGACATATATAAAGCCTTCATCCGCACCTATAGCTTTCCCGGCTATTATCATTCCTTCAATAACAGAATGAGGGTTCCCTTCCATAATGCTTCTATCCATGAATGCGCCGGGATCGCCTTCATCGCCATTGCAGATAATATACTTTTTACCTTCCGGTTGAACTTTGGCAAGCTCCCATTTTCTGCCCGTTCCAAAGCCTCCTCCGCCTCTTCCTCTTAACCCGGCAAAGGTTATTTCTTCGCAAATATCGGTTGTACTCATTTGAAGTAAGGCTTTTTTAGATGCTTCATATCCGCCGATAGATATGTATTCATTAATATCTCCGGGATTAACCTTACCGCAATTTTTTAATACAAACCGGTGCTGGCGAGAGTAGAAAGGAATGTCTTTTTCACCTTTGTAGTGTTTACCGTCGGAAGAGTTTGTATATAACAGCTCATCAATTATTTCATTTTTACATAAAGTTTTGCGAACTATATTTTTTACATCTTCCGGTTTAACGCGGACATACATAATTCCATCGGGTTCAATAGTTACAAGGGGGCCCATCTGGCAGAAACCCTGGCAGCCGCTTTCGCTTACTAAAATTTTATCTTTAGACTCTTTCTGAAATTTGAGTTCTATTATATATTCGAGTGAATTTAACTGTAACTCTTTTTTGAATTCTTCGTAAACTTTTTTGGAACCATTGGCAACACAGCCTGTTCCGGCACATATAATAATTTTTCTTTTAATTACTTTTATGTTTTCTAGATAATCATTTCTAATTTTGTTTAAATCAGGATTAAGCGGCTGCATTTTGTTTCTCTCCTTTTATTATATCGTCAATAACTTTTACAGCTTTTTCCGGAGTCATCATCGAATATACTTCTTCATTGATTACAACAACAGGAGCCAGTCCGCATGCACCTAGGCAGGAAACTGTTTCGAGTGTGAACATTAAATCTTCGGTAGTGTTTCTTTCTTTTGTAAGACCTAATTTTTTCATAAGCGCTTCGTAAATGGGAATACTATCTTTTACGTGGCAAGCTGTTCCGTCGCAAATTTTTATTAAATATTTACCCTTGGGTTTTAGAGCAAAATGGGAATAGAATGTTGCAACTCCGAAGACTTTTGCCGGCGGTATATTTAATGATATGGCGACAAATGTTAAAATTTTTTCAGGCAGGTAACGGAATTCCTCCTGGACTGCCTGTAAAATGGGAATCAGCCTGTTTTTATCGCAATTATTCTTTTCAATGATTTGGCAAACCTTTTCAAATTTTCTTACTGCCAACGCGGTATCGTCATTTGTTTTCATAATTTTCTCCGTTATTGGAATAGTCTATAAAGTTTTATTTATTCTGCACTTTCATTTTTGTAGATAATTTATGAGTAAGCACTCCAAGAGATAATGACAACTGCGCATTTTCAACAATAATATTTTCGGGAACTTTAAGGTGAACCGGGGCAAAATTCCATATTGCCGTCATTCCGCCTTCAATCATAATATCTGCTGTTTGCTGGGCAACATTTGCAGGTACAGTTATTATCCCGATATTGATATGCATCCGTTTGGTCAAATCGAGAAGCTTATCAACATTGAGGATTTCTACACTTGACCTTTTCTTCCCGATCTTTTTAGGATTGTTGTCAAAAGCTGCAATTATATTCAATCCGTAATTTTTGAAATTCTGGTAACCCAGAATTGCTTCACCAAGACTTCCTACTCCCACAAGGAAAGCTTCTTCAATATTATCCCAGTTAAGTATATGTTTTATAGCAGGAAGTAGTTCATTTAGTTCAAAACCGATTTTCGGTTTGCCTGTTAAGCCTGCAAAACTTAAATCTTTGCGCACCTGTATAGAATCAAGCCCGAGCTCATCTGCAACCATGGAGCTGGATACATACTGTTTGTCTTCCTTTTTCCATCTTTCGAGCAGATGGACATATTTGGGGAGTCTTCTTAATGTAGGTTCCGGAATTATTATTGTTTCAACGTTCATATTATTTATTTCTTTATCGATATATTTTTATCGATACAAATATATCGATAAAAATATATCTAGTCAACATTGATGTGAAATTATTTGTTGGTAATATTTCTTAGAATTTTCGGGTAGTCTGTAAACCCGGAATGATTGCTTCTGCATTGGCAGACAAGCACACATAGGCCGGAGGTAGAAGGGAAGTGATGTCGGTGGCCGGAAAGAAGCCCCAAAAAAATAAAAAAAAGGTCAAAAGGAATCCGGATAATCTAACATTCATAATAAGTCTTTTTTCTTGAGCGGATAATTATACTAATTATATATATAACCCGTTGTGTGAAATACATGGTTAGATAATAGTAAAAACTGTGCTTAATTGTCATATCGACGAACGTTTTTTGTGAGGAGATATCTTCCAATAAACATGTATAAAGATTTCCTGCCGTAGTTTTAACGAAGGCGGGCCCGCCTGTATTTTGGCGTGGGTCGGTGGCAGCTATGGAATAAATGATTATTGCGGTATGATGTAATTTAAAAATCCAAAATAAAGAATAATAAAATTAAGTAAGTCGTATTTTTTTTTACTGAAAATAAAAGAGATGGGTTCTTATTTTATATATAAGAAATAATAAAAGAGGAGAGGGCGGAATTATCTTCTCCGGCTAAATAATATTGGTTCTTACGCTTAAATCAAAACATGGTAGAAACATCATTTTTTAATTGATACTTATACCGAACCTATTTATTTTTGCACTTAAGCACACACTAATGTGTAATTTAATGACGAAACGTGAAATAGAGAAATTGTTAAAAAAAGCTGATTTCAAAAAACGAACAGGCGGAAAACACGATATATGGATCAAAAGTGGATATCCACCCATACCGGTGCCAAGACATGCGGGTGACATTCCAATTGGAACAGCTAAGAATATCTTGAAAGCAGCCGGATTGGAGAAATAAATATGAAATATTATTATGCAATCTTTAATCATAGTAAAAATACCGTTGAAGTTGAATTTCCGGATCTAAATGGTTGTGTAACATTCGGCAGTAATAGAGATGAAGCATTAGATAATGCTACCGATGTATTGGCAGCTTGGTTGGCTAATGCCGAATCCCGTTTCATAAAAGAACCGAGCTCATACATAGAGTTAAAGAAAAAATACCCGAACTCAGATCTGATTCCTATAGCTATTGATGAACAATTACTTGAATCGTATGAAGCGCTTAAAAGATTCAATGTAATTTTCCCTGCTAGATTGTTAAACAAAGTTGACAATTATAGAAAGAAAATGGGGCTCAAACGATCAACTTTATTAATGATCGCTACTGAAGAATATCTAAAAAAACAAAAATCTTCATCGACCAAATCATAAATTGTATGTTTCTACCGGGTAGCCGGAAGATGTCACCACCTCCAAGCCCCCTCAGAACTATCTCAAAGAACGATGATAACTGCCATTTACGTGACTTCATGTCGCCAAACGGCGTGGTGTTTAAGGTCACATGCCACGATTTACTGATTATGTTAGTTAAATACTTCCTACCTTATAAAAACAAAACAAAGCCGAACTGCAAATGTTACGACCGGTTGAAGCATTCCGCTTGCAACACTGGATATGCCTTATAATATAGCTCTGATAAATAAAAGAAATTTACCCAACTCAGAATCCATAAAATCATTTCTTCGCCAGCAATTATCATTCTTATTAATAATTAAAGCCAATTTTTCAGCGAATTGTATTTTAATTGGTTCGAGATCGATAGAATACCTTTCTTTAAGAATTTTTATAATAGATTTATCGCGTGCGTTCACAATGTCTCGAAACTCATTAATATCTTTTATATTTTTGTTTAGCTTAATACTCTTCAATGATGCAAATAGCAAATCCCAAGGAATAGACGTTTCAAAGTCAATTTCAAAAACGAATAAATTTTCTTTTGGAATAATGTTTTTTGATAAAAGTGTGTTTATAACTTGTCTTTTATTATTATCAGCATCTCCTTCCACAAAAATATTATATCCACGGTTGTGAAATTCCCCAATTAAGGATTTCATTTTTTAGCCCCCACATTCCCTTTGCCACCATAATTTCTAATATCCATTTGAGGAAACCAGCCAAGGGAAGTGCAATCAATGGTTTTAACAAAAATCTCCTCAGATTCACCCTCAACAAGAATTATATTTTTTTTAACGTTCAGTTCGCTAATATCTTTCCAGAAATGTATCAACTGATTTAGATCTTCTCTAATATACTTTAACTGACCAAATGTATGAGCAGCATGACTTCCCCAAGAATTGAGAAAATAATTATTGAGAAAATGACCGGTACTTACTTCAGTTGTATAGATAAATTTATAGTAGTAGTAAGCACCATCTAAATAATCTTGGATACTCTTATCGTCAAACGACTCCAATAAATTAAAAGTATGCTTCACAAAATTTTTTATAGCTGTTGTTGCTACACCACACTTAATCTCAAGTGTTCTTTGATTGTTTTGTGGGTCTTTTTTTACATATTTGCAATAGGATGAACGACTACACTTTCTATCACATTCGATGTACTCAACCCAAGTAGAAATCATTTTATTAGCGAGGGTAGTACGAGAATAATTAGAATTTAGTTTAATTCTGTTCTCGCCATCAAAATCAATTAATGTTTTTTTACTTAAATCCATAATTTATTTTCAGGCATATACCGGGTAGCCGGGAGATGTCGCCATCTCCAAGCCCCCTAAGAATACCGCGCTGTTGCGGGACTCATGCACTTATAAAGCCTATTCCCCTTAGGGTAGACCCGACAATTATTAAATTAGTTAATTGATTTTTACTGCCGTCACTGATTCCCGCATTGCGAGACAAGCACTCAGTGACGGGATTATTTTATTCTTATCTTTTACTGTCTTTTCTTAAAACCCAGCTAGTGTGCCACCGTGTGCCTGTCCTCCGAAGTTTCTTTTTACGTAGGTGGGCCTGCCTCGTTCTTTTTTACGGGGGACGGTGGCAGCAATGGAATATTATTAACTTTATACCCTGTTTTTTAAAAGAATCAAAAAAACCGGGACCTGCTTGAATACCTACCGAATAGATAAAAATATTAGTCCTAATTTTTGAATAACATCAGGCATTTCAACACCGAAATAACCAAAGATAAAAGCGACAAAGATTACGGCAGATGTGTCCGGCGGAATGTTGCCTATTAATCTTTACCATAGAATTTTTCACCTATTTTAATTTTATCTTTTCCGTTTTTCATACGCCAGTTATTCGTATCCCGTAAAGAATAAGCACATCCGCAATATTCCTGCATAAAGAATTGTTCTTTTTTGCTGATTTCCAACATTCGTGCAGAACCTCCTTTTTTCCGCCAATTGTATGTCCAATACCTGATACCGTCATAGTGGCTGGCTGCACGGATTCCGCAATCATTGACCTGTTCCATATTTTTCCAGCGGGAAATCCCCAGAGAACTGCTGATTATATCAAATCCGTTTTCGGAGGCATATAAGGCAGTGCGTTCAAACCGCATATCGAAACACATGGTGCATCTAATGCCTCTTTCCGGTTCCCATTCCATTCCTTTGGCACGCTCAAACCAATCGTCTGTTTCGTAATCGGCATCAACAAACGGAATGTTATGCTTTTCCGCAAACCGCATGTTCTCATCCTTGCGCAGGTCGTATTCCTTTTTGGGATGGATGTTTGGGTTGTAGAAGAAAATGGTAAACTCAATATCAGAAGCAATGATAGCTGCCATCACTTCTCCTGAACAAGGAGCACAACAAGAGTGAAGCAGTAATTTTTTACCGCCTTCAGGCAAAATTAATTTTTCTCTTACAAAAGCCATTTAAATGTTCTTTCTAATACTTTTCAGCATTAATATATTTTCTACGTGGAATCAATTTTACATCACTCCTTAACACGACCGGTATCCGTCCATATCCTTAAAATCTATCTCATACTTTTTATTATTATTAAGGGTAATTATTGCCCCTAATGAAGAATATGAGGGTGTAATTTCCATAATCTCTATATTTTTTACAGGTGATAATTCTACCTCCGTCCAATCGCTGTCATCCATTTTATGAAGTAGAACGGATATCATCAATTCCATAGGAGGATTTTTTTGTAATCTTTTTTTATGAGCATAAATAACAGTACTTTCATCCGCTTCGGCATTTCGTCCTTCGTGTGTTAAACTATCTGTTTCATCCCATCCGTTATAAGTAATTAATGCAAGTCTTCTTCCCGGTATTGAAGCTGTAATTATTTTTTTTGATCCCTCTTCAAATTTTTTAACGTCGGCTTTATTTCCATTGATATGCGGCAAGCCGAAATGTCCTAAAGTTAGCTCATATTCAAATGCCATTCTCGAACGGTCAATTCTTATTACTCCGCCCGGTATAATTATTTCGGCAAGGTCTATAATATATCCTACCCCGTTGTTAGGCGGTTTCCTCATAATAGCTTGTCTATATATTACATCCCGCCTTACTCCGTTATAAAGCATACTTTGGGATGTTGTGTATAACATGTTTTTTTCGGAACTGTTTTCTACTTTAAGCCCGGTAAGATAAAAATTAATATCATCGCCGCGTGTATCGCGCGGATCAAGACTGCGGAAACAGTATTCCATCGAAGTGCCGCCCTGCGGATTATGGTCTTCCCACGGGAAGTGAGAATTATAAGCAAGTTTAGAATAGTTATGGTCATCATAATAAACTTTTCCGGGTATTATTTCGGTCGTACCGGTTTTGCCATGATTTGCCAAAACAAGTCCGGGATTGTCAAGTATCTCAATATTTGTTTTATCTCCAAGGTTTTCCCATATACCTTCGTTTTCTTTAGCTGTCCAGAACGGTGAATCATCGGGCAGAGCCAGGCAGATGAAAGGTATAAACATAATCAAAGGGCTTCCGGCACAGCTATAATTTTGTAAGATGTATTCTGTGTGCCTGTAAAAACCGAGGCATGGAACATCGTTTTGATAAAATTCTTCGCGTGTTACAAATTGAAGCAATGAACCCGAACACAATCTTCTCGCCCAGCCCGGGTCAAGTGGAGATTCGCCTTTAAGCATAAAAGAAACAGGGAATCCTCCTGAAATCCATGTTCTGTAAGTTATGCTTCTAGCCCACATAGTAATATACCCATCCCTTGCGAAAAAATTCATATATGTTTTCATTAGTTCTTGTGCAGATTTTTCAATTGTTTCTGCAATTTCAGGATAAAATTCATCGCCAAAAGCCCTGTTCCAAATGGTAAGATAAACTATGAACAGACTAATTGTGTAATAATTATAAGTTTGTTCGAGGTACCATCCGTCGCCGGAATGGTATGATGCTACCCATAAAAGGTGACTCTTTAATAATTCATCGTCAATTTCGTAACCGTGTTTTTTAAGAAAAGAAAGCGTAACAATATTGAAAATACGCCAGTTGTTTTGGGTAGTCCTGTGATGTCCCCATTTTGAAATACAGACCGCCATTTCATCCTTTTGTTTCTGGGTGTAAGTATTCCAAATTGTATCCGGCATAAGAAGCAGTGTTTTAAATAAACCTCCGAATTCGCAGGTAAACTGGTAAGTGGAATCAGGCAATTCTTCCGGCAGGGGTAATGAATTCGGATGCCCCGGCGTAAAAGTATTGTAAAATTGAAGACTGTAATAATCGCGTAATTTTATGTTGTTTACGGCAACCTCGGGATCAACATGCATAAGAGGTCCTGCAAGTGTAAAAGATCTTTCGAGTGCTTCAAACTCAGCAGAGCGGTAACGCCAGTCGGGGGCATTTGGTTCCGGATAAGTTTTACCGGGAACGATAGGAAATGACATCGGGGTTTCTAATGAATCTACATGTTTAAATACTCTCTCCAATACATATTTTGCACAATCAATGTAATGTTTTTTTGTCATTCCTGTATAAGGACTCAGATTAAAGTCGGGGTTTTTTACTTCAAAAAATTTTTCCATTTTCCTTTTATATCCTTTAATGATAACGTAAATTTAACTGTTGTTTGCGGATTTTTATTTATTCTTTAGAACTTTGCGTATATCCTTCATTAAAACTACCTGTCTGATAGCGAGGCAAGCATTTTTTTCGGGATACCCTAAATATATAAGAGAGTTTCTGCAAAATAAAATATCTAAACATTTTGTCGTTTCGACCGGAGGGAGAAATCTTTAAAATCATCTTCTAATTGAAAGATTTCTCACCCAAAAAACGGGATCGAAATGACAGACTTTTATTTTGCAGAAACTCTAAGTTATTAAGAACAAATTTAGTCAATAATTTTATGTATGAAAAATCATTTCGTGAGGTTCTACTGTCGTCACTGACCACTCAGTGACGGATTAACCTCAAGTTATCTCTATACCCGCATATTCCGTATCAACAAAAATCACAGTCTGATCATTGCTGACATAGTTTCTCGCGCTCGAATATTTATGACATAGTCATCCCTTCGTGGATATTCCTCAGCTTTTGATACTAAGCCGGCTTTAACGGGATTGTTATCTATGTACTTTAATTTCACCCGGAACATTTTATTGTTTCTTATTACTTCGTCATCAAATCTCTGCATCCATAGTTTTCTTTTGTGCGTGGGAAAGTCTTTTGCTCTTTCACTAAAGACATTAAGTAACTCTTGTTTTCCTTTTTTCTCTACTATTTCAAGAATATCCCATGCACTATACTTTTTATATCCCGCATTATCTCTGAAATGTTTCCTTTAGTGTTGTCTGTTTTTACTATCCAATGAAAGTTTGTCGGCATTATTACATATGCCGGTATTTCAAAATAGTATTTTTTTTGATAGTATTTTATGTTATTAATCAGAGCATCGCAGCATTTTTCATCATCAAATACTTTAACAAAGTTAACTATTGTTGTTACGAAGAAGAAATTTTTTTCAGTTAATTTACTTCGTCCTCTTCTGCTCATCTTTTAGTTTTTTACTGCCGTCACAGGCCCCCACATTGCAAGACAAGCATTCAGTGACGGGATTATTTTATTTTTATCATTTACTGCCTTTTCTTAAAACCCAGCAATGGAATACTTGTTCACCTTTATCTTTGATAGTATACATCACTTGATAACGGATGTGAAAATCAATAATAATAATTCTTACAAAATGTAGCTGGATTAAGCTCAGTACCGCTTACAAGAGCCTTGGAAAAATCATCTTCAAAAACGACAATCACATTATTATCATAACACAATGAATTTAAATTAAGCTGCTCATATTCAACAGGATGTTCTATACGATTACATTTAGAATAAGAAAATTCTATTCTGTTCTTAATTACTTCTGCAGGTATATTCTCAAATTTAACTACTGTAGTGTTGTAGGTAGTAAGGTCTCTGCGTGTAACTACATCGACTTTAATCATGACTTGTAAATTATCTAATAAATAAACTTCAAAACCTACCGTTTCCCATTTTTTACTAGCTCTACTTTCATGCCCAGTCGCAAAAACACAAACAGCCCAATACCCTTCCATTTTCCGAAGTCTCTCTATATTTTCTGCAACTTCCCTCTTTTGGCTGTTAAGTAAAGCAATTTTAGAAGAAATTATAGGTATATCGCTTGAATTAGTATCAAGGTTGATATATTTCTCAAAATAATTTATTGCTGTGCTTAAGTATTCAGGCTGTTTCACATGCGGTAACTTACCCAGGGCACTATACGCATTTGCTAATTTAAGATAAACTATATTTTTACTCTCTCCAGAAAGGCTGTCTAATAAATTTGAATATAGTTTTATAGCCAAAAGGAAGTCTTCTCTCTTATTTCCATATTCTAGAAAAGCATCCCTCTTAGCCATTTCATTTTCAAAGCGGAGAGGTTTTTTACTATCTAATCCACTTAATGATAAGCTTATTACCTTTTGTTGATTAGGTTTAACAGAAAGAATCTCTTTATGTAAGACCTTTTTGTTATCAACGGATTTAAGTTGTAATAATCTTTCTCCACCCATAACTAAAATTTTTTTAACTTCATTTGCAGTAATTTTGTTAACAAATTCCCCGTCAATAAACACATTACAGTCAACATTTATATCAAACAATACTGTCCCATTAGCTTTAGTTTGAGCATATTGATTAGTCAAACAGGCTACGAGGAATATTAGAAAAAAGCACATTTTTTTATTCATCTTTTCCTCTGAAGAAATTAGATTGAATTATATTTTACTATTTCAAAAATTGCTCAACTTATTCTCTTTATCCTTGCCAAGTTCCCGATAATTTTCTGAATTCATATATAGATTTCCAACTTCTTTTAATTTGATTTTTTACAGGGACATAATATACAGGAGGGTCAGCCTCGCAAGTTGTTTCCCATTCAATAAGCAGTTTGATCACTAAACTTCTCAAGTTTGTAGTATAAAGAGCACCTTTCGCTAGAGCAATACCACATGATCCGTCTATTAGGTCTGTTATAAATAGTTTTGCTTTAACTTTGTCTTCATAAGAAATTGACAAGCCATAGGCGTCATCATCGTCAAAGATTAAGGCAAATATTTCTTTTGTTTGTGAAGTTGAAGGTAGTGTTTGAGCTTTTAGTAACATATTTGTACAAAGGAATAAACAAAAGACCAATGTTAATTTTGTTATATTTTTTATGCCGATTTGCATTTTATTACCTTCTATTTTTTGAAGTAATTACACTTATTTTCTTTTAGCACATAGGCGTGGTTAGCCTACTAATGCTAAATTAAGACTAATACATTATGCCAAAATATTTCTACTATAGGCCAATTTCCCATACAACATTAATTTCACCTTTTATGTCGTGAGTCATCTCTTTGCATAGTTGCGAATAGGTTATTTCTCCGCTATGCTTTTTTGCTAATAACCATGCGAGTTTGGTTGTTTGTGATTCAATACTCATATCATAAGCAGGAATTGCTAACATGTTCCTAGATAAGTATTGCCCTGGCTCGTTTACTTGAAAATTACTAATTCCATTGGGTGCTTGTGTTGTTACTACAATAGGTATCTCCCGATTTTTTAGGAATTGAAAACTACTATTAAGATTTGTACTTGCATCACCAGCACCAAATGCTCGTAATATAAAACCCTTTGTGTTCAATCGATCTACTAGTGATTTAAAAATATCTGGATTCATGCCAGGAAATTCTGTTATTGATACAATGTTCATGTCAAAATTATTCTCACAAATCAAATCTTCAGCTTTTTTTGCTAAAGCATAGGTATGGGAACTCAAATAACTATTATGCTTATTTAAGTTATCTTCATTGATATTTATTATACGTCCAATGCGCCCTATATCTCCAGCTTTAAATGATCTGAATGCGTCAAAATCGAACTCTGTATCTTTTTTAACTCTTGTACCTGTAATTATGTGACTGCCGAAAACACAAAGTACGCCCCTAATCTGACTTAAATATGGTTCCCTTGGCCAAACTGCCACTCGAACCGCATTACTCAAATTTGTTAATGCATCAGTACCTGGTTGTCCGTAGTGCACCTGTGAACCAGTCAGAATTACAGGCTTATTTAAATTTGCGAGTGCAAATGATAATGCTGCACAAGTATAACCTAATGTGTTTGTCCCATGTGTAATTATGAATGAATCATAATTATCATATTCTTTTTTTATTAATGATGCTAAATCTATCCAATGGTTTGGCAAAATATCGGAGCTATCTACATCAGATAACTCTATTGTATTTATTATAACTTCAACATCCCAAGTATTTTTTATTGAATACATGGTTGGCCTGATAATTTCAGAAAACTCAGTGGTAGTTGGTACATTTATATTATCATTTTTGTAAGCCGCAACACGACCAGCAATTGTGCCTCCAGTGGTAATAAGTAACATTCTATGAATAAGCATTATATTATAAGCTCCTTTTCGAATGAGGTTGACTAACATTAGCATACATGTAATTTGAAGAATACCGAAGTAGAAGTGGATTGAACCGTAAAAATCCTCTTTTGGTGCCGTCATTTGTTGTCATCCATTCTTTTAATTCGATCGATTTATCAAGAATATGAAACCAGGACCATAATGGCTGTTTGAATGGGCAGATAGTACCTCGTGGTATATGGCCAATCGGAGTATATTTTAAGCTAGCCAAATGAACCTGTTGTACCTTAATGGCATGTGCTACAAGTTCAAGCTCAACATCAAGATTACCACAAACATGTACTAAAGCAAATTTATTGTGGAATTTAACTAACATATGCTTAAGTTCATTAGTTACATTAACATTGCGTGCTTTTGCTGCTTCTTCGCAGGTCACAACATCTGAATTATAAGCCTCAGGATGATGTTCAAAAAGTAAACCTTTTTGCTCAGCCAAGATGCGAATTTTTTTGAATGGATCAGGCATTAACATTATCAAATTTTTACAAAAGGTTTTTTCTCAGAAATTCATAACACATTTCTACATTAGACTTTATGAACTTTGAATGAAGAATACCGGAAATATTACTAGGTAGTTCAACACCTTCTTCAAGCAATAGGACAACACGATTTCTACCATAAAGGGACTGGCAATAACCTAGCTCATGTATAACATTTTGTCTTGCACGGATTCCGCCGTCTTTCAGTTCATCCTCCTTTGTTAAGAGAATAATAGCACGAGAGCAGCCTCGTGTTATTATTTCAAGATTCTCAACAATGGTAAGTCCAGGTTTTGCCGAGTCTTCAAAAAGTATTGGGTGTTGATTAAGATCGTCTTTTAAGAAATTACGTATCTTAAGAGTAACGGCTTCATTGTGACCATGACTAATGAATACACCCTTAGTATTTATGTTTGTGTTTACATCGTTTTGGGGAATGGGATTCGCAATACTATCCTCATTCCATATTGTGTCGAAATTGGATGATAGATAGTCATATAAATCATCCTCTTGTGTTATGTCATCAACAAACATTAACCAAGGATTATGTGCAGCACTTTGATCATGAAGAATAAGTCCTTTCCCTAAAAATTCTGAAAAGATGTAGACAGGTGCCTCAGTTAAAAGATTATAAAATCTTATTTCTAAAGCTGGACTTCCATTGATTTCACGGATCATAAAAAGAAGTTCTTCCAAAAAAGAAGAATTCCTAAATTTATCACTATGTTTTAACTTTCCTTTAGCTTTCTTCCCTGCTACTATTCGTAGGGCATTGTATACCATAAAAAGAGAACAATTGACTTCATATACTGAATTTTGTTTCAAAGAAATAGCTCTTGATCTTGCAAAAACAGAAAATGGATCTAATAGCAGAATTCGAATATCCATTTTTTTTTGGAATGCCAAAGCTATAATGTGTTCAATAACGTCCTCATCAAGAGTATCTGAAAAAAAAGTATCGAGTAATCGTATATTGTAATGTTTGCTATGATGTCCCTCAGGGGGAAGTGCGGAAAGCCAGTCCAACAATTCACGAATATGGGTCTGTAATCTCTGCTTACTTGTTACTACTCGATGCAAACCTTGGTATGATTGAAACTGTGGTGATAATCCGTTTTCCATACCGATCTCCTAATATTATTTAATCTTTATATTAACCCGACAAAACCACACTTTCAAAAAGTATGCTGGCAGGAAATTATTTCCTGCTAGTATACCTCATGAAATTTTTAACAATAGGTATAAGTTATCTTTATATCACTTGTTACAAACAGTACCCTCTATAATTTGTAGATTTTTTTACCGGTTGAATTTTTGTCCAGCAATCCCCGGTATATTATCTGCCTTAAAGGACTTTTGTTCAACTATCAATGCGAGTACATGTTATTTATTCACCTAAGCACTAATTAGGGCTTGCTGAAAAGCAAATAAGAGCTTAAAAAATAATAAGATAGGTGAATAAAACCCTGAAAAAGTGCAAAGTAATTAATAAATTGAAGAAAAAACATGTGCACTTAATAAGAG
>JASFMY010000124.1:0-21274 GCA_050117315.1 Ignavibacteria bacterium
GTATTAAATCCCCATAGAATAAGGAGATGGTTTCGCACAACAGAATTTTATCTGTAAATGACATAATATAGCTTTATCCGCCTTTATATTTTTTTCTCATTTCCAGATAAAATTCTTTAAAGTTATATAGAATCCAAAGTGAATTTGTTAGTTTAGAGCTTTTTGATTGAGAATACTTTTTGATAAACTTAATAGGATTACTAATTTTGTAATCATTGAACTCACTGATTCTATGGTTATTTTTCCAACTTTTTTCACCGTATTTTTCTTTATAGACATTAGTTATTACAGTATCAGAATATAAGAAAGTCTTAAATATTTTTATTAAAGGTAAACGAGAAAGAAACTTATTTTTTATTTCATCACTGTTATCAGAAATATATTTTATTGCAAAATCTATATATTGATATTTTTTTTTCTCCTTTTTCAAAGTTTCTAGAGTCTCTAGAAATTGATTTTTACAGATTTCATAAAGGTCATGGTATTCTTCAATGTAAAGAAATTTAAATGATATTGCACAGATACTTCTAATTATATAATCTGGAATTCTAGTTTTGATTTTGGGAATTACGCTCCAAGTAATCCATAGCTCTTTCAAATAAATCTCTATATTTTGGTGATAGAAATAAACAAAGTCAAAAATATGAGTAATTAGTTCTTCAATTTTTCGTTGCCTCTCGGTTAATATGTCAATGAATTGTTCAAAATCTATACTCGCGTCATCAGGATACGTGTCATTTTCCTCCACCTCAATGTTTAAAATAGTATTAAAAAAATATTTTTGAATAGATTCAAGAAGGTTTTTAGGTTTTCTATTCTGCTTGTAAAGGTCGAAATGATCCTCACTTAATTCTTTGCCATTCTGTGAGTGAAGAACAGATAAAATTGCTTTGACAATATTATGGCTAATTTCATGAGTGATTGTTAAAAGACTCCATTGTAGAGTATTGCAAGAACTAATTGACTCTAGTGGTGCTGAAAGAGTATTTATGTATGATTTGAAACCATCTCTACCACTAAAATAAGTTATTAATGGGACTATTTCATCTTTACTAGTTTTTGAATTTTTTATAAAGTCATTTAAATGTTCTTCTTTCCAGTAATCATCATCGGGTTGGATAACACTAATATCAATTGGATTTAGACTATATAATTGTTCATCCAAAAGTTCGTTTAGTCTTAATTCTCCAATTTTCTTTTGTACGAATCTTCTTATGTTAATTAATGCTATGTTTGCAATTCCAATACCTAAGAGAGAATTGGACCAGAAATGGCACTCTGTTATCCTCACCGGTGAAATACCTGAAAAGGTTTGAGAAGAAAATCTAGAAAGCCCAGCATTTATGTTTGTAATTTCGGCCAAATCATCATATACTGAATTCTCAGTGCAATTATTTATCTTAGCAGAAATATGGTCGTGAATTACTTCAAGGTCACTTATGATTTCTGGATAAAATAATTTTGATCTTTCATAAAGTATTTTGATAATCGAATTGTACTCGTCAATAACATTTTGTAATTCGTTTTGCTTAGTTTTGATGCAATGAACAGAATTTTTTGAATTTTTATTATAATTACTTTTGTATTTAGCTTCAATAATCTTGTTAGCTTTTAGTTCCCAAACCTCATAATTTTTTTTGATTTTATTTAACCATTGTTTAATATTATTAGTTCTTCTAACATCACTAACTAAGATAACGATATTAAATATGCCTAATGTAAGCCAAATCTTTTCTTTGCTTAACTTATTAAAATCAATATCAGTAGGTTTAAGATTATTTACAAAAATTAAAGTCGATCTATTTTTTAACTCAACCGAATTTTTGGCATCCTCGAATAATGGAAAAATTGGAGAAATTCTTGAGCCAAAGTTGGAACTTTCAATTGCTTCATCAATTGATTCAAAGAAATCAATATTAGAAAGGTTGAAATTTCCTACATTTAATGTGAGCGCAATATATCCATATTTATTTGGGAAATTCAAATTTTAATAGAGTTTTATTTTGATATTAACACAAATAATTTGGTTTTTGGGTCTCTCTTAAGGTACTTTTTAGACTTCTTACTAATATTATTAAAAGCTTTTTTTGATGTCTCTGCGGGTCCTTTTAACTCAGATGCTTCATGGTCTAAAAACGAGGAGGGTTTGTCTCCAAATTGACTCATAAATTTAGAAACTTTATCGTAGTATTTCTTAGTAAGCATATGCTTTATATTTTTTTAACAAATAAATAAATTGCGTTATTTTTAATATAAAATAATTTATCTTATTAGACTTCTAAAAATACGGTCGATTTTGAAAAATGTCAATAATATTTTAGAACCCATTTCAATGTGATCGCGTGTTTTAGGATAAAACTAGCATATGCTGAAAAAATATTACACAAATATTAAAAAAAACAATCAAATTTCAAAACACTTTTCTTTTCATTATATTGACTCTCTTATTTGAACAAACATGTGACTAAAATGAAAGAACCTGAAGTAAACTTAGAACTCGCGATAGAACACGGATTAACCGAAGAAGAATTTAATAAAATCTGCGGAATTTTGGGCAGAACACCGAATTTCACTGAGCTTGGTGTTTTCAGTGTAATGTGGAGTGAACACTGCAGTTATAAAAATTCAATTGCTCAATTAAAAACTTTGCCGAGAGAAGGCGGAAGGCTGCTGGTCGGCGCAGGCGAAGAAAACGCAGGACTTGTTGATATCGGTGAAGGACTTGCAATTGCATTTAAAATAGAAAGTCATAATCACCCGTCCGCTGTTGAGCCTTACCAGGGTGCGGCTACGGGTGTCGGCGGTATTTTAAGAGATATCTTTACAATGGGTGCTCGTCCTATTGCATCATTAAATTCACTTAGGTTCGGAACACTTGACGATGCTCGCACAAAGTACTTATTTAAGGGTGTTGTAAAAGGAATCGGCGATTACGGCAACTGTTTCGGCGTCCCGACAGTGGCAGGTGAAGTTTTTTTTGATGAGTCATATAAAGGCAATCCGCTTGTAAATGCGATGGCAGTTGGAATTGTAAAGCAAGATAAAACTGCTTCTGCGATTGCAAAGGGTGAAGGCAACCCCGTAATGATAGTAGGTTCATCGACGGGAAGGGACGGTATTCACGGCGCAACATTCGCATCCGAAGAAATCTCCGAAAAAAGCGAAGCCAAAAGACCCTCTGTTCAGGTTGGCGACCCTTTTACCGAAAAGCTTTTGTTAGAAGCTACACTTGAAATTATTAATGAAGATTTGATTGTGGGGATACAGGACATGGGAGCAGCCGGAATCTCTTGTTCAACTTCCGAGATGAGTGAAAAGGGTAATGCCGGGATGGATATTGATCTTACCAAAGTACCTTTACGTGAGGAAGGAATGAGCGCTTATGAAATAATGCTTTCCGAAAGCCAGGAAAGAATGCTTGTTGTCGGGAAAAAAGGAAAAGAAGAGAGAATAAAAGAAATATTTGAAAAATGGGATTTGAACTGTGTTGAAATTGGCACAGTAAAGAATGACGGAATTCTGAACATAAAATATAATGGTGAACAAAAGGCTTCACTTCCTGCATGGGATCTGGTATTAGGCGGCGGAGCCCCGGTTTACCGGAGAGATACCAAAAAGCCTGATTACCTTGCGAAGAAGTGGGGTTTTGATTTTAATTCATTGCCCGAACCCGACTGTATTTCTACGGCGTTTGAAAAAGTTTTTGCTTCTTTAAATATTGTTTCAAAACAGTGGGTTTATGAACAGTACGATTCAACTATAGGAACAAATACTGTGGTTGGTCCCGGCTGTGATTCTGCAGTAATTAGAATTAAAGATACTGTAAAAGCAATAGCAATGAAAACAGACTGCAACTCGAGGTACGTATACCTAAATCCGAGAGAAGGTGCAAAAATAGCCGTGGCCGAATCAGCAAGAAATATTGTCTGCTCGGGCGGACATCCGCTGGCTATTACTAACTGTCTTAACTTTGGAAATCCTTATAAACCCGAAGTCTACTGGGTATTTAAAGAAGCAATAGCAGGAATGGGCGAAGCATGCAGGTTCTTTAATACCTCTGTAACGGGTGGGAACGTAAGTTTTTATAATGAAAGTCCGGATGCTGCTGTTTATCCAACGCCGGTAATTGGAATGGTAGGTTATATTGATAACATTGATTTTATTACTACATCTTACTTTAAAAATGAAGGCGACTTAATTTATCTTTTAGGTGAAGATTACGAAGAACTTGGCGGAAGCGAATATGCTAAAATTATTCATGGAGTTGTAGAAGGCAACTGTCCAAAGATTGACCTTCAGGCGGAAAAAGATTTACAAAAATTGGTTCTTCAACTAATAGAAAATAACCTGCTTAATTCTGCCCATGATGTTGCCGAAGGAGGAATTATTTGTTCAATGGCCGAGTGCTGTATAATTGATAAAGAAAACCCTATAGGTGCAGACGTTCATATTCCTGTTAAAACGAGGGATGATTTTTCATTGTTTTCCGAATCGCAGTCAAGAATAATTGTTTCAATATCTCCGGATAAGAAAGAGAGATTTGAAAACTATGCATCAAAAAGTTTTGTGCCTTATCAAATGATGGGGACTGTTGGAGGTAATAGTTTAAAAGTAAATTCCCAGTATGATATTGGCCTGGAGAAATTGAAATCTATTTACTATGATACTATTTCCAATATTATGAACGATTAGAATCAATTCTAATGAAAAGTAAACTGATCGGCAGAGTAAAAGATTTTTACAAATATTATTTAGTAAAATTATTCAAGAGAATCGACGAACATCATTTATTCCTTTCTGCGGGAGCACTGGCTTATACACTGCTCCTCAGTCTTATTCCAATCATAATGATAACATTTTCAATTTTCGGAACTGTTGTAAATGTGGACGCATTCCAAAATCAAATTGCTGCTTTCATTAAAGATATAATACCTTACCCTGATGCTGCCGAGTACTTAAATCATGTTATACTAACAAGGATACCCGATGTAATTCAATACAAAACTTTTGCGGCTTATTCCGGTTCCATAGCGCTGTTTTTTACTGCAACATGGTTCTTCGGAATGTTGAGGTCGGTGTTGAATAATATTTTTCATGTAAAGGATGAAGTAGGATTGTTACTGGGATTCTTAAGGGATATCGGCATGGTGATTTTAATAATCATTTTTATAATTCTTTCAACATTTGCACTGCCGTCTATAAGTGTGTTTATAAAATCCGCTGCTCAAATTGAAATTCTAAAGCGTTATGAAATCAGTTATCTGCTTCAATCATTAGTATCGTTGGTATCGTTTGTTGTTATCTTTTTTTTGTTTTTTTTATTTTATTATTTAATACCTTACGAGAAATTAGGCACCAAGGTTCCGATGGTTGCGGCTTTCTGGGCAACCGTATTATGGACATTCGCTAAAACCCTTTTCGGTATTTATGTTTCAGATTTTCTTTCGGCAAGCAATATTTACGGCGCGTTTATTTTGATAATTGTTGTTGCATTCTGGATTTTTTATTCGTCAATTTTATTTTTAGTAGGAGCTGAGATCGGCCAGCTTTATAGAGAAAGAATAGAAATGAAATCAAAAAATATTTGATGAAATTAAAATTATACCTACAATACTTTTCATTAGATTGGAAAACATTAACCCTGCGAAGAACACAGAATATGCTTATTAATATTAGAAATAATTCCGATGATTAAGTTTATTCCCCTTGGCGGAGCTGATGAAATAGGGGCAAGCTGCTACTATTTGAATATTTTTGGTACCGGAATATTACTTGACTCAGGTATCCATCCCCGTAAAATAGGCAAAGAAGCAATTCCGGATTTTGATGTTGTCAGCAACGAACCTTTGGATTTTGTTTTGTTAACTCATGCACATCAAGACCATATAGGTTCACTTCCTTACCTAATTAAGAAATATCCGCATGTAAAAGTTTATACGACGCCGCAGACAGTCCAGATTGCAGATATCACTTTGCATAATGCCGTACGGATATTAAGTAAAAGGCTGACGGAAGAAGATGCAATAGAAGTATATAACCATGATGAAATAGATTTGCTTCTTAGATTCATTCATGACGTACCTTATAACGAAACTATTGCATTAAGGGGATTAAAGCACAACTGTGATGAAGATATAAAAATTACGTTTTATGATGCCGGTCATATTTTGGGGTCGGCATCAATATTACTTGAAATTAATAACCAAAAAATTTTTTATACCGGTGATATAAATTTAAACTCGCAGTCAATTATTAATGGCGCCGAATTACCCGGTGAGAAAATTGATATTTTAATAACTGAGTGCACGTACGGGGCAACAGATTCAAAAAAATTAGGGACGTGGCATTCCGAAAAAAATAGATTTGCAAAAGAAGCAAACAAAGTCTTATCAAAAGGAGGATCAATACTGATTCCTGTATTTGCGCTCGGCAAAACCCAGGAAATGTTGTCTGTTATTGATGATTTGATAAATTCAGGTAAATTGACAGACAGCTATATTTATACCGGCGGGATAGGGAAACTAATTTCCAACGTTTATGACGATAACAGGTATTTAATTAAAAGGGACAAGAAAAATTTTGAGATTAAAAATATTTCCCAAATTAATTTTATGACTATTTCTGATTTAAACTACTTCAAAAGGAAACCGGGAATAGTGCTTGCATCAAGCGGAATGATGCTGAAAGATACCAGTTCTTTTAAACTGGCAAAATACTGGTTTACCCAGGAAGATTTTGCCATTTATATAGCCGGTTATATGGATACCGATACACCCGGTTTTACAGTTGAAAATTCAAAGAAGAATGATAAAATAATTTTTGACGATCCGTTTAATCCTACCGTTATAAAATGCGAAATAAGTAGATTTTATTTTACGGCCCATTCTAAAAGAGAAGAATTACTTGGTATTGTCAAAAAGCTTAAACCTGTAAAAGTGATATTGGTTCATGGCGATTCAGACAGCAAATCATGGCTAGGAGCTGAAATATTGAAGAACAAGTTAACTGAAAAATTATATTCAGCTTCTTTGCAGAAAGAAGTTATCTTATCCTAAAAGTATGTTAAACAATTCCGAATCTTTGAAAGTCTATTGAAATTTATTTAAGTTATTAGTCAGACTTCAAAAATTAGGAGATTGAAGTATGATAACGAAATCTCAAATATTAACAGCATTATTCGCCTTTATTTTGATTTTGGGATGTCGTCCGGATAACAGTGTTGAACCTGAAACAAATAACCTTATTAATCGTATCGAAGCAAATTCTGTTGAAATTGTTTCACCCACTTATGGTGAAAATTGGTCACCCGGTTCAACTAATATTATCAAGTGGAGTTTTGCCAATGAAGTTGAAAAGGTGAATATTTTGTTATATAGAAAAAGCGCATTAATACTTGAAATTGCTTCTAATATCGAAAATGAGAATGAATTTGAATGGAATATCCCGGGTAATCTTCCTAGATCCCACCATTATAGGGTTTTTGTGGAAGAGTGCGGTTCTTATTCTATTAATGATTTTAGTGAATATTTCTACATTTTGGAAGAAGAACAAGATAAAATTGATGATCCTTGAGAATAAGAAACCCCCCGTTCCCGGAGGGTTCTCTGCAAGAATATCTCATCTTGCAATTTAGCCAATTGGTCTCGAGAGTCCAGCTAAGGATTACCCGAGTCTAGGCCAAAACCAAAAAAATTATAGTTTACATCACTAATTAAACTAAATTAAAGTTTATTTCAAGTGAATTGAGATTAAAAATCGGTTAAAAAAATACCCGGCTTCCACCGGGTTAGGTTGTTGAAAAACCAAGTGTTTTTATTTAGTGATTTTTCACATAGTGACTGCTTTGCCGTAAATTCCCAAAATCCTAAAGATTTCGGGGATTTTTTTTCTAAATATTTAGATACTTGACTTAGTCAATAGTCTCTCCCAACTTCTATCGAGTATCTAAGCCATTCATTCACTGCGTAGTGACTTTGCAGGATTTACCCGTGCAGCTCTAATTGATTGATAAGATACGGTAAGCAGCGCAATAAACAATGCAGATATGCCCGATATTATAAAAGGTCCCAAACCTATGGGGGTCCTGTAATAGAATCCTTCAAGCCATAAGTTTATTGCATAATAGCTCAAAGGCCATGCTATTACATTTGCAATTAACACCCATTTAAGAAAATCTTTTGCAAGCAGGTAAACAATTGATGTCTCATGTGAGCCCAAAACTTTTCTAATTGCAATTTCGGACATCTTTTGTTCAACAGAGTATGAGACTAACCCCAGTAATCCTAGACAACCTATCAAAATTGCAACCCCGGAAAAGTAAGCTATGTTGGTAGCAAAGTCCCTATCGTTGTTAAATTGTTGGTCGAATAATACATCTAAAAATTGGTAGTTAAAATTAATGTTTGGAAATACTTCTTCATAAATTTTCTGTATTTCTGTTATAGTTCCATTTATTGCTCCGCCGGCAAGCCTAACACTGATAATAAAAGTGTTCTGTGTATTTAACTGGAAGAATAAAGGTTCAACACCCTGTCTTGCGTTTGAAAAATGAAAATCTTTTACTACTCCAACAACACGTTTTGAAGTCGTGCTTCCGTCAATTTCAATTAAGTCAAGCCTTTTGCCGATGGGGTTATCCCACCCTGCTTTTCTGGCAGCAGTCTCATTTACAAGAACTGCGTTTGCAGTATCGGAAGAAAACTCCCTTTTAAAACCTCTTCCTTCTGTCATATTGATTTTTAGTACATCAAAGAAGTTTTCATCTATTGCAAGCTGCTGAAACATCTGGCTTTCATCTCTTGTAGCGCCTTCGGGTATAATTTCGTAACGAATCAAATCGCCGCCGAATATTCCGCTTGATCTTCCAACTGATACAACCCCGGGTAGCGCTTCTATTCTATTTCTAAACAAATCGCTTTGATTATTCGGGGGAGCGAACATTCTTATAACCTGGTCTCTATTGTAACCAAGGTCAATCGATTTCAAATATTCTATCTGATCGTAAATTAACAGTACACATATTATTAATGATATTGAAACAGCAAACTGGCAAAGAACAAGCACCCTTCTAACTAAAGTACCAATACTGCTTTTATGAAACTCACCTTTTAAAACAGTAACCGGCTTAAAGGAAGATAATATAATTGCAGGGTAAATGCCTGCAGCAATTCCAATAACCACGGCAACAAGAATTAAAACTGCCAGTAAAACAGGGTTAGCCAAAAAATTAATATCAAGCTGTTTGCCTAATATGTTCTGCATATAAGGAACACTTACCTGTACAATTATTAAAGCCAATGTCATGGCAATTAGTGTAACAAAAACCGATTCGCCCAAAAACTGTTTAATGAGCATTGATTTGGTAGAGCCGATAACTTTTCTCATTCCAACTTCACGTGCCCGTTTTGATGCCCTTGCACTTGAGAGATTTATAAAATTAATTGCCGCAACAAGTGTTATCATTATTCCGATTACCGCTAACGCGTAAACGACGGTTGCATCGTTTTTGCCCCTGTTGCTGCCGTCGTAACGGTGGTCTGTTGAACCCAGGTGAACATCTGATAATGGCTGTAATTTTGTTTTATATATTTCAGGTAAGTCATGTGAGAAAGATAAGTCCGTCATTTTCTGAGCAACCTCTTTATAATCAGCGCCCGGGATCAATTTCACATAGCCCTGCAGCATAAGATTTTCCCACGAATCCCACCATTGCGGGTTTGTTTCAACCCTCAGCGGAATTATAAATTGAAATTGTATGTGTGAATTTGTCGGCGGCTTTTCAATTAAACCGATAACGTAAGGCTCAATGTTGTTATTACCCGGACCGGTAAACTGCAGCGTTATATTTTTCCCGATTGGATCTTCGCCGGGAAATAGTAACTCCGCAGCATCGGGTGTAATTAAAATTCCGTTTGGATCTACTAATGCCTTTCCCCTGTCACCGCTGATAATATCAAAGCTGAAAATTTCGAGAAACTCCGGCTCGGCTATAAAACCTTGCAGGTTAAATGCATTGTCCGCGCTTAATTCGTTTGGAGGTACATTGCCTGGTGCAACAAACGGTTGCCCCATTGCAAAAACCCTTGCCGCTTCAACCACTTCGGGAATCGATTCTTTTGAAGCAGGAATTAAAGGACCTGCTGTGATTGAGTAAGTCATCTCGCCGGACTTTGTTGTTTCGGTAGATAAAACACGGTATATGTTTTCAGCATCTTCGTGGAAATTGTCGTAAGTAAGATCGTCAATCACATAAAAGGTGATAATAATCGAAATTGACAACCCGATCGTAAGGCCGAATATATTAATAAACGAATAAGCTTTCTGGCGTTTGATGTTTCGGATTGCAACCAATAGAAAATTCTTAAGCATAATTACCCCCGCTTGCTGTTGAATTTTTCAGGTTTATTTATGGATATAAGACTACAGACGTTTTAAAATAGGATTTGTTGTATTGATTTTATAGAGAATTTTCTTTTTGAATTTTTGATTATTACCTGTATTCAATGATCCGTTAATATTGCAAAATTTTTGTTTTCTAATAGGATGAGCAGCTCTGTAATAAAGGTGGGACGTATATATCAGAGGCAATATTATATACAGTTTCATAACTAATTAAACAGCAATCTTTTTTTTGTTCCGATCTATATCTTAGAAAATTACCCAAAATATTAAATAATCTTTGATTTTTTCCGGTTATTATCTGGTTAATAGAAAAAGTTATGCATTCGTTAATTGAGAAAATACTTCGACTCTTTTTAATAAATTCAGGTAACAATGGAAAACAACATTTATTTATTCTTAAGAAAATGGTTTTTCTCAAGCTTATTTTTTTTGATTTTATCTAGTCCGGTATTATCTGCATCAACTCCCGATCTTAGTGATGTAATAAAAGGCTCGGAGATCCTAAGCAAAAATATTGATATCATATGGGTTTTACTCTGTTCGGTCCTGGTATTCTTTATGCAGGCGGGTTTTATGTGTCTTGAAACAGGTATGGCAAGGGCTAAGAACTCTATTAATGTGGCGGTTAAAAACATGGTAGATTTTTTAATAGCTGTTGGGGCTTTCTGGATATTAGGTTTCGGATTGATGTTTGGCGACAGTTATTTAGGAATAATAGGCACTACAAACTTTTTTGCAGATATAGGTCACAGCTCCTGGTTTGCCACTTTCTTTGTTTTTCAGGTTGTCTTTGTTGGGACTGCTGCAACAATAGATTCTGGTGCCGTTGCAGAACGAACTAAGTTTGTAACCTATATTATTATTTCTCTATTTACTACACTCATTATTTATCCGGTTTTTGGGCACTGGGCATGGGGAAGTTTTTTTAACGGTGAATCTCCCGGATGGCTTGAAAATTTGGGGTTTATTGATTTTGCCGGTTCTTCGGTAGTGCATTCTGTGGGGGGATGGGTGGTTTTGGCAGGTGTAATTGCTGTTGGACCCAGAATTGGAAAATTTGATATTAATGGTAAACCAAGGAAATTACAACCGCATAACCTTATTTTAGTTTATTTAGGTACATTTATTTTGTTTGTAGGTTGGTTCGGTTTCAATGCCGGAAGCACTTTACAGCTTACACCTCTTATTGCAGTTATTGCATTGAATACGGTGGTGGCTGCATCGTTCGGAGGGTTAACCTGCGGAATCCTCAGCTGGTTATTATCAAGTTCAAAAATCCCTGAAGCAGATATGATTGCCAACGGGGTAATTGGAGGATTAGTAGGAATTACTGCAGGCTGTGCAAGTGTTAGTCCTACCGGCGCTGTTGCTATTGGAATTGGCGGGGGAATTACTGTCTATTTGGGAATATATTTGATGGAGAACGTTCTAAAACTTGATGACGTGGTTGGTGCAGTTGCGGTACACGGATTCACAGGGGCATGGGGAACACTGGCTGTCGGCTTGTTTATTACCGATGCTAACTGGGATTAACACGGTTGGAACAGATTGGAGTCCAGGCGCTTGGAGTTGTATCATGTTTTATCTGGGCTTTTGGCACGGCATCTATTATTGTTAGAACGATCAGAAAATTTACACCTCTTCGCGTAAGCGAGAAAGACGAAATTCTAGGATTGAACATATCTGAACATGGAGCTAGTTCAAGTCTTATTGATTTAGCTAACGCAATGAAAGTTCTTGTTGAAGACGGAAAGTATGATGATTCAAAAAAGGTAGAAGTAGAAATCGGTACTGAAATAGGGGATTTGGCTCAGTGCTATAACAAACTAATTGATACTACAATTAAAGAGCAAGGTCTTACTAAGGAAACTCTGGCAAAATTGAAGTTCGAAAAACAGCAGACTCAAGAAGCATTGGTTTCGCTTGAAAGAGAGAAGGAAAAGGCTACTGAAACCTTGAGGCGTCTTGAAAACGAAGAAGAAATCTCAAGAAGTAATCTGGAACAACTTAAAAGACAGCGTGAAATTACTAAGAATGAACTTACCAAATATAACGATTATATGAAGGTTAATGTTTTGGACATTCAGGAAAGAACAAAAGAAATGCAGCAAATTCTTCAAGATACGTTTCTTGTTACCGATAGTTTATCGTGTGCTGTTGGGCAGGTGGTCAATACATTTAATTTCCTTAAGGCTACTATGAACGAAATTCTTTCCACGATGAATGATTCAACAAAAGTAACCGATGAAGCGGTGAAGCAGATGATGTCGGTAGAAGGGAATACAAAACATTTAACTAGTTCGGTTACTGAAATTCAACACATATTGGATGTAATAAATAACGTTGCGGATAAAACAAATCTACTGTCCAATGCTGCTATAGAAGCTGCCAGAGCCGGCGAAGCAGGTAATGGTTTTGTAGTTGTAGCAAATGAGGTAAAAAAATTAGCCGAACAGACATCTCTAAATACATCCGAAATAAAAGTTCAAATAGAGTCTGTCCAGAATCATACAAGAACTACTGCTGATTCAATTGATTATTCGAATGACCTAATAAAGAAAATAAATGGACTTAATTCTGTTATTTCGGAAAAAGTAAATCTTCAGGGTTATAAAGCTGAGGAAGTAAACAAATTTGTTAAAACTACACATACCAATGTAAACGATGTTGTTGAAAAAATTAGAAAAGTTATGGAAAGTACTGGGAATATTTCCAATAGGGTAGCAGAGTTTTATGATGAATTTCTTAAGATACTCCGATCATCCGAAGAAATTTTACAGGAGTCCTAATTAAGACATTTATTAGACTTGTTGCAAACATAAAAAGGATGGTACTGAAAGTAACCGAAGCAATCCAGGTTGAAGCAAAAGAAGCAGATAGCTCAATGGGTGAAGCAAGGTCTTCTGTTTTAAACGGCAAGAAAATTACGGAAGAAGTAGAAGAGGTGCTAAATCAAATTTTTGAAAGTGCCAATAATGTTTCAGCACAAATTGAACAGGTAGCTTCGGCAAGCGAACAGCAGTCATCAACTGCCGAGCAAATAAGTAAAAATATTGAAAGTATAAATACGGTTTCGAATGAAACTGCTCAAAGTACTACACAGATTTCTTTAGCCGCGGAAGACTTAAACAGGCTCACTGAAAACTTGAGCCAATTAATAAACCAATTTAAATTAGAACATTCCCAAAATCGGGTAGAAACTATGGAGAATAATTTTTTTCTTAACTAATATTTTTAATAGAGAGTCTGTTGACAAAGTCTAAAACTATAAAATCCCCGGAATCTTCACTTGTCCCGAGTGCAGGTAGATTTCGGGGATTTACAAGCTCAAAAATTATAAAAGCAGATTGAAATTATCGTAATCCTTTTCACTAAAGCAAACAAAAAGGATTTTTTCAAAGCCGTTATTATTAGTTAAGAATTCACGTGCCGTTTTAATGGCTATTCTGCTTGCCCGTTCAAATGGAAAGCCGTAAACACCTGTGCTTATTGAGGGAAAAGCAATTGTTTTTATATTGTTTTGAAGAGCGAGCACTAACGAGTTGTAGTAACAATTTTTTAATAATTCGTCTTCATTTGAATTACCACCTCTCCACACAGGTCCTACCGTATGAATAACATACTTTGCCGGGAGGTTATAGCCCCTTGTAATTTTTGCCTGTCCTGTTTCACACCCGTTAAGTGTTTTGCATTCTCTTAACAGTTCGGGACCCGCAGCACGATGGATAGCTCCGTCAACACCGCCGCCGCCGAGAAGTAAATTATTGGCAGCGTTCACAATTGCGTCAACTTTAAGGGTTGTAATATCTCCTTTGACTACTTCCATTACTGAACTCATAAAAATGCCGAATATTTATTTTATTGTAAAATCTTCGATCAGCTTTTTGTGTTGCGGAAATTGTTTTATAAGATCGTCCTTTTCGCCCAGAGTAAAGTCTTCAAAATCAAATCCCGGAGAAACGGTACAGCCGACAAGTGAATATGAAAATTTATCAATTGGTTTTGCTGCAAACCAAATACCTCACTTTACAGTGAACTGTGGAAAATTATTTTCTTCAATGTTGTTTCCGACCAATACATTTGTATAATCGCCCGACTCATTAATTAGATGGAGTTGAACAGGACACCCTGAATAAAAATGCCAGGTTTCATCGGAAGCCAATTTATGAAAAGCAGAAAAATTGTTTCCTTCCAGAAGGTAATAAATTGATGTTGAATAGTTTCTTCCGGATTTGTAAATGGAATTTTTAGAATTAAATTTAAATACTTCCTCTGCCCTGTAAACTTCATTAAAGTAACCTCCTTCAGGGTGAGGCTGCAGGTTAAGTTTTTTAATCCAGGTTTTTGCTTTAACCATTCGATTTAAATATGATTTTGAACTTCAAGATTAATTTCTTTTTGGAAAATATTATTCCTGTTGGAATAATTGTTTAATTCGTTCCTGAACCACAAAGGACTTATATTATTTTTAATTGCAATTTGTTCAAGAAATATGTGTTCGTTTTTATTAATTTCTTGATCGGCAAAAGCCAATTTAATACCATCTTTTAAAAAACTTTGTGCAAAAAGTTTATCGGAAAAAGCCGGTGGTTCGTCTATAATATTTTTATTGTATAATATATTATTTATTGCTTCTTCACAAAATGTTTTTTCGAAACCAAGGACTTTTCCAACTTTTTTTATCCAGTTTTTTTCTTCGGCAGATATTCTTTTGTCTTTCCCTACAAGTAAAAGTAATCCTTTGAAATAATTACTTTTGTCAATAACGTTTAATTTCATTAGGCTGGCTTTCCTCTCAGTAGTTTATTCAAAAATTTAATCCAACAATACAATCGATAATTAATTGTGCTTTTTTAGACATCCAATTAAAAAAAAAGTTCTGACTTTTTATATGATTTAAAACGAATTTAACTTAAAAAAATTTCATGTATCAAAGTGAATTTTATCTTAATGTGATACAGGTGAAAGTCCGAGGCTAAGCGATTTGATAAAAATTAAAACTATTTCAACTGGCATCATAATTGAATTACAAATTAATTAAAAAAAAATAGTTTGATAATGGACCTGGTAAAAATTACAAAAGATTTATTACTATACGGTTCTTTATTATTTGGAATCGTTTTGCTGTTTTCTTTTATTCTCGAAAGGATTAGACAAAAAAGAATAAAAGCAAATAAAGCATCTAAACCTAAATCGAATTTGATTCAAAGAGCAAAGTTAACAAGCAACCTCAGTATGTATTCTAAAGACCAGCAATATTTTATTGGTTCATATGATAATGCAACGCGGAATTCAAAGGAATTAAAGTTTTATCATAACATCAATCAGTGTAACCAGTTCTATTATAGAAATCATTTTCAGAATGATGAAATAATACATGCAAGGGCAAGTATCAATAGACAAAGGTATACTATTGTAAATGAAATAATGAAAGAAAATTCTAAGAACTTTAAGAAAATTTATTTAGATAACTACTCTGCTTCAGCATAAATATGCTTCAATTTTTATTAAACATCATATTGAAATATTCAAATACAATTTAATTCCGTGAGTATTTGTACTTATCACCCATCAGTTTTTTTAGCAATAATTCTAAAAATTTTTGGTAATTGTACTGATTACATTTGATGAAATATGTTCTAACTTCCCTTCTCAATTTTCAAAATAAAATTTAAGTTTTTAGATATGAATACAAATAATAAAAGATCAATAACTGCATCCTTTTTTCTAGGGTACTTTAAAACATTATCAAGTTACGGGGAAAGATTTTCTCCCACGTTTAACGAGAATAATTCAGACCTTAGTTACATAATAAGCTATCTCAATTTTTTCAGAGATGATTTTTATAAAATGATTAATAGTAAGAACGGCAAACTGTTTTTGGATTGGTTTGATCAAAACAGCTATTCACTTTGCCGAAATGATCTTTTATTAATTGTTGATTTTATTGAATGCAATTATATTGATATTAATTATGTGAGCCTACTGCTCGGTGAATATTTGGCCCTTGTTGATTTTGACAGCCTTGAAATATTTGACAAAACGAAGTTCAGCTTAATTATGAACGAAGTTTTTACTAACCTTGATTTAAAGATAAGCTGGAAGAAAGTTTTACTGCTGGCTAATGAATTAGATTCCGCTGAGAATGTAGACCAAAAAAATGCAAAAGATTTTATTTTTGCTTCAATGCTAAAAGCCGTTAATTATAAAGAAATGTATTCTTACACGACTCTAAATTAAAGTAATATCACTTCCGGATTTTGATTGGTATGAAGTTTTGGAGGGAAAATAGAAAAGAAAAAGCACCTAAACTTTACCATCTTCCTTATAAGTAAACCCCCCCAGTAATTCAGCTTTTTCAATGTCCAGTGAGGCTTCATGGGCGTCACCTAAAGCAGATTTAGCTTTGGCTCTGTAATAGTAGGCAGTTTCATATTCCGGATTTATCATAATTGCTTTGTTCAAATCAATTTTGGATTTTTCATATTCGGTAAGTTCAATGAATAGTTTTGCACGCATCAAATATATTTGTTCGGAACTTGGGTCAAGTTTTATAGCATTTGTTAAATCTTCAACGGCTCCCTTTAAATTTTTAGAATACTGTTTTGCATAGCTTGAGCCGATTAATCTTTCGACCTCATTCGAATAGGCATCTATATCATTATAAAGATCGTCCACTATCCTGTCATCGTAACGATTTGAAAAGCTTTTTTTGACAAAGTAAAAAATTATTAAAGCTATTAAGACAATCAAAAAAAGAATAATAAATAGGGGATCAATATTAAACATAACAAAAATTGATCCCCATAAAGGGGAAATAACAATCATCAGGTTTCCTTATTTGAGAGAGGAGTATATTCTATGCTTTCATCCTTTCACCGCGTTCTTCATCAATAAACAACCACCCTACTACTTTCCCGATATCTATGGTTTCAAAGTTGTTCCAATATTTTTTATTGCGGACATGCATTGAACTTGTATCGTTAGGGGGTATTGATTCAACATCGGAGATTAATTTGTTTATCCTGCTTTGCCAAGCTTTCATGTTTTCAATCCGTAAATCAACCCAGCCATCATGAGCCCACAACTTAATATTTTCTTCCGATATATCCAACTCGTTATCACCCCTGAAAGGCGGAATTTTGATTTCATCGCTACGTAAAAGATTCTTACCATCCGGCAATAAAACCGGTATGCCGATTGATATTATTTCCGAACGGATTTTTGCATTTTCTTTTATAAGCTCGTATATTTTTTCCGAAAGATCCTCTACGGAAGTTTCTACAATATTCTTAAAGTTTCCGCATACTTCTTTTAATAAATTAATTTCGTGAAGTAACTTTGACAGCCTTGGCGGGCCCAGCAATTCGAAAGCAACGGAATTTTGGTTGTATTCTTTTTCAAGTTCATCTAATTTTTCTACCGCAGTATGCTGCATGAAACCTGCTCTGTAGGTGGGCTCAAGTGTTGCGTTATCCAGTGCATTTATAATGTCATGGCCTGTGTTACCGCCTTTGATTTCGTAAATTGCGTCTTCCGCAATTTCTTCCGGGGTCACATATTCCATCTGTCCCTGTGCTGTAATCGCTTCAAATTCACCCCTGGAAAAGGTGCCGTTTTCACCTGTGTCAATAAATACCGACTTAAGTGTTGCTCCTGTTTTTTTGAATCGGTCCTCAATTTGAAGTTTTAATTTCCCGGCTAACGGGACGGCATCTTCAATATTAACATCAAAAAGTTCAATTGCTTTGCCGCGTTTTTTTATTTCGCCGAAATCTATTTTTTTCCAGGCAATTGCGGCAGTAGGCTTAATCTCTTTAGTTATAGGTCCTTCGGGAGTTCTTCCCATCAAAAATAATAATAAGGTATGCGCCCCTGCTACTGATGATTTGCTTAAAAGTACTCTTGAAGGCTTCTCTTCACTATGTGTGTAAGGAATATTTAATCCCATTCCGCCTGTACCGCTCGTTCCGATTTTCACATAGCATTCAGTCTTGGCATAATTCATTGATGAATATAAGATTTGGATATGCCTTATTAACTGTGGAATGTATTGAGTGCACAAAAGCTTTTCTGTTTCTGCAGCTAGTTCCTCTACAGGTGCGTTTCGTTCAATTACTTTTTTGATTGTATGGTAAGTTGAATAGAGATCCTGGTATGCAATTCCCGTAGCTGAATTTATGCAGTCGATAATAACATCCGGCCTATGCTCGTTAAGTAATTGGTAAATTGATGAAGATTTCAAAACTTCTTCAGTCATTTCTTCCATAACATCTTTTAATAAAATTTTACGCGTCCCGGGATTGTTTAATAATTCATATCTATTTGAGTCTTTAAATTCGTTCCTAACAAAAATATTTCCCCACCAGGGAATAAAATAATCTTCGGGCAGATTTGGGAATTCCTGTTTTAAAGAATTTATATGCTCTTCGGTTTCCGATTGTTTTAACGACGTAACAATAATTCTTTTAGGTCTTTCTCTTACTAATTTTCTTGTTACAGCGTTGCCTACAAGCCCCCAAGCGCCGAGTACTAATACAGTTTTATTTGCTATGTCCATGGGTCCCTCTTATTAAATGATCAAAGAGTCAATGAAGAAAATTAATGGTTGATAGACTGTCAAACAAGAAAAAAAGATGATGAAGACGTATTTTCTTTCTCAAAATTTCTTAATTATTGCTTATCGGGTTTTGCTTGATTACATTTATTGTTTCTTTAAATACAATTTATAAAAAGTAATGAAGATTTGTGAATTAATCAGTCCAGGCAAAATTCTTAGCGGCATTTCCGTAAAAAACAAAAGTGAAATAATTGATAAACTGGTAGACCTTTTTAAGGAAGACAACAGGGTTATTGATATTGACAAACTTAGAGAATCGGTTCACGAAAGAGAAAAAATAATGTCAACAGGGGTTGGAAAGGGTTTTGCCATTCCTCATGCAAAAACCAAAAGTACCAAAGATATTCTCATGGCTTTTGCGAAATTAGATGTCCCTATTGATTTTGATGCATTGGACGGAGAACCGGTAGACATATTGTTTTTGTTGATAGCGAGGGATACCCAGGTAAGTCAGCATATAAAACTGTTAAGCAGAATTTCCCGGATGATTAATGAAGAAAAATTTAGGAGAAAAATTTTAAGTGCGGAAGATGCCGGGCAGTTACATGAAATAATTTGCAGCGAAGAAAAAAAATATTTATAAAAATAATATTTTAATATGCCGTTAAAGAAGCCGCAAAAAGTACCTAAGATTCCTAAAGCACGTAAAAAGAGCGTTGAAGATACTATTAACTCAATCCCCGCTAAAAAACCAGATAAAATTGAATACACATGCAAAGCTCTTTTCATGTATAACGAGTTAACAAAAACACAGCAATATGTTTTTGCAATTGAGACGGTTGCAGTGTTTACAAGCTTTGCCTATGAAGTAAGTTTAGATTTTTTTAATGAAAAGGATCAGATATATATTGTTATAAAAGGCTTAAAGGCTTTGCCTAATTTGGCTCCGCGTGTAATGCCAGCTAGAACCGATATTGTTTTTGAAAATTTGGTGGGGGAGTACACGGTTAATGTTGTAAAGCAAGACGGTGCAATTAACTCCGGGGTTTTTAAGTTCAATATCTACAACAAAGAGATTAAACTTTTGAAAGAATTCAAACCGGAAAAAGAAAACAACCGTTATTTTTGTAAGTTCGAAGTTGCAGAAAACGAATACACATTTGAAGATAATTTAAATGTCTAAAATCATCGGCCGAAAACCCGTTCTTGAAGCTCTTCAATCGGAAGTACAAATTGAACAAATTTATATTACCAAGGATGCAAAAGGAGATATAATTCATAAAATATTCTCCTTTGCAAAAAAAGAAAGAATAAAAATCTCTGAAGTACCTTATCAAAAGATCGACTCAATTTCTGAAAGAAAAAACTCGCAGGGAATTGTTGCAATTACCAGTGGGATAAAATATTCATCAGTTGATGAGATAATCAGCCATTCAAAAAAATCAACATATCCTTTGATTTTAATTTTAGATACAATTCATGACCCGCATAATGTAGGTGCAATTCTACGTACTGCTGAATGCGCCGGGGTCGACGGAGTTTTAGTTACAACTCACAACAGCTCGCCGTTAAACGAAACAGTTGAAAAAGTTTCCGCCGGAGCCGTCAACCATTTGAAAATTGCAAAAATCAATAATCTCGTAAACTCAATTAAAATTTTAAAAGAAGAAAATTTCTGGATAGTCGGTTCACATCTGGACAAAAGTTCAAAAGACTATACCGAATTAGATTATAAGATGCCTGTTGCTTTGATAGTAGGTAATGAAGAAAAAGGCATCCGCAAACTCACTGCAGAAAACTGCGACTTTCTAGTTCACATCCCGATGAAAGGTAAGATGCAATCGCTAAATGTTTCAGTTGCTGCCGGAGTTTTATTGTTTGAGATTTTTAGGAATAGGAATATTTAATATTTATATGTGAACATTTATTGACGTTATCCGTATATTCCATTATTCAGTTATTCTTATTATGGAACAGAAAAAAATAATAACAAAAAACCATTTCAACCGAATCATTCGGCAACAAAACGGCTTGGATATTTAAGTTATACGGGACATTAACTTCTGCTTGATAATAAAAATCAATAATATCTCTTAAAAGAGGTAAGGGATATGCCATTAAATAAGAAACTGAAAGACCGTTATATTGCTTTACAACACGTTTAGAATTCTTGCCAAGAAACGACGAACCATGGATAATTAGGGATTGCTGAAGTTCTCAGATGCAAAATTCAAACCTATGTTGCTTATGGCACAAAGCTCTCAGTGTATAAGCCATTTTTCTAAGCTTTAGAGAATTCTTGATAAAAAGAAA
>JASFMY010000125.1:0-21180 GCA_050117315.1 Ignavibacteria bacterium
TTATTACCTATTTACGTGCTATGAGTGAAAAGGATAAACAGAAATACGGAAGTTTTGCCGTAACGGTGGGCCGGATAATAAACGAAATCAATCTTATAGTTAAGAAGCGGGCCAAAATCAATTTAGACGTGCAAATTACTGAGTGATGATATTATAAATAAGAAGTAGCATCTTGGTCTCTATTCTTGTTGTATTGTTGTAATACTCTCATCCTTAGTATTTTTAATCAGCTAAAAAACTTGTAACGATTGGTAAATCGAAACAAATTTCGCCGCATCATCTACTTCAAATCAAGTTATTTTACCCCATCGTGACGATGAGTGTGTTACGTAACTAATAACAGCCAGTGGCTTCTGGCTTCAACCACTAGCCTATCAAGATTCTGAAATCTATAGGCTTTTCCTCCATGAAGCCTCATTTAAGCACTCTAAACGGGGCTATCGAAGGATACCTTATCGGGAAAGCCCAGATTCTATCTAGATTTTTATTTCCCGCGTGCTGAAGAGGGTATGTGATAATTCGTTTTTTTTTAACGTTTTGATTTCATAAAAAATGGGATGAAAAATTTCTTGACATCCTATTTTCACACACCCTCTTAACCCTATAAGCAGTAATAATTTCCTTCAGACAAAGAAATTACTTTTGACGAAATAGTATGAGAATTAATACTTCATTATCAGGCAGTGAAACATACACTGTTTTTTACCGGAAACTTAAGACGAGATACGGAGTAACAACTTACAATTCGGGTACAAAATAAAACCGTAATATTAAATGAAAAAGGGAATGGGAACCGCGTAATTTCGGGAGAAATAAAAAAAACCCCGTAAGAGATTACGGGGCTTATTCAAAATTTTATTGTAGTTTAAATAAGACAGGAACCGTAACTTGAACTTTTACTGGTTTGCCTCTTTGTTTACCGGGTTTGAATTTTGTTTCCTGAACAGCTTTTATTGCCGCTTCGTCGCAACCTGCTCCAATACCTTTAATCAATTCTACTTTTTTTACATTACCTTGTTCGTCAACAAAAGCTTTAACGAATACTCTACCCTGAACACCTGCTCTTTTAGCTATTTCAGGATAAACAATCTTTTGCTGAATTGCGGCAATTCCGCCAATTGGGGAAGGCATTTCTTCAACCGCTACAAAGAATGCAGGTTCTTCTTCTTCCACTTCGTCTCCCTTAGCAGGCGGAGGAGGCGGAGGAGGAGCCGTTACTTCTTCATCAACATCTAATTCGGTATCCGCAATTTCTATATCTTCAAGTACGTCGTCTGACGGAGCTTCAATAGGAATCGGCGGTTTTGGAGGCGGAGGCGGAGCAGCTTCTTGTTTTGTAGCTTCAACATCTTCCACATCAACTAATTCCTGGGGAGCTTCAACTTTTATTTCTTTTTGTTCAAATGTAGGGAAATACTTAAATGCTACTATTAAAACAGCTAATGATAATATTACACATACTTCGAATACCCTTTGATATTTCAGCTTTAAATCTACTTTTGGGTTTTTATTTAAGGCCACTTTTTCCTCCTAAGTCACACAAAATTTGTGACTAACTTAGTAAATGATTTTTTGATTGTCAATCTTGCAATTATATTTTTTACAATAAATTATTATGTCTGTTCCACTGCTTTAGCCATTGAGTTTAATAGAATTTTTATCCGCTTGTTTAATAAAATAGCTTGTTATAAAAACACCTATCAAAATTCCGATTAAATCTGCAACCCAGTCAAAAATATCTCCAAACCTCCCGGGAATAAACAACTGTGTTATTTCATTAAGCGCTCCATAAATAGATGCAATAATTATGGTAAATGTTGCATGCCTTTTATTAATTTTTTCAAAATTTCCTTGAAAATGCAGTGTAAGTTGAAGCAGCACCGAGAGTCCGGCAAATGCAATTAGGTGATTAAGCTTATCCTGGTGTTCAAAACTTTTTTTTACATTAATAGGAATACTTGTAAAAAGAATAAGACTCAGCCAATAAATAACAAGAGGCAGATAAACATATATTATTTTATTTTTAGCTAACCTGTTATATAAACGTGTTAATAATAAATCTAATTGCATTTGGCAAATTTTCCATGATGTCTGTTGCTGTAATCCCGTACTCTGTTTTTGATTCAATCAGCAGATCCGCTGATAAGCTGTGCAAATATACTGCCGATATTATTGTTCTTTCTATTTCACCCGACTGTGCGATAAAAGAACTCAAAACCCCTGAGAGAACATCTCCAACACCGAACTTTGCCATTCCCGGATTACCGGTTGTATTTATAAATATCTCCTCTTGAGGATTAAAAATCAAAGTTGGCGCTCCTTTAAGAATAAGATAACTGCCGGTCTCTTCCACAAACCTTTTTCCATACTTTAACAAATCTTCGTTTAATTCATTAATTGGAATGTTGATGAGCTCAGAAAATTCTTTAATGTGGGGCGTAATTACTTTATTTCTTAAATCAATTTTTTTATAAACTCCGGCTAAAGCATAAACCGCGTCTGCATCAATTACGAATTTCTTGTTTTTATTTTTGGTAACTATTTCCCTTACGGCGTCTATCGTTTCTTTATTTCTTCCAAGCCCCGGTCCTATAGTTAAACAATCTGCCCAATCAATTTTGGGCTGCAGTTCTTCTATATTCTCCGTTGAAAGAAATCCCTTAAATTCATCAAAGTACGAAGTTATTGTAGATTCGCCGAGTTTAGCAAATGCTATCTCTTTTATTGATTCCGGGAAAACTAAAATTGAAGCACCGGCGCCGGATTTTAATACCGAGTTGGCAGAAAGGCATGCTGCACCGGGATATTCATGCGAACCGGCAATTGTAAGCACCTTTCCTGCCGTATATTTATGGGAATCCAAATCTTTAACGGGCAGTCCTACGAAAGCATCCTCCGGTTCAATTAAATATTCGTTTACTTCCAGTTTATTAAAATACTCTTTCCCTATTCCAATCGATCCTTTTTTAACTTCGCCGGAATGTGAATATCCTTTCCCGAAAAACAAACCTCTTTTAAATTCGGCAAGAGTAACCGTTAAGTCGGCATCAAAAATAGTTTCACCCCAGCCGGTATCTACATTCAAACCTGTCGGGATATCAACGGCTATCTTGTATGAAGAGAAGGAATTCACTTTTTCCACTATGGATTTAACCGGCTCTTTCAATCCACCTTTACTGCCGGTTCCTAAAATTGAATCAAATATATAATCACAGTCTTTAAGTTTATTTATATCGGTCAAAGAGGAATAAAAAATTATTTTTGATTCATTATTTTCCTTTAAGATATTTTTTAAAATTTTGAAGTTTATTAACGCATCCCCCTTCAAAGAATCTTCATCCCCCAGTGATATCACAACAACCTTGTAACCGCTATTTATAAAATGCCTGGCAAGGGTAAAACCGTCTCCCCCGTTATTGCCCTTGCCGCAGATTATGCCTATCGAATCAGCAACCGTAGACTCTTTGAATGTTTGTTTAAACAATTCAAAAATGCCTACAGCCGCATTTTCCATTAAAACTACACCGGGCAAACCCAGTTGATCAATAGCATACCTATCGGCCTCTCTTATCTGAGAAGAAGTAAAAGTTGGAATCATTTTATTGTATATTCTTATAAAATATTACTTACTCTATAAACAACATATCGTTGCTTAGTTCTTCAATTTCAACTTTGTGTTTTCCTTTTAGGTGCAGAACAAGACACCTGTGATTCTTAAAATCAAAAATATCTTTTCCTTCTTCAACTACGAACATTTTTATTGACTCATATTCCGAAATATTATCGGATAAATCTTTGAAGTCATGAAAGTAAATTTCAGTAAAATATTCATCCTTATAGTATTCCGCTCCACTTGCTGAAGTAGAAAAATCAGTTATTAAATGATCTTCAATCTGGACTTTTAGCAAATCAACAACAACCGGAATTATAACCCGGTTGCCGTAAACAAGTCCGCCTTCTTTATTCTTCAAAACTTCGTCAATTGTTTTCATTTTTTTTATCCCCTTCCATAATAAAAGATTAACCAGACAATTGTAAATACAGGAATAAGAATTGGTAATGAGTACTTAACTAAATAACCGAAAAAGCTCGGCATTTGAATTCCGGCTCTTTCACAAATTGATTTAACCATAAAATTGGGCCCGTTTCCAATGTAGGTCATCGCTCCGAAAAATACTGCTGCTACGGATATAGCTTGAAGATAAAGAGGATGCAGTAACTCGAAATTATGTACATCAACGTTGTTATTTACATCCAGGCCGAATTTACCCATTTCAGCACTTAAAAAGTTAAGATAAGTTGGAGCATTATCTAAAAAGCCGGAAAGTATACCCGTTGACCAGTAAAATATCCCGGCATTAAGCTGCTCACCCAATACATTTGCTTCATGAGCTATTAGCTGCAAAGCAGGTATCATTGTAGCAAATATACCGATAAATAAGTATGCGACTTCCTTTATCGGTTCAAAATCAAACTCATTTACTTTAAGAATTTCTTTGTCTGCGGTTTTATATGCAAGTATCATAACCGCAAACATTATTACTTCCCGAATACCGAAAGGCATAGGCGAAAGGCTCGGAACCCATGACATCACGCCCGGATCAATAAATACGGAAACCAAAATGACCAATAAGAAGCCTATGTTTTTTAATCCTTTAAATTCTATTTTGCCTGAGTATGATTCTTCGTTATTACCGTTTTTATTTCTTGAATCAATTACATAAAAAATACCCGCAATCACTAATATTGTCGGGAGCCATATATACCACACGTTTGTAATAAACCAGAAAAAATCAATACCTCTTAAAAATCCCAAAAATAACGGGGGGTCGCCTATCGGAGTTAGAGCTCCGCCAATATTACTTACGAGAAAAATAAAAAATATAACGTGATACGGTTTTATCCTGCCTTTGTTTAGTTTTATAAAAGGCCTTATTAAAAGCATTGATGCACCTGTAGTACCTATTATATTTGCAATAACAGCTCCTATAAGTAGGATAATAGTATTTGTTAAAGGAGTTGCTTTTTTTTCAACCTTGATCAGTATACCGCCTGAAGCCACAAACAAAGAAGCCAACAAAGCAATAAAGGCTAAATATTCCGCCAGAGTATGCATTAAGCTGTGAATATCGTGAAGCCAGAATAGGTAATAAACGGTTGTAATCAGCCCGAGAATAATAGCAATTATAGGATAATTATGTTCCCAGAAATGCGGAGCAAATAAAGGTAACGTAGCAATCAATATTAACAATAATCCGAAAGGAATAACCATTAACGGATGAGGAAGAGGATGTTCAGCCGTTTCGGAATGTGATTCTTCCGCAGAATGTTGCTGAACAATTTCACTTTTGGAGTTTACTAAATCTGAAGTGTTGTCTGCATAAGTATTATTTTTAATTAGCAGAAAAGAAAACACAAAAAGGGTAATTAACAGAATATTTTTCATAAGAGTCCTATATCGATTAAATTATGGAGTATTTCTATATATCATTCGTGGAAACGGAATAGCTTCTCTTAAATGTTCTAAACCGCAAATCCAACTTACAGTTCTTTCAATGCCTAAACCAAACCCTGAATGAGGAACCGATCCGAATCTCCTCAAGTCCAGGTACCATTCAAAATTTTCTTGAGGCAGATTATGTTCTTTAATTCTTTCAATTAGTTTATCATTATCGTCTTCCCTTTGGCTGCCGCCTATAATTTCGCCGTAACCTTCGGGAGCGAGGACATCAAGTGCTAAAGCAACTTTAGGATTTTCAGGGTCGCGTTTCATATAAAATGCTTTTACCTGTGCAGGGTATCTGTGCACCATTACCGGCCTGTCAAACTCACTTGAAATAATTGTTTCATCTCCGCCGCCGAAGTCGTTACCCCATTCAAAATCCACATTATGTTTTTTAAGAATTTCAACAGCTTCGTCGTAAGAGATTCTCGGGAAGGGAGCCTTTACATTTTCCAGTTTAGATGTATCTCTTTCCAAGTCTTCAAGTTGTTGTTTGCAATCTTTTAAAACCGACTGAATTATATATTCAAGGAAATCTTCCGCAAGTTTCATATTATCATCCAGATCATAAAATGCAGCTTCGGGCTCAACCATCCAGAATTCTGTTAAGTGTCTTCTTGTTTTGGATTTTTCAGCTCTAAAAGTAGGGCCGAATGTATAAACCTTACCGAGTGCAAGAGCGCCCGCTTCTGCATATAGTTGGCCGGATTGAGAAAGGTATGCTTTGCCTAAATCGAAATAATCCGTTTCAAAAAGTGTTGATGTACCTTCGCAAGCATTTGGAGTTAAAATAGGTGTATCAAATAATATGAATCCCCTGCTGTCAAAAAAGTCTCTTACTGCTTTTATAACTCTATGCCTAACTTTAAGTATTGCAACCTGCCTTTTTGATCTCAACCATAGATGTCTGTGATCTATCAAAAACTCAATACCGTGTTCTTTGGGTGTAATAGGATATTCTTCAGCTATGCAAATTGGTTTAAGATCCGTAACATCAAGTTCATAACCGCCAACAGATCTTTTTTCTTCTTTTACTTTTCCCGTAACTTGAAAAGATGATTCCTGAGTTAGCGATCCCGCTGATTCAAAAAGTTCTTCCGAAACATTGCCTTTAAAAACAACACACTGTACATAGCCTGTTCCGTCTCTTAAAATCATAAATTTCAATTTACCGCTGGAACGCTTATTGTAAAGCCAGCCTTTTAATGTAACTTCTTCGCCGACATATTTGCTTAACTCATTTACATAAACCATTCTTAACACCTTTTTTAGATTAAGATGTCAAATATACAGACGCTCAAAAATAAAAGCAAAATAAAGAGACAAATCTACAAGGAAGGCCTGTGACTTGTTGTTAAATAATTATTAATTTGGAATATTTACTCTTGCAACAGTTTTTATCCCGAATATCTCTTCAAATAATTCTTTTCTTCTATCAAAATTCCAAATTTCAATATCCGCCGGAACTCCGTCTGTAAGTAAGTTAAATTCCATCTGACCCGGCTGCAGTTTTATTTCAATATCTTTTACTATTTCCGAATGAGTCCTATCAAATGAATCTGCAATTCTTAAAATTGCCGAAAGTTTCTGAATTATTTTTTTTGATTTTTCCGGTAGAATTGAATAATCCAGGTGCCTGCCTTTTGGATGACTTTTTCTATGATAGCGTGCAACATTCGCAATTATTCTAATTTCATTCTCGTTGAACCCAAGCAGCTCACTGTTCTGGATCATATACAAACTGTGCCTGTGATGCTGCGTATGGGAAATGTGATAACCGATATCGTGCAGTAAGGCTGCGGCATGGAGGTATTCCCTGCATTCATCATCAAGTTTATGAAAATGTTTTAACTTATCATATAAACCTAAAGCCAGTTCGGCAACGTGTTTACAGTGATCTTTTGCATAATCGCATGAGTCCATTAAATGTTTTACACTTTCAAACCTAATGTTGTGAAGATTCGGCAGAGCGGTTTTCCCGTTGCTTTTCTGCATCGAATCAATTAGGATACCTTCCCTTAAAGCATAGCCTGAAATTTTAATTTTTTTAAGTTTTAGATTGCTCATTATTTCCGATAAAATCAGGATTCCTGCGGGAATAATATCCGCTCTTTTGGAATCAAGGCCCTTAATTTTTTTTCTTTCTGCAAAAGTTGTTTTTTTCAAAATCATTTTCTCGATAGACTGAAAATCGGAATACGAAAACTGGTAGTTGTTTAAGATTGTGTTTTCGTTGAACTCACCGTTTTCGTTTGCAGAAATCATCAACCCCGTTGACATAATTGTCCCGGATGTTCCTATTGCTAAGTCAAACCCTTCATTTTCAATTTCTTTTATTACACGGAATATTTCACCGTTTATCCATTCCCTGCACTTATCAATCCTGCTTTCGGTTAATTTAAAGTCCGGGAAGAATTTTTGAGTTAGTCGAACAGCCCCTAATTTAAGACTCGTTCCGCAAAGTACGCTCCCCTTCTCACCAACTATCAGTTCGGTACTTCCACCGCCTATATCTATGCAGCATACTTTTTTATTAAACACAGGCACTGCTTTTAGAATTCCGAGATAAATTAATCTTGCTTCCTCTTGCCCGCTTACTACCTCAATTTCAATTCCCGTTTCTTTTAAGACTTTTTCAATAAATTGATTTTTGTTTTTAGCTTCGCGGACAGCACTCGTTGCAACAGCCCTAATCTCTGCTTCGTGGGATTCTGCAATTCCCCTAAAACTGTTTAGCGTATTAATTGCTCTTTCTATTGCCGGTTCGGAAATAAACTTTATATCATCCGAGCTGCCTTCACCAAGACGGATAACTTCTTTTTCACGGTCAATAATTTCAAAGTTGCCCCTTTGGTTAATCCCGGCAACTATTAAGTGGAACGAATTTGTTCCAATATCAATTGCTGCTAATTTTCTGCGATTCATTTTCGGTTATACTATTATCTTTTAATAATTTTTCACAAAGTTTAAAAACATCGTCAACTTCAACGTCGTCTATTAATTCCGATTTTCTGATGAAGTATTTATTCTGTCCGATCGGCGCCCAGTTGAACGGATTAGTGGGCCCGAATATTGTAACAAGCGGGGTATGAGTTGCACCGGCAACATGCATAATACCCGTATCATTTGTGATGAACAAGTCACTTATTGAGATTAATGCAGCCAGTTCCGGAATTGATCTATTCAAGAAATATAAAATTTCACCCGGAAATTTTTCTTTTATAAAGCTTATTTCATTTTTATCGGAATCACTGCCCGTTATATAAACTTTTGTCGGAGAATAGTCTTTTAATCTGTCGATTAGGTCACAGAACTTTTGCATTGACCATCGGTTCCGCGGCTTTCCGGCTCCAATGTGTAAACCTATTAAAAGAGATTCTTTATTTACATTGTTTTCTTTTAAGAAAATTTTCACATTATCTTTGTCAACCTTATCATAAGTAATTTCCGAAGCAAAGTTTTTTGTGAATATGCCTAACGGTCTTATAATGTCCTGTATAAAATCCGAAACGTGAGCGTCGGGATATTTTCTCCAGTCCAGGTTTACCTTTTTATGAAAAAAAAATGAATATAAGTTTTGCCTTCCGTTAAGAGAAGCAGGACCTATCTTGTATTCCGATTTGGATAATCTTGCAATTAAACAACTCGTAAATGAGATTGAAACAGTAGCCGGAACAATTGCTAAATCATAACCCTTTCTAATAACTCTCCAGAATTCTGCAAAGTACCGTCTTTTATAAATTTTCCTTTTATCGTAAATATGGTATTCATCAACATACTTATTTTTTGTAATGGCATAATAGTTATCCGGACTTACAATCACTGTTAAATGCGATTTTGGGTAGGTATCTTTAATAGCCCTAAACAGAGAAACACTTGCAAGCATATCGCCAAACTGGTTGTGCTGCCTTACTATTAAAATTGATTTAGGAGGGACAGTATTTTTGTACTCTTTTTCTTTGGTATTGAAAAAAAGTTTAGTTATGTATGAAAAAAATCTCGAAAATAGAGTTGGCCCGGGCATTAATCTTTTGTTTGTTTTTCTGAATCAGACTCTTTTATTTCTTCAAAATCTGCTTCGATAATATCTTCACTTTTTATATCAAATTTACTTTTATCTGTTCTTTTGTTAAAAGTAGTTTTATTATCTTCCGCCGGGGCTGCAATTAGCTGGATTAAGTACCTTATGGCTTTAAATGCCAAATAAAATATTAACCCCCAAACAATGATTGAAAATAATCTTAACATACCTAAATCTCGGTTACGGGATTAAAGTACTCAATAAATCCCCTGTCTTCTCTAAAAATATGTTTATATAATTCTTCAAAATGTTCCTGATTGTTAACAAAGTCAATTTCGGAAGAATTAACAATAAGCAGCGGAGTATTGCTGTACTTAAAAAAGAAATCGTTATAAGCTTCGCTTAATTCTTTTATGTAGCTTCTCGTAATACTTTTTTCAATTTTCCTATCCCGGCTTTTAATATTGTACATCAGCCTGTCAACTGTTGACTGCAAAAAAACAACAAGATCAGGCTTTCGGATGTCCCTTTCAAGCAAAGGGAAAATACTTTCATACAATTTGATTTCGTCGCTGCTTAAATTAAGATAAGCGAAAACTTTATCTTTATCAAAAATATAATCCGAAACGGTATATTCGGTAAACAAGTCCTCCTGCTTCAATTGGTCCTGCTGTTTGAATCTATTTACTAAGAAAAACATCTGTGTCTGGAAAGCATAAATTCTACGTTCTTCATAAAATTTTTCAAGAAAAGGATTTTCCGCGAATTGTTCTAAAATTAATTTAGCACCCAGTCTTTCCGAAATTAATCTTGCCAGGCTTGTTTTGCCTGCACCGATAACACCTTCAATGGCAATATATTTTACTTCGCTCAATTCAGTTTTAAAGTTATTTTGTTTAATATATTTTTTTCTATTAAATCTAACTTTACTTTGTTATAAAAACTTTTCGTTACGGGATTAACAATATTATTTTCAATTTCCAGCAAAGGTATCAGCACAAAATCTCTTTTTTCAATTTCTTTGTGCGGTACTTCAAGCAAATCATCCTTATAAACAACATCATTAAAAAGCAGCAGGTCCAAATCAATTTCTCTAGGTCCCCACTTTTCACTGTAGGTTCTTTTTAACTGCTTTTCAATATTTTTAATAAAATTAAATAACTCAACAATGTTAAAGCCGGTTTTTATTTTTACGACTGCATTCAGAAAGTTATTTTGATCAGGGTTCCCGTAAGGTTTAGTTTCGTAAACAGAAGAAAATTTTTCAATCTCAATTTTTCCGGACGAATCTAATTTTTCAACAGCCTTTCTTAAATATTCTTCCCTGTTCCCGACATTTGAACCCAAACCAAGAAAAGCTTTATTTTCCATTTTCTTTAATTACTTCAGCTTCAACACAGTCAATTACACCGCCAATAGGAACATTACTTTTTCTTACTCTTACTGCAACTTTTAATGCTGTTTTATAATTCTCAAGTATTTTATCTGCAAGTACTTTGGCAAGAGTTTCAATTAAATAATATTTTTTTTTGTTTACATTTTTTTTTATAAAATTATAAACATCCTTGTAGTCAATTGTTTCTTTCAGATCATCCGTTTCGGCTGCTTTGGTAAAGTCGGTATAAATGTCTACGTCTATCTCAAACTTGCCGCCAATACTCTGTTCCTCGGTCATTGCACCATGATAAGCATAAAATGATGCATTCTTAATTCGTATTATATTACTCATAAAGACTTATTTTCTTGCAACATATAGATAATTTATCAAGCTCCTAAAATTAGCAAATATTATCCCAATAAGCACTAAAGAACTTCCAACAAATGCTTGAAATGTTAAGCTTTCGTCGATTACCAGCCAGCCTATAAACAATGCAATAATAGGCTCTATAAAGGAACTAAGAGAAAGAATAACTATATTGATTTTTTTTAGAAGCCAGAAGTAAGTTGTAAAAGTAAATATTGTTCCGAAGACCGCCAGGTAACCGACTGAGATGAATGCATTTACATCAAAATTGTTTTTGGAAAAATCTTCAATGAACAAACTTGTAATTACCATAACTGACCCGGCAAGAAGCAAAGGTATAAAATTCATTGACATAGGGTTTAAATGATCGCCGTATTTTTTAATAAATACCTGCATTAACGCTTGAAGTGTAGCGCTTATTAAAACAAGCCCCATTGCAATAATTATATTTTCTCCTTTAAGACTTATATCTTCAATAAAGATTATTACTACCCCGATTATTCCAAGTATAATCCCCGTTACCTGGTACGGGTTAATGGTTTTGGATACGTTAAACATCCTTGAAAATACCAAAACAAAAAGAGGAAACACGGTAAACAATACGGAAGTTAAACCGGAAGATATATGCTGCTCAGCCCAATAAACAAAACCTAACGGGAACACAAACATAAAAAATCCCATTGCTGTATATAAAAGAACTGCGGTTTTGTCCAAAACCAGTTTAGCTCTCCTGAGTTTTATAATAACAAGTAATACAAGGGCAGCTATAGCGAATCTAAATCCGGCTGAGAAAACCGGGTTTAATGAATTGAGTCCCAGCCTTATAAAAAGCCACGTTGATCCCCAAAGCAGGCAGATTAAAGTATAACCTCCGGCTATTTTTATATTTTCACTGTTCAAGAATTATCCTCTATCATCAATATGCCGACTGCCCTGCCGGATACTTTCCCTTCCCTTCTGTACGAATGTAAAAATTGCGAACTTTCGAACGTGCAGAGTTCGGATACTTCAATTTGACTTTCAGGGATTGCAAAATTGAGCAGCATATCTTTATTTGCTTTTCTTAGATCGAGCAAAAAATTGCCGCCGGATTTCCGCAAATATTTTTCGTTAAAATTCTCTGATACTTCATGCCCAACTTCGTAATTTTTTTGAGATATGCTTGGAGATATGTAACTATATAAATCATTCGGATTGCAGTCAAATTCTTCTTTTAGTTTCAGCAGAGTTTTTTCTAAAATTCTTTTCTCCGTGCTTCTCCAGCCGGAATGAACTGCGGCGATTACTTTCTTAGTTTTGTCAAATATAAAAATTGCCGGACAGTCTGCGGATGAGATAACCAGCGCATGATTTGTTTTATTGGTGATTAATGCGTCACTCTCACCGGTAAAACCGCAGTGATCTATTATTTGAATTTTTTCCCCGTGGACTTGTTTTTGCAGTACGAGATTTTCTTTTTCAATTCCGAGGCAGCTCAAAAAAGCATCCCTATTTTCATCAACAATTTTATCGTCATCGCCAACCGATCGTGATAAATTGAAATTAAAGGGTGGTTTTCTGTTTAAACCAATTTTTGTACTAAATCCAAATCTGATTTCCTCGTAATTATTAAACAGACTGCTTTTTACTATAACCATAATTATTCATTTTATTTATAAAATAGGAGCTCAATTTACAAACGGACTCTATTATAAAAAAGGAGATACAAATTCAAAAATAGTTTTTGTTATCAATTTTATATACTTCATTTCTTTTTTATGTTTTGAACGGAATTTTAATCCCCTTAAATAAACTATTTTGTCATTACCCTAGGAAATATATAATTAACCATGACTTTAGTTTTACATTTCCGTGCTATATCATCAAATAAGATAATAGGGCATCTATACAAGAATGCACTTTCTGATACCGTGCATAATTTTACATTGTTTTTAAGTAAGATACGCATATGTTTTATTTCCATATTTATAAAAACTTCTTAAAAAAACCAATATTTTGATTATGTAAAAACATTTACTGGAGGTGATTAGTAAAGTATAATTATTAACAGCACTTTTAATCTCATGCTTTTTTTGTGATATTAAATTGCATGCAGGGGTAATCCAAGAACAACCAGTATGTGATTATTATTTTAATTCATCTTAATAACCAAAGGGGGGTATTATGAAAATCCATATCTTTAAAACCTTTTCTTATCATTTCTATAATTGGATTCTTCACACTTCAGGATATTAACTCCTTTTAAGAAATTGTGATTAATTATATCTAAAATCTTTGTAGAGTTTAATTCGAGATTATATCAAAATATCATGATATAAATAACCATTCTATCTCTATAAATAAATCTACTACTAAACAATTAAGGAGGTTAGTACATGAAAAACACATTAACCAGGTTTAATATTATACTTGTGACTCTTATTTTATTAGGAGGCCAAGCTTTATATGCTCAACCTAGGGAAATAAGGGGAATGGTAACAAGTGCTGTAGATGGAAACAGCCTACCCGGTGCATCTGTTGTCGTAAAGGGAACCAACATCGGCACAGCAACAGATATCAACGGGGAATACAGTTTAAGGATTCCTGAAGATGCTGACATTTTGGTAGTTTCTTTTGTAGGCTATAGGACAACGGAAGTATTAATCGGAATAGTTGATGTCATTGATATAGAATTAGAACCAGATGCAATAGGTATGGATGAAGTTCTCATAGTAGGATACGGCTCTCAAACCAAAAGAGATCTTACTAGTTCTGTTTCATCAGTAAGAGCTGACGAATTAGAGTACCTACCTACCCAAGGATTTGATCATTCATTACAAGGAAAATCAACTGGACTTTTGGTCACCGGAAATTCAGGTACACCCGGCGGAGCTATTAATGTAAAAATAAGAGGTGTAACTTCAATTGCCGGTAATAACCAGCCTCTATGGGTTGTTGACGGTATGCCGTTATATAATTTGAGTACTACAACCCAAAACGATCTTGGCGGCCAAAGTACAAGCATCTTAGCAATGATTAATCCTAACGATATTGAATCAATTCAAGTTTTAAAGGATGCTGCTTCGACCGCCATATATGGTTCAAGAGCATCCAACGGGGTAATTTTAATAACAACCAAAAGCGGTCAACTTGGAGGAGGAGGCGGTTCGCAAATAACTTTTAATTTTAATAGAGGTATTCAAGATTTTACAAAAGAATTAAAAGTGTTAAATGCTCATGACTATCTTATGTTAAGACGTGAAGCATTTCAGAATGACGGAATTGATGCTTTGCAGAATTATGAATCCTTTACAACTTTACAGCAGTGGTATGATTACTACGGTTTAGAAGACCCTGATAATCCTGATGCCGATACCGACTGGTTGGATTTAATAACCGAAACAGGGATTGTGGAAAATTATAATATGCAAGCTACGGGCGGAACCGCCAAAACAAACTTCTTTCTAAGCGGAGGATATTACCGTAATTCCGGGGTATTAAAATCTCAAGACTTCAGAAGAATAAGCGCCAGAATAAATGTTGAGCATAAATTAAGTGATATATTTACCATTAAAGGTGGGCTTTTTGGTTCCAATGCATTAACAAATAGAAATAATAACGATAATAATATTTTCGGACTTCTGACGACTGCAATGAATCTAGATCCTACAAAACCGGTTTATAATAATGATGGAACTTATTACGCTGCCGACGCCTTATTGGGAAATGCTGTTGCAATGACTGAGGAACCGGTTTACGAATTAAATGAATGGAAAATTCTACCGAGTTTTGAGTTGGAAGCAAATGTCCTAAAAAATCTTAAATTAAGCGGTGCGTACCGTGCTGATATTACAATAAACAAAGAAAATCACTACGAACCTTATACTATTAAACAAGGGCAGCCTAACGGTAACGGTACTCAATACAATAATACATTTCAATCTCATTTATTAGAAGCATTAGCAACTTCCAATTTCAGATTAGCTAAAATTCATGATGTCGATTTCTCATTGGGAACATCATATCAATACTTCAGTCTTGAAAGCGAAAGGCTGCTCGCATCCAATTTCCCAAGTCCGTATTTCCAATACATCATAAACGCTGCTTCAATTGACGACGGAATAAGTGCATTGAGTGATCATGCTCTTTTATCTTTCTTTGGGCGTGCAAATTATAAATTACTCGATAAATATCTGCTTGGCTTAAGCTTAAGAGTTGACGGTTCTTCCAGATTTGGTAAAGATAACCGTTATGGAACTTTCCCGGCTGTATCCGCCGGCTGGATATTATCGGAAGAAAAATTCATAAGGGACTTTGGCTTCTTTAATAATCTAAAATTAAGAGGAAGTTACGGAATAACAGGTAACCAAAGCGGGATAGGAAATTTTCAATCATTAGGGCTTTTTACATCCGGTTCTTTCACCGATCCCGACGAAGAATGGTATGCTAACTTTAATTATGCAGATAACCCCGGATATGCTCCTATACAAATTGCGAATACTGAGCTTCGCTGGGAAGAAACTTCTTCACTTGATATTGGAATTGATATGTTTATTCTAAACAGCAGAGTTAACTTGTCTTTGGATTATTATACGAAAAATACCACAAAATTATTATTAGACAGGCCAATACCCGCATCATCAGGTTTTGATGAAGTTACCCAGAATTTCGGGGAAATGGAAAATAAAGGATTCGAAATTGAGTTAAGTACAATAAATTTCAATACAGACAAATTTAGCTGGACTACGGAGTTTAATATAACTTTTAATTCAAACAAAGTAACAAAATTAGTTGAACCGATCACATCAGGTTTTCAACGCATTGAAGAAGGTCACGAGTTCCGTGAATTCTACTTGATTATGGCCGACGGTATTTATCAAAGCGAAAGTGAAATCCCGCAATGGAAGAGAGCTTTGGGCATACAACCCGGTGATATCAACTTTGTGGATGTAAATGGTGATCAAATTATAAATAGTAACGATAGGCAATATTTAGGTTCACCGCATCCCGACTTTTTCGGAGGAATGACAAATAATTTAACTTATAAAGGATTTGATCTATCGTTCACATGGACCTTTGTTGTTGGGAATGATATTTTTAACGCAAATAGACAGTTTAACCAAGAAATGTACGGTGGCAGCAGGTGGAATAAAGACGAAGACGCTCTAAACAGATGGACACCTAATAATCCAAGTACTACAGTACCCCGGGCTACATGGATTGATCCTGCACAGAATAACCGTATTTCTTCATTTTTCCTGGAAGACGGTACTTACTTTAGGTTAAGATCACTTGTATTTGGTTATACTCTGCCTCAAGAAATATCAAAAAGCTTAAATCTTAACAAAATCAGATTTTATTTCATGGGGAAAAATTTAATTACAATAACCGACTATACGGGGCCTGATCCGGAGGTGGATGGCATATTCGCATATGATTTCTTTACTTATCCGCAGATGCAGAGTTTCTCACTTGGAATTGATTTAGGTTTATAAGCATTTAATAATCCAAAAAAATTGAGAGAAAAAAATGAAGAAAATAAAAAATATAATAACAATAGTTCTGCCTATATTATTATTAACTTACTGCGATAACCCTCTTGAACTTGACCCGAAAACTGAAATTGCAGAAGAGGAGGTTTTCACAGACGCAGAGGGAGCACAGCTTGCTCTTTACGGTTGTTACTCTGCACTTCATGATGATTGGTTTTGGGGTCATTATGCACATACAATAACCGATTTAATATCCGACGACCTTATCCATACGGGTTCATACACCTCATGGTCGCAGATTGATAAAGGCCAATATGATGAATTATCCCCTCATATTGACGATGTATATGAATGGGGTTATGCAGGTATAAACAGATGCAATCTCGTTATTGCAAATTTACCCGGTATAAGCATGGATGAAAGTGAAAAAAATAAAATTATGGGTGAAGCACATTTTATCAGAGGATTTATTTACTTTACTCTTGTAAACTACTTTGCCGGTGTTCCACTTGTAACTACACCAACTGTTTCTCCTATTGATGATTCTTATTATGTATCACGGGCTAGCGTAGAAGAAGTATACAACCAGGTTGAATCAGATTTAACCCAGGCAGAATCATTATTACAGCCGGGCAATTCAAAATCAACCGCTAATAAAAATACGGCATCAGCGTTATTAGCACGTGTGTATTTATACCAAGGGAAATATAATGAAGCATCGGAAAAAGCTTCGGAAGTTATTAACAGCGGTTACTACTATCTTGATGAATATAATGAAGAGTATTTTGATTCTGAAAATGAACCGGATATAATTTTCGCCTTAATTTTCACAAGGGAAGATGAAAATTCATGTATTTATTGGTATACGCATGCTAATTCAGGCGGCAGGTTTGAATTTGCAGTTGACCCGGATTTCTATTCCGCCATTGAACCCGGGGATTTGCGGATGGAGGCCATGATAAAAGTTGAGGAAGGCGTAGAGGGAAATGTTGGTTACATTGATGAAGCAAACGGCGTTGTATGGACCATTAAATACGATGATTGGGTAGGTAGGGATAACCCTGTAATGATATTAAGATTACCGGAAATGTATTTAATCAGAGCGGAAGCTGCTTTAAGAGGCGCTGCCGGTGATCCTCTTGCCGATATTAACGTTATTAGGAGTAGAGCCGGTTTAAGCGAACTTTCATCGGTAACTTTGGAAGATGTACTGCAGGAAAGAAGAATGGAACTTTGTTTTGAAGGGCACCGCTTTTTCGATGTTGCTAGGCTCGGTGATCCTTTAACGGAATTCCCTATCCAGCAGCATCAATTAATATTCCCTATCCCTTATTGGGAAATAGATGTTAATCCTAACATAACTCAAAATCCGGGATATTGATTTGTTTCTAAAATTCCTTGCTTGCAGTTAATTACTGCAGGAAAGGAATTTTGAAATATTTGCACGATTAAAATAAAAAGGTATACACGGAGGTGTCCCTTCAGGTTGGCACTAAAATATCATTTTAGTGCTGGGGGGATAAATGTAGGGGCATCCTCCAAAAAAAATTTCATCGGAATTTATCTCATCTTCAAAGTTATTTTTTTACTTCCTTCTAAAAGACAGATTACCAATCTGTCCTACAATTTATTCTATTTGCTGCTTTGCTTTAACTTTTCGTAATACTTTTGAAGGGCACCGTTAATTACAAATATATTTCCTGCCTCATCAACTTTAATAGCATCATACAAACACATGTTGCCGATGGGAACGTATTTATCGCTCCATTTGGAAATATCAATTTTGGGGACAATAAAATTGGGGAAGGAATAATTACTCTGCCGGTTTAGAATTGTATTTGGACTTTGAATTGTTGAATTATCGTAAACAACATTGCCGTTATAAACCGCACTGCTGTTATAAAGCAGGTAACCGCCTACAACCGGAACATCTTCTGTTCCGTATGAATTGTTAAGTATTGCGCCGATACTGTAATTTGAGAATGTTGCATTTCCCCCGACTGCAACTTTACCCTCGGTATCCGATGAAGGCTGTTCCATATCTTCAAAAACAAACACGTTAAAATCTTCGGCTTCGCAAAGGTCTATATTTGTATACTTGTTGCAAATTGGTTTTGGGATTTAGTTTTTATTTAGAACTCACCTAAATCCTCCCCGCCTCCCAAAGTCTCGTACGGCGGGCAGGTCTTAAAAAGAGAGGACTTTATGGCAAAATCCCAAAACCAATTTGACTTGTGTATACTTCCGAATAAATCAACCTTTACCTCTATTGTTAATTGCGCAGATTCGCCGTTTGATAAATCACCTACATTCCATATTTCGCTTGAGGTATCATAGACTCCCTGTGTTGTATTATCCGATAAAAAAAAGCGGAACAGAATAATCTGCTCCGCTTAAGAAAGATTTTTAAGGAGATTTATTTCAGAAGAATCATTTTCTTCATCAATAAAATATTATTACCTTTTAATTGATAGATGTAAATACCGCTTGCAAGATTTGATGCATTGAAATTGACTTCGTAATTACCGGCATTGTGAAATTCAGAAACCAATGTCTGCACTTTTTCACCAATCACACTATAGATATTCACAGTGTATAATCCCGCTTCGGCAACAGTATATTTAATTGTTGTTGAAGGATTAAAGGGGTTCGGGTAATTCTGGGACAATTCAAAATCGTCGGAAATAGGTTCGTTATTAACAGCAGTAACAAAATCCGTTTTCTTATAGATTGAACCGCTGCTTGTGGCAATGTATAAAGTACTTTCACCGGAATCATACATTATTGAGCTAACATTAACTCCGTTCATTCCTACTTGATTCCAGCTCTGCGACAGATTTGCTTCAATCATGTAAATACCGTTTGTCCATGTCGAGAGATATACATTGTCGTTTTCATCAATGCTTATGTTGTAAACATAGAGTGAATTAAGGCCGTCATTTAACACCTGCCAGTTTGTTCCGCCGTCATCGGATTTATATACACCGCCTCCGTAAGTTCCGGCATAAACTTCATCATTTGAATTTACGTCAACAGCCCAGACGAAATCATAATCTAATCCTGTTTCTGCCCAGGTACTTCCGTTATCTGTGCTTTTCATTACGCCGTTGCCGAATGTTCCGGCATAAATATTACCGTTCGAATCTATTGCCAGTGATTGAATTGCAAGAGAAGTTAAGCCTTCGTTTATTTCTTCAAAACCCTGCCCGGATAATTTTCTGAGTATTCCATAACCCCATGTACCGGCATAAACAGTTCCGCCTGCAGTAACTTCTACTGTTCTCACATCGTAATCGGTCGGGTATGGTTCGGACCAGCTTGCACCGTTGTCCAAGGAAATAAACAATCCCTGTTCGGTAGCGGCATAAATGTTACCTGAATTATCAACTTCCAGATCCCAAATCCAGCCGACATTCATTTCATCATTTAATAATTCCCAGGTTAAACCGTCGTCTTCGCTTCTATAAATCTTTCCGCCTACGGTTCCTATTAATTTATTTCCGCTGTTGTCATCAGTCATTGACCAGATCATTTCCTGTAATCCGAAACTTCCTACATAATCCCAGTCCTCATCATCGGAAGGAGTATTGCTTCCGCTTGTTGAGCCTGTTACATTAATTTCAACACTTGAAGAATTATTGGTGCTGTCGGAATCATCCTGGTCAAATTCTATAATAGTTGCAAGATTTATAATTTGAGAACTTCCCGGTAAGTTACCGTTAAAATATGTTGCATTATTTTGACCGGCGTTAAATTGCCCGCTGCCTGAAGCCATTGATTTAACAATTACCTGGCCGTTTACAACACCGCTCGGGAAGTCTAAGTCCGCATAAGGTGCAAGTACGGAACCTCTTACATCAATACCTTGAATATACAATGTACCTGCTTCGTAAAAATTGTATAATACGTTGCTGATTGCCGTTCCGTTCACAACTGCTCCGCCTGTCCATGAAACGTCCGTTCCGCTTATGTTCACTAAAACCACACTTCCGTTGGGAACGTTAATTTCAAAATCATTCGCATTTGATAAATCGCTGCCGTTTACATGAAATACATTTGCAAACGGGTTATCACCTGCTAATGTTAATTTACCGTATTCAAAAGTAACGGAATCGGTTTCTGCAATGTTTGAAACACTTTGAGATAAATTTTGTAAACATATTTCCGCATGGCTAAAATTGATCGGCGTATCCCGGCGTAATGTCCCCCCGGTAATACTTACATTATCCTGAGGTAGGTTTGTTGAATCGCCGTAAACAACATTGCCGTTATAAACCGCACCACTGTTATAAAGCAGGTAACCGCCTACAACCAGAACATCTTCTGTTCCGTATGAATTGTTAAGTATTGCGCCGATACTGTAATTTGAGAATGTTGCATTTCCCCCGACTGCAACTTTACCCTCGGTATCCGATGAAGGCTGTTCCATATCTTCAAAAAC
>JASFMY010000126.1:0-20102 GCA_050117315.1 Ignavibacteria bacterium
AGTTCTTCAACTCCATCCTTCGCAGCATTTTTTCTCTTAATTCTCCCATTTCTTACTCCTTATTTTTGTGGTGATGAGAGAATATAAAAAATACTCACTCAATATTTCAATGAACACGGTGCTGCCGCATTTGCGGTTTCGTTCAACAATCTTTTATATTCGGTTTCCGTTAAACAATCATGGATATTTAGTTTACCTGAAGAAATATATTCATTAAAAAATTCCATTTTAACTTTTCTCACATTTTGGTTAAAATGTACAAAAGTATTTTCATGAAAACTATATCCATTTTTACCAACTTGACGACCTTGTAAAAACAAATAATATGACAAGTTATAATCTGTAGAATTTGTACAACCATGATTTAATTTATTTGGCGGGACTTTTACAACAGAAGTAGTTAAGGAATGAATAACAAAGGCATTGTTATCATCACAATATATAATAATTAGTAATTTATTCGCACTCTTCCCGTTATCAAATTTATAATCTTTTAGGTATACTATACTTCCAGGTTTAAAAAAATAAGAAGATATCATATAGTATTAGGTTAATTGGTCTTCGAACTCTAAAGATTGATAAGCAGATTTATATGCTAATTCTTTTAATTCATCATTTATCAAATCTGTAAAGGATATTGAAACATTAGATTTGCCATCTTGTAATTTAAAAACTTTTTTCAACTTCTCTTTTTTTACCTTCTTATCCCAAAGAGTACCCTCCTTATGTAATAAGTCTATTAGTTCAGTGGAGCTTAAATTTCCATATTTTTCAACCACTCTATTGAATAATCCTAATTCATATTCTGAAAATTCATCGTCATTAAATTTAGCATTTGGTAACAAGTATGTACAATCTTTTTCATACTTATCACTGAACTCCCTTTTTATTCTAATATATTTATCTAAGAAATCAGTGCATCCATTTTTTTCATTAGAACTTATCTCTTCATATATTTTTTCAGGAACAGGTCCAAGTTTCCAAACCTTATAATCAAGCCAAGTAACAGGAACACCTGTTTCTTTGACTGAAATTTCGTCTATCAAATAAAGAAGTTTAATAGTTTTTGTTAATGAGATATTTTTTATCCTTGAGGATAAGAATAGAATAAGATTACCTACTCTCTCGTTTGTTATTTTTCCAAACATTTTAACCCTCTTTGCCGAAATAGGACTTGGATAGCTGAATAGAAACTTATAACAAATATAATTTGCAAAAAACCTATTGTCAACATTTTAATTTATGAAGTTATTATTTTATAATCACTTAAACACGTTGCATTTTTGCCAATAATAGAAATTGGTTTACATAATTAGACTGAACAGAAATTTTGAAAGTTTCATAATTATTATCGGAGTAATTACACAATTTTAAAGAACATGTTCAGACATTGTCAAAAGTACAATATTTACATTGGGTTAACAATTAACAACTTTGAAAAGTATTAATTTTTGTAGATAACTTGTTTTCTTAAAATCAGTTGCGTTTTTACAAAAATCGCGTTCTTAAAAATCGCCAAAATCTTTTGCTCAAATTTCAAATCAGTATAATATGAAAATTACAAAATATATTTCGTCAAGTCTCTGTCCTTAACAATCTTTTCCAATTTGTCATTAACCAGTTGACCGTTGATAACAATTTTTTCGGAAGGAACTTTATCAGGAACATCAAATAAAATTTCTTCAAGCAGAGTAGTTAAAATAGTGTGAAGTCTTCTTGCGCCAATGTTTTCAACTTCTCCATTAATGAATGCCGCATTTTTTGCAACTTCCCTGATTGCATCGTCATCAAAAACAATTTCAACATTTTCTGTTTTGAGGAGCGCCGTGTATTGTTTCAATAAAGCGTTTTCCGGTATTGTAAGAATTTTTATAAAATCTTCTTCGGATAAGCTTTGCAGTTCAACACGAATAGGAAACCTTCCCTGCAGTTCCGGGATTAAGTCCGAAGGTTTTGCAATATGAAAAGCGCCGGAAGCAATAAACAAAATGTGGTCTGTCTTTACGGGTCCGTATTTTGTGTTTACCGTTGAGCCTTCGACAATCGGGAGAAGGTCTCTCTGCACCCCTTCACGCGAAACATCCGGGCCTTGAGATTTAGAACTTCCGGCAACTTTGTCTATTTCGTCTATGAATACTATACCGGATTCCTGCACTCTTTTCTTTGCAACGGTTTGGACTTCTTCCATGTCAATTAATTTCTGGGCTTCTTCCTGGGTAATAATTTTCTTCGCTTCTTTTATTGGCGTTTTTCTTTTCTTTTTCTTTTTAGGCATCATGCTGCCGACAATTTCTTGAATATTGATACCCATATCATCCATACCCATAGGGCCTAGGACATGCATTCCTACCTGCGGATTTGCAGTAGCATCAAATTCAATCATCTTATCGTCGAGTTCCCCGTCCTGCAATTTTTTACGCATCCATTTGCGTGTTTTTTCATTTTGAAGAGCTTCATTATTTTCTTCATCGGAAGCAGAGTTTGACGGCTTTTTCACCGGGGGAATTAAAATGTCTAAAATTTTATCTTCAGCAATTTTTGTTGCTTTTTCTTCTACTTCTTCTGTTTTTTCGGAACGCACCATGTTGATTGCAAGTTCCGTCAAATCGCGTATCATTGATTCAACATCTCGACCAACGTAACCGACTTCGGTAAATTTTGATGCTTCCACTTTTATAAACGGGGCACATGCGAGTTTAGCAAGCCTGCGGGCAATCTCTGTTTTACCAACTCCTGTGGGCCCAATAAGAATAATATTATTCGGCATTATTTCATCTTTAATATCCTCGGTAACCTGCTGGCGTCTCCACCTGTTTCTTAGTGCAATTGCAACCGCACGTTTGGCATCCGTCTGTCCGATTATATATTTATTCAGCTCGTTTACAATTTGTGAGGGAGTTAAGTTTTTTTCTTTGTTCATCATTTTTCCGTTTTAGTTTTCTATTTCTTCAACACTAATACTATCATTGGTATAAATACAAATGTCTGCTGCTGTTTTTAATGCTTCTTCAACAATTTCTTTTGAAGATAGTTCACTGTATTTAACAAGCATCCTTGCCGCTGCCAAAGCATAACTGCCGCCGGAACCAATTGCAACAATATTATCGTCCGGTTCAATTACGTCTCCTGTCCCCGAAACGACGAATGTTTTGTCTTCCGAAATTACAGCAAGCATTGCTTCAAGCCTTCTAAGATATTTATCCGTTCTCCAATCTTTTGCAAGTTCAACAACGGAACGGCTTACGTTACCGCTGTACTGCTCTAGTTTTTCTTCAAATCTATTTAACAATGTAAATGCATCTGCAGCGCTTCCGGCAAAGCCCGTCAACACTTTTCCATTTAACAATTTTCTAATCTTTGTTGATTTATGTTTCATCACCGTATTGCCGAGTGTTACCTGTCCGTCACCGCCAATTGCTGCTTTACCGTTGTGAATCAATCCTAAAATGGTAGTTGATCTAATTTCTACTTTTCTTGACAATTTTTTCTCCTTTTACTTAAAAAATATCTTGTAGGGAATAAGACGCGGTACCCTGCTTTGATATTCCAAATAACTATTTCCAAACTTAGTTACTAAGTTATGTTCTTCGTAATAAGAACCAATTATAAAATAAAGTATTAAACATAAATAAAATGTGAGATAAAATAAATCCATTGTGGGTCTTAATCCCAGAAAGAGTATAAAAAAAAATAAAGCGGGTGGCGCGAATATTTAAACGGGCCTCTGATTATAAGCTCTGATTTATCGTCTGAATCACCCTCTGAAAAGTCTCCTTCTAAAAATTTTTTAATCTGGTTTAATCCCAAAAACTCTTTGATATCAATTACTTTTACAGACCATATAAGCCCGATAATGTTTATGATTTGCAGGACAACTACTGTGATATCATAAGGGAAATGTAAGTCATAAATCACTAAATCGGGATGCGGGGCTACATCCAAAATAAAAATAAAAAATAGAAGCGAAGTCAGGTTATAAAATGCCCTGTAAAAAGCGAAGTTTTTACCGACCCGTTGAGCAATTCTATTTTTTATTTTTGTATTTGCCAATAATGAATGTGATAAAGCAAACAGGGTGAAAAGTAATATTATTAATGCGGTATCAATTACATAGGTCATAACTCTTTCCGGAGCCTTGCAACGGGAATCTGCTGTTGTTCCCTGTACTTAGCTACGGTACGCCGTGCTATGTGTATTCCTTTCTCCTGTAGAATTTTTGAAATTTTATCGTCGCTGTAGGGGGCATTTTTAGGTTCGCTGTCGCAGATTTCTTTTATGAGTATTTTTATATGTTTGTTTGAAACTTCGTTACCTGAGTCAGTTGATAAACCTTCGCTGAAGAAATATTTCAACTCGTGAATTCCCTGCGGACTTTGAACGTATTTGCCGTTTACAACCCTACTGATGGTTGAAATATCCATCATTACTTCGTCTGCAATGTCTTTGTAGATCATCGGCTTTAATGCTTTGGGACCATACTCAAAGAATTCGTATTGCTGTTCCAAGATTGACTGCATAATTTTAAGCAGGGTTTGGCGTCTCTGCTGAATAGAAGCAATAAACCATTTTGCGGATTCAAATTTTTCACGGAGAAATTTATGTGTTTCTTTTTCCCTCTGCGAGGCTTTGCGTTTTCTCTTTTTCCCGTCAAGCATTTCAAGGTAAGTTTTGCTTAAAGTAACCGAGGGAACACTGCGGTCGTTAAGTGTGACAATATAATTTTCATCAATCTTTTCAATTAAAAAGTCTGGGGTAATTTGATTTGCTTCTTCTGATGCAATATTGCCTTCACCCGGTTTGGGGTTAAGTTTCTGAATCAAATCCAGTGTAGTTTTCAAAGTCTCTTTACACATATTCATATTTTTCTGGATATTGTCGAACCGCTTATGCGTAAAGTCTTTGTAGTGTTCGGTTAATAATTTTTTTGCAAGATAAGTATAATACGGATCATGGTTTGAATTGTTCAGTTGAATAAGCAAGCATTCCTGTAAATTTCTTGCACCAATCCCTATGGGATCAAAGAGCTGAATTTTCTTAAGAATTTTTTCACCATGCTCAACAGTGACATTCAGATGCTCAAACAAGTTCAAGTCTGTAACTATCTTTTCCATATCCTGCTTAAAATAACCGTCTTTATCAAGGCTGTTTAGAATAACCTCGCCCAGGATTGTTTCTTCTTCCGATAAATTAAGCATGTGCAACTGGTCAATAAGCGAGTCCATCAAAGTTGAACGTGAAGGAGCGACAGGCTGAGTTTTATCGTCATCCTGGCTGTAATTTATTCTGTCTTCGTCAAAATCGGCTTCGTTCATAAAATCTTCCGCATCAAATTCATCCTGCTTTTCCTCGTATTTTTCTTCGTCTGAATCAGTTTCGGAATCGCTTTCATTTTCCTTTTTCGACTCTTCCTGCTCAAGCGACATTTCAAATTCTTCGTCAAGCACTTCTTCGAGGATAGGATTTAATTCGAGCTCTGTTTTAATTCTTTGTTCTAATGCAAGTGTATTTAATTGAAGCAGTTTTTGATATTGTATTTGCTGCGGTGAAAGTTTTTGCGAAAGAGATAATTTTTGCTGAAGTGATAGCATTTTTATTTCCCGTTAATTTCAGCTAGTTGTTTTGTAATTTTTTTCCCGAATTCTCTTTCAAGGGCATCGCTGCAGAATTCACCAATACTCAATTGGGTCTCCATACCTTTCTCAAGTGCACAGTCACAGTCTTTATATTTTTCATATCTCAAAATTTCACCTCCAAAGTTGCTGACCCTTATCGGGAATAAATGACATGATATCGGTTTCCTGAATTTTACTTTTCCTTCAAAATAAGCTTTCTCGATTGCACACCTTGCTATGCTGCTTTCATAATAGACAAAAACACAATCTCTATTTCCAATACTTGAGGTCATTAATTCGCCGTGCCTTTCATCGTAGAATCCGTACTTTTCAATAATCTTAATACTTTTTTCTGATAAATATTCTTTAATAACAGGAAGAATTTTCTTTATTTTTTTTACTTCTTCTGCCTTTAACGGGGCGCCGAATTCACTCTCCATTGTACAGCAGGCGCCTTTGCAGACATCAAGATCACACGTAAATTTAATTTCAGTGATCTCTTTATTTATCAAAATTCCGTCTATTTCCAAAAGATTTCTATTCATTAATATGGAATAATTTTTGCTTAATATAACACATTTGTTTTTGAAAAAAAAAGATTAAATACCTGAAAATCAGCTTAAAAAATAAAATTTTCTAAATTAAGAGTGGCTAATTTATAGCTTGATACTGAATGAATATTCATTTACCTTTGTAAGCGTTATGGCAGAGAACTTACAAGATAAAAAAGAGGCGATCTATTACGCAGCGGTAAAACTGCTTCACGAAAACGGGTTTCACTCCACGCCGATGTCAATGATTGCAAAAGAGGCAAATGTTGCAGCCGGTACTATTTACCTTTATTATAAGAATAAGGACGATCTTTTGAACAGCCTTTATCTTGAAATAAAGAAAAAGTACAGCTCTTCTTTAATGGAAGGTGTGTCGGATTCCATTCCGGTTAGAGATGCTTTTGAAAAGGTTTGGCGTAATGCAGTAAATTTTAAGCTAAAGCATGAAGCGGAATTCAGCGTAATGGAACAGTTTAAGAATTCCCCGTTTATTAGGCTGGAAACAGTTGAAGAAGGGTTAAAGATTTTTCAGCCTATTTTCACGTTAGTTGAAAAAGGGCAAAAAGAAAAGATACTGAAAAATATACACGGTGAAGTCCTTTATGCGTTGTTTTTTTCTCCTGCTGGTGAACTTGTAAAAACTTGCCAGAGAACTAAAGTGGAATTAACCGAAGAACTAATCTCCTCGGCTTTCCAGGGGTGCTGGGATGCAATCAAAAATTGACTGTTTTTTTATTAATCAATGAATGAATATTCATTTAGTAAGGAGGAAAAATGAAAAAAAGAAAAATCGGTAACAGCGATTTACAAGTATTTCCAATTGGGTTAGGGGCAATGGGGATGTCGGAATTTTACGGTGAAACAAACGAAGAGCAATCAATAAATACAATTCACAAAGCAATAGATCTGGGGGTGGATTTTTTTGACACGGCCGATATGTACGGCAGCGGTCATAATGAAGAATTGCTCGGGAAAGCCCTAAAAGGTAAATTTGACCAGGTTACCCTGGCAACAAAGTTTGCACTTCTTCGCGGACCAAACGGTGAATTTTTAGGTGTAAGCGGGAAACCCGAATACGTTAAACAAGCTTGCGAAGCCAGTTTAAAAAGATTGGGAATTGATACAATTGATCTTTATTACTGCCACCGGGTTGATCCCGAGACACCGATTGAAGAGACTATAGGCGCAATGGCTGAACTAGTAAAGGAAGGCAAAGTAAGATATCTCGGGCTTTCGGAAGTAAAAGGCGCAACTCTCAAGAGAGCGTATACAGTGCATCCGATTTCTGCAGTTCAATCCGAGTACTCAATCTGGACACGTGATATTGAAGAAGCAAATTTAAATGAATGCCGCGAGCTGGGTGTTTCTACGGTTGCTTACAGTCCGCTAGGAAGAGGAATATTAACAGGCAAATTCAACAAAATAGAAGATCCGAAAGATTACCGCGTTCATTTACCGAGAATGCAAGATGAAAACTTTAAGTCAAATAGGAAGATAATCGAAAAAGTTGAAGAGATTGCGGAAGCAAAAAACGCAAAAGCTTCTCAAATTGCTCTTGCATGGGTGCTTGCTAAAGGCGATGATATAATTCCTATACCCGGTACTAAAAGAGAAAAGTACCTGGTAGAAAATTTAGATGCTTTGAAAGTTGAATTGAGCGGTGATGAAATAAACGAACTTGACAAACTTTACGAACTCGTAAAAGGTGACCGCTACAATGAGGGTAGTATGACGTTGACATTGCAGTAATCTTAAGACTGCCTTAACAAAATAATTAAGTTAAGGCAGTATATTTTCTCTACATATTCAAAATTCAGTAGCATTTTGTATTTATAAATCTTCTACCTCTTTGATATACTTTTTGCAAGTTTCAAATTAAGATAATGTTATAACTGCGGCGAAAACTTGATATTAAGTCATATTTTTTTATTTTATTACAGCAGCTCTTTCACAAACTGACTAAATTTTTATTCAAGCCTATTTATCTAAAAACTATAATAAATTTTTTGTCTTCACAAAAAAAATAACTTATGAAAAATTGTAACATAATTTCTATCGGGGAAATTTTATTTGACGTATACACTAATTCCAAAACATTAGGCGGAGCTCCGTTTAATTTAATTTACCATGTCTGGAAATTTACGGGTAATGCAAAATTTATTTCCAGGATAGGCAATGATGAAAACGGGGATGAAATTTTACAGAGATTAGAAAAAATAAGTTTTGATACCCGGCTGATTCAAATAGATGATAACCGCCCGACAGGCATAGTCAATGTTCTGCTTGACCATGACGGTATTCCGAGTTACGACATTATTGAAAATGTAGCTTATGATTTTATTGAATATAATTCCCAAATAAAAAATGAACTAAGCAGTAATTCTCTGGTTGCTTTCGGAACTCTTGCACAAAGAAATAATGTCGGCAGGGAAACCATTCATAAAATTTTTGAAAGCGATGCAGCGCTTTTCTGCGATTTAAATTTACGACAGAATTATTATGACAGAGAACTTATTGAAACGTTGTTAAAACAGTGCCACATTCTAAAAATTAATGAAGACGAGTTAAAAGTAATAGATGACTTGATATTAAAAACGGGCGAAGAGAATCAAATAGATTTATCTATTGAATTATTAAAAAAATATGACTTAAAACTGCTTGCTCTCACGCTGGGCAGAGAAGGCGCAGTTTTGTTTGACGGTGAAAAATATTCCAAAGAGAAAAGCAGCCCCGTTGAAATTGTTGATACTGTAGGAGCCGGCGATGCCTTCTCATCAATAGTGTGCATAGGGTATTCCAAAGGGTGGGAACCGGAAAAAATCATTACTACCGCAGTTAGTTTTGCGGCTGATATTTGTAAGATTAACGGGGCAATTCCCAATAATGATGAAATTTATAATAAATACACGGACTTGATAAATGAGGATAAATAATTACGAAGACGGACTTTATATACAGCTCTTTAATATTCACGGATTGTTTAGAGGCAAGAATCTTGAACTAGGAAGAAACTCCGATACGGGCGGACAGACAGGATATGTGCTTGATCTTGCATTGGCTTTAAGTGCTATGGACAAAGTGAAAAAAGTTGAAGTACTTACAAGATACATTCAAGACAAAGATTACTCGGAAGATTACTCTAAGGTAAAAGAAAAGGTAAATGATAAATTTGATATAGTTCGAATTAAGTGCGGGGGAAACAAATACATCCGTAAAGAACTTCTCTGGGATCACCTTGAGGAGTTTATTGATAAGACAATAAAATATATTAAATCCGTAGAGATATTGCCGAACGTTATTCACAGTCATTATGCTGATGCCGGTTATGTTTGTTCCAACCTTTCAAAATTTTTAGGTGTTCCGTTTATTCATACGGGACATTCTCTCGGTTTGAGCAAATATAGGGATCTGAAAAACGAAGGAATGACTGATGAAGAGATAAATAAGAAGTATAGAATGAACCTCAGGGTTAAAGCAGAAGAAGAAGTTTTATATTACGCCGACCGGATAATTACAAGTTCGAACCATGAGATAAAGAGCCAGTACAGTGTATATGAAAATTACAATTCGGGCAAATTTACTATTATTCCTCCGGGTGTTGATCTCAGCCGTTTCTATCCCTACAATGAAAAACGGGAATGGGATGAAGATTCTCAAAAAGTAAGAAATAACGTAAGAGAAGAGCTGTGGAAATTTTTTACAAATATGCATAAACCCATTATACTTGCCTTATGCAGGCCTGAAAGGAAAAAGAACATTGACGGTATTATTAATGCATACGGACATGACAAGGAATTGCAGCAGAAAGCTAATCTTGCAATTTTTGCCGGACTCAGGAGAGACATTACAATAATGCCTGAACTTGAAAGAGAAGTACTGACCGAGATGCTGCTGCTAATGGACAAATACAATTTGTACGGGAAAATGGCAATTCCCAAAAGGCATGATTTTGAGCATGAAGTGCCTGAGTTGTACCGTATAGCAGCAGAATCCCAGGGAGTGTTTGTAAACGCCGCACACAACGAACCCTTTGGCCTAACTATTATTGAAGCGGCAGCAAGCGGGCTCCCGGTTGTTGTAACAGAAAACGGCGGGCCGACAGACATAATAAAAAATTTAAAACACGGGGTTCTTGTTGATGTCTCGGACCCGGAAAATATTTCCAGGGGCATAAGTGATGTTTTATCGGATGAAAAAAAGTGGCGGGAATATTCTTCGAACGGGTACTCAAGGGTAAATCATTTTTATTCGTGGGAGGCTCATTCTCAAAATTATCTTGAAATGCTCGATAATTTCATTAAGGATAAAGTTGATAAAACAGAAGTATTTGTAAGAGCGAAAAAGAAATTATTGAGTCATAAAAAGATGATGATTTTTGATATTGACGATACGTTAATAGGTGCCGATAGAGCTCCGCTGGAAGAATTGCAAAACATAATTAAAGAGAATGAAGACCACATTGCTTTCGGAGTTGCTACCGGCAGAACAATTGATTCGGCGAGGGAAGTCTTAAGTGAAAATAATTTTATACTCCCCGATCTTATAATTTCATCTGTGGGCAGCGAGATTTATTATAAGGATAAAGAAAATAACTACATCAGTTCTAGGGGATGGGAAAAGCATATATCTCACCTATGGAAAAAAGAAAAGATATTAAACTTGCTTGATGAGTTTGATTTTATTGAACTTCAGGAGGATGAGACTCAAAGGAAGCACAAAGTGAGTTATTACCTGGATGCCGACGAATCTAAACTGAAAGATATTAGAGAAAAGCTAATGAAGTACAAGATCAAAGCGAATCTGATAATAAGCCACAATAAATTTCTCGATATACTGCCTTACAGGGCAAGTAAGGGAAGGGCAGTCAGGTACCAGTCATACAGATGGAATATTGCACTTGATAATATTTTGGTAGCAGGAGATTCCGGTAACGATGAAGATATGCTGCGTGGTGAACTTAGGGCAATTGTTGTTGGAAAACACAGCAAAGAACTTGAAAAACTAAAAGGCAGAAGAAGAATTTATTTTGCTGAAAAAGCTGCGACGGCCGGAATTTTGGAAGGTATTAATTATTATAATTTTTTAGAAAAGGAAATAAGATGGTAAGAAAGGTTTTTGAATTAATAGAAAATAATAAAAATGAACTGTTTGGATATTTAAATGCCCTTGCGCAGTCGGAAAAATTTCCGATGGTAAAAGGTGACCTGGTGGAATTGCTGAACGAGTACGAAGGGAAAGGCGGCAAGGTGAGCGATGATGTTTTACATATAATTGATATGTTTCAGGAAGTCTTTAAAATAGACCATACTTTATATGCCGAGTTGAGAATAAAAATCGCAGATTCGAGGTTTGTATTAATTAGCCTTGAAGACGTCTGCATCGAAGAAATTCCCGTTAAAGAATACCTGCTTGCAAAAGAAGAATTTGTTCATGCAGACAGCGAGAAGAAAATATTAACCATAAACTTCAGCCCCTTTTATGAGAAAATGCCCAAAGTTAGAGACCCCAAAAATATCGGGCAGGGAGTTGAATATTTAAATAAATTTTTGTCCAGCAATATGTTCAATGATATTGATAAATGGAGAGGGTTGCTAGTTGACTTCTTAAAGCAGCACTCCAGGAATTCCGAACAGTTTATAATTAATGATAGAATAAAAGATGCCGATGATTTACTTGATAACATTTCAAAGGCAGTAAAGAAATTAAAAACTCTCGATGATAAAACACCTTTGGAAGAATTCAGGCATGCTTTACAAACGCTGGGTTTTGAAAAAGGGTTAGGCAGCAATGCAGAAGCGGTAAGTAATTCTCTTGAATTATTAAATGACTTGTTAAACTCCCCCGACCATTTAACGCTGAAAGAGTTTATCGGCAGAATTCCTATGGTGTTTAATATAGTTACTATTTCAATTCACGGTTACTTTGCTCAAAAAAATGTGTTGGGAATGCCGGATACCGGAGGACAGGTGGTGTATATCCTTGACCAGGTTAAGGCGCTTGAAAAATCATTGACGGAGTCGGTTAAAAAATCGGGATTAAATATTACGCCCAAAATTATAATCTTAACAAGGCTAATTCCGAATGCCGAGAATACAAGCTGCAACAAACGGCTTGAAAAAGTTTACAACACGAAAAATGTTTGGATTCTTAGGGTCCCATTCCGTGAGCATAACCCTGAAGTTACCAACAATTGGATCTCGCGTTTTGAAATTTGGCCTTACCTGGATGAATTTGCCGATGATGCCTATAATGCATTAAAAGCAGAGTTTAACGGCAAGCCTGATTTAATAATCGGTAACTATTCGGACGGCAATATTGTTGCTCATCTTCTCGGCAAACGTTTTCAAGTTACCAAATGCTGCATTTCACATGCACTTGAAAAAAGTAAATATTTATTCTCGGATATTTACTGGAGAGACCTGGAAAGGTTTTATAATTTTTCAGTACAGTTTACAGCAGACCTCATTGCAATGAATTCTTCGGATTTCCAGATTACTTCTACTTTCCAGGAAATTGCGGGAACTGAAAATACAGTCGGTCAATATGAATCTCATAAACATTTTACTTTGCCGGGTTTATTCAGGGTGCAGAACGGGGTTGATATATCGCTGACTAAGTTTAATATTTTATCTCCCGGGGTAAACGAAAGGATATTCTTTCCCTACACAAAACAGGAAAAAAGAATTCATGATGTAAAGAGTAATCTTGAAGAACTTGTGTTTAATAATGTTGAAGATGCAGAGTGTTTCGGTCATCTAGATAATCCGGAGCTTATGCCTATTTTTTCAATGGCAAGGTTGGATAAAACAAAAAACCTTACTGCTATTGTGAGATGGTTCGGCAAATCCAAGCTGATACAAGAAAAATGCAATGTAATTCTGGTTGCGGGAAAAATTGATGTAGCTCATTCCAACGATAACGAAGAAAAAGAACAGATTGCTTACATGCATGATTTAATAAATGAATATGATCTTCACGGTAAAATTAGATGGCTCGGAAAATTGTTCAGGAAAGATGAAACAGGTGAGATTTACAGGATAATAGCCGACCGCAAAGGATTGTTTATTCAGCCGAGCTTGTTTGAAGGTTTCGGATTAACGGTGCTTGAAGCAATGCTTTCTGGACTGCCCGTTGCCGCAACAAAATACGGCGGGCCTCTTGAGATTATAGAAAACGGTAAAAACGGTTTTCATATTGATCCTGTTGATGACAAAGATTCTACAGAAATATTAAGTGAAGTGATAAATAAATTCAGTGCCGATCAAAATTTCTGGCATAGGATTTCCGAAAATTCTATTAAAAGGGTGAAGACTTCATACACGTGGAAAAAGTATGCCGATAATTTGATTTCATTTTCAAAGATATTCGGGTTCTGGAAATTCGTTACTAATATGGATACAAAAAATATTGAAGCTTATCTGGATGTACTTTACTATTTGTTATATAAGCCGATGGCGAACAACATTTTATTGAAACACAATACTCAGAACGAGGAATAATTTTTTATTATTCCTTGTTTTTATCTTTATCAATATCAAGTTTCTTTTCAAGCTTTTTTAATTCTTCAATTCTCTGTTCAAGTATGGCATTTTGTTTTGTTAATTCCTGAATCTTAAAGTCAAGTTCACGTTCGTAATCCATTTTGTTCCAGTAACCCCGTTCTTCAAAATAATTTTTGAACAGCCAGTTATGTTTTAAGGCTTCCATGTTTTCGGCAAAACTGCTTGCACCTTCCAATGTATTCTGAGTTGTTTTAACCAAATTGTTTACAACGGTTTTAACCGAATCAAAAACTTCATTGTCGTTTACCATACTGCCCACCAGACCTTTACCCTGTTTTATCTCTGAAATCATAGTCTGTATATCTAAAACAGCGTTATCGACTTTTTCCATAACCCCGCTGAAGTTCTGGGCTATCTCGATAATAAAGTCGGAAATGTTTTCCATCTTTTCGGTAATAGAGTTCAACGAGCTTTCGGCGGAACGTGTAACATCAACGGTGGCGTAGTATAACTGGTCGTCGGTCAACGCTTTGCCCACCGTGCCTTCTCCCCGGTTTATTTTTTCGGATACTTCGGCAAATTCTTTTGTAATTGTTTTAAGGTATGCCATTATTGATTGTACTTCTTCAATTATTTCGGCAATATTAACGGGGTCCTGTGATTTTACTATCCCGCCGTCCTGGACTATTTCAAGGTTTGTTGAGCCGGGTGATATGCTCACAATTTTTTTACCCACCAAACCTTCGGTCTCAATTGTGGCTTCACTGTCAAGCCTGATAAAGTGCTGCACGCTCTTTTCTATACGCATTTCAACTTCCACCTGCCCAGATGTATCGCTTTTTAAAACCAGGTTACTTACACTGCCTATATCATAACCACTCAGTCTGACCGGGGCACCGTTTCTTAATCCTTCAACTTTTTTGAAATAGGTTTTTACTATATATGTGCTTATAAAAAGTGAGTCCCTGTTACCGATCATAAAAACCGCAATAATTAACAATGCCGTACCGAGAAAAATAAAAATACCGAGCCTTGCTCCTTCAAAACGTTTTAACATTGTTTCCTCTAATTTTCAATTTTTTTGTTAAAGAATTTATTCAAAAACGGATCATCTTTTGAAGTTAAGTTAGAAATTTCTCCTTCATATGCAATGATGCCGTCCTTCAAAAATATAGCCCTATCTGCAATTATTTCAGCGCAAATTAGATCGTGGGTTACAACTATAGATGTCATATTAAGTTTTTTCTGCAGTTCCAGAATCAGCTCGCTTATTTCCTGGCTTGTAATAGGGTCAAGCCCGGTTGTCGGTTCGTCGTACAACATTATTTTAGGGTCCGTAATTATTGATCTTGCAAGCCCGACCCTCTTACGCATACCGCCGGAAAGTTCCGAAGGCATTTTATCTATGGCTTTTTCAAGGGATACAAGTTTCAGCGTCTTAACAACCTTTTCTTTAATTTCGTCGTCTTTCATTTTGAAAATTTTGCGGAGAGGAAAAGCTAGGTTCTCTCTTACGGACATTGAATCGTAAAGTGCTGCGCTTTGAAACAAGAAACCGATGTTTTTTCTTATCTTATTTAATTCTTTTATGTTTAACTTAAGAGTGTTTTGATTGTCGATAAATATTTCTCCCCCGTCCGGTTTTAAGAGCCCGATTATACATTTCAATAATACACTTTTTCCCTGTCCGCTTCTTCCGAAAACAACAAGGTTTTCAGCAGATTTAACGTTGAGCGAAATGTTGTCGAGCACAACCATTTCATCGAATCTTTTTGTAAGATTATTTATTTCTATAATCAAATTGTCGGCCATAACCAAAGAGTTAGTTTTACTAAAATTGTATCAAAAATTAAAATAAGCAGGGAAGAAAGAACAACAGACGTAGTAGATGCCTTGCCTACTCCTTCCGTACCGCCTTCTGCCGAATAACCTTTGTATGCTCCTATAATCCCGACAATATACCCGAATACAAAGGTTTTGGCAACGCCGGGAATAAAATCACCGAACTCAACCGAAGAAATTATCGCGTTTTGATAATATATCAAAGACATATTCTCAACAAGTATTACCGCAAGATATCCTCCCAACAGAGCTATGAAAATAACATATACTGTAAGTACGGGAAGAATCAATGTTGTTGCTATTACCCTGGTTAATACCAAAAATTTAAAAGGGTTAATGCCGGATACTTCCATTGCATCTATCTGTTCCGTAACACGCATTGAACCTAGTTCGGCACCGATTCCCGAACTGACCCGTCCTGCAAATATTAACGCAGTTATAACGGGACCGAGTTCGCGGACAACGGATAAAGCCACGGTTGCGGGCAGAAAGTCCGTGGCTCCAAATCTTTCAAGCACAGGCTGGCTTTGCAGGGCAAGTACAAGTCCTATTATAAAACCTGTAATAGTAACGATAGGAAAAGTTTTTACGCCAAGTTCATCCATGTGTTTTTTAATTTCGGAAATTTCGAACGGGGGGATAAAAACCTGCCGCATAAACTCAAGATTAAATTTTGTTACCGAGGTAATAGTTGCAAAAAAATTATAAAGCCTGTCTGTGAGTGAAATGTATTTACCATATTTCAGTTTCGGAATGTTCATTATAGAAAATTAATTTATCTAAAAATACTAAATATGTTTTACAATTGCGGGGTTATAAATAATGACGAATCACAAGAAAAAAGATTTCATCAAAAGGCATTCTCAATGTGATTAATTTCAGGGTGATTTTTGTCAAACAGCAGTATCGAAATTACGTCAATCCTACAGTCGGTATCCGTGATTTTATTAATGTAAAGAAAAGCTTCAGCCATCCTTTTAATTTGCTGCTGTTTCTTTTTTGTGACAGCTAAATCAGGATGGCCGTATTCAAGTGTTTTTCTCGATTTAACTTCGATGAAAACTAGAGTATCATTCTTCTCGGCGATTATGTCAATTTCGCCGTGTCCAAAGTGCCAGTTTCTCTTAACTATTTTATAACCTTCCTTTTTCAGATAATCACATGCTAAATCTTCGCCTTCATTACCGGATTGTTTTCTGTTTTTCATTTTCAACAAATTTTATTGTCCGAATCTTATTTGTCAATAAAATAACCGAAGCTTTTTTATTTTGTTTTAAAACGACCAGTTAACAATAGGAAAAACAGGGAATTGACCGCCGGTTTGTATAAAATTTAATATTCCCACTTGCAAGCCGTATAATGATTGCGCGTAATTTACAAACCCAAGTTGGAATCCGCTCATAGTACCTGCGTAATTAAATACCCCAAATTGAAATCCTTCCATTTTTCCCTTGGTAGCATTAACGGCATTATCCTGGAAACCCAAAAAATTGGCTTCGCTAAATCCAACCAAACCGAACTGCCATCCTTTGGTAGTTCCTGCTGTTGTGTGATTAACAAATCCGATATCCAATCCTGAGACGGTTGTGTTTTTCCCGTAAAGCAGATTAAATCTTAATCCTACTATCGGTGTTGTTTCCGGGAAAAGCTGAATAGGGTTTATAAGTGCCAGCTGGATAGGTTTTGCGCCGTTTGTAGTTTCAGTTGAAGCAAACACCGACTCCGAATTAAACTTATCTTGTGCACCTGAAATAGAAAAAACAATAATAAATACGAAGGTTATTCTTATTAGTTGTTTCATTAACTTCTCCATTAGTTTTTATTAGTAAAGTAATTTGAATGAATATTTATTTTAGACGCAACTTCAAATGAATCGTCACGGATTAGGACGAAAGGAATTTAATTTTATGGTGAACTTAGTTCCTTTCCCTTTTTCGCTTTCGACGGATATTTCCGCATTATTAATTTCACAATATTTTTTTACAAGCGCCAGTCCCAGTCCGTTGCCTTCAAATTTTCTTGTATATCCTCCTTCTTCCTGTGAAAAAGGATTGAACAAAACCGGCAGATAATCTTTGGAAATTCCAATGCCCGTATCCTTTATCGTGACCAAAACGCTTTTATCACAATTAGAAATTTCTATCTCAACGTTTCCTTTTGGGGTATACTTTATTGCATTATCAATTAAATTTGCAAACACCTGTGAAACGCTGTATTCGTCAACTTCTGTTATACAGTTATCGCTTAGGTTTTTAATCCCAATATTTAATCCTTTGCGTTTTGCAGATGACTTGAACTCAGGTAAAAGGTTTTGAAGCAAATTATGGATGTTTAATTTTTTTAATAACGGCTCATAGCTTCCGGTCTGGATTTCGGACATGTTAAGAATCAAATCAATAGTTCGAATCATTCTGATTGCGGCAGAATTAATTATCTTAAAACTTTCTTTTGTATCTTTATTACCATTGTCTTTTAGTGTATCTTCCAGAAATCCGCAGAAACTTGTTATAGTATTAATCGGTGTTCTTATTTCGTGAGAAACTTGGGCTAAAAATTCGGATTTCATTTTGTTTGCAGATTCAGCTTTTACTTTGGAAATGAGCATTTCTTTTTCGGCCATTTTTCTTTCTGTAATTTCATTGACAAAGCCTTCAAGCGTTTCCAAATTTCCTTGATCATCATAAATTCCTGTCCCTTTTTCCCATACCCACTTTAATTTCTCTTCTTTTGTTAATATTCTGTATTCAATGGTAAAGTTTTGTTTTTCAACAATTGCTTTGTTTATCGTATCGGCTACTCTCTGTCTGTCTTCCGGCTGAATCAAATCGTTATAGGAAATGACTTTGTCACCGATTATTTCTTCTGGATCATAACCTGTCAGTTTTTTACAACCTGCGCTTATAAATTCCATTGTCCAGTTTTTATTGTATTTGCACCTGTAAGCTATTCCTGGAAGGTTATTCATAAGAGTAGATAACAACCTTTCGTTTTTTCTTATCTTTTTTTCTATAGCCCTCTGATTTTTTTCAATTTCTATTTTGTCCAGTGCATATGAAATATCCGATGCAATTTCATTTACCAGTTTTTTTTCGTCCTCATCAAAAAAATTATTTTCCTGTGAGTAAATACATAGAATGCCTATAATCTTTTTGTTTGTATGAAGAGGAACTGCAATACTCGAACTGAAACCTCTTTTCAGCGATTCCATTTTTAATAGATCGCTTCCTTCCAGACCCTTATAATTATTAATAATAATATAGCTATTATTCTTAATCGCTTTTAATATTGGATTAACTTCATTTTTGTTATTTGCATCCTTAATAAGCAATTCGGCAAAGTCATTGGATTCGCCGTTATATGCAGATAGTTCAATTTTGTTGGGTTCTTCGTTCATGAGTCCGATTAATGCCAACCGGAATTTCCCAAATTCAATTATGACACGGCATATTTCATCAAACAGGTACTGCATTTGATTTGAGTGTAGAATAGTTTGATTAACCTGGCTAAGTGTCGCATACAACCTGGTTGAATGTTTTAGTTTTCTGTCTGCTTCTTTTCTTTCCGTGATATCCCTAATTATTGCTTGGTAGAATTTTTTATCATCAATAAAGATATTCCGGGCGCTAACTTCAACCGGAATTTTTCCCCCATCCTTTCTTACATTAATGGATTCGTAGGTTGTTCCTATCTCTTTGTTTATTTTGTCAAGAGTACCGGTTATAGTATTTTCGCCGGAAGGTAAATCTATTTTTGAAATATCGAGGCCTTTTAACTCATCGTAAGTGTAGCCGTAAAATGAAACAGCTCTTTCGTTGGCTTCAACAATTTTTCCCTCCGAATCGGCTAGTAAAATAACATCGTTGGCATACTTTGTTAAAAATTCATAATGTTTTGAAAGCGCGCTTTTTCAACCTTAAGTTGATATTGCTTTTTATATTGAAGTGCATTTTGATGCCTCCAGATGGAAATTATAATTCCTGCAGCCGTAATTATCAGAAATATCGTTAAAAGAATTATATGATTAGCAAATGCTTTTACAGGTTCGAAGATTTCTTCGGCATCTACTTTAGTAACCATAAACCAGGGAGTCCCCGGTATTCTATACACAAGCCGAAAAAAATATGCGGAGGACTGTTTAAAGAAGAAAAAAAAAGTTAACTTGATAAATATGAAAAACGAGTTAACAGATAGCGAAAAGAGGGAACTAAAAAAATACCATAGAACAATCAAGGATGGGAAAAAAAGGGATAGAATAAAAGCTATACTATTGTTAGAGGAAGGCTATAGTACAACAGAAATCAGCCGGATACTATTGATAGAAGAAAATACGGTAAGAAATTGGGAAAAAAGATTCATAGAAAGGGGAGAAAAGTCATTACTGATGTGGGTGGTGGATAATTATAGCGGATATGAAGGAAAACTAACAAAAGAAGAATGTGAGCTTGTTCAAAAATATGTAGAAGAAGGGATAACTTTAAAGAATTTTATCTGGAAATGAGAAAAAAATATAAAGGCGGATAAAGCTATATTATGTCATTTACAGATAAAATTCTGTTGTGCGAAACCATCTCCTTATTCTATGGGGATTTAATACG
>JASFMY010000127.1:0-20024 GCA_050117315.1 Ignavibacteria bacterium
AAAAGTACTTACAACTAATTCAAAACAACTTACAACTGTTTAAAAAGTACTTACAACTAATTCAAAACAACTTACAACTGTTTAAAAAGTACTTACAACTAATTCAAAACAACTTACAACTGTTTAAAAAGTACTTACAACTAATTCAAAACAACTTGCAACTGTTTAAAAAGTACTTACAACTAATTCAAAACAACTTGCAACTGATCTGAAACTACTTTCAACCAATTTGAAAATATTTTTGATAAATCCGAAACAAGTTAAAGTTCGTTTAAAAAAACTTCGAGTTAATCCTTAAGCTCTTTTGCCTGTAATGAATCTGCTTCCGGTTTTCTCAACTATAATTTTTCGTTGTTCTGCTTTGATCTTAGATATTATTTGTAGCTCATTGAAACTAAATGTATCTCTAATTTCTTTCTTTTCTATGGCATAATCCGGGGTAAATGAATTCGCCGTTCTGCGAAGGGCTATACTATAAGTAAAAAATGTTTTACCGGGGCTATTCCATAAATGTAAATTTCTGATATGTGAGAACCGGAGCAAATCTGTAACCGTAAGAGAATGTTATTTAAAAATGGAAATCTTAAATTGTATTTAAATAAAAATATTCTTTTAATCAAATATTAATTAATTATGTTAAGCGCTAGTTGAAAAACCGTAGGTTTATTTTTGAATAAAAACCTAGAAGCTGTTTTTAAGAGCTTATTAACCGGGAGCATCTTTTTTACGCCTAAATAAGCGGGAATGAAGGGTTTTAACCGCGTGTTAAGTAAATATTTTTACAAACTTATTTTTAACATGGGATTAATGCTAAAAAATATTACAATTTTTATTATAATAATTTCTCGAATCCTCTTAAATACTATAAATAAAAATGATATTCAGAAATCTATTCAAAGTTTTGTTCTTATTCCCAATTATTACCTACTCACAAACTCATACAGAACTCACTTTAACGGAAGTTATGTTCCGCCCGGATAGTTCCAACACCGAGTTTATTGAAGTCTACAATACGAGCACAACCAAATCCCTGGATTTAAATGGATTGAAAATCAAGTATCATAGTAAAAATAGTGAGATAATTATCCCGCATACACAAGGAACAATTTTAGGACCGGGAGAATTTGCCGTTATATTCGAAAATGATTATGATTTTACAAACGGCATATACAACACTATAATTCCGGCAGATGCTTTAATACTGAAAATAACGGACAAAACCTTCGGCGGAGGGATGTCGAATTCGAGCGACCGTGAAATTAAATTGCTTGATGCGTCCGATGCGGAAATTGAATCATATACTTATTCGGCGGATAATGCTGCCGGCATTTCCGATGAAAAAATAAATTTAACAAAAGATAGTTCTTCCGCTAACTGGGGAAATTCAACAAACCCAAACGGCACTCCGGGTTCAATCAATTCAATAACTCCCGTTCAATTTGATGTTGGAATAAATTCAATCTCTTTAGGTAACAACCCTGCAATTGAAAAAGAAAATTTTGAACTGAATACACTAATAGAAAACAGGGGAACCGGGCAGGCAGAAAATTTTACGGTTAACATATACGGAGATGACAACAAAAACTCAATCGGAGAAATGTCGGAAAAAATTTCCACTCATAATATTACTACATTAGCTTCCGATTCTACTGAGTTGCTGACTGATGACATTTCAAACCTGGAAGAAGGCACATACCAATTTCTCGCGGAAATCGATTATTCTTCAGATCAAAATGCATCAAACAACAAAGCAGTTATAACAATAGAAGTATTACCTGCACAAAGAGAATTTAATGATATAGTCATTAACGAAATAATGTATAAACCTCAAAGCGGTGAACCGGAATGGATTGAAATTTTTAACAGATCGAATGAAGAAATTAATCTAAGAGGCTGGAAAGTTTTGGATGCTTCTTCATCGTTCAGTTTCCCAAAAGAAAATTTGATTCTTACACCCGGCGAATTTTTAGTAATTTCGGATGATGAAGCAATTAATGACTTTTATGAAATTTCATCAAAAGTAATTGTCGGCAATTTGCCGTCGTTAAATAACAGCGGTGATTTTCTTGCGGTAAAAGATTCACTCGATAGATTTATTGATTCTTTGACCTATCAATCAAGTTGGGGAGGGGATTCCGGGACATCGCTCGAAAGAGTTGATGCTGACTCACCTAGTTATGATATAAACAACTGGATGTCTTCTACCAGTACTAATGATGCTACTCCCGGCAATGTTAACTCGGTTATTCCTTTAAATTACGATTTAGCGCTTATAAGCTTCTCTGCTGTTAAAAATGAAATAATCGATAATGAATCAAATTCTTTTACGGGAACAATTCAAAATATAGGGATGCTTGATGTTGGTGAATTTACTTTAAAAATATATTTTGATGAAGACCTTGATTCATTAATTCAACAAGACGAACTGATCGGTACAAGAATTTTCAATGAACTTTTAGCGGGAAGCAGTATAAATTTTGAAATAGAAAATATTCCTTCACAAACCGGTTTAAATAACTTTATCGCAGAAATTGATTTTGACGAAGACGAAAACTTGGAAAACAATTTTGCCCAGGCCGGGTTTTATAAAATTGTATTTAATGAGAATAGGAACGATCTTATAATCAACGAAATAATGTACGCACCTTTGCCGCCCGAACCCGAGTGGATAGAACTCTTTAATAGGTGCAGCGAATCCATAAATATTAACGGTTATAGTTTAGCCGACAGCAAAGACACTTCAAAAATAACCGGTGATGATTTTGTTATTCTGCCGAACCGGTATTTAATAATCGCAAAAGAAGAATCCTTTTTTGAAAAGTATGATCTTGATTCAAACATAATTATTAAATCGTTTCCTTCTTTGAATAACAGCGGTGATCGAATTTTATTACTTGACCCTTTCTATAGAATAATTGATTCGCTGGTGTATACTTCAAAATGGGGAGGCAGTAACGGTAAATCTCTCGAAAGAATCAACACGGAGTTGCCTTCTGCGGATTCATCAAACTGGGTTACATCACAATCATCGGATGGTTCTTCCCCCGGGACAAAAAATGCTGTTGTACTTAAAAGCAAAAACATTTCAATAAATTCTATTACCTCCTTGCCTGGAAAGCCTTTAAAAGGAGATGATGTAAATATCATTGTTGAGCTTGAAAATAAAGGCGATACAAATTCAATTTTTGTATTAAACTTGTTTGAAGATATCAACCACGATTCTATCGAAGATAATTTAATTGCAACTTCCGCAACATTGGAATTGATCCCCGGCGAAATAGCTTCACACACATTCGAGAATCAAATACAAAATATTGATGAAAATAAATCTTTCGTAGTTACTGCCGATTTAGAGGATGACATCGATTTAGAAGACAACAAAATCAGCATCACATTATTAATCGGCTACCCTGAGCATTCACTTATAATAAATGAAATAATGTATAAACCGCAAAACGGCGAACCCGAGTGGGTTGAGTTATACAATAACTCCGTCGGACAAATTGATATTAAAGACTGGTCAATTGCAGATTTGTTAACTAATCCTGTAACAAGAAAAATAACTGCTGATTTCATTTTTGTTGAACCGCAATCGTATTTGGTTATTGCAAAGGATAGTTCAATATTAAGTTACCACGATCAAGTTCCGTCGACGATTATTATATCGAGTTTTGCAAATCTTAATAACAGTGACGACGGTGTTGTAATTAAAGATGCTCACGGCAATACAATTGATTCTGTATTCTATAAATCGACATGGGAAAGTGAATCCGGCTTCTCGATTGAAAGAATTGATTTTAATTATTCATCAGTCGATTCGGTTAACTGGCAAGTATCAAACGATATTGAGCAAAGTACACCGGGAAGAAATAACAGCGAGGGAACAACTGCGATTGAAGAAAAGACACACGATCTTGCTGTTAATACAATTTCGTTTTATCCGTCATCTCCTTTAAAAGGAGACGAAATATTTGTTAGTAGCGTAATCGAAAACATTGGCGATACAACTGCAGAAAATTTTTTGGTAAATTTCTATTATCAAATAGATGAATCTTTTGTACTTTTTTCCGAAGAAAATAATTTGCAATTAAATATAGGCGACACTCTTTCAATTACTTCTTCAAACTCCTTTGAAATTCAAAATCCCACTGTTGTTAAAACCGAAGTAATTTATGACAAAGATGAAAATGAAAACAACAATTTTCTTGAAACAGAAATTGAAATTGGTTTTGAACCGGCTTCAATGTTAATTACCGAAATCATGTACGCTCCAACCGGCGGCGAACCGGAATGGATTGAACTCTACAATAACTCAAATGAACAAATTGATATAACTAATTGGGGTATAAATGACGCCTCATCTTCAATCAAAAAAATTGCAACCGAGAACATAACTGTTTCGCCCAAAGCTTTTTTTATCGTAACTACCGATTCAACATCATTTAAAAATACTTACAGCATTGACACAAAAGTTTTCGAAACAAACTTCGGCAGTCTCGGCAATAGCGGCGATGCGGTTTTTATTTATGATCCGTTGAATAACATAATCGACAGCATCCGTTATTCATCGGACTGGGGAGGGAATAACGGCTTTTCATTAGAACGGGTAAACTTTGAAAATCACTCTCAAGATAGCACGAATTGGTCAACCTCCCTTTCGTACGACCGTGCTACTCCGGGAATTGCCAATACAGTTTCAAATATAACCGCCTATTCGAGAGATCAAATTATCATTAACGAAATCATGTTTGAACCCGGTGAGGACAACACAGAGTTTATTGAGATTTATAACAACTCCGACGACTATATTGAATTAGGCGGATTCAATCTTATTGATGATAAAAATGAGGCTACGCAATTATCCCCTTTTCTCTATTCCTTACCGCCTAAAGGGTTTTTTATACTTTCGTGTGATTCGTGTCTTTTTAATAACTACCCTGATGTAAATGAAAATGAAATTAATATTACAAACACTTCAAGCTTAGGTCTATCAAATGATGAAGATGTTATTTTAATCAAAGACTTTTTCGGCAATACGATTGACTCGTTAAAATATAATACAGGTTGGCATAACCGGAATATTCTGAATACAAAAAACAGGTCGCTGGAAAGATTGAACCCAAATCTGTCGGCAAATGATGCTTCTAACTGGAGTACAAGTGTTGCATCAGCAGGCGCAACTCCATGCGAGAAAAATTCTATTTTTATCGAACAGGAAATCAGCGAATCAAAAATCAGCATTTCGCCAAACCCGTTTTCACCGGATAACGACGGTTTTGAAGATTTTACTTCGATTAATTATTCACTCTCAAAACCAATTGCACAAGTGAGGATAAAAATCTTCGACAGCAAAGGCAGGCTTGTCAGAACTCTCTCAAACAACCAACCCGTCGGTTCGACCGGATCAATAATATTTGACGGGCTGAACGACGACGGCAACCCTTTAAAGCTCGGCATTTATATTCTCTACATGGAAGTTGTTGACGCTCAAAACGGGTCAACCGAAGCATTCAAGAAAGCCATTGTTGTTGCGAGGAAATTGTAAGGTTATCTATTTTTTAAATTCCCGAAATCTTAAAGATTTCGGGAATTTCATATTCAATTTTGTTTTGAAAATAATATCAAAGACAGAGTGTTTATTTCAACCGAAGGGATTAACGGAACAGTTTCCGGCACAAAGAAAATATTGTAAAGTTGAAGATGAAATCTCATGTTCGGATGAATGCAGAGCATCGGATAATATATCATGGGGGAATAGTTAGTTATAAATCTACTCAAAGTTAGAGCAACTCCGCAATCATCAGCGCAACAAATAAAAGATATAAAATCACAAAGAACAGGTTGCCTATTTTCTTAATCATTTACTTAATTCTCATTTTATTTCTGCAAGCGAATATATTATGAAAGAATTAACATGGTAATCGGTAAAAAATGAAGCGGTATATTCTTTGTCCTAAGATTAATTAAGCTGTTGAATTGTAATGGGAGCTGAAAAGTATTTTGACATTGCGAACGAACAAAGAGAAAGAAGCCTGTCTGCGGCCAAGGCAGGCTCCTCCCGATATTCGCCGGGAATTACTTCTTTGGAGAAATTAATCTCTGCCTATTAAATATCCTGCAGCAGCACCGCCTACAACGGCTCCCCAATGCGGGAGGTCGAATCTCGGTTTTTCCAGTTCTTTAATGTAGAGTTTGCTTATTTCCATGTAATTAACGTAAGCGCTGTCGTACCCGGTTTTGTAAGCTTCTGCTTTTTCTCTTTCAAGCACAAGCACTTTTTTATTCAGCGAAATTACTTCACTGTTAAGTGAGTCGAGTTTTGCAAACTCATCACGCTGTTCTTTATAATTTTCGGAATTCTGGTGGTCAATAATAAATGTTTCGCTGAACCAAATCGGCACGCCGAGATATGTCAGGTCAATACCGCTGATCTTTTCCTGGAATACTGCAAGCCTGTTAATAGGAAGCTCCGGGAAAGTATCTGCAAATTTCCTAACAAGGCTGTCGGGTGTATCAATTTTCCTTACATCCAGCTGAGCTTTTGCTCGTTGGGTTTCCAGAGTTGAAATGTGATCTCTTAAATCATCTGCATTAGCTTCCAGGTCGGAAATTTTTGATTGCAATATTACCTGCATGGAATCTTTGAGTGCAACCAAAGATTTTATCGAATCGCGCTGTGATTTCATATCCTGCACCTGGTTTTTAACTCTCTCAATTTCTTCTTTGTTTATGTTTTTACCCCAGTAATAAAAACCTGCAAAACCAAGTAATGCAATAATTACCCATGGGAGAATAGTTTTAACCACCGTACACCTCCAGTTTATTGTTGGTTACTGATTTTAATCCAAGGGCCATACCAACCTTCTCTACCCAGGTTTGTTCACCTTCAACCAATTCATAACTAATAACATGTCCATCCGGCACGGCATTGGAAAGTTTAATGTATGTATCCCGCCCAGGCTTTTTTAGCTCCATTATTAATCCTTTAATCATGCTTCCGGCTGCAACGGACATTTTGTTTAACTCTGCAACGTTATTATTAAAAAGCTCTTTTTTTTGCTGCTCCGTCATTTTGTTCTCCCCTATTGTTTGGTTTGAATTTACTTCAACTTCACTGAGATCGCATTTTTCAACAACGGTTTTCCAGAAATTGATATCGGGAAGCGGGTCTGTTTTGTCTGCCCGTACCATTGTATGGCCAATACTTCCTTGAAAATCTTTTAATTTTTTCCCGTAATATTTTAAAAATTCTTTTGGAACATCTTTTTTGATTTCAAACTTTTCGCATAAATCATTAATCAATCCTGTAAGCGAATCCACCTGCGCCGGCTCATATTTATCAAAATAGCGGTACCCCCTGTAATCGGTTCCAAAGTCAAATGCTTCATCCCTGCTTTTTTCAGTTTTCGGTGAAACCTTGTCAAAGCAGTAAAGTTTTCCGTTGCGCTCAATTAAGCCGCCTTCACTTGCAATTTCAATACCGATGAACCTTTTTTCAAATGCGTATCTTTCCCGGTCGTTCCATTCATCGGTTGACTTTAACCCGAATTGAAATGCCCAGTATTTAGGATCAAAAACTTCATAGATTACACCGTCCCTTCCGATAATATAAGCCGTACCCACATGCCTAGGGTCCTCTTTCCACCAGTTAAACGTCGACAAAGCCGAACCGCCAACCGTGTGGTGAATGCAAATCCCCGTTTTTTTTGTAACGGTTTGAAAATATTCCATGTCGGGCAATCTTAAGCTTTTATTAATTTCCACTGCCATTGTACCTCCTTAAAAATTTATTAAACAAGAATTGTGAATCGGAACTTATTGAAAAGAGAGAGTTTAAATTATATAGAATTTTAGATAATTATCCTATTAAATTTTACGTCATACAATAATAACTTGGGATTCTTTTTTCATAATCTTATTTTTAAGCTGACTATTTTTTAAAATTCGGGGAGAAAATGGACTTCGCAAATGAGAAAAAAATTATAAACGAAACATATTCCGAAATGATTGAAATAATATTAAACAAGCCCAAAAATGAAGATTATGAAAAGATGAAAATCTATTTTGAAAACGTAACCGCGCGTATGAACGACTGGACAAAAAACCTTAACAAGGTTAAAGAAATGTTGGAAGATAAAGAACCCGTAAAAGATATTACGGCAGACAACAGACCGGCATAATAAAAATGAGCGATTATCAAAAAAAAGTTGAAGACTTTTTAAATTCTAGAAATATTGCATTCGCGGGTGTTTCGCGAAAGGCAGATAAAAATGTAGCAAATGCTATTATGAGAAAGTTTTCGGAAAGCGGTTACAAGGTATTCCCGGTTAATCCGCATGCTTCGGAAATAGACGGGTTTACCTGCTATGAAAATATTCAATCCATACCCGAACAAATTGATGCAGTGCTTATAACTACAAAACCGATTCACGCAATAAAAATTGTAAAGGACTGTAAGGAAGCCTCAGTAAAAATGGTATGGTTCCACCGCTCGTTAGGACAGGGAAGTTTTTCGCAGGAAGCGGCAGATTTTTGCAGTGAAAACAATATTACTGCAATAGAGAATGGCTGCCCTATAATGTTTTTGGAGCCTGTTGATATATTTCATAAATGGTTTAAACATTTTCTCAACTTTTTCGGTAAACTTGAAAAATAGAATTTATACGGTATTACGTGCCGCATAAATCCCTTTATTATCACCAATTAATTTTTTACAATTCCACATAATCTTTAAACAAATTTCAATTAATGTGAATAGAAGTTTTATAACTCTCTTTATTGCCGCAATTAATTTGATTTATGCTCAAACCGATAGGGTAAGAATCGAAAGAGTCCCCCTCGATGAAGGCGTTTCGCACAATATGGTTTTTTCTATTATGCAGGACAGCAAAGGATTTATGTGGTTCGGCACTATGTTCGGCTTAACAAAGTACGACGGCAATAAATACACCGTTTACCGTCATGACCCGAAAAATGAAAGTTCACTTTCAAATGACGATATTGTTTCAATGATTGAGGATAGTAAAGGCAGTTTGTGGGCAGGCTCTTTCGGCGGCGGGTTAAACAAATTTAACAGGGGCTCCGAAACATTTACAAGATTTGACATTAATTTCTTCAGACTTCAAAAAGAATGGAACGGGAGAATTTGGGCTCTTGCGGAAGACAATGAAAACAATTTATGGATTGGAACGGAAGGAGCCGGCGCTATAAAATTGAATACCGCCACAAACGAATTTTCCGTTTTCACTTCAAATCCAGATGATTCAACATGTTTAACGAATGAATTTGTAAACGATATTTTTATTGATAATGATAACAATATTTGGCTGTGTACGGAAAAAGGCGGGTTGAATTTATATCTGAAAGATTCAAACTGTTTTGAGCATTATAATCTTAAAGACTCATTGAGTCTTTCGGGCCGGGTTATAGTAACAAAAATTTACGAAATTGAACCCAACGAACTATGGCTATGTACCAACAAGGGGCTGTTCAAGTTCTTAAAAAAAACAAAACAATTCTCATCATTTTATAACTCCGAACTATCGAGGTTAAACTCTATTCCGCTTAACAGCATTTTACAAGCAGAGGATGGTAAAATTTGGTTCGGTTCGGGCTTCGGCTTATTTGTATACGATCCCAAGATAGACCTGCTTAATCACTTTTTTAACCAGCCGAACAACGAAAACTCAATAAGCGGAAATAATGTAATAGCCATTTGCGAGGATAACTCTGGTATTATCTGGATTGGAAATTTTTTAGGCGGTATTGATAAGATTTATGTCAATAAAGATAAGTTCGAAATTATAAGAGGTACTCCGAATAATCCGAACAGCATACTTAGCAACAACCAGGTTTTTGATTTTATGGAAGACAATGACGGCTATGTATGGGTTGCAACAAGATTGGGATTAAATAGGCTTGATACTGATCTTAGAACATCAATAAAGTTTTTTCATAATCCGGCCAATCCTAACAGCATTTCAAACAATAACGTGAATTGTTTGGGATTAGATAATGACGGCAGTTATTGGATAGGAACATTAAACGGCCTGGATATGATAGATAATAGAATTCAAAAGATCACTCATCATGTTTACGACCCGGAAAATGTTAAATCAATAAGCAGCAACCGTATAAATGAAATTTTTTTTGATTCCGACGGTGACCTTTGGGTATGTACCGATAATGGATTAAATAAATTTAACCCGGCAAACCAAAGCTGGACAAGAATACTGCCTGTTAAAGACTCCAATAGTATTGCAGACCTTTACGTTGTTACTATGTATGAAGATTCAAAAAAAAATCTGTGGATCGGTACATACAAAGGATTAAATCATTACAACAAAAAAACAAAGCGGTTTATTCATTTTAAACAAGACCCGGCAAATGCAAATAGTTTAAGTAACAATTATGTGTTTGTTATACATGAATCGAAAGACGGCAGTTTATGGATAGGCACAGGCGGAGGTTTAAATAAATATAACCCGGAGACAAATGAGTTCATGCTTTATAATAAATCCGACGGTCTCCCCAATGATGTAATTTGCGGAATTTTAGAAGACAAAGACGGTTTTCTTTATATAAGTACACACGGCGGTTTTTCGAGATTTGACCCGTTCACCGAAAAATTCATAAACTTTGACGCTGTTGACGGTCTTCAAAGCAATATGTTCTACCAAGGCGCCTTTCTTAAGAGAAAAAACGGGGATATGCTTTTCGGGGGGATTAACGGTTTCAATGTTTTTAATTCGGACAATCTAAAAAACAATCCGCATAAACCTCCTGTTTATCTAACCTCAATAAAAATATTCGACGAAGAGTTAAAGCTGAATAAAGATCTAACGGAACTTGATGAAATTGAATTTTCGTATCATGATAATTTTATAAAATTTGAATTTGCGGCGCTGGATTATATTAACCCCGCTAAAAACCAATACCAGTATATGCTTGAAGGAATCAACTCGGACTGGATAAATAATGGTACCAACAACGTTGCAAGCTATACCAATTTACCCCCGGGAAATTATAAATTCAAAGTTCGAGCTTCAAACAGCGATAGAGTTTGGACAGATACCCCTCTTGAAGTTGCAATAATAATTAACCCGCCTTATTATCAAACATGGTGGTTTTTCTTGATTATTCTCGGGATATCTTCTGCTGTTCTGTTTTCGCTCCATAAACTTCGCGTTGATAGAGAAATAACAAAAGCGCTTGAAATTAAACAAGCTCGTGAACAGGAAAATTTAAAGGTGCGCCGCAAAGCAGCAGATGATTTTCACGATGAGCTCGGCAGCAGGCTTACAAAAATTTCTCTTTACAGCGAGATCATTAAACGGAATAAATTTGAGCCTACTCTAACAAATATAAATTACATTAACAAAATAAGCGAAATATCCAAAACATTAGCTTTTGGGATGAGAGATTTTATCTGGACACTTGACCCTGAGAAAGATACTCTTTACGAGGTAATAATTAGATTAAAAGATTTTGGAGATGAAATTTTCGATAAAACAGGTATTGCTTTCAGGGTAAACGGAGTTGGTAAAGAATTAGAGGAAATAAGATTAAGCATGGATTGGAGACGGCACTTAACATTAATATTCAAAGAGGCGATGAATAATATTTTAAAATATGCCGGCTGTAAAAATGTTACTTTATTTGTTCACAGCAATAATGGGGAGATTAAACTATCTATTGAAGACGACGGCAACGGTTTTGATATAGCTAATATTAAAAGCGGAAGAGGATTAAAAAATATGCATAACAGAGCAAAAAGTATAAACGGTGAAATTTCAGTTAAATCCGGTAAAGATAAAGGAACCGTTGTTGAATTTACCGGGTCTTATCAATAGATTACAAACAAAAAAATTATTGTGTTATGAGTAATGAATTAATCATTATTTCAATAGTTGAAGATGATGAAGAAATTAGAGAAAGCCTGGAATTGCTGATTAATTCCGCCGAAGGGTTTGAATGCCTAAATACATATGCCGATTGCGAAACAGCAGTAGAAGGAATTGTAAAGGATGTACCGGATGTAGTTTTAATGGACATTGGACTTCCGGGAATGTCGGGAATTGAAGGGATAAAAATCCTCAAGCAAAAACTGCCAGACCTCGACATACTTGTTCTGTCAATAAGGGAGAATGATCAATCCGTTTTTGATGCGCTCTGCGCAGGTGCAACCGGTTACCTAATAAAAGAAACTCCGCCTCAAAAAATTCTTGAAGCTATAAAAGAACTTAAAGAAGGCGGCTCGCCTATGAGTACGCAAATTGCAAGAATGGTTGTCGGGTCCTTTAAAGTAACTACCAATCATGCTTTAACCCAGAGAGAAACAGAAGTATTATCGCAACTTTGCAAAGGCATGAGCTATAAAATGATAGCCGATTCACTTTTCATAAGCGAAGAAACCGTTAGAAGACATATCAAAAGTATTTACAGGAAACTGGAAGTCCACTCAAAATCCGAGGCGGTTGCAAAAGCGCTAAAAGAAAAGCTGGTTTAAAATCATTTCATACTGAAAATAACCTATTCTGCAAAATGCCACGTTTGGGTTATAGATATCTTGACCTATTATATCTAAAATAACATAAGAAAATTATTTTTCTTTGTGCCTCCCTGCACAGCCGTTTATTTTGTTCATTTCTTATTGAGCGTAACTGAATTTTCAGTAACCTTGATAAAGTCTAACATTGGTTTTAATTGGTAACTAAAAGAAAGGGCTAAAAAAAAAATTGTTGCCAACCTAATCATCTACTCTGAGAGGACTCACTCTAATTCGGGGGGAATATCAGAGTGAGCCTTTCTCTCAATATCCAAACAACGGCACAAATTTATCATATATTCTTATTAAATACAATACTAAAAAATTGACCTTTACCTATATTTTTTCCCTAAATGAATTCTATTAACTATATTTGCAAAAACTTATTTTGTGAAAATGTTCTCAAACTGGCAAACTTTTATTTCCAATAAGAGAGAGTTAATAACCACTGTAATATTATTGACATTACTTATCGCAGTAGCGTCAATACTTACAACTTTTCTTGAAGTAATTGAAAACCGGAACGGGGTTCATTTTAACGATCCGCTTCTTAAAATTATTAAACCATTAGACTTAACCTGGCTTACATTTGCTTTTATTTATACCGGGCTAATAGTTTGTCTCTATTTTCTCATTAAATATCCGGGGTTATTAAAAATAGCTTTCTTATCCTACGCTCTATTGCTTATTTTCAGGATGGCCAGTATGTACCTGCTTCCATTAAACCCGCCGGCAACAATGATACCTTTAAATGATCCTTTTGTTCAATTTTTTGGAAACGGTGAAATTTTAACAAAGGATTTATTTTTTTCGGGGCATACCTCAACTTCTTTTCTTTGCTTTTTGTTATTAATTAAATCAAGAATCCGATTTGTATTCTTAGCCTTGACAATTATAATAGGCCTATTTGTAATTATTCAGCATGTACATTACTCGATAGATGTTCTCGCTGCTCCATTTTTTTCTTTTGGAAGCTACAGGCTTGCAATTTATTTTATTAACAAAATTAGCTGAAATTATTTTTAAGATGAATTTTTCTCCCTGTTCTTCTGTTTAATATTCATAAATTCAGGGAGCAAAATGATTTCGGAGGCAAAGTACCTGCATTATCTTGATTCACTTCTTGAAGGAAATAAAACCGGTTGCATTAAAATCGTAAACGGTTTGCTGGAAGAAGATACCCCGGTTATTGATATTTATAATGATATATTTCAAAGGTCAATGTATAGGGTAGGGAGGTTATGGGAGAAGAACAGATGCACGGTTGCTGAAGAACACTCTGCTACTCAAATTACCAAACTCTGCTTGGATCTTGTTTATACAAAAATTTCAAAAACACCTAAAAAGAGCAAAACCGTTTTGATTACTTGCGTTGATAAAGAATTTCATGAAATTGGGCCTAGAATGATTTCTGATTATTTTGAATTAAACGGATGGAATTCTATGTTTCTCGGAACAAACATGCCCGGGAAAGATGTAATAGAAATTATTAACGATAAAAAACCCGATGTTGTGGGTATTTCAAATAATTTTTATATGAACTTTCTTCGCACATTAAAACTAGTTGACAACATTAAAGAAAATAATCCGGGTCAAAAAATAATTATCGGAGGTCAGGCTTTGGAAAAGGCTGATATCAATACATTAAAAAAATATAATAATGTTGATGTTATTAAAGATTTGGATGATCTGCAAAAATACATATTCAATAATTAAATCAGATTACTTTCCCCTATTTTATAAACATTAATTATTAATTATTTTTACAAAACCATTTCAAACATTACCTAGCTGAGGTTTCTATGAGAGTCTCCAAAATTTACAGATGCTTCTTTTTAGCTTTCTGTTCTGTTTTCTTTTTTTCATGTTCAACTAATTCGAACAAAAAAATAGTTGACATTATTATGCCGTTGAACGTAGTAGCCGGCAATGAATCTGAGATTGTTCTAAGCGATTTATTCTATTCTGAATGTTACGATGTTACATTTAAAGAAAACAAATTCATAGAATGGCATTATGATAGCTCGGCTAATCTGCTTTCTATAAAAGCTGATGAAAATTTTGAAGGGATGACTTTATTAAATTTCGAAATGAACGGCAGCAACTACTCAATCCCTGTTCATTCAACTATTATTGAAAAGATAAGATTCCAATATAAGCCCGTAAGAATTTATAATAAATTAACCGTCTTCGGCAGTTTTAACGATTGGAACAGAGAACAATATATCATGAGTGATGAAAATGAAGACGAAACTTTCGAAGTTGAAATCCCGTTAATGCCCGGTAGTTATCAATACAAATTTTTTGGAGATGGTGAAGAAGTCGTAGACCCGGCTAACCCGGACAAAGTCCCGAACGGTTTCGGGGATTTTAATTCCGTTTTAGTTGTAAATGAAAGGCATCCCGGCAAATCATTTCTGCATATTGACAAGTATGACGGAAACGGGATTTCTTTTGTTTATGAAAAAGAAAATCAAACCGGGAATATAAAAAAGGAAAACGTAACAGCTTTGCTGAATAATTCAGTTATTCCATCAGGCCAAATTAAAATTGATAAAAAAGAAAATAGAATAACTATTGAAGCAAATGCTGAAAAGTTAACCGGTGAAAATCTTTTGAGAGTTGCCGTTACTCAAAACGGGCAGACTACAAATGTTCAAAATGTTTTATTTGTTGACGGGAAACCTGCCGGAGAAAAATTTACATGGCATGACGGAATTATTTATTCCCTGTTGATTGATAGGTTTTTTGACGGAGATAAATCCATAAATAATCCGATTGAAAACGACTCGCTTTATATTAAGGCAAACTACATGGGAGGCGATCTTCAAGGTATAATTGATAAATTAAAAGAAGGTTACTTTACGGATTTGGGGATTAACATAATCTGGATTTCCCCCGTTTACGACAATCCAAACGAAGCCTTTAGAGAATACCCCGCACCGAGAAGATGGTTCTCAGGCTACCACGGTTATTGGCCGATCAGCCCGACAGATGTTGAAGAAAAGTTCGGCAAAATGGAAAAAGTAAAAGAACTTGTTAATACTGCTCATTCAAAGGGAATAAAAATTTTATTAGACTTTGTTTCTAATCACGTACACGAGCAAAACCCGTTGTATAAAGAGCACCCGGATTGGTTCGGCACTCTGGAATTACCGGACGGAAGATTAAACTTAAGACACTGGGATGAATTCAGGTTAACTACCTGGTTTGAGCCCTACATGCCTTCGTTTGATTACCAGAATTCTCAGGAGGCTGTTGATTTTATAACGGACAATGCCGTATGGTGGCTGAAGGAAACCGGTGCAGACGGTTTTAGGCATGATGCGGTAAAACATGTGCCGAATAAATTTTGGAGAGCATTAACAAAAAAGATAAAAAAAGAGATCTCTGTTCCGCGTAACACAAAAGTTTACCAGGTTGGTGAAACTTTCGGCAGCTATGAATTAACAAGTTCCTATGTTAACAACGGGCAGCTTGATGCTCAGTTTAATTTTAACCTTTATAATGTTGCTCAGGCAGTATTTATAAATCCGGAAGAAAATTTTGAAGACCTGGATTTAGATATGCAGAAAACATTTTATTATTATTCACCTCTTCACGTTATGGCTAATATAATGGACAGCCATGACAAAAACAGATACATGGCATATGCCGACGGGGATCTCGATTTAAGCCAGTGGAGCGCAATTGAAGAAGGATGGGAAAATCCTCCCAAAGTCGATAACGTTTCAAGTTATGATAAAGCCGAATTATATTTGGCATATATGCACACAATACCGGGTTTGCCTGTAATTTATTACGGAAGTGAATTCGGGATGACCGGCGCTTCCGATCCCGATAACAGGAGAATGATGAGATTCGGAAAAGACTTAAACGAAAACGAAAAAGCTATGCTAAATAATGTTAAAAAAATCGTAAAACTCAGAAGAGAACATTCCGCCTTAAGATACGGCGACTATTACACTGTTTATACCGGGAAAAGCTGTTATGCATTTATCCGCTCGGATTTAAACGAAAGACTGCTTATAATTTTAAACAAAAGTGAAATGCCCAAATTTTTGGACTTCACCCCGCCGGAGTTTTATAACATATCATCTGCAACAGATTTAATAACAGATGAAAAAATTAAATTAATTAACGGCAAAGCAGGGATAACAGTTCCCGCAATTGGATGGAGAGTCCTTAAGCTGGAATAATATATCGGAATAACCCCGAGATTCAAGAACCCCGGAGGTTGATTCACTTAATCAGATAAATCTCTTTTTGATTTTCACTTAAAAATTCGCAACCGTCTTTAGTTACCGCTACTTCTTCTTCGATTGTTGCTATCCCGTAACCTTCAATAGTGAGTCTCGGTTCAAGGGTAAACACCTGGTTTTCTTCGATAGAGAGAAACGGTAAATTTCCGTAACGTTCCCAGCGCGGTGCCAGCAATGCGCCGCCGTCGTGTGCTACTCTGCCAAGCTGGTGACCCAACCCGTGCGGGTACTCCGAATAACCGTTTTTAACAATATAATTTCTTGCAATGTCGTCAATTTCACAGCCTTGTTTTCCCGGTTTTAATTCTTTTGCCGCCATTTGAATCGAGTCTTTAATAACGTCAAATCCTCTTTGTACTTCGTAAGGAGCTTTATCCTCGCCTTCCCTTAAAACATACCATGTCCTTTGTAGATCGGAACAATAACCTTTATACTTAATTCCAAAGTCCATGTTAATAACATGTCCCGCTTCAACTTTCCTATCAGTGGGACTCGCATGCGCCCCTGCAGTTCCGGGACCCGAAAAAACAGCCGGGCAATGTTCTTCATCCCACGCTAATTCGTAACCCCTTTCTTCTACTATGTTTTTTACAAAATCTCCGATTTCTTTTTCGGATTTCCCGGGCTTGATAAATCCCGTAACCTCATTGAAAATCTTAAGTGTTTCCTTAATTGCTTCTTTCATCAATTCAATTTCGGATTTGGATTTTCTTCCTCTTAAAGCTGCAACAATATCTTCACTGGAAACCAATTTGTTTTCATAACCAGTGCCCTTTAAATGCTCTTTTAACTCAAGAAACATTCCATAAGTTAAACCATCGGCCAAAGTTGAGTTCCTGGAAAAATTAACTGCAATTTTATTAGGCCTGTATTTGTCGATAACTTCCTGCAGCTTATCAGTTACTGATTTCAGGTAACTGTGCACATGTTTGAAAGTGCCTACCATATTCATGTTGGCAGTTTCCAAAGAACCTACAATTGCGTTTGTGTCGCCGTTTTGGGTAATTATAAATGCCGACTGCCAGGTGGCTCCGGTGCCTACAATCATATCCAGCATCGGGTCTTTAATATTTCCCGTTTCTCTCACAAATGTTAACCACATGTCTATGTTTTTTTCCTGCAGTATTTCTGCAGCCTGCTGCTGCTTTTCAAGAATCATTTCTTTGTTCATTGTTACTCCTTATTTGATAACCTCGGGGTTTGTCAAAAGATGATGATATCGCTTATAAACTTAGATAATTATAAAAGATTATTCAAGAAGATTCAATTCTCGATAATTTTTATCTTCCTACATATCTTTTCAACTCTTCAGGGTCGGTTGTTGTTCTAAGAACTTTGCCTGTTTCCTCACCGATAAGTTCAACTTTATATGGTTTTGCACTCATGCCGATTACTGTGAAAAGAAACCAACCGAATCCCGAGTAATGTGTCTTGAAGGTTACTCCATCAGTTTTTTCATTTATCAAATCATTTTTTTTATTCATTATACAGTTCACTTTTTTATTTTGATTACAAAATTAGAGTACATATCTAAATTGATCTACTATCAATTAACTTTAGCAGCATGTATTCGTCTTATTTGATTGAATTTGTTTAAAACACGGGGTAACAATGAAAAAAACTCTTACAGCTTTTTTGTTTCTTTCTTTATCAATAATTGCAAACGAACCTTACTTTACAACTTATCCGAACTTATCACCGGACGGAAAAACTATAATATTTAGTTACAACGAAGACCTCTGGACAGTACCCGCTTCAGGCGGCAAAGCTTTGAGGGTAACAGGTATGCAGGGAATAGAAACTCATGCAGCTTATTCCCCCGACGGTAAATGGATTGCCTTTACAGCCAGGCAGGACGGAAATTCAAACGTTTATTTAGTACCCGTAAACGGGGGTAATATTAAGCAGCTTACTTTTAACGACGGTTCCGATTACGTGGAATCCTGGTCTTGGAATTCAAGATATATTTATTTTTCTTCAAACCGTTATAACAATTCGTCTATTTACAAAGTGTCGATTGACGGGGGAACACCGGAAAGGTTGTTCGAACAGTTTTTTAACTGGCCGCATAACTTTGTTGTTCATCCCAAAACAGGCGAATACTTTTTTAACGAATCATGGGAAAGCTCCATGTTTGTAAACAGGAAAAGATATAAAGGCGCCTTCAACCCCGATATAAAATCTTACAATCCTTCGACCGGCGAATATAAAAAGCTAACTAATTACGAAGGCAAAGATATGCTGCCGACCATAGACGAAAAAGGGAAATTATATTTTATATCGGACGAGGCTAACGATGAATTTAATTTATACACTTTTGAAAACTCTGCAAAAACACAATTAACAAATTTCACAACATCAATTAAAAGACCGAAAGTAAATGCAAAAGGCGGGTATGTGGTTTTTGAGAAAGATTATCAGACCTATCTTTACAATGTAGACACAAAAACTTCCGGTAAAGTTGAAATCGCTATATACGACAACAACACTCTGCAGCTTTCAAAAGAATACAATACTGCAAAGGGAATTTCCAATTTTGATGTTTCACCGGACGGCAAAAAAATCGTTTTTGTTTCAAGGGGTGAATTGTTTGTCTCCGACATTGAAGGAAAGTTTGTTAAACAGCTTAAAACTAATCCTGTTGAAAAAGTTGTTGAAGTAAAATGGCTGAAAGACAATGAAACCGTAATGTTTACTCAAACCGTTAACGGCTGGGAAAACCTATTTACCATAAAAGCAGACGGAAGCGGAAAAGAGAAACAAATTACTTTTGATAAAGCCAATAACCGTCAACTTGATTTTAACTCTGACAAAACAAAAGGCGTGTATTTCAGCGGAAGAAATGAACTGCGGGTTATAGACCTCGAAACATTAAAAAGCGAAACAATCGTTAAGGATGAGTTCTGGGCAATTTATACAACCCCGGCAAAATTTTCTCCCGATGACAAATATCTTGCTTACGTTGCTTACAGAGATTTTGAGCATGATATCTTTGTGTATAACTTTGATAAGAAAAAATCAGAACATATAACTAAAACAGGCGTAGGGGAGACAAGCCCCTACTGGTCGCCTGACGGCAAATATATTTATTGAAGCGTCCTGAAAAAGGTTGACTGTATTATTAGATATTTTTGTTAAATAAATATAGTCATTCTTATAGTTTTATTCTATCGATCAGCTAGCTGATCGATAGAATAATTTTTGCCGTAATAATT
>JASFMY010000128.1:0-19692 GCA_050117315.1 Ignavibacteria bacterium
TTGACTCTATCTCTATCTCTGCAAAGCTGAGTTGCCTCATTATATGATCCTTTTTTTTTGATCTCAACTTATTAATTTCTTTTCCCTTTTTCAGGGCTTTTTTTTGGTTATGCAAAGATTTCTTATATACAAAACATTGAAGTTAATTTCCAATTGTCACACTGAGCGGAGTCGAAGTGTGACAAAAGCTGGACAACAATTATTTATTTCTATAATGTGATTCATTTTTACATTCAGCTAATTCATGCAGCAAAGAAAAATTACCATTATTAAAGCTTGCTTTTTCTTTCTGCTCCATCCTTTAATTTGCTTTTCAGCATTAATTGCTTCTTTAACATCATGAAACTCTTGAGAGTAAACTAATTTAACAGGCAGCCTTTTAGAAGTATAACCAGAATATTTTCCTGCATTATGTTCTTCAATTCGGTTTTGGAGGTTACTGGTTACGCCGGTATAAAAACTCTTATCACTGCAACTTAATATGTAAACCCAGTAAGATTTCATAAGTTACTTCCCTCCCACGACTCCGCTCGGGATTGACAATATATACAGTTAATTACCAACTGTCACACTGAGCGGAGTCGAAGTGTGAAGAATAGTGATATTATATTCTAGTTATTAGAAAAATCCGGATCAACTCTAAACAAGCCGGGAATATCGGCTCTGTTCAGTTTAGCAAGTCTCTCCAATCGAGGGTATGCTTTAATTATTGTTTCCGGCATTTTTATCATTTTAGTTTCTTTTAAGTAGTGCATCATCTCAAATGCATTAGCAATTGAATTTCCATGGTCGTGTCTTTTCATAATTACAAACAACTTTTCAATATCAGGATAAATCTTTTTTAATTCGCTTTCAATTTCCAACAACTCACCGGGTGAATAAAGAAATCTTTCACGCTCATCAGAATTTTCTTGCTTCCTGCCATACAAACGTAAATAAGCAGTTTTATTTGATACAGTTATACGGAAAGGATATTTACCCTCGAGTTCCGGTTTATCAATACTGCAGAATGTTATACTTTTTGCTCTTCTATTTATCCACGAGGGATGTTTAACCTCAACAAATTTTGGATAAGTTTCGAAGATGTTTATCAGTTGTCTTAGATAATCTATATTCTCATCAGTACATGCAAACGAATACGGGAACTGCATCAGCAGTCCGCCCAATCGTTCTTCCTTTTGAAGAAGATCAAGATTTTGGATTATTGCATTTGCCTGTTCTTCGGTATAATTTTTTTTGTGTGTAAAATTTTGATGTAGTTTATAAGTAAAGACAAAATCCTCCACATCATTTAACCGGTAAAGCCAGCTTTGAATTATCCTGGGATTAAGAAGCGAATAGTATGTAGAATTTATTTCAACAACATTAAAGTAACGGGCATAAAACTGTAACCAGCTTAATTCTTTGGATTGTGAACATGGATAGAAAACCGGCATCCATTCTTTATATGTCCAGCCGGCTGTTCCGATGTAAAGTTTTGGTTTATTCTCCATTTATAGTAACAACTACCTTTCGCGATCCGCCATAATTTCTGTGCTCACAAAGATAAATACCCTGCCAGGTACCGAGGTTAAGTTTACCATTTTTAATTGGAATTGTGAGTGATGGTCCAAGCAAAGATGATTTAATATGCGCAGGCATATCATCCGAACCTTCTAGTGTGTGTTCATAATACGGTGCATTCTCAGGTACCATTTTGTTAAAGTGAGATTCCATATCTACACGTACATCCGGCGAAACATTTTCGTTTATTGTTAATGATGCTGAAGTATGTTGAATGAAAATATTCATCAACCCAACTTTAACATTACATAGTTCAGGTAGTTCGTTCAATATTTCATTTGTGATTATATGAAATCCTCTTCGACGCGATTTAAGTGTTATTTCTTTTTGAAACCACATATTAGCTCAATGACAAATGATAAATTAAAAATTATAAATTTATTAAAGAGAGGCAAACTGCCTGTTATATATTTTCTGTTTTTAATTCTTGTATCTCGCCGTTTTCCAGTTTAAGGATTCTATCGGCACGGTTAACTGTAGAATCTCTATGCGATATAATAATAACTGTTAACTTACGATGCAGATTTTCCACCGCATCAAAGATTTTTGTTTCATTCCCGGAATCAATGGCGTTCGTAGCTTCGTCTAGGATTAAAACAGAAGGCTTGTGCACAAGCGCACGTGCAAGCGCTATTCTTTGCCTCTCGCCGCCGGAAAGTCTCTGTCCTCGTTCGCTTATTACCGTTTCTATTCCCTCTTCCATGTTGGATATAAACTCATAAGCAGAAGATAGTTTAAGCGCGTCTATAATTTCTTCTTCCGTAGCGTCTAATTTTCCCAGTAGAACATTATTTCGAATTGTATCATTCAATAAATACGGTTCTTGCGGCACATAACCTATTTCCCGGCGCCATGCTTTTATATTACCGCTTTGAATAGGAGTGTTGTCTACATAAATATTTCCCGAGTTTGGCAACATCAGTCCCATCAGTAAGTCCAATATGGTAGACTTGCCTGCTCCCGAGGAACCTATTATAGCGGTTGTTTCATTAACATTTATCGTGAAATTTATATTTTTTAGTAAAAATTCTTTGTCACTATTTGTGTAAGAAAAAGAAACATTACTAAACTCTACTGCTTTGTTAAACTCTATTTTCGAATCATCATCGGAAGATATATTTTCCGTATTTTTTTTGCTCTCGTTTTCCAGGTCGATAATTGATTTATACGAAGGCATCATATCTATCATAAACAAAACATTTCTTTGCAGCGTGGTAATCTTGGGTACTGTTCTAAAAAAGATAAATATTAAAAGTACAAGTACTGCCGGGGAAGTTTCAAGAACAGTTGTTGAAAAGTATATTAACAAACAAATTATAATTCCCGAACCTATTGACATCGCGAATGTGTTGAATGAATATAATTTAGTAAACCTATAAAACTCATCTTCCATTTCGGAGGAATGCTTTTCAAAACTTTTAACATGCTTTGCTTCTGTTCCGAAACTTTTGGAAAGTTTAATTCCGTCGAGATGATTCTTTATGAGAGTGAATAACTGTTCCCTCTGGCCCAACCGATGTACGCTCGACTTTTTCACAAGTTTATTTATAGGCGAAGCAAATAGAAGCATTAAACCGGCAGTAAATAAAGTGACGGATGTAATTATAACCGAAGCATAAAATGCCATGCCGATATGTACTATTACAATAATTATTAAAGAAATTGATTGAAAGAAAATGGCTGTACTGCTTTTTACCTGCTGTACTTCGTTTGTTATAACTTGCGATATTTTAGCGTGTTTAACTCCCGACAGATATAACCAAGATGAATAAGTAAGTGCACTGAATAGACGGTCGCGCATGGCCCTTGTAAATTTATTCAAAACATCCGCGCTTAAAATAGAGTTATAAAACTTAACCAAAGCTTCAATACCGAGGAGAATAACAAAAAACATCAACACAATTTCTATACTTTTGGGGAGGCCTAAAAATAAAAATATTTTTTCAACCGCCAAGGTAATTCCACTTTTTTCCCCTTCTGAAATAATACCGGTTACGTTCAGCAAAGGTATAAGCATTAAAAGTGCAACACCTTCAAGAGGAATTAACACGAGATTAAGAAGGACTAAAATTATTCCGCGGAATTTAGCGGTATAATGAAGGTCTTGTAGATATCGTGAAAATAATTTTGAACTAATTTTCTTCATTGCCCAGTTTGAAATATTTTTATGCCGGAAAGATATTATTATGAATAGGCTTTTACAAGAATAGTTTTTTCATATAAATATATTCTTAATACATGACAAAGCAATTAGGAACATTAGAATCTGATCACTAAAATTATTATAAAATTTGTTTATGAATAATTATGAAGTAGAACCCAGCGGTCCACCGTCAGCACCAATCCCTCGATAAGTTTCTGTAATTTTTATTTCAAGAATATCCAATCTTGGGGCTATCCATTCTTTTTTTTCAATTACTTTTTCTTCGGGCTGTTTTAACTTGCTGGTTAAAGCTTGAGTTTTCTTTTCCATTTTACCGTGAGTTTTGTTAACAATATTAAGCATTATCACTTTATAAAGATATAATATATTAAATACAAAAACAAAACAGTTAGAATTGGCTCAAAAAAACAGAAAGATAAACAGCATTAGGAATAACGAAATACTCGGTTAAGGATGTTTCTTTCTTATATCGGTCATAATTATTATCCAGTAGTTTATTAACATAAGCAGTATTGATAAATGTTTTAACAAGCTCGTTTCTTGAATAAGCCTTAAAATATTCCTTTGCCTTTTCATACTGCATGTTAAATCTTCTATAATAATCCGGCGAAAAAGGAGCTTTGCTTGTACGCCATCTTATTTTTTCTGGTAAAATTCCCTCCAAAGCACCTCTTACAAGATAACGTTTATAACCATTCTTAATAGTTAATCCCGGCGGCATATCTAGATAAAACTCCAACAATCTTTTATCCAGAAAAGGATAAAGCATTTTTACTTTTTCATACCCCATGTAATAATTTTCGACGTGTCCTTTAACAAGTTTTAATGTTAGCAAAAGGTCTTTACTAAAAGTAAAGTTATTTTCAAGCAAAATCTTTATATCATCTATACTATTTTTATCATTTTGCGAAATGAGATTTTTTACAGCGGGATTATAAAGGTGAACCATGGGATGCTTGCTTGGAGTAGGATTATTCCCGTATTTTATAAAACGAAAGAGTTTATAAGGAATTATTTCTTTTATAAAGTTCTTCTTTATAGAATTAAAAAACGATATATTTTCCACATTTGAGATTTCTCGCAAATTAGAAAAAAGCTTTCCAAGCTCTAAATTTAAAAACAACTCTTTCATGTAACCGGTACCTCTGTTGGTAGCTCCAAACTCACCGTAGACCCCATCAAATAATACATTTGTTCCTTTTTGAGATACTGCATTTGAAAAGGCTGTATACAAATAATGCCGGGAAGTATGGAAAGGTGTACACGAAATCCTTATCAATTCCTCAATATTATCAAAAGGGCCTATGTTTTCATCGTCTATATATATCATATCAATATTTTCGTAGTCCTTAAAAGCATCAATGTATTCCTCTTCATCATCATATTTATTCCGGAATTTATCCGGAGTAATAGAAGAAAAAGTTACAAGTTTTTTCTTTTCTTTATTAAAAATATTAAGAAGAATACCAACAATAGATGAAGAATCTAATCCTCCGCTCAATAATGATGAAACTGGATAAACTGTTCGCATACGATCTTTAACCGATTGAAACAAAAGAGTCCTAAATTGCTCGAAATATTCCTCATCTATATTGAATTTATATTTATTTAATTTACTCGGTTCCCAATACTTCTTTGAAGAAAAATTGTTTGGACTTATTGATAAAATTGAAGCGGATTCGGTTCTATATATTTTATCATAATATGTTTCTGTTGTATTATAAAAATTCTGAGCAATAGTATAAACAGAAGCAACAGCCAGTTTTTTTTTATTTATTCTTTTAGGAGTTTCGGGGTAAGCCAGCACACCATTTATTTCTGTCGCGAAAACAAAAACGCTTTCATTTTTATAATAGTATATTGGAAGATTTCTTAAATGATCGGAAAAACAAATCATTTCATTTTTGTTGTAATCGAAAATTACTACTATATATTCGCCCAGCAAGTGATTAACACATTCACGTCCCCATTTCTTAAATGCTGATAAAATCAAAAAACTGTCCGTGTAAGAGTCTTTTAATTCTTCCTCAAGCGCGAGTGTTTTAACAAGTTCTGCCCTATTGTCCAGCCTTGAATCAGCGGCTATAATTAGGCTCCACTCTTTATCTTCAAAAGGAAGTTGTTCCAATTTATCTTGCGGGGTAATTATTCTTTTTTGAAAACCTATAGCAAAGTTATTTTTTAATAAATATTTATTACCATCCGGCCCGAGACGGGATATTGAATCCATCATTTTTGAAATGTTTTCTTCAGTTACTTTTTCATTTTTGAGATTAAAAATTCCGCAAATACCACTCATTAGTTTTCCTTAAAAGGTTTACAACAGCTCATTTATTTTATCTTGAAATAACCTTTTTTTAATAATGCCGTGATTATAAAAAATGGCCTAAGTATATAATACAAGAAAAAGAATTTATCGGGAATGTTTATCAAATTCCAATCATGGTAACTAGTAAATTGCCTTGTAATTGGAGAGAGTTTATATTTAAGACCCTTCTTTAGAAATAACTGGTAAATATTTTTTTGTAACCTTTGAGAACTTGAGCCATCAAATATATTTTCTTTACTATTTATTACATTTAAAGCGATATTTGTAATATAATTTATAGAAGAATTTCTCTTTTCAACAAGAATAAATTTCGGGATTTGAATTTCCCATAAAATATTTATTAAATAAAATGTCTGTTCAAATACTCTCTCCAATCCATTTATTTTAGCTTCTTTGTATGTTTCTTCCCAATCTATTTCGCTCACGCTACAATACAATTTTGCAATATCGTAAAGCCAGAATAATCTAAAATAACCGTGTAACGAACCGTGAACCATCAAGTACAGGATATTTTCCTTTACCTGTAATGTTGATATTTTGTTACCGCTGATTTCTACACTTCTTGCATTATTAAAAATCTTTTTAGTATCCAATTTATACAGTTTTTTATTTGGGAAAAAGTCCCAATGAACTTCCAAACGTACAGCTTTCTCTTTGTTAAAATATTCATAATGATGGTTATTTAACATAAATATTTTAATCTGCTTGGGAGACAAACTAAATGACGGGAATGTCCTCTGATATCCATTATCTGATAATATTTTATCAATATAAATTACATCGTCTTTCATGGCAAAAAAATCAATATCTCCTGCATGTCTGTATCCTAAATCGCCGTATAATTGCTGCGAGAGTGTAATTCCCTTTAACAGCAACGCTTCAATATTTTTCTTTTTGAAGACTTTATCGAGATTAATTGCTTCTGCAGTATTTTTTAGTGCGGTAATTCTATTTGCTCTTGATAATTCTTTTAGTTGAGTTTTAATATTATCAGGAATGTTTATCCCATTCTCTTGAATTGTTTGATATACTTGTTCCTTAACACGATGAAATTTTACAAGTTCAATAAAGCTAGGCCAGTCTATATTATTGAGTAATTCCAAATCAATTTTATTTGATTTATTATCAAGGGAATTACCAAGAAAGTTTATTAGCAACCTTAATTCGTTTGAAAAAGAATTGATATATTTTTCGTGTTGTTTAGTCATAAAGAATACAAAAAGGTTATTTAACCTCCAAAGTATGAAATAACTGTAAAATCTTCAGAAACGTTCTTCCCGGTAATAATCTTATCTCCTATTCTTAGCCAGGCATGTGCTTCCATTTTATTATCATCTTTTTTTACACCAAGATAAAGTGTACTGGGTATATTACGTTTTTTTAATATTAATTTTTCGGTGCAATATTTTATCTCATTATATAATAATGGCAATAGATTCTTTTGACTTATATTTACATTTTTTCACTAATTATTTTAAACGGTATTTAATCAAAAATAACAGCAGATAAACTATTTCATCCAAGTTTGATTTTTTAAAAATATTTTTATATTAACACTTACATTTTTCATAATATATTCGAAGGAGTTTATTATGCATGATAAAGATATAGAAGAATTTCAAGAACAAAACACTATTAAAAAAACAGAACAAAAAGAATGGGAAAAACCAGAAATATCAATTATTTCTACGAATGAAACAGAGCATGGAATTCCTGCTGTAGGTGACGGTGGCGGTTTAACAGGCAGCTAATTTTCATTCCACATAAGATAAAATGCTACATGTCTTAAAATATGAAATATATCATTAAGCGGGTAATTTTTATTATCCGCTTTTATTTTAGTCCATTCATTTTTTATTCGTTTAATATCAGCAATTTTGCCAAATCCGTTTCTATCCATTTCGAAAAGGACATCATCCATTTCTTCCGCATAAGCGCATATTCTTTCATTTAAATCGGAGCTTTGCTTTCCTTTTGTTTTATTTAAGCGAACGATATCCGGTAAATATCCTTTCATCATTTCCCGCAAAACCCACTTATTCATTTTACCAAGATACATTTCATTTGGAATTGATAGCGAACTTTCAATTACCCGTACATCGTTTGTAGGATCACGAAGTTCTAATCCGGTTTCGTTACCCATATAAGCCCCCCAAGGAAGTCGCATCACGTTATAATCAAAAATTAAATTAGCCTTTTGCTTAGGTTCTTTAAAATACCATTTAAATGTTGAATCGTAACAGGCAGCTTTTATTTTTTCTGCAAGTTTTAGTGATTCTTCAAACTCTTTATTTGTATACGAGATTTTTCTCCAAGGTGTTTTTCCAAATACTATTCTTTTGTATATTTTTGCAATTGGTGTATCTCCATAAAAAACTGGTTTTAGAATTTTCTTTTTAATAACACTTAAAATGCCGTAAAATTTTAATATTTCGTTAGCTGGTAAAGCATCTTCAATACCGGTCCAGGAAATTGTACTATTGCCAAACTCACCCATTAAAACAGTTCCATAACCATGCTTAATTGCGGTTTTGTATATATCAACCATCCAAAATGCGTTGCCTGCACCGTGAAACGGTTCACCATATAACTTAATAGCCTCTTTAATTCCTTCAATCGGTGAAATATTTTTTGATTGAAGAAAAACCGGGTCAATATTCTCATATTTTTCTACTATTGCATCAATAAACGGTTTTTCATTCCCAAAGCTATGTTTTGTAAGGGAATTCGACGGATTAAACCGCGGAATATGACTATAGGTTTTTAGCCTTTTACCTTCTTTCGCAAGATGCTCGGCAGCAATAACACTAACAGAACTCGAGTCCATTCCCCCGCTTAATGTTGAGGCAACCGGTTTATAAGATCTTAACCTTGCTTTAACGGCTTTATTAAAATTATCAAAAAGGTACTCTACATAATCTTCAAGTTTTAATCCTTCTTTCATTTTTATATCAGAATAGTTCCAGTAACGATGTAGTTTTGTATTTCCCCTTGTAACTGTTAATGTATGTGAAGGTAAAAGCCGTTTAATTCCTCTGTAGTATGTTTTATCATAATCACCGGGCCAAACGACAAGCATACGAGCAATCATTAACTCATCGATCTCTTTTTTAATAAATGGTAAATTGAATAGTCCTTTACTTGATGAAGCGAAGGCTATTACTCTATCATCTATATAATAATCAATCGCAGTGTAATCCCATTTATCTCTCGCAATAAATAAACGTTGTTCTTCTTTATGATATGATGCAAAAGACCACTTACCTAGGAGTTTATCCGTACATTTTTCTCCCCATTTAAGATAAGCTTTTAGTATTAAATCTCCATCGGGAATTGTTTTTTGTTGATTTGAAGGAATGCTCAGAACGTTGAAAAGTTCTTCTCTATTGTCTATGCGCCCTTCTGCTACGAATAAAGTTTTTGCATCATCTATCCATTTTGGCATTGATTCATGAACAGCTTCAGGTGTGTTGTAGGTAAGTAAATGTCCAAAACCGCAATTATTTTTTATAATATAATTTTGCTTTTCATGCGGGAAATGGTTAATACCACAAATAATTTCTTCAAGTTCATTTGCAACTTGTTTGCCGTTTCTGTTAAATATTCCAAATATTATGCTCATAAGTATTTATTCTACACAAATTTCCAATAATTTATTATAACCTATAACCTACTTAATTATTTACGTACATCAAATAATTATATAAATAATCTTAATGAAAAGTCATATTAAAAGGGCAATAAATCATCATGAATATCTCTTTATTCCGGAGATAGAAATATTTTTTAGTTAAAGGTGTTGAAAATTATTCATTGGAGATTACGATAAATAATCGTTTTTTTAATCTCCAAAATATGAAACTATAGTAAATTCATTAGCAACTTCTTTACCGGTTATAATTTTATTCCCAACTCTAAGCCAGGCGTGTGCTTCCATTTTAGCATTATCTTTTTTTACCCCGAGATATAGCGTACTTCGTATTTTCTTCTGTTTTAATATAAATTTACCTACTACAGCTCGTGTTAAACATTTTATATTCCACGGGATAAAACGTACAGTTTTCTGAATGAGGATTCCAGTTTTTAATGCTGTTTCTTCTAATCGCGGGTCAATTGTAAAGGAAGTTTCATTCATATGTCGGCCAAGCCTTTTCGCCAGCCATTTAAATGGAAGTAAATTAATAAGAAGGCTTATTGCAACAGATAAGAAATAGGCTTCAAAAAATATCCATTTTTCTCCTGGTGAAAGTTTGAGAAAACCTTTAATTGCTTTCATTAACAATTTCAATAATGTTTTCATCCAGCAACTTATTTATGTACGATGTCACATCTTCAACACATTGTTCTTTTTCAACGCTATATTCTTTTAATAATTCATCAACTATCTCATTAACAGGTTTAGGTTCTTTAACAATTTCCCAAATTCTGCTTCCTATCAAATTCATACCGTAATAATTCCCTTTTTCCAGGCTCATCATTACGGTTTCTCCGTTAATTTCGCTTACAACCAAATTTTTGTTTTGAGCTATTACTGAATCCATATTTAATTCTGCCTTCATGTCGCAATCCTCTTATTCTATTATTTCGTCATCTTTTGTCAGATAACCAAATTTAATCATTACTTCTTTATGGTTTTCAATAATTTTATTTATTTGCTCTTTATTTAAATATTTTTTCCAAGACGCTGTTTCACCTTCTCGGAAAAAGGATTCTGCCTTAACCGGTTTTTCAATAAAGCCATTTTCCTCTTCTTGTTTTTTCACGATTTTGAAATCGGAAAATCCTATTGCTCTTTCTAATTTGTCAAGTTTATCATTAAGCCCTAAAAACTCTATAGATGATTTAAATGTTTCATATGGTTTCTTTTTCATATCTTCGTAGCGTATTACGTGTACTTTCATATCGGTTTGTTCCGTCCAGCTTTTTACATGCCCGCTCCAGGAAAGAAGTTTCTGCCTTAACTGAATACTCATAACATCATCTTTTCGGCAAAAAGAAAAATCTGCCTCACACATCCGGTCAACCGACTTTTCAATTGTTATTTGTGAATGATTTGCGAAAGAGACAGCCACATCGAGAGGATTTCTAATTATATATAATGCTCCCAGTGTTCCGTCATTAGGTATAATATTTCTTCCATCATTCAGTTTAGTATAAGCATCGTGGATTTTTAAATATTTAATATTGTCATCGATCTTCGCGAACAGACTGTATAAATCCGGCCTTAAACTATCAATTTCATCCATAGTCAAATCTGATGAGTCATATCCTATAAGTTCATCGAACATGCCCCTGTTACTTGCAATAGTATTTCTAATTCCCATATTATTAATATCAACAGGTTCATCTTTATCACTTAAAAGGTTTGCTAAAAAAATTCTAAACCAAGTATTACCCGATTTTGGATAAGATGCCAGCCAATAAATTCCGTTCATTAGTCTAATTTACTCTCAATTAGTTCAACAATTTCATTTATTGTATTAATGCTGTTAGGTCTTGTAATTTGCCATATTTCTATTTTATCTGCTATCTGGCTAAAATGAAGAAACTGCTTTGATTTAATTTTATTCCCAAATAAGAAATGCTTTCTAAATGTATGCAGTAATAATTGCTGAAGTTTTGCATGGCTTTTAATTTCTTCTAACTTAATTTCATCTATATTATGCTGGTTCATAATAAACATTTTTTTTATTTCGTGTTCTTCATTAAATCTTGTATCAATTTTTGTATATCTGTACTTATTTAAATCCGGCCTTATTTTATTTAATCCTGTCTTTTCTTCTCCTAAATGCTCCAGAGTTTTTTCCCACAATTTAGGATAAATAATCCCGGGCAATGCTTTAAGAGTGCCATTTTCAAATTTAAGTACAGAAACATCATCACTAAGCAAGTTGTATCCCTTTTTGTGCAGCACAGTTGAAAGTGTTGATTTACCGGCCCCTGAATTACCGGCTATTAAAAAGGCTTTCCCATCCTTTTCTAAGATGTTAGCGTGCAAAGGCAATATACTCCTTTGTAAAAGCAGCGCGGCAAAAACAGAACCGTAAAGAAAAACTCTAACAGAATCCAAATCTGCGTTTTCTTTTTTCTGAATTGCTATCTTGTTGTTTGTTACATAATAATCTGCAACATTATCTACTTTTAATAAAAATTCATCCTCTCTGCTTTCGAACCTGACACCCTTGAATTTTGGTTCACGAAGTTCTAAAGGGACTTCGCTAAATTCTATTATAACGTCGTTATTTTCGACTTTCTTATGTTGTAATTCAGGGCATTTTAATTCAGATATAATATTTAATCCGAAAACAGAATATGAATGGATAGGCATAAAACACTAAACTAATTATTGTTAATAAAATATTTTTTGCAAATGTAAGTATTAAAATATTGTCATCCAATTTTAGATTGGATAAAAATATATCTAATTTTAGACTGAATGATGAGTTATTTTTTCTATTTCAATAGGAACTATTTTGTCAAAAAAGAAAAACTCTTGGACAACACTAAACAGATTCCCAAATGAAAGTTAAGAAGTATTTATGATTTTAAAGGAAGTTTTTGTACATATTAATAACATTACTCAAACTTTTTTAAAAACAAACCGAAAGCTATTCCTTTGAATAAAATATTAATTGAATATTTAAAGCCCATATAGTTGTTTTGCCTTATTAAGGGAAGCGCGGATTCGATTTTTTTTACATCAAGGTAATGGTTACAGATCTCCGATTTTTTTAGCGATTCTAGTATGCTTTTTATTTCAGGCAAGTCCTGTATAAGCCGCTGCTGAAAATCGGCAGCTTGCAATCCCTTACGGGAATTATAAAGAACTTTGTCAGGCAAGATACCTTTCATTGCCCGTTTGAATAAATATTTTTTTGTCCCTTTTCGGTAAAACTGGTTGTTTGGAATTGAGGTACAAAATTCAAGAATCCTTTTATCTGCGGTAGGGTCGGTACTCCATAAACTATAAAACCTGTCTAATTCCGCACTAAAAGGAAGTACTCCATAAAGCGGATTTAGAAAAGATATCTGAAAATCTCTCGGGTTTCCCTGCTCAACATAGATATTTTCTTTTAAATGCCCGGTGAGGTTTTGTGTTTTGGCAAAAGCATTGTTTATTATAGAAAAATCATTCAAACGTAATTGCAGATTCTGCCTTTCTTTTATTTGTTTGTAGATTACATTAGGTATGGCAGGCACTATCAAGTGCGTTTTTGCAGCTCCTAAAATATTCCGGTAATCAGTAACGTGCCCATTTTTAACACGTTCTAAAAATGCGTACCAGTCCATTATCCCCGTAAAAAAGCCTTTCCATGATACCGTTATATTTCCTCTTCTCCCATTAAGCAATATATCTATTTCCTTAGTTTTTGCACATTCATTCATTGAAATCTGCCAATAGAGGTTTTTTGTTATCCCCACGGGCTCTTCAAACATTTGTAAATATTTTTTTAGTGCTTTAAGAGGAGATAAGTTTTTAGATTTTATAAAATTCACGTCGATATTTCCATTATAGCCAGCCGTCGCGTTTATACAATCTGTTTCATCCAAGAAATAATTTTTAAGGCCGGCAGTATTAATATTTGAAGCAGAAACATCAAAAGCGGGAACAGAACTAAATGCTTGCAGTATTTTCCCCTGTTTTTTTAGTTCCATTGCAGCCAGAGCTGACACCGAACCGGAATCCAGGCCTCCGCTTAACATCGATCCTACATTTTTACCCACGGCAACCCTACATTTTACCGCTTCGGTGTAAAGTTCTTTAAACGCTTCCACGTATTCGCTATCTGTTTTGAATCGTATTGGCGGTGCCTCTTCCAAAGCCCAATACCTTTTTATCTCAAATTTATTAGCAGAAATCCTTATGGAATGAGCAGCCCCTAATCGGTTAATAGATTTATAGAAATTTTCATCGGAATTTTGCCAGCCTGTTAAAAATTGTGCAACCCTTAAATCATTAATTTCCTTGGGAATATTGTCTAAAGCCAGTAACGCCTTAAGCGAATTAGAAAAATAAAAAGTTTCTCCTATGTTACAATAATACAAGTTTGGACCATCATAATGTGATGTGGTGATAAAAAGTTCCTTTTCAACATTGTTCCATATTGCAAACACCCATTCGCCTATTATGTACTTAGGGCATTCATACTTCCATTTTTTAAAACATTTCATAAATATTTGGTTATCCGAAAGGCTTTGGCGTTGGTGATGAGGCACACTTAATTTATGGAACAATTCCTCTTTGTTATAAATCCTTGAAATTGATGTTATGGCATCCCCATTATAACCTTCACGCGAGAGACGTGTTCCGCTCTGTTTTTTAAGTTGCCTCTCCCGAGGTTCTATTCCTCCTAAACACACAAAGTCTTTATCCATAAAAATAGATAAATCTCTTTTCTCTATCTTTAGAGCATTAAGCATCCCAGTAAAGGTATTTTTATTTATGGAATGTTTATCTCTGGCAAACATCCCGCAAATAGAATGCATTATTTATTGGAGTTTTGTTTGGGAAACTTGGAATAATTATTAAATTTAACTTCCGAAAGTTGCAGTTGAATCAGTAGTAGTACCAGCGCCAGCCATTGTTTTACTAGAGTAAAGTTTAAATAACTTGGGAGCTTCCCATTCTTTTATAAGGGTTACTTCTTCGTTTTTTTCGTTTTGTAGTACGTTGGAAGTTTTTTCGTTTTTATCCATTTTATACTCACCTATTATTAATGCTATCATATTATGTTTAAAAGTTATTTATATTTTTATCCAATTCCAACAAAACTCATTAAAAGATTATTTATTTTCTTTTGAACAAAATTTTATTAAAAAATGTACAAGCACACGGGCTTGTATAAAATTTTGTTGCGAATAAAAAAATACTTGTAAAGTATAAGTAGAATTACTAATTAGTATGTAAATTATTTTTAGAACTATATTAAAATAGTGTAAACCTATTTCAGGACGATACACAAGGAGAGGTCTCCCTTGCGAGAAAAATTGCATGGGAACTGAGGGAGAGACCGCCCTTGCAAGAAAAAGTGCCTGGGAACCGAAGGAGAGGTCTCCCTTGCAAGAAAAAGTATCTGGGAACCGAAGGAGAGGTCTCCCTTGCAAGAAAAATTGCCTGGGAACCGAAGGAGAGGTCTCCCTTACAAGAAAAAGTATCTGGGAACCGAAGGAGAGGTCTCCCTTACAAGAAAAAGTACCTGGGAACTGAGGGAGAGGTTTCCCTCTGAAAAAATACTATACAGGAGCCTGGTTTCTTATGTTAAACGCCGTTAAAATAATGATTATTCCTATCGAGGGAGCTTATCCCCTCTATTTACCGTTATAAATTAACATAATTATTTAATCGCCCCTTTATTTCGCTCGAAGTTTGCGATTATAAGGGCAAAGACAAAAGGAGTATTTTATGATTCTTTCAAACGGGATTATCAAAAACGGACGTGTAACAGAAATTCTTTCAGCAGCTCACAGGATAATCGGAGAGTTTGACAGCGGAGAATGGGAAACGGAAACCACACTAACAACAATTTTTGATGCTTTCAAAACAGCTTACAACAAGCTGGATTTTGCAATAAAACGAGAAAAAACAATAAGCACGTTAGAGGCAAAGGATGAAGTGCGCGATGATGCGCTTCGCAGTTTATACACCATTTTTAACGGGTATCTTGTTTATCCTGTCCCTTCAGTAAAGGAAGCGGCACAAACGTTAAAACCTGTTATGGATCGTTACGGCTTAAAGATAATTTCTTATAGCTATTCTAATGAAAGCGGATTTGTTTTTTCGATGTTAACAGATTTGGAAGCGGCTGATATACAGCCGATTATTGCGGCAATGCCTAGTTTCAGCGATTTAATTGCAACGCTTAAAACAGCTCAAAACGATTTTGAGAATACCAGGTTAGAATATGAAAGAGAAATAGCCCAGTATAAAAGCGAAGATTCGGCCACAACATTAAAAATAAATGTAGGCACAATATTAAATGAAAAGATACTTCCTTATCTTATGGTAATGTCTGGAATGGACAGCACAAAATATTTAGCTACTTATGAAACAATAAGCAAAATAGTTGAAGATACAAACGAGGAAATACGCCGCCGAAGGGATAATGAAGATTCCCCCGATAATGCAGAAGAGAATGAATAAATAGTGAGAAAATGATAGTGAGTAATGGGGGCTGAAGCCCCCTTTTTTTGTTTCAATTAAACATTTGACTACACCCGTAGTCTTGTTTTCTTTTATTACACATATTATGATTTAAATTTTACATCATTAAGTATGCAGAAACATGCCTTAAAATATGAAATACATTATTAAGCGGATAATTTTTGTTATCCGCTTTTATTTTAGCCCATTCTTTATTTATTCGTTCAATATCAGCAATTTTGCCGAAACCGTTTCTTTCCATTTCTAAAAGTACGCTATCCATTTCGTCCGGGTAGGCGCATATTCTTTCATTTAAATCTGAGCTTTGTTTTCCTTTTGTTTTGTTTAAGCGTACGATATCCGGTAAATGGCCTTTCATCATTTTCCTTAATATCCACTTGTTCATTTTACCAAGATACATTTCATTAGGGATAGATAGTGAACTTTCAATTACGCGCACATCGTTTGTTGGGTCACGAAGTTCTAACCCGGTTTCGTTACCCATATAAGCTCCAAAAGGAAGCCGCATAACGTTAAAATCAAATATTAAAATTGCATTTTCTTTTGGATCTTTATGGAATCTTTTAAAAGTTGGATCAAAGCCGGAAGATTTTATTCTTTCTGCAAGATTTATTGATTCTTTCTGCAAGATTTATTGATTCTTCAAATGCTTTATTTATATATGATATTGCTCTCCATGGTGTTTTTCCAAAAGCCATTCTCTTGTATATTTTTGCAACCGGAGTATCTCCATATAAAACCGGTTTTAATATTTTCTTTTTTACCCCGCTTACAATTCCATATAGTTGAATAACTTTAACAAAAGGTAATGCTTCTTCAATTCCGGTCCAGGAAATTGTACTATTGCCAAACTCACCCATCAATACAGTTCCATAACCTTCTCTAACAGCGGTTTTATAAATATCTACAATCCAATACGCGTTTCCAGCCCCATGAAACGGTTCACCACATAACTTAATAGCTTCTTTAATTCCTTCAATCGGTGAAATATCTTTTGATTCTAAAAATACCGGGTCAATATTATCATATTTTTCAACTATGGCATCAATATACGGTTTTTCATTTCCAAAACTTTTTTTATTAAGAGAATTTGACGGGGTAAAACGCGGAATGTGGCTGTATGTTCTTAGCTGTTTGCCTTCTTTTGCCAAATGTTCTGCCGCGATAACACTAACTGAACTCGAATCCATTCCGCCGCTAAGTGTTGATGCAATCGGTTTATATGACCTTAACCTTGCCTTAACTGCTTTATTAAAATTATCGAATAGATCTTCTACATAATCTTCAAGTTTTAATCCTTCTTTAACTTTAATATCAGAGTAATTCCAGTATCGATTTAATTTTGTATTTTCCGGGGTAACTGTTAACGTATGTGAAGGTAAAAGTCGTTTAATACCTTTGTAGTACGTTTTATCAAAATCTCCAGGCCAGACTACTAAAAGACGGGCAATCATTAACTCGTCAATTTCTTTTTTAACAAAAGGCAAAGGGAATAATCCTTTGCTTGATGAGGCAAAAGCAATTACTTTATCGTCAATATAATAATCAATTGCCGTGTAATCCCATTTATCTCGTGCAATAAACAAGCGTTGTTCTTTTGTATTAAATGCTGCAAGCGACCATTTGCCGAGGAGTTTGTCTGTACATTTTTCTCCCCATTTTAGGTATGCTTTTAATATTAAATCTCCATCGGGAATTGTTTTTTGTTCATTTGAAGGAACTCCAAGTAAACTAAAAAGTTCTTCCCTGTTGTCTATGCGTCCTTCAGCTACAAATAATAAATTAGCTTCTTCAATCCACTTTGGCATCGATTCATTAACAGCTTCCGGCGTGTTGTAGGTAAGTAAATGGCCAAAACCGCAATTGTTTTTTATAATAAAATTATGTTTTTCATGTGGGAAATGCTTAAGCCCCCCGTGCATCGTTTCAAGTTCAGAAGAAACACTCCTACCATCCTTGAAAAATAACCCCAAAAGAATACTCAATTTATAACCTTTAATCCAGATTTTGAGAACGCAATAACTACCGAAAACCTAAGTGTAATAGTGATGAAAAATAATAGTGATGAAATCATCTTAAACTTGCGATAAAAATTCCCGAAATTTAGGGTGCGAATTACACACTACAAATTTCGGGAATTTACAGTATTCATCCCGCTAAACATTTGTTCCAATTCATTTGTTACGGGTTTGCCGTCTCTATAAAATATTCCGAATATTATGCTCAAAGTAATACGTCAATGCTAACTAAGTAATGGCCCATCACCTGATCCTTGTGAAGAACCTTTAGTATTTTCACTAATCTCAATATAATCAAATTCTGGCTTACTCCATTCTTTTTTTACATTATCTTCTACTAAAGAGTGATTTGATTTTTTTTCGTCGTTCATTTTGTCCTCTTTTTTTATGGAATTAAATTATACGTTACAAGCGATAACTTAAAATTTTATTTATCATTCCTTTTTAATAATTTTATGTATTAAAATTACAATTAAACTAATTATCTATTTATGTTAACTCTATTTTCTAATAAATATCTTGTTACAATATTCCGTATTGCATTTGTGCTAATATTTCTTTTTGCGGGGATGGGAAAAGTTGCCGATCTTGATGCATTTAAAAGTTCTTCCCTATTGTCTATGCGCCCTTCTGCAGCAAAAATAATAAATTAGCGTCTTCTACCCATTTGGGCATAGTTTCATTAACAGCTTCCGGCGTGTTGTATGTAAGTAAATGGCCAAAACCGCTATTGTCTTTTTTTATATAATTATGCTTTTCATGTGGGAAATCATTCATCCCGCTGAACATTTGTTCTAATTCATTTGTTACGGGTTTGCCGTCTCTATAAAATATTCCGAATATTATGCTCATATACCTTTGTTTTAATTAAATTGCTAACTAAAAGCACCATGATCACCGCCAAAGTTTTGATCAGTTTCAGTATTTTTATTCACTTCAATTAATTATAATTCCGGTTTTGCCCATTCCTTTTTTATATTAATTTCTTTGTTATCTTCTTTTGGGGTTTGATTTGCTTTTTGCTCGTTGTTCATTTTCTCCTCATTGTTTTGTTGTAAAACGAGTATAATTATAATATGCAAATATATACTTGTTGCCAATTGGTTTTGGGATTTTGCCATAAAATCCTCTCTTTTTAAGAGAGGATTTAGGTGAGTTCTAAATAAAAACTAAATCCCAAAACCAATTTGGCGTGTGTATAGCTAAAACTTTCTATTTAAATTGTTAGTAATATTCGTTCTTATCCCCATGCAAAGTTTTCTTTAGCTTAACCTCTGCAACAAATTAAGTATTTCTCTAACTATGATAGGGACCATCAAGACCCAATGTTGTCAACTTAAGACTGCATTTATAATAATAGGAGTCATTCCCGAATGCTTTAATCGGGAATCTTCTAAAAAAATAGATTCTGTGTAAAACCATCACGGAATGACAATCCTTAAGTTGACAGCATTGC
>JASFMY010000129.1:0-19565 GCA_050117315.1 Ignavibacteria bacterium
TTTAATGTAATTTCTTTGGTGAACTCCAGTCGGGCTACGCCCTCCTTCCATTCACCAAAGAAATTACTTGAATTAACAAATAATATAAAAAACATCAAAATGTCATATGGCACAAATATAGGCGGAACGCCGGGGATTCGAAATGACAGACTTTTTGTTTTGCAGAAACTTTATTAGATATAGATAAACATATTTCTTATTTTTTTTCACTAAAATACTTATCGACAAACTCCATGAATCGTTCCCAATCATAGATTGTTAAATCATGTTTACCGGTACGTATATGATACCCGATTGTTTTCATGATTGGTTTATTAACAGCCGGCATATCATAACTGTCCAGTCCTGTTCTTCCGAACAGTTTATAAACCTTGCTTGCGTTTTTTGCCGCAAGAAATTCTCCTTTTGGGTCAGCCCACAAGTCTTCTTCGGCACTCGCGATATAAACCGGGCGCGGAGCGACAAGTGCAATTAACATATGCTGGTCTACAGAAAGTGCATCTTCTTTATCATTATATTTTTTGAAGTTAGCACAGAACCAATGAGGAAAATTTATATTAATTGACTTTACTGTTTCACCAAATCGCCTGCGGGACAAAGCTGCTCCTCCGCATCCCGAATCGTTTGAAATTACAACGGCAAATCTTTGATCTAGCGCGCCTGCCCATAATGCCGCTTTTCCAAGTCTTGAATGCCCCATCACTGCAACGCATGTTTCATCAATGTTATTATCGGTTTCAAAGTAATCCATTGCCCGGCTTAGTCCCCAGCTCCATGCGGCTATAGCGCCCCATTCGCCTGGTTCAGGTTCTGTTTGTCCTGATTTATAAAACAAAGGATGAATACCGTTTTTAAAACCGTCGTCATAATCGGGATCAACATCGCCGTAATAAAATGTTGCCAACCCGTAACCGCGTTCCAAAATTTTTTCAACAAGCCATCGGTTATATCTTACTCCTCTTGAAGCTGCAGTCGCATGATTTTCAATAACCCCAAACTCTTCTCTGTTTCTCATCCATTGTTTTGATATTGTTATTCCGGTATCATAATGAATTGACTGGTTCCCGTAAAAATTCATTCCTAAGAACAAAGGATGTTTGTCTTTATTATCATTCGGCAGATAAATAAGCAAATCTATTTTAACATCTTTGTTATCTTCGGAAAAATAGATTGAGACTTCTTTGCGCGTAGCTTTTCCTTCAAGTGCATTTTGATTGATCGATGTTATTTCAAAAATTATTTCATCCGGCTTTCCTGGAGATTTACCGTAAATATTTTCTTCAAATAAACCAATTATTTCAGGCCTTCTTTTATTCAGCCATGTATCTTTATCTTTTACTTTGCTTCCGTTTATCATTATAAACGGATCAGGCAGTTCATAACGCGGGACTTCCGATTCCTTGTAATTAACCTTTTGCTCCTGGGAAAAAAGAGCAACATTAACCATAAACAAAAGAGAGATAAGTTTTAATACGTTTTTCGTTATCAATAAAAACATGCTCTTACCTGCTTAATAAAGTAATCATTTCACCTCCGCAAAGCAGAAATGCGCCGGTTGCATAAACCTGCCACTGGTATTCGAAAAACGGGTAAGGATCGCCTGCAACTTGTTGTACATAGCCGAGTCTTCCCCACTCATTAACATTAGCGCAGAGAGCAGACCACGCTTTTTTTACGGCCGGTTCAAAAATTTCTTTTTCGAGAAGCCCGTTGTTTATTCCCCAAGCAAGCGCATATGTAAAAAAGCTGCTTCCGCTGGATTCACCCAAAGGCAGTTCATCGGGATCATATAAACTTGCAGTCCAAAGTCCTTCTTCTCTTTGCAGCGAAAGTAATTTATGAGCCATCTCTTTAAACTGGTTTTCAAATTTAACCCGTGAAGGATAGGATTCCGGAATAATATTCAGCATTCTTGGCAAACCTGCAATTACCCATCCGTTACCGCGGCCCCAAAATATTTTTTTATTGTTCGGAGATTTCTTTTCAAAAAATCTGTCATCTCTAAAAAAGAGACTGTCTTCAGTTGAATAAAGATAATCCGAAGTTATCCACCAATGTTTATCTGCGTATTTTAGATAGCTTAAGTCGCCGGTTGCCTCATACATTCTCGCGAAGGAAGGCGGAGCCATAAAAAGCGCGTCGCACCACGACCACCATTCAAGTTTATAATCGTTGCGATCAAAACGTACATCGGGTTTTACATCTCTTGCGATATGAATATCCATTGCCCAGCGCGCTTTGTCAATCATCACCGGGTCCTTTTTTATCTCGTAGAGCCAGGCAAAAACATCGGCTATTGTCAATCTGTCTGCGTGATAAATATCATCTATTAATTTCCAGTTAAATTCTTGACCGATGTTAATCATTTCATTTAGATATCTATTCTCTTTTGTAGTTTCATAAAGGCTTTCCAACCCGACGTAAAATGCACCCCAGTGCCAGTCTATTCGCGATTTTTTAGTAAACGGATTTGCGAGCTGCCAATCCGCGGTTTGACGCATAATATTTTTGATGTTTTCCAAATCAAACGGATCGGTAATTCCGGGAGAAAGGACATTCATTTTTATTGAAGTTAAATAGTCCGTATAATGAATATATTTTGTGTTCTGCATCCAAAGAAGCTGTAAAGGATTTCCCTCCTTAGCGTTTATAACGGCGAAAGGTCTAACGTTATCTTTGTTTGATCCTTTCGTTACTGTTTCAGCTTCCCAATTTTTTCCGCCGGTGTTTATCCATTTCTCAATCTCAAAAACAGAATCTCTTTTTACGGATAAATAAACTTCATTTATGTTCTCATGATCGATAAATATTCCGCCCGAATAATTCGGTTCGCTTTCTATTTTACCGGCTTCAGTTTCCGGAAACCATTTGCCTGAATTTACCAAATCGCTTGTAACCCAATTTTTCCCGTTCCATTTGGCGTATGAATAAATATGAGTTGTATCATTAGGAAACTTTGCGTAAGCCAGTACGGGATTTTCTTTTTCATCCAAAGCTACATCCCAAATCCATGCTTTTTGTTTTGTTATTGAAGCATCGTAAACAACCGAAGCGTCTCCCGGTGTAATAGGCTCTTCACCAAGCACGCCTATTTTTTCACCTTCCACATCGTATAATGCACCATCTTTATAATACATACAATAAATGCTGTTTTCATTTTCTTTACGCGGATGCCCGTCCGTAAAGGCAAACACAATTTTATCCTTGCCGTTTGAAGTAACTTTCATGTATGGTCTGCGTAAGTTGTAAATACGCTCAGGCAGAACAAATATTTCCCCTTTGCTCCAACTTCTTCCCATGTCGTCTGAATAAGAGTAATTCGGTTTGTAGTCTATTCCTCTCCAGAAAAGATAAATCCTGTTATTTTCTTTTGACAACATTACGGGATTTACATATGTATAAGTGCTTTTATACCCGCTATACTTTTCTTCATTGTTTAAGGATAATTCATTTCTTTCCCATAAGGAAATATCTTCCGGATTTTTCATTACAAAAAGGAGAATAGGATTTGAAGTGCTGTGCTTTGTAAAAAACACCATTAGCTTTCCATCGGGACTAAAAAGCAAAGCGGGATTATTGTGATCATCCTTTTGATAATTATCCTCGAGTACAACTGTTTTTATTTCTCCATTGTTATGGTCATAATATCCCGCAACGATATCACCGTGACTATCAACCCATCCCGCATAGGTCCTTTTATGTTTACCTTCATAATAAACAGCCCGCGGATCGGAAAACCAGCACCAGGCACCGTCAAAAGTAAAGGAACAATAAGATTGAGAATTTTTCGCTGATTCGTTGCTAAAAGATACTTTTGACAAATTTTGTGTAAACAAAACAGATGGAATTATGAATAAAATTACTGCATAAATATTTCGGTCCATTTTTCTCCAATTTTCTATAATCATTTATAGATTTATTTCTTTAGCGGGACTGCTCCCATATCAAAAGTCAACTTACCGCCTCTCGCTATTTCTTCATGCGTTAAAAACAGCGCATGATGTTTAATATCGTTTAGTGTTATGTCCCGGATATAAATATTTTCACTCGAATAATTTTGGGCGGTTATTACCAACTCCTTCATCAAAGGAGAAGTAATCACAATCTTTTTGAACTTTGGCCCGCATATTTGATATTTCGGTAATACAGGCGCAACAGGGTAAAAACCAACAGCTCCCAAAACATACCACGCAGACATTTGCCCGGCATCGTCATTACCGCTAAGTCCGCCCGGTCCTAATCCGTATTCTTCTTTCATTGTATTGGCGACAATTTTTTGCGTCTTCCACGGTTCACCTGAATAATTATAGAGATATGGTATATGATGACTTGGTTCATTCCCATGCCAGTATTGATTGGCAAAAAAGAAATCGTCAAGACTATTATTGAATAGTCTTTGTCCGCCCATTAAGTTTATTAGCGCCTCAACATCGTGCGGCACGTACCAGTTATATTGCCATGGCGTTCCTTCTGTTATAAAGGAAGCTCTTACCTCTTTGTTCATATTTTCCACAAAAGTTCCGTCTTTGTATCTGCCGTTTACGTTATTATAAGCGGCGTCAAAAACATTTCTAAAATTTTGTGAGCGTTTTATGAAATAGTTATAATCGTCGTTTTTATTCATATGTTTTGCGATTTGCGCTAAAGCAAAATCATCATACGCGTATTCAAGTGTCCGTGATACCTGTTCGCAGTGATGAAACGCTTCTTTCACGGAATCTTCAAGCGGAATGTAACCATATTTCAAATAAGATTTAAGCGCCCTTCTTCCCTTGCCGTCTAGATAATCTTGGGAATCATCCGGACTTTCATTCGCATTCTTTTTTAAATACAGGTAATCTTCCTCCGTTAAATCAACAACGCCTTTTATATAAGCTTCGCCAACTATTGAGGTTACATGATCCCCAATCATAGCCGAGGTATAACTATTCCATAAAGGAAAAACCGGCAGCCAGCCACCGGCCTTGGCCATAGTTAACAATGATCTCACCATATCTTTATGGTATTCGGGAATTAGAATATTATATAAAGCGTGTAGCGCCCTGTATGTATCCCATACCGAAAAATCACAATAGTAGTTTCCGTTTGTTATAGTATCGGTTTTTGTATTCCCGTCAAAACGGGGGTATTGACCGTCAACATCATTATAAATTCTAGGCTGCTGGAAACAATGATACATCGCTGTATAAAATTTAACCTTGTCGTTTTTATTGTCCGACTCAACATCAATACGCGACAACAAATCATTCCATGTGTTTTTCAAATTTTGATTTACCGAGTCAAAATCATAACCGGGAATTTCTGCGGTTAAATTCTTACGCGCCTGGTCTATGCTCACAAAGGATGTTCCAATTTTGACTTTAACCTTTTCTCCCCTTTTCACTTTAAATGATAAATAAGCCCCCAGGTTTGGGACATTTTTAATTGTAAGCAGCTCCTGATAAATTTCATCTTCTGTATAAACCCCATAATTTTCAACGGCTTTATCAATCTTCATAACAAAGTGTCCCGAAAAACCTGCGGTTTTACCCCATCCTTGATATATTCTATGAACCGGATTATAGCCGACAATTTCGTTGCTGCCGGGAATAATTTTTATATACCCTGCGCCTTGATCACTGTTGGGATTTATTACAATATGAGCATCGCCTTCTTTATTAAAAGTAAAACAAAGAATCCCGCAGCGTGTTGTTGCCGTCATTTCAACAGTTACATCATAATCTTCCAACTCAACTTCATAATAATTTGGACTTGAGACTTCTTTCTCATGAGAAAATTCAGATCCCCGCTTCCACGGGTTACAGATTAGCTTACCTGTAACAGGCATAACCGCGAATGTACCGTAGTCACTAACACAAGAACCGCTTAACCAATGCGATCCCCTGAAACCCGTTATCACAGTATCTTTGTAATAGTACGCGGGGTTGCATTTGTTCTCGGTATTATCCGTTTGAGGCGTCCAATTAGTCATTCCAAACGGAACCGTTACATTCGGCTGAGTCTTGGCATCCAACTCTCCCCGGTTTCTTTGTGTAAACTTTCCGGGAACAGTTGATGCCGACGTACCTATTATAGGATCAACAAATTCCGTAAAGTCTTTTTCTTTTGGGATTTCTCCTGTTTTCAGATTACATCCGGATGTAATCGAAATTAATACAATAAATAGAAACAGCTTTAATTTCATTTTTCTTATCCAATAGAATTGATCAAAACCAGTCTTTTGTTTTCAATCATAAAAAAGTCACCTCATTATTTGAGTTGATTTTTAATTTCTTTATCTCCCCCTTTTTCATTTCTATTTCAGCTCCGTGAATTAAGAAGTTGCAATCTTTCCGTGCAATTAATTGTAAGGTCATAATACCATTCTCAATTTCACCGTTAACTGCAACACCAATAAGCGTATGAATATTTTGGAACTCATATTTTCCTTTCCACGGAAGAACATTCCCAATTTCTAAATTCCCCCACCATTCATTTACAAGATTTCTAATAATGGACTGCGCCACCAATCCGTTTGTAATAACGTAATACGAAGCATCGAACTTATAACTTTTTTTGAGAGGAAATTAAATATCTTAATTAACGATGAAATCATAATAAGCATCTCTTAATAAAATTGAACTTTAGTTTGGGGAATGAGATTCACTAAATCCGGCAAGTCATAAAAATTAAGTACATCAGGAATAATGTTTGCAATCCGGTTAGTTGTGTAATTTGCAGACGCAACATCTTCCCAATTTTTAATAGAGTTAATTATATAGACATCTTTAAAGCCGCCGTCTATAACCGCGGCATGTAAAGCGGCCGGTCCGGTTAAACCTGTTGAAATTAAATTAACTTCTCCCGGACCCGACAAAATATTTCTCTCTAAGAATCTTTTAGCTAAAAGTATATCCTCAACCCGGTAAGTCATTAATGACTTGCCTTCGTACAAAGGCATTTTGGCAATCCAGAATTCTTTATTGTTATAGTGCGGGCCTTTATTATCTTTCAGTTCCCCGGTATTACAAACATCCAGCGCAAGGACTTTGTTGCCTTTTGCTATTTCATCTTTTACCCGGCTGTGTTCTTTAATCTCGTTGAGTTTCCCGAATTCGCTCACAACAATAACTACGGATGATTTTTCTTTTTTATCCTTTGGGATAAGTAATAAAGCAGGCAAATCAAATTTATATTCCGGGTCTCTTTCAATTAGATATTTTTCTGCCTTGTAATTATCTTCGGTACAGCTTCCTGTTAATTTATATTTTGGATTTGATGCTAAATCTTCAAAGCCGATAATTTTTTTTATCCCGTTGACAACCTCAGCGTTATTTTTTTTACTTAAAAACTTCTCCCTATTAATTTTGCATTTTACTAATCTATTCCTTGTTATATCCGAGACAGAAAGCTCACCGGGAAATGAAGTTAAAACTTGTCCTGTTTCAGTAACACGAAGTTCGTTTTCATTTTCGAAATGTCCTATATCTTCCGGTTCAATTACCGGAGAGTTATCATTAAGAAGCCATCTACGGCACCATTGAACGGCTGCTTCGCGTAAGGGTTTAAGCCAGCCGTGTTTACCTTCGGCAACTGCTTGCCGGATTTTTTCCGGTTCACCTAAAACTGTGTATTCTTTTTTCAGTTCATTGTATGCTTCGCGGGCTCCTTCAATTTTAAAAAAATCCAGGGTAGCTGAAGCTATTAGTATAGGTTTGGGCGCTGCCATTAATAGAAAATCCTGCTGCTCAACACCGATTTTCCCTTCACCCCAAAGCTGCTGGCAGCCGTCTTGAGAACCTCTTGTATTAAGCACCTTTTCTGTAGTAGCTATATAACATGAAGTCACGGCGACTTTTACTCTTTTATCAAACGCAGCTAAATAAGTAACCTGCGTTCCCCCACCCGAATTGCCGGCAATAGCAATTTTATTTTTATCAACTGTTGGATGTTGTTCAAGAAAATCCAAACAGCGGATGTTATCCCAGAGTTCATGTATAAGTGAATTAGAGCCTGTAAGCATCAAATTCTGTCCGAGAATCTCATGCATAAGCATTCGTTCTTCGGTAACCGGTTTCCCGTCATTACCCAAATATTGAAAGCGTTCACCTTGACAGATTGGATCCCCGACCAGAACAACAAAACCGTTCATCGCGAATAAACGAGCGGCTTTTTGGTAAGTTTCTCCACCCTTACCGTAAACCGAATGCCCGCATGGAATATAAACAGCGGGTAAAGGGGGATGTACATCCTTAGGCAAATAAAGCATTCCCGTTACATGATGATTTGGAATACTTTCAAAAGCAATCCACTCAATTGTGTAATTCTCAAATTCCTGCCTTTTTGTAACTATGCTTTTTAATGGTGCTTTCTCAGGCAACTCACCTATAATCTGTTTATACCATTTTTTCAAGTCTTTCTGTCTTTCGTAAATTCTTTCTTTTGACTGAAGACTCTCTCTTACTTTTTCTCTTCTTAAATCAAATTGGGTTTTTAAACGATTTAAAAGATATCTCCGTTGCAGTGTATCCGATTTACCTTCGTATACATCGAACTGATGCTTTTCCTGTGCAAATAATACGGCACTTAGGAATAAGCAAAACAAAATTAAAATTCTGTTTTGCGCTGCTATTAGATTGCTCATTAATAAAAGGTGTTTCATATTATTACTTAATTTAACATTCTTATATGTATTGCCGCTCCACCCGAAGCTTTCAATCTTGCGGTCAATATTGTTGCATTAGTAGCTTCTACATGCTCTATTCCAACATGCGTACGTGTATCTACCGAAGGATCATCAGAATAAATAATCGCTTCATACTTTTTCCCTTTTTCCAGAAAAGAAAGAGGTATTTTAATCTCACGCGCTTCAACATTTGTAATTGTTCCGACAAACCATTCACTGCCGCTTTGACGGGCGACTGTTATATATTTTCCAATTTCGCCGTTAATAACTTTTGTATCATCCCAAACTGTGGGAACATCTTTCCAAAACTCTAATTCGGGTTCACCTTTATAATCATCCGGGCTGTCATACCAATACATAAATTGCCAGGGGCTGTAATAAACAACAGGCAATGCGAGCTGGTGCGCCGGAGTTGCCTGGATGTGTCTGTTTGGATGTCCGAATTCTTCCCTGTAATAATAACAGAAGGTATAATCCGCAGCGCCGGCAATAAAACGTGTAAAAGGTAGGATTGTATTAGTAGTTGCCGAAGGCATTTCTTCATTTCCCCTTATACCTTCCTGAGTCATTAAGTTTGGGTAAGTTCTGCTGAATCCCGTTGGCCTGTATTCATCATGGATATTAACCATCAATTCATACTCCGCACATTTTTTAACTGTTTCGTGAAGCCAGTTTGTCCAGTAGTGAGAACCCACCTGTACAAAGCCGAATTTTAGTCCTGCAATACCCCATGACTTATATACCGGCAACATTTTCTCTAATTGATATGCAAGTGCTCTTACGTTTACGTAGAGAATTATACCTATATTCTTTGACTTCGCATATTTAATAACTTTGGGAAGATCAAGATCACCTTTAGGATTCTTGTCGGGATCAACAGTTACAGTAGTAGCATCAGCATTGATATCGGATTGATCTCCATACCATCCGGCATCAAAAAGCAAATACTGTAAATTTTGTTCCGTCGCAAAGTCAATACACTTCATAGCGCCGTCGGTTGAAAGTGTAAAGTCCCGCATAACCTTACCCGGTTTTATCCAAGACGTATTCTCTAATTCGGAAGGAGGATTCAAATTTAAAATCATGTCATTATTTTCAAGAAGCTTTCTCGGAGTTTCGGCAACCATTATTACTCTCCACGGGGTATGATACGGAGCTATTAAATCAACAGTATCATACATAGAACATTTTATTGTATTTAACTTTGTACTATCAAGTACAAACTTTGTCCTTGCGTAGTTTATTACTTCTGCTTCGGTTAAACATGTTACCAATCCGTTTTGCAATTCAAGTGTAAGGGGACGTTCGGCTTCCGACGGCCAACCGGATAAAGGAAGTAACCTATAATCACTCTGAGCATATTCGCTATAATAAACTTTTGTATTTTCGGGCATCACAAATTCTGTTAATTCAGAAGCAATATGCAAATGTCCGCCGCCGTTATGCCCTCTAAAAAAATAATATCGGAATGCTATACCTTCATTATAAGCCCTTATTATTATCTGCAAAATTCCTTTGGCAAACTTATTCCCGCTCTCCACGTTTATACTAAGCTGGTTGTATATATTTTTGATCTCATCCCTTTCTCCGTAAACAGGCTCCCAAATCTCGTTGTGATTTATTCTACTTGTTTGTATAACTTTAATATTATTATTCCATGTATCGACATACCTTTCTTTAAACGAGGAGTTAATCCCTAATCTTGATTTCATTACTACCGGTTTATTGAGATAAACAACATTATAGAACATGCAAGCTTTTTCCTCTCCCGCATCTTCTATGGTGAAATTAAAAACAAGCTTTCCATCCGGCGATTCTAATTTCAAAGATGATAAATCCTCTGCTTGAGTACTAATAAAAGAGGCAAAAAAAAGAACTACGTTATAAAGTGTTTTTTTTAATTTAGACATAGTGTTGTTATTCTATCATTTTGAAAAACTAAAATAAATCATTAATTATCATTTTGAAGTATACTTGTTGCAAATTGGTTTTGGTATTTTGCCATAAAGTCCTCTCTTTTTAAGACCTGCCCGCCGTACGAGACTTTGGGAGGCGGGGAGGATTTAGATGAGTTCGAAATAAAAACTAAATACCAAAACCAATTTGGCATTATTATGCTCCATGTTCAATAAATAAGGCTTATGTTACTCCCCTTGTAACGGCTGCTGGAAATTAACAGCCTTTCTATTTTTTCTTTATTATCAGCTTCCCTTTTTTCATTTCTCCTGCAGGCAGATCAATACTAAGAGCCCCTTGAACCAAATATTTTGAAGGAACAGTTTTACCGTTCCAGGTAACTTCATATTCAAAGTCCGGGTTCATACACGCAACTAATGAAGTAGTTGAAATGTCATCGGCAAAAATTGTAAGATGAACCGATAATCCGCTAAAGTCTTCATTAAATTTTTTATTTTCTGTCCATACATTGAAACCGGTGTTAAAATTTCCGGGACGGAAATAAGCCGAATACCAATAAATTACAGGAGTGGAAAGTCCCCCGAATTCATGCCAGCCTGCTCCTCTGCCGGTTTCAATAAGAAAATGTTCCATACAATTATATGAGTTTTCAACCTCGCTTTTCCAGGTCTCAAGCGCCGTCTCTGCAATTTTATATGCAAAGTCGGCTTCGCCAAGGTCAAGCATAGTTTTCCAAAAAAACCATTGATGAGACATCCAGACTGTTCCGTTCCAATAACCGTCAATTTTATAATAAGGAGCCGATTGATCCACAGCCGATAACCCTATATTTGTCCAAATATGTTTATCGGATTTCAATGATTCTAAAATTCGTTTCTTTTGAATATCGGTGCAGATGCCCGCCACCAAAGGATAAGCTCCGTCTAAACCCATATTGTAATTTTCTTTGCCTTTATATCTTAGTATATCCAGAGGATTTCCTTTTTCATCGTGAACAACATAACCGAAATAACCCGACTTTTCATCCCATGAATATTTTTGAAGAGCATTTGTAAACATCATGATATCACCGGCATATTCCTTAACATCTTCAGGTTTATTAAGATAAAGCGCAGCCATTTTCAGTAATTTAGCCGTTCTTATAGCCTGCGATGTAGTTATAACCGGGCTTATTGTCGCTTCGAGAGTATCATCGTGAGTATACTTTTGAGGCGGGTAATCATCCCAGCCGCCGGAATTATAAAAATAATCCCACGTCTTTAAGATGTTTGATTTCATTGATCTTGTAGTTGAACTACCGAGATTGCCGGCTAAAAAATCATGATACTGTTTTAAACGCGGGTAAAAATATTCAAGTAATTCCCTAGACTGATATTTATTCCAAAGCTCAAAGAATAAGTAATGCTGAACAGGCACAGGCGTTCCGTGGTGTATAAAGGCAGACTGCGCTCCCGGTTCTTGAACATAAGCGTTCAAGTTTTCAATTGCTCTTTTCTTATCTAATTCCAATAAACCCAATCCTATAAAACCCGAATCCCATGTATAAAGACAATCCCACCATCTACCGGGAGCACTATGCCTTATATATTCTTTCTGTGTATATACGGGGTAAACAACGTTGCATGCTGTTGTTGCACTCATTCTTTCAATACTGAACTGATATTTTTCCCCGGCAGGGTTTCCCCTTAAATTAAAAGCCTTGGTTTTTGCCGAATTATAAATGTCTTCGTAACTACCCTGTATTTCCTCTGATTCCTCTAATATTTTTTCAACTTCTGCTTTAGTGCCGGAACAAACAACAGCATATAATACTTTCTCGGAATAAGGCTTAAGATTAATAGGTCGTAAGAAAGAATTTGTATAATGTCCAACGCCATCGTGCTCAAAAACCTGTTTAACATGTTCATTTGCCATTTGTTTAAAGTAATCACTTAGGTCCCGTAAAAACCATTGGCGTACTTCAAACAAATCATATTGCCATAATAAACCATAATATAAATCAACATCGTCATATTTTAATATAAAAGAATTGGTAACGGGCCCCTCTATTATTTTAGGGACAGGGTTCCATTCCTTTTTTGTAATTTTAATTTGGTTTATGTAATCAGACTCTAAAATTGCAAACCCGTCTAAATTAATACCCGATCCGCCCTCAGATTTCAATACCAGCTCGTAATCCCCGGGAATAACCTTCCCGATATTCAGCACTTTATAAGTAAAATCTGTTTCACTTCCTTCTAAAACGGCTTTTCGATTTAATAGCCCTGAAAACTCAAAGGTAACTTTTTCATTTTCATTTAATTTATAACGTAAATATAGTACGGCATCATTAACGCTTTTATCCACTTTTATTTTGTATGAGACTCTATCACCTTTATCAGAGCCAAATCCCATACCAATTCCGCTGCCGTTTACAAAACCGTTCTCACGTATTTCCGCACGCATTTTACCATCGTAAACAAGATTATCTTGAGGCCTTGATTTAGCGAACCTCAGATCATCATAATCAAGCGCGTCAAACCATTTTGCAGATTCGGGTAATTTAGCAATCCCCGGATAAAGAGGAGTATGAGGACTATATTCTTTAAGCGGAGGGAAATTCATACAGGCCATAAATTGTAGAACAATATTCTGATTATTTCCGGTATTGTTTACACAAGTAACACGAATAAGTCTTGATTGATCGGTCATTTGTGAATAAGAAATATCTGTATAAACCTGATCTTTCCATTCAAGTTCATGCCGGAAGCTAAAATACTCAAAATTAGGAGAAGCTTCCCAAGGGTGATAGCCGCTCTCGAACAACACATTTGGAACCGCGACTTTTCTCCTGTAAAATCCCGGGAGTATGCTTAGGTCAAAACGCATTCCACTTGCTTTATCGGGAATATGTGAAATGCCGATGTAACGTTTTGAATAAGGTCCCCAATCAGGCAAACTTAGATCATGAGTAGACCGCATAAAATTTAGATTAAAATCTGATTGAGCAGGTAAATTGGTAATTGGTATTAATACCAGTATAAAAATAAATGAAAACAACCTGTATTCTTTTATATATCTTTTCATTTTAAACCGTAAACTAAAGCAGCAAGCAATTTCTTTAATTAAATCAATTTCAACATTATTCCCGGATCTCATTATTTAATCCTTATTTGCTATTCTCTATATCGTTAGAGAAATTTTTATAAGCAGTCAATTAACTTTGCATAGGTTTTTCTTTAACCCTTAAAGAAAACATATACACATAATTACCCTAAAATTATGAAAGGCAGTATATAGCAATCATATTTGGATTGCTTGTCTAAGCGTTTAATTCTCCGGTTTGTAGGTTAAAACGATGAATTTCTTATAAATAAGCCGGAATTTGAGGTTTTCTATTAGCAGGAAAGCTTCAATTTTCGTGTTCCTTCATAAAAGCTTTAGGTGACATTCCGTACTGTTTTTTAAAGAGTTTACTAAAATGCGATGGGTCTTTAAAACCAACCTGATAGGTAATTTCAGTTATTGACATTCCCGATTCTTTCAATAGTTGAGCAGCCCTCTTTAATCTAATAACAAAAATAAATTCCTGGACTGAGTGATTAGTCAAAGCTTTTAACTTATTATAGAGACCTACACGGCTCATGCCGACAAGCCGGCTGAACATTTCCACGTTAAATTCGGGATTATCAAGGTTATCTTCAATTATTTCAATTACTCTTTTCAAAAACTTTTGATCTACGGAAGTAATTTTCACGTTAGAGGGTTCAAGCTGCAAAGAACTGTTGAACTTTTCACGGAATTTATTCTGCCTTTCAATGATGTTACGTATTTTTAGCAACAATTCATTGCTATTAAACGGCTTGGTTATATAATCGTCTGCCCCTGTTTCCAATCCCTCAAGTTTATTTTTTTGTGATGAACGCGCAGTAAGCATAATAAGCGCAATATGGCTGGTTTCTTCATTGGTTTTAATTTTTTTACAAAAATCTATTCCATCCATACGAGGCATCATAATATCACTAATTATTAGATCGGGACCAAACTGAATCGCTTTTTGAAATCCGTCATATCCATCCACCGCCTCAATAAGCCGGTACTCATTTTCTAATTCTCCGGTGATATACTTACGCATATCCTCGTTATCTTCTACTATCAGTATCTTACTTCTCTGCTTATCCAATTGGTTGGCTATTTTCTCAAGATCAGGCAACTCTTTTTCAACTGCTTTTAATTTCGGGACGTCAGGTTCTTCAAATACTTGCTCTTGTTCTTTTCTTTCTGCTATATCTTCTTCCAGTACAGGAATTTTGATAATAAATGTTGTTCCCTTGCCCAAACAACTTTCAACATTTATTTCACCAAAATGTATTCTCACTAATTCTTTTACTATTGAAAGTCCAATACCTGTACCTCCAACGGCGGTTTTAGAATGACCTTCAATCTGGTAAAACCTGTCAAAGATTTTCGGTATATCTTCTTGCGGGATCCCAATTCCGGTATCACTAACCACAATTTCAAGGTTCTTATTGAACTTTATAGGTCCATGGGAATTGAATTCAATGCTTTTTTCTTCTTTACAGTTTTTCAGCGAAACTTTTACCAGTATACTACCCCGGGAATTTGTATATTTTAAGGCATTGGTCATAAGATTAAAAATGATCTTTTCAATCTTGTCCTTATCAAACAAGATATAAAGTTCATTCAAGTTAGTCTCAAACTGAAGCTCAATTTTCTTAGATTCTGCAGATTCGTTGAATACGTTTACCTCTTCTCGTAAAAATTCAATTATATCCCCATGTGCCGGCTCAAATTTTAACTGGTTAGCTTCAATTTTTCTGAAATCCAGAACCTGGTTTGTTAACCTTAATAAACGATGGCAATTCTTGTTAGCCAAATTTAACAACGATAATATTTCTTTATTCAACAATGGCGAAGCTAAAGCTTTTTCAAGCGGCCCAATGATTAGTGTTAAAGGGGTTCTAAGTTCATGCGAAATGTTAGCAAACAAACGGCTTTTGGTTTCAGAAATCTGGTAGATAATTTTATTCCGCTGATATAGGTATATAATGAAAAACAAAATAATTGATAAAAAGAAAAGAATAAGCAATATAAACCAAGTTTGTTTCCATATAGGCGGTATTACATAAAACTCTATCTTCTCAGGTGTTAAATCAACATTAAAATCCAGGTCTCTTGCCCTAACTTCGAATGTATGATTTCCGTCGGGGACAGCCAAAAATATTTCGTTTGTTTTATTTGTAAACGGCGACCACGGATTATCATCTATTCTGTATGAATATTGAATTTGTTCGGTTGTTGTATACTTCCACGGATCTACGGCAGACCATGATAAAATAACATTACCCGGCTGCGCTATTCTCTCCTGTGAGAAAGTTATAAAAGTTTCCGGCGGCATTTTATCAAGGGTATAACGTACGGTTTTAAACCCGGCTAACGCTTCCTTGGACAATGCTTCATTATACAAAGGGATCCTATACCATGCCGGGGGATTTTGGTTAATCCAAATTGACCCGTCCTTGGTTGATTTGATAGCAATACCGTCCATCTTCGGTTTAAAGAAACCGCTAAAAGCCTTTCCCGTCCAATTCTTTCCGTCAAAATATGCTATATCCCTATCTGTAGCTACCCATACGCTTCCGTTCTTTTCCGTTAGGATATTCACGATGGTGTTACTTGAGAGTCCGTTTTTTATAGTGAAATGTTCCCACTTCCCGGTTTTATTATTTAAACAGAATAATCCGTTGGTACGTGTTCCTACCCATAAGTCTCCATAGCTCGAGGTACTTATACAATCAACAAAATTTTCATCAAGTCCATGTGGTTCGGTAATTTTTTTCCAAATATGTGTACTTTGGTTATAGCTGTAAAACCCCAACTGGCCCGCCCATAATATATTCCCTTTAGTTTCACCCATTCCGTAAATACTTCTCAACTTAAAATTATCATCGGCATAATGGTAATTATAATCTATTTTGCCGTCGTCTCCATCCCCCTTAAAAGTATATTCTATTAGTCCGCCTATCTGTCCCTTCTCAAAGAAAGGATCCGTACATGATCCGAACCAAAGCGAACCTTTGTTTGTCTCATAAACAGCTCTGCGGTCAATGCCCCAGCCCAATTGAGGATTAAGCTGTTTTATCCATTTCTCCCCGTTAAAATAAGCTGTAGCGGCGCTTTGCTTATGGCTGCCGCCCGCCCATACAACGCCTCTCTTTGTTACAAAAATTACCGAAGCCAATTCCATTAATCCGTCCGACCGGTCATAAGTAATCCATTCTTTCATTAAAGAATCACTTTTAACAACCACCCCGTCGGATCTTATAAACCATTTATTACCATTGTGGTCTTCCGTTTGGAAAAGAAGATCTTTAATCGTAATCCATCTTTTATAAGACAGATCTATCCGCCACACCTCGTTACTGACACCAATAACCCAAAGCCCCTCATTCTTTGTTTGATAAACGACTAAACGGTTGGGCGGGAAAGGTAGTGCCGGGTTTTCGAACATGCGCCATTTGTTTGACTTAAAAATAAATACCCTGCCGAGACCAGCAACTAAGACAGAACCATCCTTTAACTTAAGAACGCTAGTATGCTTATCATCAACACCAAATCTATCTTTAAAGCTTTGTTGTTCCCACTTTTTATCCTTGTAAACGTTAAGCATACCTGTACCTTTGCCGCTTACAATAAAAACTTGCCCCCGGGAATTACGTTCTATCATCGGGAAAGTCGCCTTAACATAACCTTTATCAACATCAATTCTGCGCCAGGCCGGCGTTGAATCCATTTGAGAATCTTTAAATGAACATTTATAGATTCTGCCGTCCCTCAAACCAATCCAGAATGTCCCCGGCTTCTCTTCACAAATACTGTATATATCAAACGGGGGGAGAGCTTCTTCAAAATTATTATATAACCTTCTCTCTGTATAAAGGGTCATTTCATTATTTTTAATTCGGAGTAAACCTTCCCGTGTTCCAATCCATACACTTTTATCCTCAGTAGCAAGCATCGGTATTTTATTATGAGGGAAATCCGCTTCATCACCAAAATCTAATTTTATAGGTACGGCTTCCCAAATACTGTTTTCATATTTGTATAATCCGTCGGTTGTTCCGGCATAGATTATTCCGTCTTTACTTACACACAAGGCAATAACCGGTGTGTCTGATGAGTCTTTAGCAAGAGAATAAAAATCCCAGTTTACACCGTCATATTTTATTACTCCCCCGTTTACTCCAAACCATAAAACACCATATTTTTCTTCGACCATACATCTGGGGCCTTTACCGCTTAATTCAGGGAAGTTCTGCCAGCGCCATTGCTCGCTTAACGGTTCTACATATTCAGGAGTGTATGTTTTTCCACTAACAGCGTATAATGCCTGTGTAAATGATAATAAGAGGAAAGAAAACAAAATATATTTCTCGAAACTCCACATTAAGAAATTGCGTTTAGAAAATATATTGCTATTTATGTATACTGAATGTAAATAAAAACAAGCTTTTCGCATAAAATGTACTACTCTGCTACAAAAAGATTATAACTTTTCTTGTGTCTATTCTTATCTCCATCGTAAAAACAACATCCAACTATGACACATATGACACTCAAATATACTTAAAATTATTTTACATACAAGTATTCATTAAATTCGTTATTTATTGAGTACATATATTAGAAACCCTTAAAACTATTAACTAAACGGACGGGAACAACTAAATTCAACTGAACTAAAAAACACAACGGACTTTTCACTACCCCCTAGAAATGTTTATCGAATTCTATTCCGGCTGCTTTTTATAATTAACTCACCTTACGCAGGGAATTCTTACTCTTAATCATAATCCTAATCATACTCTAAAAAAAGATAAAGAAGATTAGGATTAAGATTAGGATTAAGATTAGGATTACTACAATACAATTTGCGTAACGTGACTGAGTAATATAAAACAAATAATAAAGTTTTTCTTGGCTCAGTGTTCAATATCTTGGTTTGTAAGTAAAAGAGGAAGCAAATTCATAAATATAAAATAGCCTTCAACATTAAATCATTAATAAATAGATTTTATTCACCGGAGATATATTTTTTATCATCATTGATACTTTTTTATAGAACGTTGATATATTTTTTATCATCGTTGATATTTTTTTATAGAACGTTGATATATTTTTTATCATCGTTGATATTTTTTTATAGAACGTTGATATATTTTTTATCATCATTGATATATTTTTATAGAACGTTGATATATTTTTTATCATCGCTGATATATTTTTATAGAACGTTGATATATTTTTTATCATCGCTGATATATTTTTATAGAACGTTGATATATTTTTTATCATCGCTGATATATTTTTATAGAACGTTGATACCTTCTTCTAGCACAATTGCATACTGAATGTCAAAATGACAGTTCGACATGTCGAAGGAGCGTTTTTGGGCCCGTCTTTTGGTGTCCAACGGACTCTTCCGGAGAGAACCGGGCTTGCCTTCACGAAATTACGGCAAAGCGAGGAGCGAACGCGAAAACGGATACGTCCACCAGAGCATCTCTTGTGTAGGGGAACCTGTCTGTAGCTGCCTTTTGCGTAGGAGTACCTGTCATCCGAAGCCCAACCGCCACTGAAGTTATGGTCGGTAAACTTTGGCGGAGGAGGATTTAATAGTTGAGTGTAAAAAGCAGTTTTCATATTTTAGAATTAATAGTTAATTGAATATTATCTTGACTGTAAGAACTTACAATGAGCCCCGTGAGATAAGAAGGTGCTGATATGTATTATTACATTTATGTATTACAATCTGGATCCGATAAAATGTTTTATGTTGGTTACACCAAGAATATAAAAAGAAGACTAGTGGAGCATAATGAGGGTAAAGTTAAATCCACAAAAAAAAGAATACCATTAAAATTAGTCTATTGGGAAGGATGTTTAAATCAGCAAGATACTACGAAAAGAGAAAAGTACTTGA
>JASFMY010000130.1:0-19207 GCA_050117315.1 Ignavibacteria bacterium
GATCATTTGTACCGGGGTTTTATAAACAACAAGCTGCCAAACAGTTAACTGGTTTTCAATGCTTTTAATCTGGGATTGATCGATGTATGTTATTTTATCCGGAGCATCTTCAATAAGCAGCCATCTTGTGCTTACTTTTTGACAATAGATTACACTAACAAAGAGAATAAAAAAAATGATATTTTTTGTAAACTTCATTTGTAAATAATTGTATGTGGAATAATGTTGTACTACCTTTTACAATCTGATTTTATTATTTTTCTTAAAATACAAGTAAAACCAAGAAAACTCAAAAAGAATATTAACTTTACTGTAAAGATTCCATCCCTTTCATGAGACGGAATCCTTTAATTAAAAAACTATTTACCATACAACTCATCCCACCATTCAGGCTGACCCTTTAAGTATTTATCAAAATAGGCAATAATTGTTTTTGTCCATTTAATCCTTTTGTGGTATTCCGTAATCCAGTGCTGCATGCCTTCAACTTCAATCAACTCGACATCCTTTCCTTGAAGTTTCAGTGCTGTGTACATGTTCCAGCTTTCACCCAACGGCACGTTCGGGTCAGTATTGCCGTGCGTTAATAATAACGGCGTTGTTATTTTATCCGCATTATAAATCGGGCTGTAATCAACGTAAACTTTCTTGTTATTCCACGGGAAGCTTTCGGCTGCTGCAACTGAGTTATACCATGCACCCCAGTAGCCTTCTCCCCAGTACCCGGTAAGAGCACTTATGCCTGCATGAGAAATTGCTGCGGCAAAGATATCTGTTTTAGTAATAATGTTCATCGTCATAAATCCGCCGTACGAAGCACCCATACATCCGACTCTTTCAGGATCAACAAAAGGATGGTCTTTTAGAAAAGCTTTGGTTCCTTCAATAATATCGCTGCCTGCTATATTTCCCCAGTCATTTACATGTTTTGAAGAATATTTCTGGCCAAACCCGGTACAGCCCCTAGGCTGTAAAATGTAAATTAAGTAACCGTTTGCAGTCCAAATATTTTTCGGGTAACGCCCTTCAAACTCCCGTGTAACCGGGCTTACGCCGCCGTAGTAATAAACAATTGCCGGATACTTTTTATTTTCATCAAAACCAGGCGGATAATAAACTCTTCCTAAAATTTCAACACCGCTGCTGTTTGTAAAATAATAATCTTTTACTTCACCTAATTTTATATCCGCAAATTCATTTTTATCATAAACATGTAATTCTGTAATCTTGTTTGTGCTAAAATCTACTGCGAAAGCTTTGCGCTGCATATTTGAGCTGGAACCCGAAAATACCGCTATGTCTTTAGTTTCAGCAAAGCGAATGTTACGTAATGCTTCTATTCCCAAATTGACCAATTCATAATTGTTTTGGCTCAGATCATATTTGTATAAATGCTTATAAGATGAATCCGTAGTTAAGAGATATACATTGTTTTTATTGGATGAAAAATATGCAGCTTGTAATTCCGGCTTAAAGGTTTTGGAAATTGCTTTCACTTCTTTGGATTCGATATTATATAAATATGCCTGGTTATCAAAATCATTGGGGAAAACACCTTCGGGAGTATTAACGCCAATCTTGCCGAAAAATTGCGGACCGGCAATTAAAAGTAAATTCTTACCGTCCGGCATCCAGTAAATTGCATTTGTAAAATACCCACTTAAAATTGAATCAACTTTGAACGTTTCCAAATCGACAGAAAAATAATCTGTCCTGTGAAACGGCCTTTCTTTAACACCGTAAACGGTTTTACTTATTATCATTTTTTTCGAATCAGGACTAAAACACTCAAAGCCGATCAATTCTTTACCCGATGTTATTTGCCGGGTTGCGCCGCTTGAAATATCGAGTTTATAAAGGTGTGTAATATCATTTCCATTGGGCCATCTATCTTTTATATAGTTATGTTTTTTGGTAATTGATTTATCGGTTTTATCGGGATTATTAATCATATAAACCATAAACTCTCCATCCGGTGCCCATTCAAAACCGGTTAAGTTTTCTATGTTTGATAATATCTCTTTTGAAACCTTTTTGTCATAATCATAAACCCAGATTGAAGATTTGTCTTTTTGACTTGTTATATAAGCGAATTTATTTTCTACCGGCGACCAATCTATTTGGTCTAAGTCGGCAATCCCTTTGAAGGATTCTATTCTCGACCCGTCAATAGTATTGTATAGCTCAAACCATGTTTCATCATTATCAAGTTTCAAATTTCTTTGAGACAACTTAGCCGCAGCTATTTTGCCGTCAAAAGAAATTGAAACATCCGAGATTTTCTTCCTATCAAGTAGATCGGAAACATTAGTAAAATAAATAGGATTCGTTGTAATCTGAAAAGAGTTAATATACTTTTCATCCATGCTGAATGATACAGAAATTTTCCAGTCGCAGTCATTTTCTTCAGCTAAAAGTGTTTTAATAATTATAAGTGATTTCCCGTTTTCACATTTTATCTCCGAACTGTTTTGCTTGCCTTTACACTCATCATCAATTGAATCATTTACAATAATGTTTTCCCTGTTAAAAACGACTTTGTAATATTGCTCCCCACTTACTTCTAATTTTGACTTAACAAAGCGGTCTGTCTTTACATAAAAAGCCAAATAATAGAAATCACCTATTCTACCTTTTTCAAATTCCACTTCATGTGTGTTTTTATTTACCCATTTTAGTTTTGTAGAATTAATTTCCACTTCAGCCCCTGCTTTCGGCCACCATTTACTAATATTTACTTCGTCTTTCTCCAAATTACTTTTTAATACGCTTTTTTCGTTATCTGTAAAAGCCGGGATGTTTGTTTCTACTGGACCTAAAAGTAAATATTCATTTACTTGAATAGTTTTCTGCTCTTGTGCGAATAGTTTTATTGATAAAATTATTGTAAAAATAAATAAGGAGTTTAGAATAGATTTCATATTTTCACCAAGTCTTTTTGAATAACAAATATAAAAATAGAATTTTTTTTTAGAATAAGACATATCAAATGTTTTGGAAACAAATATGAAAACTTGACATTACAGTATTGTTATTTTATTTTTTCGCAAAACAATTCGGGCATCAATGTTAACTGAATTCGGCAAGATTTTAATCTTCATTATACTTGCAATAGTATTTGTTTTAATTGCAATTATAGCTGCAAAATTTGTAAGACCAAGCAGACCTACCAAAGAAAAAATAAAAATTTACGAATGCGGAGAAAATCCGGAAGGCACCCCATGGATTAAGTTTAACATCCGTTTTTTCGTAGTCGCTTTAATTTTTTTAATATTTGATGTTGAAGTTGTACTGCTTTTTCCATGGGCACTTACATACCAGGATTACGGTGTTTACGGCTTTCTAGTGGGAATAATATTTTTGCTTATACTAGGCTTAGGTATGGCTTATGAATGGAGAAAAGGTGATCTGGAATGGGCGCGTCCGCAACCCAAACCTCCGAAGTTAGATGAATTACTTAATAAAAAGTCGGAAGTTAAAACCAAACAAATGGAAGAAGTAGAAGCTTAATGAGTGATATTGAAAAACTAAAATACGGCGGTATTGGATTACTCGATAGAGAATTTTCAGACAGTAATATAATTATTGCTAAAACCGACGACTTATTAAACTGGGCTAGGTTGTCCTCTCTCTGGCAATTAGGTTTCGGCTTAGCATGCTGCGCAATTGAAATGATGGCAACATCAGCATCACATTGGGATTTTGACCGGTTTGGTGTTATCCCCCGCCCTACTCCAAGACAATCAGACGTTATAATTATTTCCGGTACTGTTACCTTAAAAATGGCGTTACGCATTAAAAGATTATACGAGCAGATGCCTGAACCGAAATATATAATTTCGATGGGCAGTTGTTCAAACTGCGGCGGACCATACTGGGAACACGGTTACCACGTGCTTAAAGGTGTTGATAGGGTTATTCCGGTAGACGTTTATGTACCCGGATGTCCTCCAAGGCCTGAAGCCTTATTAGAAGGCTTACTGAAGCTGCAAGAAAAAATTAGAAACGAAAGTCTGGTTAAAAAGAAGGTATGAAAACTCCCGAAGAAATTTTTGAAACATTAAAAAATAATTTCCCTGAAGATGTTTTAGAATTAGTTGCCGACTTGCCGGCTGAAAAATTTATTAAAGTCAATCCCCTAGCGATCAAAAAAATCTCGAATTTTCTAAGAACAGAAGACGGTTTAAAGTTCGATACTCTCATGTGTTTGTCCGGAGTTGACGAAGCAGACGGTGAAAAGGTTAAAGACGAAAATGAAAATGAAATAATTAAAGACGGTTTGTTAAGTGTTTATTACCACCTTGATTCTATTGAATTAAAACACAAAGTTACGATCAAAGTTGAAACTTCACGTGATAACCCTGAAGTTGAATCCGTGGAAAATGTTTGGAAATGTGCCGACTGGCACGAAAGAGAAGCTTATGACATGTACGGGATAAAATTCCGGGACCATCCGAATCTTGAAAGGATTTTAATGCCGTATGATTGGGATGCCGGTTACCCGCTGAGAAAAGATTATCAAAACCCTGAATTTTATAAAGGAATGAAGGTTCCTTATTAGATAAACAAGATAAAAAGGATGAATAGAACGCAGATTATTATGATTTTTATGATTGCCGCAGATCAAATCTTAATAAATCATGATAATCATAAAAATCAGCGTTCCATTGAAAGATGGCTCTGAAGACTGAAGAAATGGTATTAAATATGGGTCCCCAACACCCTTCTACGCACGGGGTTTTGAGACTCGAACTTCAACTCGAAGGTGAGTTAATTATAGATGTAAAACCTCACATTGGTTATTTACACAGATGCTTTGAAAAACATTGCGAAGCTATGACTTATCCTCAAGTTATTCCTTATACCGATAGAATGGATTACCTTGCTTCAATGTATAATAACTTCGGTTACGTTGTTGCAGTAGAAAGAATGCTGGGAATTGAAGTGCCTGAAAGAGTTGAATACATAAGAGTGATAATGGGTGAACTTCAGAGGATAGCTTCACATCTTGTTGCCATCGGTACTTACGGGATTGACATCGGCGCATTCACTCCTTTTCTTTATTGCTTTAGGGATAGAGAAAAAATATTAAACTTATTTGAAATAACATGCGGTGCACGTTTGTTATATAATTATATGTGGGTCGGCGGTTTGTCACATGACATCCATCCCGATTTCCAAAGATTAACAAAAGAATTTGTTGATTATTTAAAACCGCAGGTAAAAGACTTGAACAATCTTTTATCATATAATAAAATTTTTATAGACAGAACTGCCGACGTCGGTGTGCTTCCTATTGATACTGCTATAAATTATGGAATCACCGGCCCGAATTTAAGGGCAAGCGGGTTAAAGTTTGATTTGCGCAAAAACGATCCTTATTCGATTTACGATAGATTTGATTTCGACATCCCGGTTGGAGAAGGCGCTCACGGTACCGTAGGCGATTGCTGGGACAGGTATTACGTAAGGGTTTTGGAAATTGAACAAAGCTTAAGAATTATTGAACAGGCAATTGACAATATTCCCAAAGGCGATGTTAAATCGGCAATTCCCAAAAGAATTAAACCGCCCAAGGGAACAATATATTCAAGGGTTGAAAATCCCAAAGGAGAACTCGGTTATTTTATTATCAGCGACGGTTCGGTTAATCCGTGGAGAGTTAAGGTTCGTGCTCCTTCATTTGTTAACCTTACAATACTCGGCGAACTCTGTAAAGGTCACCTTGTTGCAGACGTAATAGCAATTTTAGGAAGTATTGATATTGTACTTGGAGAAATAGACAGATAATGTACGAAATATTATCAGACATAATAGGAAATGAAATTGTAGCATATATAATTGCCGCTGCATTGCCGCTGTTCGTTTTTATTCTGCCTTTTGCTTTAATAGCGGTACTGGCTGAAAGAAAAGTTTCCGCCTTTATGCAGGACAGGTTAGGCCCTATGAGAACCGGCTATTACGGTATTCTTCAAACCGTTGCGGATATTTTAAAGCTGATTCAAAAAGAGGATATTGTCGCTTCGGATACAGATAAAAAATTATTCAACCTTGCCCCTGTGTTGGTTTTTGCAGGAAGTTACGCCGCATTTGCAGCAATTCCCTTTTCAAGCAAATATATCGGCTCCGGTGCGGATGTTGGAATTTTCTATATCGTTGCAATCTCAAGTTTGGTTGTAGCAGGAATTTTAATGGCGGGATGGGCTTCAAATAATAAGTATTCACTGCTTGGTGCAATGAGATCCGTTGCACAAATTATCAGTTACGAAATCCCGACAGCACTTGTGATCTTAACAATGGTAATGTTAACCGGCACATTAAGTTTAGCCGAAATGACCGAAATGCAGACTCAATATTTCTGGAACTGGAATATTTTAGGCGGTGCTGAAGGCGGTTTAGTAAAATTCCTTTTAATACCTTTTATGATTATTGGTTTTATTATTATATACATAAGCTCATTAGCGGAAGTAAACAGAACACCTTTTGATATTCCCGAAGCAGAATCAGAGTTGGTTGCAGGTTACCATACTGAATATTCCGGGATGAAGTTTGCAATGTTCTTTTTAGCTGAGTACGCTAATATGTTTGCCGTATCTGCAATTGTTGCAACAATATTTTTCGGCGGCTACCATTCGCCTTTCGGATACCTTGGCAATGCTTTCGGTATTGATTGGCTGGTTCCCATTGAACAGCTTTTCTGGTTTACCGTTAAAGGTGTATTCTTTGTACTTGTTCAAATGTGGTTAAGATGGACATTACCCCGTCTTCGTGTAGATCAGCTTATGAGCGTGTGCTGGAAATATTTAATTCCTTATGCATTTGTTAATTTAATAATCGTCGGAATATTAACATTGTTATGAGACAATATTTTATAAATACATGGCAGGCCATTTACACTGTACTTGTCGGGATGAGGGTAACATTCAAACATCTTTTTGTCCCTTCAGTAACTATTCAATACCCTGATGTTAAACTGCCTATGGTTGACCGCGTACGCAACAGGCTGTTCGTAAACATGGACGACTGCATAGGCTGCGACCAGTGTGCGAGGGCTTGCCCGGTAAGTTGTATAGAAATCGAAACAGTGAAATCCATACCGGGTGAAGACCTGGGTAAAACTTCGAACGGTAAGAAAAAAGCATTATGGGTTACAAAATTTGATATTGATATTGCAAAGTGCTGCTACTGTTCCCTTTGTGTCTACCCATGCCCGACCGAATGTATTTATATGACAGACTCATACGAATTTGCAGAATTTGAACGTAATGATTTGGTTTATAAATTTGCTACGTTAACTCCAGATTTAGTTGAAGAAAAAAAAGCAAATTATGAAAAATTTACGGCTGAGAAAGAAGCCAAAAAAGCTGCAGCCGCAAAGGCTAAGGCTGACAGTAAACATGATGATAAAAAAGAATAACCAATGAATCTATACGACGTCATATTTTATCTGTTTGCATTATTAACTGTAGTTTCTGCACTTATTGTAGTTACTTCTAAAAATATTGTTTACGCAGCTTTTTCACTAATGTTTACTTTATTCGGAATATCGGGATTATATGTTTTATTAGGTGCAGATTTTATTGCAGTTGTTCAGATTATTGTATATATAGGCGGCATTTTAATATTGCTGCTTTTCGGGGTAATGCTTACAAATAAAATCACAAATGTTGAAATAAAAACGGGTACAATTAGAACTATACCGATGGCCATTGTAACAGGGGTATTCGGGGCTTTACTTATTTCAATAATGTACGGAACTGATTGGAAATCCGCCCCGGCCAACAATATGCCTTCAACATTAAAAATATTAGGTAACACTTTACTAACAGAATATGTTCTAATATTTGAATTGCTCGGCATGCTGTTATTGGTAGCCTTAATCGGTGCAGCATCAATTGCAAGAAGAGGAAGAGAATAATGCTTGAAGTAGGATTAAATCATTTTCTAATAATTAGCGCAATTTTATTTTCATTGGGAATATACGGTATTGTATCCCGCAAAAATGCTATAATGGTTTTAATGGGTATTGAGTTACTGCTTAACGCATCAAACATAAATTTTGTTGCTTTTGCAAGATACGGCAATCTTGGCATTAACGGCCAGATTTATGCATTGTTTGTAATTATACTTGCCGCTGCAGAAGCAGCGATTGCCCTGGCTATTGTGCTTAACATTTACAAGACATTCAACAATGTTAATATCGACGAAATAGATAATCTAAAAGAATAAAATATATGACTGAGATTACTTTAATAAATTTGTCAATCTTAATACTGTTTCTTCCTTTGATAGGATTTGCAGTACTCTTACTCTTCGGTAAAAGATTTCCAAAATTATATTTGTTTGAAGTTGGTATTTTATCAATTGCTTTTGCCTTAACGCTTTTTGTAGGATATGCTAAGCTCTATTTGTTCGATGTTGAAAAAATCATGTATAGTTTCACATGGATTGATTTCGGTAATACTCCTTCAATTGGAAATCTCAAATTTGAATTAGGTATTGAATTAGATAACGTGACAGTTATCATGCTGTTTGTTGTTAATTTGATTAGCATGCTTGTACATATCTTCTCTATTGCTTACATGCACGGCGATAAAAGATATAATCGATACTTTGCTTATCTTGGTTTATTTACATTCTCCATGCTCGGAATCGTTATTACTCATAACCTTTTAATGATGTATATTTTCTGGGAATTGGTAGGTTTATCGTCTTACTTATTAATAGGCTTCTGGTACGAAAAGAAATCCGCATCTGATGCCGGTAAAAAAGCATTCCTTGTCAATCGTGTTGGTGATATCGGAATGTTTGTGGGAATACTCATTTTATTTGCGAGCTATAAAACCTTTACGTTTGATACTATCTTCTATCAAATATCAATAGGGAACTTACCTTTTGACAGTTCAGCGTGGTTAACTGCTGCCGGAATATTAATTTTTATGGGAGCTGTCGGCAAGTCTGCTCAATTCCCTCTTCACGTTTGGCTTCCTGATGCTATGGAAGGTCCTACACCTGTAAGCGCATTAATACACGCCGCAACGATGGTTGCCGCCGGCGTTTATCTTTGTGTTAAAGTTTTTGTAATGTTTACTGCAGATGCGTTGCTTGTAATTGCAGTTGTGGGTGCATTTACTTCTTTTGTTGCAGCCACCATTGCTATTACCCAAAATGATATTAAAAAGGTACTTGCATATTCTACCGTGAGCCAGCTTGGTTATATGGTTATGTCGGTGGGAGTCGGAGCGTATGCATTTGCATTTTTTCATTTGGTAACACATGCTTTCTTTAAGGCTTGCTTGTTTTTGTGCTCAGGCTCAGTTATACAGGCAATGCACCATGAGCAAGATATAAGGCATATGGGCGGATTGAGAAAAAAACTGCCGATTACATACATAACATTTTTAATCTCAACGTTGGCAATTTCAGGCGTTCCTTTAACAAGCGGATTCTTAAGTAAAGACGGAATCTTAGCCGGGACATTGGCGTTCGGAAATTTAACAGGACATTATCTCATTCCTTTCCTCGGTTTTCTAGTAGCACTACTGACCGCATTTTATATGTTTAGGTTAGTAATACTTACATTTCACGGTGAACCAAGAAATAAAGAAAAATATGACCATGCACATGAATCTCCGGTCGTAATGACCGCTCCTTTAATAGTTTTGAGTGTGCTTTCAATATTTATTTTTTATACACCTAATCCGTTATCACCAGATGACGGCTGGGTTATAGGCGAATGGATTAAAACACCTACTACTGTTACACCTGAAGAATCAAGATTTGACTTTATGATTGAAGATGGAGAAAACTACGGAGAATCTCACGGCGAAGTAGTCCATTCTGCCAAGTACACTGAAGAAATGCACCATGTTCACTACCCTGCCCTGGCTTTATCATTAGTACTTGCGGGTTTAGGAATTTTGCTTGCGTTTATTCTTTATCAATGGCGCAAATACGACCCTGATAAAATTGCAGATAAAATCAAACCGTTATATAATTTTTCACTCAATAAATGGTATGTTGATGAAGCTTATGATAAAACCGCGGTAAAAGGTACTCTATCGTTCAGCAAGTTGATGTCGTGGTTTGATGCCACCATAGTTGACGGAATAGTGAACTGGTCTGCTTATATTACTCAAGGTTTTTCTTACCTAAGCGGGTTGTTCGATAAATACATTGTTGACGGCCTTGTAAATTTCTGGGCATTCTTTAGCGGCTTTATAGGATTTAATTTTAGAAAATTGCAAACAGGTAAAGTACAGACTTATATTGTATTAGTTGTGTTTTCAATAATAGTATTGTTTTTTGTTTTTTAGTTTAGCTGACAGCTATAAGCTAATAAAAATAGGTTTAATGATATGAACGGGTTTCCAATTTTATCCTTGATTACTTTCCTTCCAATTGTTGGGATGATAATTATTCTATTCTTAAAGAAGGAACAAGCAAATTTCATAAAATATACAACACTTATTATCACAGCCCTTCAATTGGTGTTGTCTGTAATTCTATTAGCCAACTTTAACTATTCGGCAGCAGGTGTATTTGAGCAAGGTTCTTTTCAGTTTATTGATAAATTTAGGTGGATAGAAATTTCCGATGTTTCATGGCTGGGAATGATAAAGATAGATTATTTCTTAGGTGTAGATGGTTTAAGCGTGCCGATGGTTTTACTAACCTCGTTAATTTGTTTGATAGCAACTATTTCTTCATGGAACATTCCTCATTCAATAAAAGGTTATTTCGCTTTATTCCTATTACTTGACTGCGGTATGATGGGAGTTTTTGTTGCGCTGGATTTCTTCTTATTCTATATCTTCTGGGAATTGATGTTACTGCCGATGTATTTTCTAATCGGAATATGGGGCGGCCCGAGAAAAGAATATGCGGCTATTAAGTTTTTCCTTTATACTTTGCTGGGAAGTATTTTCATCCTGCTTGTAATGATCGGCCTTTACTTCAGTGCCCAGGAAACTTTGGCAGACGGATCAAAAGTTTTTACATTTAATTTACTGGCATTGATGGATTCCACTAATTACATATCGGACGGAATCTTGTCCCCCTTTAATCCGGGTAATTTAAGATTTATAGCATATATTGGTCTATTCATCGGGTTCGCAATTAAAATCCCTATGTTTCCATTTCATACATGGCTCCCGGATGCACACGTAGAAGCACCGACACCTATCAGTGTTATATTAGCCGGAGTATTACTCAAAATGGGCACATACGGAATTTTGAGAATCAGCTTTCCCATATTCCCTGAAATAACAAGGCAGTTGATGTGGTATATCGCTTTATTCGGAATGATAAATATTATCTACGGGGCTCTTGTTGCATTAGCACAAAAAGACTTTAAAAAGCTTATTGCTTATTCTTCCGTATCACACATGGGTTATGTATTGCTGGGCATGGCTTCGCTTTCATCTACGGGAGTAAACGGCGCTATACTACAGATGTTTAACCACGGAACAATAACCGCCATGTTATTCTTGATTGTCGGTGTAATATATGATAGATCCCATACAAGAGGATTAAACGACTTCGGTGGACTTGCAAATCAAATGCCGGTTTATACAGGTTTTGTTACCGTAGCTTTCTTTGCAGCGCTCGGCTTACCAAGCTTAAGCGGTTTTATTTCCGAAGCTCTTGTGTTTGTAGGCTCATTCGGTGTTGCTGAAATTAGAACCCTTGCAATTGTTTCCACTTTGGGAATTTTATTAGGTGCTGCTTATATGCTCTGGACACTGCAGAGGATTTTCTTTGGTAAGCTTAATGAAAAATGGTCAAAGCTCACGGACATTGATATAAGAGAATATTTAATGTTCGTTCCCCTGACAATTATTATTATATTCCTGGGTGTTTACCCATCAGCTATGCTGGATATTATGAATACTTCCGTAAATACACTAGTTGATTTTGTTGCAAGCAGTCTTACAAATATACAATTAACCGGACTTTAAGATTATATGAATCTATCAATCTTATACGACTCGCTGGCTTTAGTTAAACCTGAAATAGTTATTTCAATTGCACTAATCGTTTTGGTTTTGTTAGACTTGATTTTTCATAATGATAAAAAAATAATTAAGTACATAGCCGGTTTTAGTATTGTTGTTGTTTTTTATTTTGTTTATGAACAACTAGGGTTGCATGGATTCAGTTTTCAAACCGGCGGCACGGAGCTAATTAAAAACGGAATGGTTTCGGTTGACGGCTTTTCTTCATTCTTCAAAATTATAATTTTATTATCCACAGTGTTTATAATTTTCTTTTCAAACTCTTCATTGGAAATACAAAAGAGTAACGACAGAATCGGCGAATATTACGCTTTAATATTTGGAATGATTCTCGGCATGTTTTTTATGGTATCTGCGAACGACCTTATTTTAGTTTATTTATCACTTGAGTTGATGTCGTTATCCTCTTACGTACTTGCCGGTTTCGTAAAAATTAGAGACCGAAACTCGGAAGCTTCACTTAAATATATTATTTACGGTTCAGTTTCTTCGGGATTGATGTTATTCGGAATTTCGTTAGTTTTCGGATTAACTGGAACAACAAATTTGGTTGCAATAAAAACTTCTTTACTTTCCGCGTCGGTTAATCCTGTTGTTTTCGGATTTGCAATTATCCTGATTGTTGCAGGAATCGGATATAAAATTTCATCTGCTCCATTTCATTTCTGGACACCGGATGTTTACGAAGGTGCGCCGATAACTATTACAGCTTATTTATCAGTCGCAAGCAAAGCTGCGGGTTTTGCACTTTTGGTAAGGTTTGTAAAAACTGCTTTTGTTTATAAAACCGATTCCGAGGGTCACTGGATAATGCTGCAAGTTTTTGATTGGCAAACATTAATTATCATCCTTTCAATATTAACGATGACTCTCGGTAATTTTGCAGCCCTATGGCAAAATAATATTAAAAGATTACTTGCTTACTCAAGTATTGCACATGCCGGGTATTTGTTACTTGGCCTGGCTGTATTATCCGACCAGGGAATTATAGCACTGCTGATTTACTTTTTCTTTTATCTGCTGATGAATCTCGGTGCTTTTTATGTAGTAATGTTAATCTCGGATAAAATTGGTTCGGAAGATATTCACGATTATAACGGTATTGGCCCCGCGGCCCCGTTCCTTGGTGTTGCACTAACCATCTTTTTAATTTCTTTAACCGGCTTACCGCCTACAGCTGGCTTCATCGGGAAGCTTTACATCTTCTCGGCGCTTGTTGACGCTAAGATGATAGCAGTTGCTATAATAGCATTGCTGAATACTGTAGTTTCGCTTTACTACTATGTTAGAGTGTTAAAACATATGTACTTAACTAAAGTTGAAGAAAAGCCTTCGCCAATAAATGTGAGCACTGCTAATGTCATTATTGCACTCTTACTTTTAATTCCGATATTGTTTTTCGGGATTTACTTTTCACCGATTGTTGACTTTGCACAAAGCTGCAATTCACTTTTAACAGGAATTTAACCCAAAAAGAATTTGCTTTTATTTATTCATTTCTTATATTTTATATAGGACTAAATGAGTCGTATATGTTCAAAATACCTAAAGCAGTAGAATATTCTATACTTGCTTTAAAATATATTGATGAAAATTCGGAACAGGATTGTATAAGTGCGAAAGAGATATCCTCAAATGTAGATATCCCTTTTGACTTGTTGGCAAAAATATTGCAAAAGTTAAATAAATTTTCGATTATTAAATCCGTTCAAGGCACAAGAGGAGGATACGTTCTCAACAATAAACTTGATTCAATAAGCCTGAATTACTTAGTACTTATTTTAGGGTATAATATTCAGGTTACGGATTGCATGCTTGATAAACCGTCAACGGATGACTGCAAAAGAGTTAATGACTGTTGTTTGAGAAGCCCGTTGTATAACTTACAAAAAAAAATAATAGATTTGTTTGAGAATACTACGATTAAAGAAGTATTAACACAAAACGGACAATAAAATGAATAAACTTGAACATTTAAAAGAAAACAAAAAAATATTTTTCACATTCATGAATGAAAAATATCCCGTTATTTATAAATCGAATATCTTTTTAAGGGATATGCAATATGCAATTCACACTTATTTCACGATGAAAGAAGGAAAAATCAATTACCGGGAAGCCGAGCAATTAACGAATGAATTCGCTTCTTTCCTTGAAGAAGAAAATGAATTAATAAAGCTGAATTCAAATACGTGGGCCGTGAATTTTAAGAAAGAAAAAATCGTGGAAGAAAATCCACAGGACAAAAACCAATCAAAAGAATTGGAGGCTGTAAATGAGTAATCAAACCGGTACTCAACAAGAAATAAAACTGACCGATGAGGCCGTTAAACAAATTAAAAGGTTGAAAGAAGATAACAATATTCCCGAAGAATACGGCGTTAGAGTCGGAGTAAAAGGCGGCGGCTGTTCAGGTCTGATGTACGAAATGGGTTTCGACGGCGATACTAAGGACGGCGATACAATTGTTAAAAAAAACGGTGTAAAATTATTCGTCGACGGAAAGAGTATTTTCTATTTGGCGGGTACTACTCTTGATTTTTCAGACGGCTTAAATGGCAAAGGTTTTGTATTCGATAACCCGAATGCAAGCAAAACCTGCGGCTGCGGCGAATCTTTCGGAGTTTAACTAAATATAAAGGTATAAAATGGAACGAAGAAACTTTCTGAAATCCATTGGAATTATCACGACAATAGCCGGTTCAAATAAAATATTTTCACTAACTGACAAAATAAATTCACTAACAAAAAAACGAGGGAAAACTAAAATGGCAAAATTCGAATTACCTGCATTACCATATGCTTTTGATGCTTTGGAACCGCATATTGACGCGCGTACGATGGAAATTCATCACGGTAAACACCACGCAGGATATGTGGCAAAATTAAACGCAGCAGTTGAGGGAAACGATTTGGCAGACAAATCTTTGGAAGAATTACTTGCAAATGCATCTGCTAATACTGCAGTCAGAAACAACGGCGGCGGTCATTATAATCATGCTTTATTCTGGACAGTTATGGATCCCGGCAAAGGCGGTCAGCCAACCGGCGAATTAGCTGATGCCATTAAGAGTGATTTCGGTTCTTTCGACACGTTTAAGGACCAATTTTCTTCAGCAGCAGCATCAAGATTCGGTTCCGGCTGGGCGTGGCTGATTGTTACTGCGGACGGATTAAAGGTTACTTCGACCCCAAACCAGGACAATCCTTTGATGGATGTAGCCGAGGTAAAAGGCACTCCGATTTTAGGTCTTGATGTTTGGGAACATGCTTATTACCTAAATTATCAAAACAGAAGACCCGATTACATTTCTGCGTTCTGGAATGTTATAAATTGGGATGAAGTATCGAAGAGATTCACTGAAGCTAAATAATTAGATTGCTAAATTATTATGCCTGATTGTCTTATTGACTTTCAGGCATTTTTTTTATTCATTGGCAAAAAAGATTAAAATTTTGTTATGAATTATATACCATTGTTTCCGTTAAACTTAGTAATTTATCCCGGAGCCAAATATCCCCTTCATATTTTTGAAGAGAGATACAAAATAATGATAAACAGAAGCATTAATAATAATGAACCTTTTGGGATTGTATCAAAAATTGATCTTGAAATCTCTAAGATAGGCTGCCTTGTAAATGTTGATTCAGTTATAAAACTTTATGACAACGGAAGTATGGATATTATTATTAATGGGCTTGAACGTTTTAAAATTCTGTCTACCAGTTTCCATAAGGACGGCTATATGCTTGCTGAAAAAGAAAAGTACTACGACCTGGACAGAACAGATTATAACATATCAACTTATGAAAGAACCGTTGATATTTTCACAAACATACTTGACAGAACTTCTATAGAACTGGGACAAAGTTTTTGGAGCAGTTTAGAAAGCGCCAAAATAAAATCATTTAAATTGGCCGAAAAGTCTGGGTTAAACCTCGAACAGCAACAGCTACTGCTTTCACTTCAATCTGAAAACAAAAGGCTTGATTTTCTCTTAGAACACTTTGAAAAAATTGACAGCTATTTAGATAAAAATCAAACAATAAAAGATATTATTGCAGGGGACGGGTATTTAAATTAATTATTCTAGAAATTATTTCTGAAGCAAAACCTTTATCGTTTTCTTAAAACTCTGACTACTTGTTAAGCGAATAAAATAAATTCCACTTGATAATCCACTTGCATTCCATATAATACTGTATTCACCGGCATTATAAAATTTTTCTACCAGTGTATCTACTTCCTAACCGAGATTATTAAAAACAGAAATTCTTATTTTCGATTCCGTAGGTATGCTGAAATTTATTGTAGTAGCCGGATTAAAGGGATTTGGATAACTCGTTAAATTAAATTCGATATTACGATTCATATCGTTTGTTTTGACTGAATCGCCGTTTCAAATTCGAGTTTACCTGTAAAATAAGGAAGCATAACATTTTCAATACGTTCCTTTACTTGATTACTGTGCCCCCCGTTAAAGCTGAGCAATTCATTCTGTATACCTGCTTCCGTTAAAAGGTTTGAATAATATATACAGCCTCTTGGAATCCACGAGTAATGATCATTCACTCCATAATCAATCAAAATGCCTTTTAATTGCAGAAGGTTTGCTTTGTAAAAGTTCACCTTCCAATCTAATCCCCCAAAACTGTTTTCATAATTGACAAGTAAAGCCGAATCACATAAAATTTCATCGCCGGAATTATAAAATGGGAAATCTGTATATGGAGGACTATTCTCTTTATTTGGTGAAAAAGCAGCACCATAAGCATACATAAAAATAGTTGCAAAATAATTACTCGGGTCCAGGCTGCTTATATAATCAACAAATGCAACTTTAGCGCTGTCCTTATCCATTGATGCCCATTCCTCAATTTTGTCGAGAACTATTTTAGTTCTATACTCATTTGAAAACATACCCTGGTCAGAAACCCGTCTTTGTCGAATAGTCCGGGAGATAAGCCATATGTCACTGAAAAAATGTCAGGGTGGAGCATTGCTAAATTTAATGCGCCGAATCCTCCCATTGAATTTCCCGCGATACCTCTTGAATTAACGTCAGCAATGCTTCTATAATTATATTATCAATATAATCGACGAGATCGTGTACAATATAATCTTCCCAATTCCCTCTCACGGAAGAATTAACATAGTAACTCCCGAACAGAAAAGTTAAACCGTTTGGGACTACAACAATCATTTCCTTTATTGTACCGCTGCTAATAAGATTATCCATAGAATTCCTCAACATGAATCCTTGAAAAGTGCCGTCAAGAAAATCAGAATATTCAGTGCTGAAGCCGGGTAAAAAATAAACCACAGGATATCTATTATCCGAAGATGCATAAGAAGGCAAATAAATTGCCACTGGCTGTTGCGTAATATCATCAAAAATGTTGTTATGCAATGAGGGCGCATAAATTGTAGTATCAATTAATTGTCCTTCCTGATTTTGTGCATTCACATAATGGATGACCAAACAAAAGAAACCGATTTTGATTAATAATTTCATCATGATACTCTTATTTCTCTTTTAAAATTTATTCTTAAATAAAATGTTTGAGAGAGTAAAAATCCTATGAAATTATAAATTCATAACTATTATTCTGGATATTTTTTTCGATTGTAAAAAAGGTTATTCCGGAACTTCATTTTCAGACAGGCGGTTATGATCAGATCAAAATATTTCTGCATTCGTGGTTTATAGCTTTCGCCACGAATAAAAAAGACATCATATGCCACCTTTTTAGTCAGTTTGTGATGCTTCTCTATACTTTTTCGGGGTAGAGTTCATATTTTTCTTGAAGGCCAGGTTAAATGTTGAAAGATTGTTAAATCCACATTCCACGGCTATTCCTGCAATTGTATAATGATTATAACGATCATCCTTTAGCATTTTTTTTGCATCTTCAATACGGAAGGAATTTACAAATTCGGGAAAATTGCACTGAAAAAAATTATTGATGACATGAGAAAGTAAATGCTGTGAAATATCCATTCTCTCCGCAATGGCAGGTAGGCTGATTGCAGGCTCTAAATACGGCTTTTGCTCATTCATAAATTTAAGTAGTTTCTCTTTTAACTCGTTACTTGCAATATCATCATGTTTACTTTTATAGCTCAAGAATTTATGTTTTTCAATCATTACAAATATGAGTATGTATATACTCATAGAATAAATTGCTGCAAGCTCAATCAAATATTGAAGATAAACAGAAATCCAAATTACTGCCAAACCGATTAAAATATTACGCTGCCATTTAATTACTCTTGCTGCGTTGGTTGTTTTGACTTTTAGCTTTCTTGAAAAATTGTATAAAACAAATGCACAGTAAATAATGTACACAATATATTGAAGCTGAATAATTTGAAAACGTAATGGATTTTTAAGCAGGCTGCGGGGAAGAAAAATTATCACAATAGCAGGCAAGCAGATGCAAAACATGCACATGACTTAATTTAAACTTAATATCGGTCCATGAAAAAAAATAAAACAGCGCAGCAGGTCCAATAATTAAATACGCACAGACTGCAATCCTAAGAAGTATTATGTAGTGTCTGGTCGTAAAGAGCAATTAATGCACGACTCACCCAAAATTTGACAACCAACTTGGTGGTCCTACTTCTTATGCTTTTAATTTAGTTTATAACAATACATATAATTAACAAAAATTCGACATCGCGGGCGTTATTATCCCTTTGCTTTATTTTTTGTTTTCCCGTTTTTTCGATTGTTAGTAATTTTACGCCGCTTTTCGTCTTTGCTTTTTTATTTCTTCTTCTTCTAGTAGGTTTCCCAACTGATGCAGATTATATGACAAGATACCTAATGAGGTGTATTTCTTAAAGTTTTTCAGCCCTTTATCCGGACACCTATTTAACCCGTGGTGTTCCAATGAGTTTATATTGGATTCTATCCCACAATGGCTTCTTCTTAATTGTTTATACTTTTTGCTTGATTCATCTTCTTTTTCTTCAATCCGCTTTCTGCCTTTCTTCGGCATTACTACCATTGATACCAGCTTCTTGGTTTTCTCTTTATTATCCGGCGACCAATATCCTTTGTCAAAGCTTACACTCTCTATTGGATATTTGCTTATTAGTCTCTCTACCATTGGTACTGCTACTTCTACATCTTGCTCTTTTAACATCACTCTATGCCCTAGGATGAAGCCGAACTGATCGC
>JASFMY010000131.1:0-19175 GCA_050117315.1 Ignavibacteria bacterium
GAAGATAAAAGAACAAAGATAAAATTCCAATTTCATCATAGTACGTTTAAGATTTTGTTTGATTGGTTGTTTGATTGATTGAGTATTTTAATTCTACCATAGTGCGATTAATACCTTTTTTTCGTTATCTAATAATAATACCATTGATTCAATTTCAATTCTACTATAGTACGGATAAAACCAAGTAAAAAGATAAAAGTAAAAAGAAGAAATTTTTTATTCTAACATAGCACGATTAAGAATTGGTTAGTTATCATATAGTACGGTTAACACTGAAACTTATCGGTGAGATTTAATACATTATCAAGTATTTCAGTTCTACCATAATACGATTAACACACGGATATACGCCAACCTACGTGACATCTTATAGCGAATTTCAATTCTACTATAGTGCGATTAACACTTCAACGATCAATTTGATTCGTCCTTTCGCAGTCTTATTTCAATTCTACTATAGTACGGATAAAACCAAGTAAAAAGATAAAAGTAAAAAGAAGAAATTTTTTATTCTGACATAGCACGATTAAGAATTGGTTAGTTATCATATAGTACGATTAACATCGGGAATGCTTTCACAACTGATTATGCTTTTAATCTCTTCTCTTATATCAGCCAATTTTATTTTGTCATTATCGGATAGCTCAACGGTTTCCGTTTTACGTAATCTGGGATAATCAATTATCCCTTTAGCCCCTTTAATTCCTTTACTCTCAAGAACACTTATATAAAACTTTACCTGCGCCATATATGACTTGCTTCCATTTTATCGGATTTCTTAATTTCATGTATAACTTTCTCCTTGGTATCAAAATAATCAAGCACGATATAATCATCGCCGTCTGAAATTTGTATTTCATGTTTTTTGCGTTCATAAGTTGATTCACTAATGAATTTACCCATTGCAACAGTATCGCTAAACTGCTCCTGTTCAATATTATGTGTGAACAGCCAAAGTTTGCGTTTACACAGAAAATAATACGCTATTTGAGTACCGGTCATGTTAATTAAGAATTGAAAGAAAAATTATTATTATAAAAATTAGTTAACAATTTATTGTGGTTGTACTTTACAAATAGTAAGGATATATTCATACTTAGTTGAAAAATAAAAAGAGAGACCCGCAAGATTTTAAGTTATTAAGTAATTTATCTACAAAAATTAGTATTTCTAAAAATGTTCTTGTAGCCCGCTATCCTTCACCTTCTATGAATGATTTTCTGTGGGGAGGAGATATAACTTAAACAAGTTCTAGTGCGAGTGAAATGAGTGTATTGAGAGCCTTGTCAGTTCTTAATGTCCCTGCTCTGTGCAAATGTATCCAGAACTTAGCAAATTAATTACTTATGAACTATCATCAAGTTTATCCGGATTCTTGGTCAATTTTTTATCTTCTGCTTTTACTCTTCTTTCAAGTTTTTTTACATCTTCTTCTGCCGGTAGATCTTCCGGTGCTATTCCTCTTTCCAGTAAAAGATTTCGTACACTTTTATTATTTCTAATATGTTCCTAAGCAATTCGATTGCCTTTGTCAATGTTTTTATCTCTTACATTAAATATCGTAATTTCAGTAGCAAAATCTTTTGCTTTTATCGTTATTGTTGGTAGAAAATCAGCAAGCGGTTTATTTTGTTTTATTCCCAATTTACTTTTCATCTCAGAAGTGGACAATCCAAATAATGCTTTATCACCTTGACTTCTAATCTTCCCAAAATCTTTTTCATTGCCGGTACGTTCAAAAATCAATTCAGAAAACTCTTTTTCGGAAAGTGTTAACTTTTGACGCGCATTTAATCGTTCCCAATCTTTTATTCGTTTTTCAACTAACTCAAACTTCCTGGTTTGAACGGCAAAATAGTTTTGAGCAAACGCAATTGGTTCTTTTTTAGGATCACCGTTTTGTGCAATTAAATAACAGGCAAAACGTGTTAACATTAAATCATCTATTTCACGGTTTGTATCCGATCCGATCTTAACCTTTTTGTTGACGCTAACAAAATGGTCCGAGATATTATGACCCCCAGCCTCGCATGAGGTTTTTGCTTTTGTTATTACTTTTATAAAATTACGTCATTCAGTATATCCAAGTAAATGTTGTAAATCTCTGGCAAACCAAAATTCTATATTATTTTCTGTTTGATTTGAATGTGATTCAAAACTAGATGTTAATGTTTTTATTATTTCTTTTTTCATTTTACATCCTTATTGAAGTGAATTCAAAATTAAGAATTATTTATCATGTTCTTTAATATATCTTTTTCTGATGTAATAGAGTTTCTGCAAAATTAGATATCTAAACGTTTTGTCATTTCGACCGGAGGGAGAAATCTTTGAAATCGTGCTTTAATTGAAAGATTTCCCGCCAAAAAGATACGCCAAAGACGCACAGGCGGCGGACAGGCTCACCCAAAAAACGGGTTCGAACCGACAATTTTTTTATTTTGCAGAAACTATAGTACGGTTAAGACAAGGGCGAAGATAAAAGAACAAAGATAAAATTCCAATTTCATCATAGTACGTTTAAGATTTTGTTTGATTGGTTGATTGAGTATTTTAATTCTACCATAGTGCGATTAACACAAAAAACATAGGTAAATAAAATGACAATAGCACAAATATTTCAATTCTACTATAGTACGATTAACACAGAAAGATTTTTATTACACCCACAACGATACACCGATTTCAATTCTACTATAGTACGATTAACACGAATAAATACTACTATTACTGCAACGATCAGCCAGTATTTCAATTCTACTATAGTACGATTAACACCGAGCCAATACTGAAAGTCCAGCAGAGAGTACATCAATTTCAATTCTACTATAGTACGATTAACACCTCTATACCAACTCCGCACCAGCTCCGCTTGAATAGTCATTTCAATTCTACTATAGTACGATTAACACCGAGCCAATACTGAAAGTCCAGCAGAGAGTACATCAATTTCAATTCTACTATAGTACGATTAACACTTATGCTCTGACTCAAGAGCTTCTGCTCTTTTTCTGAATTTCAATTCTACTATAGTACGATTAACACGTCGTAAACGATCTAGGCGTTCCTCTTACGGAATTTTATTTCAATTCTACTATAGTACGATTAACACTCACGTAACTGAAGTTGCCGAAGTGCTTTTTCAATAATTTCAATTCTACTATAGTACGATTAACACCATTCCAAACTCTAATGTTATATTTAGAATGCGCAATTTCAATTCTACTATAGTACGATTAACACCGCAATCGAACATCTTCGAAATCACCGAGCAGAGCTCATTTCAATTCTACTATAGTACGATTAACACCCTCTCATTGAATTAAACGCTTCGCTCAAATTAAAAAATTTCAATTCTACTATAGTACGATTAACACCTGACGTGTTTGGATTAGCCGGCACGACGTAGCCTTATTTCAATTCTACTATAGTACGATTAACACCCGATCCTCTCTTGACGACTGCGAATGCGATGAGGTATTTCAATTCTACTATAGTACGATTAACACCGATGCGACAAGTAGCGCTTGATATAAGTATAGACTATTTCAATTCTACTATAGTACGATTAACACTAGTGATGAAGATTCTCAAACAAAAGCAGGTAAAGTAATTTCAATTCTACTATAGTACGATTAACACGAAGTACTGGTAACAATTATAAATAACTTAAGATAATTTCAATTCTACTATAGTACGATTAACACTTGGATTAGGTCAGAATGATGAGGATGAATTCTTTGGTATTTCAATTCTACTATAGTACGATTAACACTAGCAAGCCTTGTTTGGAGTGTCCATTTGCTATTACAACATTTCAATTCTACTATAGTACGATTAACACATGATAGTATTGAGTATAATGATAAAAATGTTAATATATTTCAATTCTACTATAGTACGATTAACACGTAGAATGTTAAAATTCTGTTAAGGGTTCTGGTCGAATTTCAATTCTACTATAGTACGATTAACACCCTCTCATTGAATTAAACGCTTCACTAAAGCTTAAAAATTTCAATTCTACTATAGTACGATTAACACAGTGAGCCGACTGACATTTTGTTGTCAACCGTCAATATTTCAATTCTACTATAGTACGATTAACACCACGATAAGCGGGTCGGTAGATGGATCAGTGATGATCATTTCAATTCTACTATAGTACGATTAACACCGAGTGTTCGTGAGAAACTCATGAACTGTAGCTTGATTTCAATTCTACTATAGTACGATTAACACCGCTCAGATTAATATGCAATCCAACCATCTGCAATTATTTCAATTCTACTATAGTACGATTAACACGAGCGCCGAACAATTCGTTGATAGGTACTGCATATGCATTTCAATTCTACTATAGTACGATTAACACTTAATCCGGCCACTGGAGACAGTATGCCTTTTAATGAATTTCAATTCTACTATAGTACGATTAACACCTTGCCGTAACCATCGCTGTAAGATGTCACGTTCGTATTTCAATTCTACTATAGTACGATTAACACCCTTTAGCATTGGGGTGGATAGGTATTGCCAAAGCTTATTTCAATTCTACTATAGTACGATTAACACAGACTGGAATTTCCTTTGTAAAGCTTTTGATAAAACATTTCAATTCTACTATAGTACGATTAACACGAGAGCAATGGTTGATACTACTTACACGCTATCACTACATTTCAATTCTACTATAGTACGATTAACACCGTAAAAAACTTTTTCGAAAAACCCGACTTTAACAACATTTCAATTCTACTATAGTACGATTAACACCCTATGCCTAGATGCTGAAGGTTTAGTCGCTATTTCATTTCAATTCTACTATAGTACGATTAACACGAAGATAAATTCACAACTTCGGCTCGCAGTATATAAGATTTCAATTCTACTATAGTACGATTAACACTTAGACCGCTCTTAATTGAGCGGTCTGGTTGATTGCTATTTCAATTCTACTATAGTACGATTAACACCGGAATAGTAATGGCTGAACCTCTATCACCGTACTGAATTTCAATTCTACTATAGTACGATTAACACTATTTAGAGAAAAACGAAAAAGCTTAAGGACACAAAGATTTCAATTCTACTATAGTACGATTAACACCAAGTACCGCCGTTCAAAAGGGTATAATTTATTTAAATTTCAATTCTACTATAGTACGATTAACACTGTTGATTGTAATATGTGATTACGGTTAGCGAGTGGTATTTCAATTCTACTATAGTACGATTAACACGGCCCGAAATCCGGGCTTTTTAGGGCATATTCACAGCTTTTTTTACTAACTGCATCGTCGACCCCAAATAGTGCAAAAACCCCGGGGGATCGACGACTTTGGCATTTTACCAACTCTTTCTTAAAAACTCCTTGGCTATAGCTCTTCATGAAAATCATGGAAATATAGCCCTCTTTTCGAATTATAAAATTTGCTATTAACAACCCAAAGGGCTTGCTTCTTATCTTCTCCGATATAAAATGTTGCTTGGTCAATAAATCCATTCTTCTTTGCTTGGTAAAGCTCGTAATCATAACATTGAACACCATGCCTAATTTGAAACCGTCTAAACTCACTTCTGTTCTGAAAGTAATAATCATTGTTAAATAGATCTACATCTACATAAACTGTATACTGGGGAGCAATATCACGACTTTTCCATTCTATTGTATTATCATCATCAATATCAAGTTGATCTGCTGGCAAAATCAGCCAATTGGAAATAAATAGTTTTTTTAATTCCTCCATATTATTCAGAATATAATTTGGCATTTCATTTTTCATTTGGGGATAAATCTTATCAACCAAGTCGACCAGCATTTCGGAAGTATAATCTTTTTCTAATAGCAAATCCGATGAATCCATCAATACTTTTGAAACTTTCCAATTCTTATTTATGAAGTGACCATAAGGAGCGCAATAGAAATAGTAATCTCCGTTTCGACCTTCTTTCATTGGATTAATAACGTATAATTTGCCTTTATTAAGACTAAACCGTGATAATCTTCCTGCTCTCTGAACTAATCTATCAATTGGACAAATATCACTGATCATTATATCAGCACTTATATTAACGCTCAATTCACCTATTTGAGTCAAAATTGCTACTCCAAATTGCTTCCCTTTTTTCCAAGTTTCCTTGCCAAGCATTTTAGTCAATTTTCCCTCAATGTTTACTTTGTCGGGTTCGGTAAATCGACTATGATACATAACAACATTTTTATGTGTAAATGATGACGATTTCTTGTAAAACCAATCATAATATGCTTGGGCTCTGCTTACCGTGTTAGCGTAAATTATTAGTGGATTTTCTTTCATTCCTTCTTCTAAGATGTTTACTATGTTCTTTGAAATTAACAAATCGTCTTTCCTAATGACTTGGCATCGTGGTCTTTTAATATCAGAGATATCTTCATAAATTTTGTTCAATTGAAAACCCGATTGTGAATAAAATTTTAGGGCTGACTTGGGAACAGTTGCACTCATCAAGAGAACAGGAACTTTTAGTAAACGCAAAGCTTGAAGAAGAATTAGGATATTATGTTGTGTAAATTCATCATAAAAATCGGCTTCATCAATTACCAAACATGAATGAGCCATATTGAAAAAGGTGGAATGATGATCCTCTCTTGTACCAGTTAAAGCAATACATAAATGATCAATAGTGGTTACAGATATAGGTGTTTCTAAAAGTCGAGCCAATTCTTGGTCTTTATCAATTAATGATTGTTCTTCAGATGTCAAGTGATTAGTATCTCTAATCCTTTGGAACCAGACACTTGAATGATATAAACCCACTTGGCTTAACCTTTCAGCTGCTGTAATCGATAAAGCATTTGCTGTAAATCTAGTTGGCATTGCAATTACTAATCTGTCTGCTCTTTCATTTGCAATTTGATGTTTTGCCCAAAGTAACGATGCATCAGTTTTTCCCGAACCTGTAGGAGCCCGTAATATTGCAAATGGTTCGTCTTTAAGGTCATCAATAATAAGTTGAACTCCACGTTTAGTTTTATATTCTTTAGGAAACTCATAATTAAACGGAAGAATTTTAGGTAATTCCTTATCCTCTTCTTTTGCACTTGCGCGATGGTCTGCCAATTGAAGAAAAGAACGAGGACCTGCAAACTCATATCTTAACAAAAGTGCTTTTTTAAACTGTTCATTCTTAGAAATTTTATATAACACTTCATTTTTTAAGCCTTTGAAATGACTCCAGATATCTTTTGCTTGAGGTATTTCTTTTTCCCATCTATATTCTTCACTTTCAGCAAGTTTACCATGATGAGCACCGATTGCTGCTTTAACCGAATCTGATAAATCTTGTAGTTGGGGATGAATCAAAGAAGCAATTTCATGACGGAATTTTGCATTTCGCAAATGATGCATATTTGATTTATTATTTGTTGATTTGAATATTTCAAAATCCTTCTGACAAGCTGTTTGCCACCTTTGATGTTTCTTCCCGATATCATGATACTTTGCAGCACTTTTTACTCTCTTTGCTAAATCTTTCCCAACTATAGTTTTATATTTTTTTTGAACGAACGGACGAGATATAAGAATTTCTATAGTCTCGTCCTCAACATGTTTTAAATGTTCATCAACCGAAATGTCAAGAGTTGGTTTTGCTAAATATTTTGTCTTCATTTCACTCTTCACTTAGGTTAAAAGCTTCAGCAAAAGTCATTACCTGTGAATTAGGTTCGCATGGATCAAAAAGTGTTGTCTTATTTTCATTCAACAAACTGAGAGCCTCTCTATATGCTTTATCAACGCTTTTATCTCCTTGTGTGTCATTGCCCAAAAAGTATTGTGCCTTTCGGTCTTTTATTTCAGCAATAATGTTTGTTTTTTCTATTTCTTCTGCTTGGAAATATCGACTTGCTTTCCTACTCAATTTTGTATCGAATATTATAAGAACTTTTTGAGGTTCTCCGCAAGCAGCATTTCGTGCTTGATTAGCATAATCTGTAATTGAACGTGTCGCCTCTAAAAATAATTTAACCCTACGTTTTCTTTCATTTTCTTGGACATGTTTAATGTATTCCGTTTCAAGATGGAACCCTCCGTCATCATAAGTAAAACGCTTTGAAATACTTAACGAACTTATATCTAGAAAGAAATTCATAACCATTAAATCCATTTGGCTGAATTCTCTCGTAGCAAGACTATGCTCCCTATCCATATTTTTTAGCTTCAGAAGCAAATCTCTTCCAATTTGACTTTCTCCTTGAGCTATTGCCGGGGTAACTGATAATGGAGATGTACGTCGCCCTGTGTAATTTCCTCCGTTTGGATCCATGAAACCGCCTAAGTCCGATCTTAGATTTGATTCAATACGATTGTCAATGCCATCACCATTAGAAACATACGTAGAACCTCTTTGGGAATCAGCCCAATTTAATCTTTCAAGTGCACTAAATAACGCATGTCTTTGCATTTGCCCTGATATGTATACCCTTTCATCAGGTCTTCTTTTTATTGAAGAAACGTTACCTAAAAGTTTCTCCCCAGCGTTAGCTATGTGGTTTTCCATTGGGGCTAAAAATGTTACTAATATTCCTTTAATATTTTGCATGATTATTTTTCCTTATGTTTTTATTCTTTTTCATCTTCTGTTAATTGAATCTCATTTTCAGCAGTTTCTTCGCCAACCTCTGTAAAATCCTCCTCACTGTGTGATTCTGCTTTAGACCCTTTTATGCGTGAAAATACAACAATCATATTTTTTGCATTTTCCAAACTCGCTTTTTCGGTTTCACCAAGTTCATCGGCAATTATTTTTTTAATAAATAATTGCGCTTCGTTTGGTGCGTCACGTTTTGAAATCCTACCCGCTCTAGTTATTACTTGAGACACTAATGCAGTCGGTGTTTTAGCGGAAAACACAGCACTTTCTAATTCTACTATTATCTTTGCTTTGGCATCAGAAATTTCCTGATAGCTTTTTCCCTTATGTTCATCAGCCGCTGCAAAGTATGCTACTTGGTTTAACCAATGTCCCAAAGCAATAGCTGATTCGATAACTTCATTATTTATCTTCATAACGCTCCTAAAAAATGTTGTTAATAATATTTTTAATTCATCTGGATATTCACCTCTTACTGAGAGAAATTCTCGGAAAGATTGTTTATCAAATAATTGTAAAAACCGTGATGCAAACAGAAAGAAATTGTCAAGTTTTTGTTGCTTGTTTTTTTTGCTTTTGTGATCTGAGAGATATGGACTAAATTTTCCTAAAGCATCGATAATATCACAAAGTTTATTATCCTTGGCTAGGTCAACAATATAATGTGTATACGAAACTGATTGAGCCTTGCCGTAACTAATTATGTATAATGGTCTATTTTTTAGCTTTTCCAATACGGATTCAGCTTCAGTATTTGGATATTCAGTTTCTTTAGCAAATCGTCCGATAGCACCAAGTAATGCTGCACTTGCTAACTCTGATCTTCTTGGAGCATAAGGGAAATTACCATTAGAAAGATTCGGTCTAAAATAGGTTACTTTTCCTTCTTTCTTAAATGATTTACCAATCAATAAATTTTTTGTTTTAGTCCTTTGCATTACTTTGAGTATTGAGATAAACTTCTGGAGGTCAGAAAGCTCCATATCAGGTATGATTGCAGTTGCAACATAAGTCTCTTTATCCCGAGCATGCAAGGAGGGCTTGAATGGGGTAGTGCTCACAATTAAACAAAGACAAATTTCAAGTAAACTTGCTCTAGGAACTGATTGGCTTATCTTTCCATTGTTGAATTTACTTGTTAAAGGGATTCTAGACATTGTTGCATCAGATTTTTTTGTAAAATCAATTTTAGAATTGAGCTCTTGTTTCATTTTTATCAGTGCATTCCAACTCTTAAGAGCTTGGATATCTTTTGTAATTATATTTGGACAAAGATAATAACCCTCACCGCAATGTCTAGAAATATACTTTGAGTTGTTGAGCAAGAAATCCTCATTTACAAATTGAAATTTTACCTTTTCATCGATATCCAAACTTATTGGTCTAACACGGAAATGATTCAAGCTAGTTTGTATTTCATTCTTTAGCATTTCTGGAGTAAGATTTTCAGAATTAAGAATGCTGTTTTCTTGTAAAACGAGAGCCAAACCATATCTTGTATAAAAATTGTCTGATATCATATTGTCTCTCCTATCGAAATGTCTACCCATCCTTCACTTGTTCCTAAACAAGCAATATTATTTTCTTTGATAGAATTATAAACTAAGTTAAAAAGTGTATGAGTCATTTTTAGCTTTAGAATGTATTCTCCATCTGTAATTAAAAACTCTCTTATTTTAGGCGATCTATAATATTTCGGAAACATATTCTGACCACGTTCTGATTTCCTAAGGTTATTCTTTGCCTCATTCACCTCCTTTGTAATTTTTTGCTTTTCTTTTTTATCAGAAAGCTTTTTACTATATAGCAATCTTTTCTCATACCCATATAATTCTTTCTCTAGTCTCCAATCATTATTAGTCGATCCGTCTATATGTCTTGAATCATCTTTTTGTATAAGATGTTGTGTCCATACATCTTCATAAAATTTCATATCAGGGATAACAATTGGAGACGAAACTTCGAATAAATGATTAAGAATTGGTTTATAACCTACATTTGAATTTTCAGTAATATATTCAAGTTTACATTGTTTCGAGTAATGTTTCTTTATTTTTTTTCTAATAGCATTTCTATGTTCTTCTGATAAATGTAGATTAAGAATATTTTCGAACAGACCGCACAGCATAAATTTGTCAGGCGCATGTTCGGTTTTATAATATGAACCGGGCATACTATTTACCATCGAAAGTGGTGCCAATGGTTGGATTGTAAGCATCACATCTTTCGATAGGTTGGGTGGTTCAAGTAAGAAATTAATATCTACATACATTTTATATCTCCTTTAAATTTCTAAGTCGTACAATCTTTTATTTCTTTAGTTTTTTTACAGCACTTTGTTCAACAAGGGATTTCATTTGGCTGATGGCGATATCATTTAATTTTATTAGTCTTTCTTTTTGCGGCATTCCCTGCTTAATAAGTACTGAATTTATGCTTTCGAGATTACTTAAAACTACCAATTGCTCTAATGTCGAATAATCGCGGATATTACCTTCTTTCCCTTTGTTTTTATCCCGCCATTCTTTGGCTGTCATACCAAACATTGCAACATTCAACAAATCTCCTTCCGATGCATAAATAAAGTTTTCCTGTTCTTTGGTAATTCTTAAAGGAATGAGATGTTCTTTAACGGCATCCGTATGAATTTTATAATTTACTTTTGCAAGTGTACGCTGCAAATTCCACTCAAGCGACTTTGTTTTTGCTTCTTCATCTTTTAATCTTTGGAATTCTTTTAATAGATATAGCTTGAATTCCGGGCTTATCCATGAAGCAAATTCAAATGCAATGTCCTGATGAGCAAAAGTTCCGCCTTTATTCCCGGCTTTAGAAATAATTCCGATTGCACCTGTAACTTCAATCCATTTCGTTGGCGAAAGAACAAATGAGTTAGTACCGGCTTGGTACATTAAGGCGTCGAATTCGACCCCTTTGAAGTCAGAATTATGAAGCTTTTCCCATAGACCTAAAAACTCTATTGTATTTTTGGATCTTATCCAATTCTTAACAACATCTTTGGGTTCTTCGGGATTTTTATGACGTGCCATATCTGTTAAGGAAATATAAACTTCATTACTTCCGGCTATTAAATTGATATTTAGATTCTGCACAATCATTTTTCGAACAGACATAAAAACTCCTTAAAAATGTGTTAATAATATTTTTAAATTTCGGGTCTGAAGTAACTTTACCCCGAATTATGCATTGGAAATGATTAAGACCAGAATTACCACAAAATCTTATTTTATAAATAGAGTTTCGTCATTTCGACCGGAGGGAGAAATCTTTGAAATCGTGCTCTAATTGAAAGATTTCTCACCCAAAAAACGGGTTCGAAATGACAATTTTTTTATTTTGCAGAAACTCTAATAATTACATGATTTATTCATCCTCTAATGCATAATTTGGGTTTACTAATTTCTTCCAAATTCGTGCGAATTAATAAGTCACGTTACGCAAATTGTATTGTATTACTCATAATCCTAACTTCTTAATCATAATCTTAATCATAATCTTCTTTATCTTTTTTTAGAGTATGATTAGGATTATGATTAAGAGTAAGAATTCCCTGCGTAAGGTGAGTTAATAATATCATTCCGGCATTAATACAACGCCCCAAATCCACATCCGGTTGAATGTCCGACTCCGACATTCCAGGCAAACTTAACGGCTTCGGGATCCCCTTCTATTATTACCGGGCAAAGATTAGCGCGGTTATTAATGCTATTAATTTTTACGAGTTTGGTTTTTGGGTTGTGATAAGTTTTATCAAAACCAACTTTTACTTCAGCTTCAATATTCGCCGTCTTTAATTTCTTCTTTAATGTTTCAGTTAAAAAGTAATCTGCATCAACGTCTTGTGTGGTTAAATGCTTTGCCTTACGATTTTGATCATACTTTCTAATAAAAATCGGACTTGCGACTGTAAATTTTTCTTTGCTCCCAAAGTTTGGGTTTTCCTGCATTTGTATTTCCTTTACTTTCATACCGCAGCAAACATCGGGCTCTTTCATTGTGCTCATTATCAATTGCTTCCCGATGTCTTCATCCCAAAAACTTATAAACCATTTTGCGCCTTTGGGAAAATTAAAGCCGTCCTTAACCATTTTGCCCTCCTGAAGCCAGCTTAACGAATAAAGACTAATCTCGTCATGAATCTCGTTCCATCCCATCCATTTATGAAATGTACCGATTAAAAAGTGCTGATAATCAAACGGTACTGTTTCGGTATTAGGTGTTAAATAAAAGTGTAATCTCACATCTCACCTCCATTTTGATAATAATTAGCGTCAATTCGTGCAATCCGTGTCTAGTGATCACGGCTGTGGACGGGACGGCATCCCGTCCTACGGGTATTCTAAATACAGCTTCGCCATGTAAGTCCCATTATTAATGTTGTTATTGTAAATTTTGAAATTCTGCAATCTTTCTAATCTTGCAATTTTATAATTTTCTCCCGTGCAAACCCGCATTACCGGCGTCGTCCGTGCTCCATCACGATTTACCTTTGGAACACGGATAACGCAGATCACATAGATATTCACGGATTAATAATCCCGCAGTTGAGTACTACTCTTCTTCAGCTCCCTTTTCCCCGGATTCATGTCTAAACACCCAAGTCCTTAATAACACGTGCAGACTGGTAGCTATTATAGAAATCCTTATCTCTTTCGTAAAATATTTCAACAATTTTGTCCATTTGATCTCTAAGAATAGAGGTTGCTTTACTAAAAAGATCGCTCAAAGCTTTTCTTGCCGCGGCTCTTTCCGAAAGCGAACTTTCTTTATTTTCCAGGGAGTCGATATATTCTTCAATTTTGGTATTAAGCACAGTAATATCATCTTCGGTAACGCCAAAGTCAGCTAAGTCGGCAGCATATTTTTGAATTGTTTCATAAAACGATTTTAACTTTTGCAGCATGTCGCTGTCTCTCATTTCCTTCAAATAAGAATATGAGATCTTGGTAAGAGTTTTTAGCTCTTCGTTGTTATTAATATTTGCATAAGCATTAACAACCGAAGCAAGAGTAACGGTTTTTTCGATAACCTCGTCTTCCTCTTTGTCCTTAGCCGCAGTTTTGCCGGCGGTAGCTTCAAGATATTCTTTATTTTTTGTTTCTACTTCTGTTACAACGCTTTTAAAATTTTCAAAAGCATTGCTTAATGCCGGAAGTGATGCGACGGTATCACTATTGGAATTTAAAGTGGAAATAACAGAGGTGTACATTGAGTAGGTATTTTCTTCTCTCTTTGTCATCTCGGACTCCTATTTTATTATTAAGATGATTGCCCTTAATCGGCAACTTTTTTTGATTTGCTTGTTTTTATAACTTAGCCGGAGTTAGCAGTATTTATCTCTATTTTTAGTAAATTTTTGTTTTTTTATACTTTCTTCGGCAATAATATAGATTGCATTGTTATGGTGTAAATTTGGTTTCGGATTTTGTTTTTTATGAACTCTCTCTTATCTCTCTTACAAAGAGAGAAGTTTATGGAAAAATCCGAAACCAAATTATTGTTACTTCACTATTCTTGAACTATTCTTTTGCATTGAATAGTATTGCCGGGTTAATAGTTAAGCTCTGATTCGTATTAGTTGTAAAATATTTTGTATTTGTTACTCAATATTTTGTTTTCGTTCATTTCCATTAGATTTAGGAATGCTGCATTTTATATTCTTTATCTTCTATTTCATATTCGGTTAATTTTATTTGCTGTTGGCAGCTCTCCATTTTGCTTACGGAAAAAATTATCAACTTTTGTTTCTTCCCACTTCTTTTCTGTTTTCTTCCACTTTAAATTAGTTCGTTTCCATTTCGCTTTAGTTATAATTTATTTCGCTTTTGTATCGTTAATCTTGATAATCTTGCAATAATTATTACAGCTCCGCCACGCAACTCCCGGACACTAATTTCACGAATTACACTAATGTTATGTCAACAATTAAGTGCCGTGTCATTCCCGAATTCCGCACGGATTATCGATCCTTTTATAAATTAGATTCCCGCTTAATACGTGAGGGAATGACAATACAGAATCAACATTACACTAAGGCAGAAACATTAAAACTAATTAGACTACTTATAATCCCCCGAAAACGGGGCAAGCTATGTAATAGAGTTTCTGCGAAATTAGATATCTAAGCGTTTTGTCATTTCGACTGGAGGGAGAAATCTTTGAAATCACACTCTAATTGAAAGATTTCCCGCCAAAAAGACGGCGGACAGGCTCACCCAAAAAACGGGTTCGAAATGTCAATTTTTTATTTTGCAGAAACTCTAATTACTATCTATCCTTAGTGAAACGTGTCTAGTTTTCGTGAAATTAGTGTAATTCGTGTCTGGCTTTTGTGAAATTAGTGTAATTCGTGTCTGGCTTTTGTGAAATTAGTGTAATTCGTGTCTTCTGCCAGACCGAAACCCATAGAATTCTTCTCTCCGAAACCGCATTCGTAACCGATTTTAATTAGTCCGGGATTGCCTTTAATTCTAAATGGAATTTCGTTTCCTATTATATCTATCGGCCTTTCGCCTTTCTTTGCAATTGATATTTTTTTTGTTAAGCGTTTGCCTTTGTTAGTTCGTTTTTGAATGTAACCGTTATCCCATTCAAGACTTACATTATTACCATTGTATTCTTTATTATAAACCGCTTCATACTTATTTATCAGGTTCTTGTTTAGTATCCTGTTTATTTCATCCAAGCTGTCGTAATATCTCAGGTAATAAGGCATAAGCCTTCCGTTGAATTCTTTCATAGTAGATAATACAAGGGGCGACAGCATTTTGAAGTAATTTGTTTCATCAAATGAAGGATGGGGAAGTGATTCTATTTCTCTAATTTCAAATATTGTTTTTTGATTGTCAAAAACTATCTCGATTAAATTATCCCGGAATGAACCGAGAACGAAATTACGAATAAAGCTGTCTATTAAAGGGGAAGATACATATAGAAAAGCAGAAGGTTTTATAAGTTTAATTAAACCGTTTATTATTGCCATCTTTTCAAATTGTAATGCAAAAGAAAATAATTTGTAACTCTTACCGTTTCTTTTATATCCAATGCCGTGTAAAAATTCGGAGAATTCGGGGGAACCGAATCTAAGCAGTTTATAAATTGATGAACTTAATTGATAGTTATAATTTGGTGTTAACATATCATTTTTGATAAGGTGTAATTTTAATTTTAGTCTCATATTATTTAAGAAGTGATGTTTAGCTAAAAGTCAGCAGTAAATATCTCATCTAATTTTAACAATGGAATTATAATTAAAGCTAAGCTGCAATAACCGGCTATTAATATATTTAATAATATTCATTATTACGAGCAGATAATTAAAATAAAAACATGAAGGTAAAATGTAACGCAGATTGGAAATTTGAGTTACGGTCAAATTTTTTGCTGTTCCGTCAGTGTAAATCGTTATTCCGCAGTTGCAGGCAGCATGACAAGAAATACTTTCTCGGAATTTTCATTTATAAATAAATTACTTGGTATAAGTTTTTTTATTAGTTTACAAGATTGTTTTTAAGAGAAGAAAAAATATGGATGACACGAATTTCACGAAAATAAAAAATCCGAAGGACAGGATAATAATAAAAGGGGCAAAGGAGCATAACCTAAAAAATATAGATCTTGAAATTCCCCGGAATAAATTAATCGTTTTTACAGGTGTAAGCGGCAGCGGTAAATCGTCTTTGGTTTTTGATACCGTTTATGCAGAAGGACAAAGACGTTACGTAGAAAGCCTTTCCTCTTATGCGCGCCAGTTTTTGGAAAGGATGAACAAACCCGATGTTGATTTCATTTACGGGATTTGTCCCGCTGTTGCAATTGAGCAGAAACAGGGCGCCCGCAACCCTCGTTCAACTGTAGGGACAACAACCGAGATATATGATTTCTTAAGACTGTTTTATGCAAGGATAGGAAAGACCATCTGTTTTGAATGCGGCAAAGAAGTTAGAAAGGACAGCGTTGCAACCGTTTCAAAGCAGCTTGAAGAAATGGAGGACGGCACAAAAATTTATCTCGGCTTTCATATCCATTCTCATGAGGGACGGACTATAAAAGAAGAATTGGACCTGTTAAAAAAGAAAGGGTTTTTCAGAATTTTCTATAAAGAGAATCTTTATGATCTAAATGAAAATGAACTTTCGCCGAGGTCAAAGAAAGATATAATTGTTGTTATAGACAGGGCAAAAATTAGAAAAGGAAAAGTAAGGGAAACATTAGCCGAATCGCTTGAAACATGCTTCAAAGAAGGCGAAGGCAGAATGTCTGTTGTAAATGCGGAAACAAACGAGATAAGTCACTTTACACAGTTTTACGAATGCTGCGGAATAAGGTACGAAGAGCCGGAACCGAGATTTTTCTCTTTCAATAACCCGTTCGGAGCATGCCCGGTCTGCCAGGGTTTCGGCAGAGTGATTGACTACGATATCGATTTGATTGTGCCCAACCCGAACCTTTCAATTTCGGAAGGAGCTATTGCGCCCTGGCGTTCGGTTAAGTATAGTAAATATCTTAGAGATTTAATTAGGGTTGCAAAAAATAAAAACATTCCTCTCGATGTACCGTTTATTAAGTTAAGCAATGATAAGGTTGAGCTTCTTAGAAATGGCTTTGACGGGTTTATAGGTATAGATAAGTTTTTTGAAAAGCTCGAAGAGAAAACTTATAAAATGCATATAAGAATATTGCTCAGTAAATACCGGGGTTATACCAAATGCAGCGCTTGCAGGGGCTCAAGGCTTCGCAGGGAAGCTTTACAGGTAAAAATAAATGATAAGTCGATTGCAGACGTAGTTGAATTATCAATTGAAAAAATACTGGCGTTTTTCAACTCGTTGGAATTAACCGATTATGAAAAACAAATAGCCGACAGGGTTTATAAAGAAATTACAAAACGGCTTACATTTTTGAACGACGTTGGATTGGGTTATTTAACTTTGGACAGAATGAGCAGCACTTTATCCGGCGGCGAAACTCAAAGAATAAACCTGGCTACTTCATTGGGTTCGGCGTTAATAGGCACTCTTTACGTCCTGGATGAACCGAGTATCGGGCTGCATCCGAGAGATAATGAAAGACTTATAAATTTATTAAAATCTCTCAGGGACATAGGCAATACTGTCCTGGTTGTTGAGCACGACTCCGAAATGATGGAAGCGGCGGATTATATTGTTGATATGGGACCTAAAGCCGGGGCAGGCGGCGGTGAAATAATTTTCTACGGGAATTATGAAGAAATTTTAAAGGATAAAAAATCAATTACCGGTAAATATTTATCGGGCGCTGCAACCATCCCGGTTCCTTCAAAAAGAATAACAAAAAAAACGGATACCGTTAAAATTAAAGGGGCGCGGGAAAATAATCTGAAAGAGATTGACGTAGAAATACCGCTTGCAAAATTTGTAGTTGTAACCGGCGTAAGCGGGTCGGGCAAAAGTACTTTGATTCACGATATTTTATACGCGGGTATTTCAAAAGAGATGGGTAATAATCCCGGGCACGTGGGTAAATATGAATCAATTACCGGCGCAAATAAAATAGATGAAATAGAAATTGTAGACCAATCGCCGATCGGTAAGTCGCCGCGTTCTAACCCAATAAGTTATGTGAAAGGTTACGAACATATCCGTAACTTATTTGCTTCTGTGCCTCAGGCAAGGGCACGCGGATACAAGCCCGGATATTTTTCTTTTAATGTTCCCGGCGGACGTTGTGAAACTTGTACCGGCGAAGGTTTTGTAAAAATTGAAATGCAGTTTCTTGCCGACCTTTACCTGGAATGTGAAGACTGTAAAGGCACACGCTTCAAAAAAGAAGTACGCGATGTAACATACAGGGGCAAAAATATTGTTGATGTTTTGAACATGACGGTTGATGAAGCGTTGGATTTTTTTACCGATGAGAAAAAGATTAGAAGCTACTTGCAGGTTTTATCGGATGTTGGTCTGGGTTATATAAGCCTGGGACAGCCGTCAAACACACTTTCCGGCGGGGAGGCTCAGAGGATTAAACTGGCGCTGCATTTGTCTTTACAAAAAGAAAACAAGCATACGCTTTTCATTTTTGACGAGCCGACTACCGGGCTGCATTTTGACGATATTAGTAAATTGCTGACATGCTTTAATATGCTGCTTAAGAAGAATAATTCGGTAGTAATAATTGAGCATAACCTGGACATAATAAAATGTGCCGATTACATTATTGACCTTGGTCCTGAAGCCGGCGACCGCGGCGGAGAAATTGTAGTAACCGGAACCCCGGAGGAGATTATTCAAAATGAGAATTCATTTACAGGTAAGTTTTTGAAGAAGGTCTTAAATAAAGTTTCTGCAAAATAAAGGTCTGTCATTTCGACCGGAGGGAGAAATCTTTGAAATTGTACTCTAATTGAAAGATTTCTCACCCAAAAAACGGGTTCGAAATGACAACGTTGTGTGTTTGTCATATCGACGAACGTTTTTTGTGAGGAGATATCTTAAATAGTTCCGAAAAAAGGATTTCTCACACTCGCACGAAAAAACACTCTT
>JASFMY010000132.1:0-19021 GCA_050117315.1 Ignavibacteria bacterium
CGACGATAGAGGATTATCATCGTCATCACATGAAACAGTTATTAGTACGGTTATTACCGTCAATAGCAATGCTAGTTTGTATAAATTTGTTTTCATTTTTATTCCTCGTTTTCATTTTTATCTTTAATTGTAGTTATATAGGTTAATTTCTGTCGGCTATCTTATTACATATCGAGCTTTAAAACTTGCGGTTCTTCCGGGCATGGGGCGATTAAAAATCGTCATCATTTTTTCATTGGTAATATTGTTGATTTGTAATCCTATTATTACATTTTTATTCCTAAAACTGTGTTCAAGCCCCATATTGAAGACGGAAGAACGGGGAATACGTCTTTCCTGGTAGATGCTTTGTTCAAAGTCGTAAAAGTATTCTTCCACAAAAGAATTTTCAAAATAGAATTTGCTTTCCTGTTTTTTTCCGCCAAACAGGTTGTTTTTATGCAGCTCAAACCCGGCATTGTAATAAAAATACGGGATATTAGGCATCCTATCCCCTTTTGTAGGGTTTTCCACGGTCGAACCGGCTTCGTATTCGCGTGTATCCCTTAAATCCTGGTAAGTAGCATTAGCGTAAATATAAAGCCATGATGTAAGGTCGTATTTTATATCTATGTCCGCTCCCAGGGTTCTCATTTCACCAAAATTTTCATAGTTGGATTGTAAGAAACTTCCTACATAACGTATCATATTATCCAATTTCATATAAAATACATTCAATTCTAACTGAAGTCTGTTGTTAAACTTATTAGTATGGTCGTACATAAAACCGATATTTATACTACTGTTCCGTTCAGGTTCCAGGTTGGGTGCCGGTACGGTAAGAAAACCATCCCCCAATAATTCATTCTCGGATGGCAACCTTACGTCGTATGCGTATGCTGCTTTTATTAAAAATTCGGGCGAGAACCTGTAACGAATTGCGTTGCTAAAACCAAAATTGCTTTTATCATAATCATGATTGACTTTTTTGTGCGTAGTAATCTCAGCCAGACTTGTACTAATACTATAATAATAATGTTTTAATGTAGCCGAGTTGGTAAGTTTGCGATTGAAGAAGTTGGTTTCATAATTAACTCCGGACACAAAACTGTTCATAGTGCTTTCAAAATTGGTTTTATAGCCGATAGATTTATCTTTTAAAGTATCTTCGGGAATGCCGTACGCATAATTGTAAACCGTATTGAGGCTAATAGAACTGTTTTCATTTATGATGTAATTGAGATTGGTTTTCTGCATAACCGTATGCTTTTGATTGTATGAATCATTAGCGTCGGTTCCTATTTCTCCCCCGTAACTTGTAACGGGACTATACGTAGTGCCGTCCCAATTGTATCGCTGCATAGCTTTGTCCTGAAATTTGAATATTGTATATGAATAAAAACAAGTGAAATTAAAGTCCAGGCCTTCAAGCAGGAAATCTTCTTTTTCCGTCTCGTTGACAAAAAAATAGGCATCCGAATAGCTTACAGCTTCCTGTATGTTTTGTGTAATGCCTTGTATTTCCTGCTTTGTTGATGTAGTTATAAGGTCAAAAGCAACTTCATCGAACCACCATTTTTTTGCTTTTAATGACCCTCCAATCATTTTTTTCTCGTAAGTATCGTGGTCTCTGGTTATTTGCAAATCCGGGTTATACGGCGAATCGAACGTATAATCATTATCGGAATAAGTATAAAACACACCTAACCCCAATAATAATCCTTTCTCTTTAAAGTTGCGTTTCATTATGGTTTTTGCAGCATGCGTATTGAATGACTGCACCCTGTACGAGAGGTCGAAATACTTAGGGGGCAGATCTTTTGTAACGATATTAACAGCCCCTCCAATGGCTGAGCCTCCAAATTTCGCAGGCACAATACCTTTGTAAATTTCTATCCGCTCAATTATATCAAGAGGGATATCGTTGAAACTTATAAAATCCGACTGGTCGCTCATTGGTGCGTCGTCAACAAAAAAACCGACACGTTTTCCTTCCAGCCCGCGTACCGAAATGCGTGACGTACTGCCCACACCTCCTGAACTGCGTATTTTTACACCTGCTGTTTTTGTTAACAATTCGTTCACATTACTAACTGTGCCTTGTATCTCGTCAACGGTAATTACAGCAACAGGTATGGCTTGTTCTTGTATCTCCCGCGCTTCGGATTTTGCGGTGACTTTAATTTCTTCATAAATCAGTACTTCCTCCTCCATAGCAAAGTCTATTTTTTTATCGACCTTTAGATTAACTTCCCTGGTGATGGAAGTATAACCTATCATTGATGCGGTTATTTTATATTTGCCGGGTGAAATACCTTTTATTATATAATACCCATCTTCTCGACTTGCAGCTCCCAAACCGGTTCCCTCAACTACAATATTAACACCCGGCATTGGTTCTTCCGTCTTGAAGTTCGTAACGAAACCTTCTATAGACACTCTGTTTTCTGCAACCAGTATTGATGATTGCAAAAGCAGCAGTAAAAGTATGAGTGTTTTAATCCATGTTGTCATAAATCACTATCCTGTTTTTCTAATTTGATGATTTGTCTGAAATTGTTGTCAACCATTAACAGTCCGTGAAACAACCTATTCCATAATCACAATTAATGGCGATTGCACAGAACAGGTAAAAGCCTTATCTTTGCCCTTATTTAGACTGAATATAAATAAGCTCAAATATAAGTATAACTTATATGCCGGGATTTAATATGAAGTAGAAAAAATTTAATATAAGGGAGAAAAATGAGGCAGTTAAGCATAAAAGCATACGACATTAAAGACCTTGTAAGCGAAGGAAGGCTTGCATCAGATTTCGATAAATATTTTGACAGCTCCCCTAAAATCGGTGAAAAAGACAAATTGGGTTTTGTTAATTTCGGAGGAACAAATATCCCCGGTTTTTCTATTACTGAGTGGGAAAACATATTCTATGAAGATGTCAAAGTTTCAGGATATAGTGCCGAGCCTCATTTAGCATTACACTTTATGTTAAAGGGATCAAACGCATATGAAATTAAAAATACGGACAGCATTATTGCCAAACAAGATACAAACAACCTTTGGTCGTTGAATGGGGATTACTTCGGAAATGAGATATTTAAAAAAAATGAATATTGTTTATCGATAGGAATATATATTCACAATGATTTTCTCGAGGAATTAACCAATAGATACCCCGATCTTTTAGGCGAGGTTTACCGGAGATGTATGAATGGTGAAACATTTTTTCATCACCCCCAATACCAAAATACTACATTGGAAATGAAACAGATAGTTTCGCAAATACGAAATGCAAAACTAATGGGTAATTCGAGCGAAATATATACCGAAGCAAAAATATTGGAACTTCTGGCGCTTCAACTTCAGGGCAATACTTTCTGCCGGATCGCGAATTGTTATACATATTGCAAAAATATATCCGATGTTGAGAAAATCCGCGAAGCAAAAAAAATACTTATCGCAGATCTAAACCAACCAATAAGTATCAGACAGTTATCCAGACAGGTGGGTATGAATGAGAACAAATTAAAATACGGTTTTAAAGAAATTTATAACACTACGATATTTGGGTACCTGTTTGACTATAAAATGGATTTGGCAAATAAGCTGTTGCTTGATACCAATATGAACATTCTTGAAATTGCACATAATTGCGGCTATGAATATGCTTCGCACTTTACAACAGCATTTAAGCGGAAATATGGAGTTACTCCAAAGGAGTTTAGGAATAGGTCATAGAAAGTAAAGGACTGTAATTTTTACAGTCTCTTTTTTTGAGACTACATCACCCCGCATTGCATATGACCGTGTGTTGGACACTGTAGATTGCATTATTGGGATTTTACTATTCTCAAATGCACCATTGAACATACACCAAGTAAATCAGGAATCGTCAAAACAAGTTTTGTCGGCAAGGGCAGTCCTTTGTACATCCCTTTAGACATTGGTATTGCATTTATCACTTTAATCCTTTTGTCCCATTTCTCAAGGACCTTTATTGGTTTCAGTCCCCATCCACCATCCATAGACATACCTATACCACCTTTTTTTAATACTTGCTTTTTCCCAATTTTAACTCCCAAAGGCGACAGTGAATCAAAGAAAAAATCACACTCTTTGAAATAGTCTGCTGCTTTAATGAAGAACTCTTTAATCTGATCTTCTTCGAAATAATAGAGCACACCCCCGGCCAGAAATAGTAAACCGTCCCGGACCTCTATTTCCTCAAACCATTCAGTATCCAGGAATGAAGAAGCAATGCTTCTGTGTCTGTCGCTTTCTTCATAAAAGTTTTTTCTGAGTGCAATAACATCCGGCAGGTCAAGCTCGTAAAAAATGATTTTACCGTTATCAATACGGCTGAAGGTCGTGTCCAATCCGCATCCGATATTGACAATTGTAGTTTCAGGATGTTTTTCTATAAACTCAAGAGCCATTCTATCTGTGTGCAGGCTGCGTGCTACCCAGCCATGCTGCGACATGGACTGAGTTTTTTCGATATTTGAAAAATCGTAATCGATTTTATTAATAATTTCCACAGCTTTATTATCAATCAAACGAGGGTTGTTCTTCTGTGTTTCATAAGCCCTGCCCCATAAAGGAAGTAAAAGGGTTTCCTTGATATTCCCTTTTTCAATTTTAATTTTTTGTTCCATATTTTCTTTCCAATAATTTATTAATCCTGATTTTTACATTAAATACAGATGAAGAACTATAATACCTAAATCTAGTTTTCATCAAAAAGTCCACGCTTAAACTTTATATAGATGAGCTTTTTTCAATAGACAATAAGATACTATTCAAAAACTCTAAATGCATTAGGGGTACCTTGTGTTGTTATAGTTGGAGAATCACTCGTTTCTTTTGTTATGGGATTGTAAGTATAAAACCCTGTCCCGGTTTCTGTTGCAAGTCCAAAAACGATAATATCTTCATGTATACCAACTGCTGCCCCTAAACTGTTACTTAATGGTAAATCAATCTTTTTAATAGTTTTTGCGGCTAAATCTATTTCAACGCTAGCCGTTACACGGTCTTCCAAGTAATTCTGCTCTTCGCTGTAATAGGTGGATACACAAAGAGTTGCGTACAGCTTGCCGTTTTTATAATATTTAACGGCCCATGGATAATCTGCTGTAACTCCCTCTCCTTCAATAGTTGTTGTATTTAATACAAAATTATACGTATCGTCAAACTCTGTCTCTCCTGCTTTTATTCTTAGAATACCACATTTGTATCCGGGCATTCCCCATCCACCAACGGTAACCATATAAATATCGTTGTTTTCATCCATAAATATTGAATTAGGGTCAACAATTCTGTTCCCTCCTGTAATTCCTGAATTCTCCTCGGTAATCATTTTTACTACCTCGTTGTTATCCGTATCAATAATTAATAAATCAGAGTATGGACGGTCGGTTGAAGGGAAATAACCACCAACTGTTTGTGTAAGGGGGATATATAATAGGTTGTCACGAATCAACATTGTTGCCGGATCCGGATTATTATCTCCCATTCCATAAGCTGAAATATCAATATCTTTCACAAACGACATATCCGTATGGTTCAATACGGTAATTTTACCTAATCCCATACAAGAGATATAAGCATAATCTCCCCTGACAACTACGTTTGAAGCGGCAGAACCCTCTATTAATATGTATTCACCTTGTTTTACCAATTCACCATTGATACGGGTATATTTCTCAACTACATTAGTTTCATTGCCATACCCTGGCGGAATGAATACATTATTGCCACTTATGCAAGGTGTACTTAAATAAGGTACAGGAAAGGCATTTGAATTTGTGACATTTTGGGAATTTAGATTATCTAATAATTGAATATATGCAGCCCCGGTCACACCATCTGGATTTGGAACAGCAGTTGAAATCAGAATTTTCCCTTCCACAACAATAGGATTAGTGACGTTGTCTTCACCGCATGACGCAAGACCTAATATTAATAAGCCCAAAACCGTAAATTTTGCTACAATATTCATCCCTTTAAACCTCCTTAATTTACGTTAATTTTTAGTAGTTGTTATAATTATAGTCTTTCTACTTCCATACATACCTCATCTTCATTCCAAAATTTCTGCCCGGCAAGGGACGGTTAAACTCCGAGAACACTTTTTCATCAAAAATATTATTCGCCTGTATGCTAATAAAAATGCTTTGATTGTGAAGACTATGTTCCAATCCGGCATTAAATATTATGGCACGGGGTATCTTTCGTTCCTGATATTTGCTTACTTCAAAATCGTAGAAATATTCTTCTACAAAGGAGCAATCGGCAAACAGACGAGAGTTTTGTCCCGTTCCCCCAAACAAATTTTCTTTATGCAGTTCAAGCCCGGCATTAGCAAACAGGTAAGGAACATTGGGCATTCTGTATTCATAAGTTGGATTAGGTGTGGTAGAACTTGCTTCATATTTACGGGTATCCCTTAAATCCTGATAAGTGGCGTTTCCCCAAAGGTATAGCCAACTTGTTGCATCGGTTTTAACTTCAATTTCAGCCCCTAATGTTCGCATTTCTCCAAAATTCTGATACTTACTCTGTAGTGCCCCGCCTGTAAAACGAATCATATCTTTTAGGTACATATAAAAAACATTTATCTCGAGCTGAAATCTGTTTTCACTTTTATTGACTATATCATACATGAATCCAAGATTGAAACTTGTGTTTCGTTCAGGAATAAGGTTTCCTGCAGGTGCAATCAAAAAACCATCACCAAGCAATTCTTCGTCGGTAGGTAAACGAATGTCGTAAGCAAAGGAAGCTTTTACCAGAAACTGCGGTGTAAACCTGTATCGCATAGCATTACTTGCTCCAAAATCACTTCTGGTATTATTTACATCATCGGGTGTTCTATCAAAACCAGTTAAATCAACCAGTTTTGTTTGCATTGAATAATGATAATACTTACCATTAAGTGCATTAGTGAATTTTTTGTCCAGAGAATTAAACTCATAAGTCAAACCCATTACCCAGGAGTTCATTTTACTATTATAACTGGTTTTATATCCCACAACCATATCTTTTAATTCATCTTCCGGTAATCCTTTTACATAGCGATACATTGAATTAAGGTTTATGGAATTTTTTTCGTTAATTACATAATTCATATTTAATTTTTGAAAATATTGATGCTTTTTTATAATAGCATCGCTGGGCTGTTCCCCTGTTTCGCCTTCACCTACTCCTGCTATTTCATTAAATACAGTGTCTTTTATGCTTCCGTCCCAATTATAAGTATATCTGCTTGTATCAATAAAACTGTAAACCGTATAGGCATAACTTTGGTCAAAATCAAAGTCTAGCCCCTCTGCCGGAAAGTTGCTCTTTTCGTATTCATTAACAAGGGCAAATGCATCCGAATAACTTACAGCATGCTGTATATTTTCTTCAATTCCCTGTATTTCCTTTTCTGAGATAATCAACACCGGTTCGATTTTCATTTCATCAAACCACCACTTTTTAGAAGTTAATGATGCCGCAACCAATAGTTTTTTAAATTTGTCGTGGTCACGCATACGAAATTCGCCGGGACGTAAAGGTAATTCCATTTTATAATTGTTGTCGGAATAAGTATAAGCCCCTCCTAGACTTATTCCAATCCCATTTCTGTTATGTTTAAATACTGTATTTGCTTTATGTGTGTTAAACGACTGTAAGGTATAACCTGCATCCAGATAATTCTCAGGATATTCTTTAATTACTATATTAACAGCACCTCCAATGGCTGAACCACCAAACTTTGCAGGAACAATACCCTTATAAACTTCAATCCGTTCAATTAAGTCTACCGGGATGTCATTAATATCTACAAAATCGGAATTATCATTCAGGGGAGTTTCATCAACGAAAAAACCTATCCGTTTGCCCTCCAAACCACGCACTGATATTCTTGAGGCACTTCCAACACCTCCCGTGTTTCTTATTTTAGCTCCCGAAGTTTTTGAGAGAATATCGCCTACATTACTTACCGTTCCTTGCAATTCTTTCATGGTTATTACCGAAATAGGCATAGCTTGTTCTCTTATCTGCCTGGCTTTTGATTTAGCTGTTACAACTACTTCGCCTAATTTTAATGATAATTTATTTAAGGTTGCATTTATTATAATTTGTGGTTTGTTACAATTGATTGTTTTTTCTTTTGTTTCATAACTAATAAATGAAAACTCGATTTTGTAATTACCATAGGGTACGGAAATACTATATTTACCATTATCATCAGTACTTGCACCATCCGTTAGTTCTTTGATTATTATATTTACTCCGGGCATTGGTTCGTTGGTTTTTGCATCCCTTACTGTACCTCTGATTTGAGTTTGAGCAAACAAACAGGTTGAAGTCAGCAGTAACATCAAAACCATTGAAATAACTTTAAAGTTATCAGTAATTTTATAATCTATTATCAACACTTATTTTTTATTATTATTGTTTACAAGAGTTTTAAACTAATCGGAACAACAATATCTAACTCAAGATATTTGCCGAAAGATCACACTTTACCGGGATTGCATTAAATATCGTATTAGGTTATTTTTAAATTGTTATTTAGATTTAATATAAATTATTCCAAAAGTAGTAGGTCCAGAGGTGGAATACTATTGCGTGAGGACATTTAATTCTTGAATAAGGGCATAATTTTATGAGTGCTTATACATTATATAGTAAAGATTTAGAAGAAATACTTAAAGGCGATTGTTTTAATCAAAATAGTAACAATCATGAATCTTTGAAGAATAACGATATAATTTCCGGCAAATATGGTAGTTTTAATATCAAAAACTCTAATTACAATAATGTGTATATAGGAGAAAACAAGTACCGTCTTACAGAAGATACCAAGCTTTATGCAGATGTTGAAGGAGAAATGATTGGTTTCGCCATTGTGAACTATGGCTACTCAAGTTTTTCTTGTAGTTCTGTTAAAGAAAGCAATTTGGTCTCGAATACCATGAACATGTTCTATGTCAACAATGAAGTAAATAGCTTAACAAAATATAAAAAGAACATTAGAGGTAACAATATAGATATTCTTATTTCCAGAAATCTGTTTGATAATATGCTTAATAGACATACGGAAATTCTTGGACATATTGGTGAAAAAATAAATCAGAAACATAGCTTTGCATTATATGAGAATGGAAGACCAATTGACAGTAGAATATTAGAGGTTCTCAGCCATATAAAAACAGCAAATCTTTTGGGAAATGCTGCTCCAATGTTTGTTGAAGCTAAAACACTTGAATTATTTGCATTACTTTCTTGCAATGATGATAATTGCAAAAAACAAGAAATCACCTGTACTTTGCGGGATAAAATGCTTGAGGCAAAATATATAATTGAGAAACAATATAATAATCCACCTTCCCTTAACGAATTAGCCAAACACCTGGGGATATGCAATACCACATTAAAGGAGTGTTTTAAAAATGTTTTTAACAATACTGTATTTGGTTATCTATTTGAATACCGAATGAAAAAAGCTGAAGAGCTTTTAATAAACAATTTAGAGTTAAGCATTTTTGAAATTGCCCAAAAATTAGGTTATGAGCATCAAACTAACTTTGGTGTTGCTTTTAAAAGAAAATATGGAGTTACTCCGCTGGAATTTAGGAATAGGTCATAGAAAACAGAAGTTGTGAGACCGGGTAAACCCGGATTATGCATTAGAGAATGAATAATTCCTGTAATCATTTATAAAATATAATGTTACAACGATTCCGGTTTTAACCGTTTCTAATGCATAATTGAGGCTTATCAATAGGTATACTTGTTGCAAATTGGTTTTGGGATTTTGTTTTTATTTAAAACTCACCTAAATCCTCTCTTTACAAAGAGAGGACTTCATGGCAAAATCCCAAAACCAATTTGGCTTGTGTATACAAAAGAAACCCAACTTCCCGCCCAAGCGACCGGCGGGGAAAAGTTGGGTTTCTTTTGCCTTCAAGAGTACCGTAAAAAACGAAACAAAATTTTCTTGACATCCTATTGTTATGTCAACAATGAAGTGCCGTGTCATTCCCGAATTCCGCGGCGGATTATCGGGAATCCACTTTTATAAATTAGATTCCCGCTTAATACGTGCGGGAATGACATAGTATAAGTCAAAAATGTAGATTCCGGCCTGTCCGCCGTATCCCGACACGTCGCATAAGCGTCAACTTAATACAATTAGTCGTAGTTTCATTATTGTGTGTCGCTTCAATGGGAGTTTTTAATAATTATTTATAGACATGTTGCTTTAAGGAACATTTTCTAAAAATAAGTCATTCAAATGAAATTAAACAAATCAACCGGCCTTAGCCGTTTAATTATGGTAGAAAAAGGATATTTTCCCCAAGAGGCAAAACACCGTAGGTGTTTCATTATTAAATACCGGCATAAATTGTTATTCTGTTGTAAAAACAATCAATAAAGCAATAATTTTGTGAACTATATTTAATGAAGCATCTACGAAGCTTTGAGGTGCTGGCGGTTATTATTTTCTACGATAATGGAAGTCCTACGGGACTTCAAATAATATTTACCCCGAATTATGCATTAGAAATGGTTAAAATCGGAATTGCTGCAAAATCTCTTATTTTATAAATAATTACAGGAATTATTCATCCTCTAACACATAATCAGGGTTTACTCCACTTACCGGCAATTCGACAACCGTAAACCCGTTTAATTAAGCTGTGAAAATTCCCTACAGCGTAAAACTCCACAAAAAGAATAAAATCACCGGGACGCCGGAGACTACATTCACTGTTAAGTTGACGCCTATGCGACACGTCGGGAGAAGGCGGGCTTAAAGCCTGTCCCGTAATGTATTAATACGGAGATTACCGGAATGTCAATACAGAATTGACATGACACTATTTTCACACACCCTCTTTAGCTTTCTACTGCAGTATCAGACTGCTCTTCATGCCTAATTCCTCTGTCAATAATATTCCTGGAATTATAATAACCGTCAAAAAAAGTAGCTTCACTATCTCTAAAAATATCAACAACCTTATCCAGCTCGTTTTCCAATATCTCACGGGCTTCCCTGAATAATGTTTTTAACGACTTCGTAGCTGTTTTTCTTTCTGCTCTTTTTTCATCTGAAATATTTACTGCTTTATCAAAATCCTCACGCTCTTGTGTCAATAGATCTAAAATTTCCTGCGTCATGCCGTAATCTGCCATATTATCTACTTCAGGTGAAACATCATTAATTAATGCCTCGCTTACCTGTAACAATTGAATATCTCTAAGAAGAGTAATATCCGAACTGCTTAAATCATATGCTTCAAGTAAGTTCTGTTTGTTATTCAGCCTGCCGTATAAAGAGGTAATAGAAGAAACTTTAAATAATATTTTTTCCAGTTCATCCCTTTCCTTTTTCTTATCCGTGGTCATACCGCTTGTCATGTTTACTCTTTCCGCATCGAGCTCTTTGATCTCATTAATTTTGCCGTCTAATTTCTGAATAATGCTGTCGAATACCGGCATTGTTGAAGTAACATCGGAATTAACTGCTAAAAAAGAAGAAACCGATTTTAACATTAAATAATAATTTTCTTGTGGGTTTGTCATAATAACACCTTTAGATTGTTTGGATTGAATAAGTAATTATTGCGATATAATATAATTTAAAAAACCAAAATAAAGAATAATAAAATTAGGTAAGTCGCATTTTTTATATTGTTTTAAATAAAAGAGATGGGTTTTTATTTTATAATGGGAGAAATAATAAAAGAGCAGGGAGGGTGGGATTATCTTTTCCGGCAGCTAAACAATATTGATCTTCACGCTCAAATCAAAATATTTCTTTTTTATTTGCCCAAAATTTGCCCATCATTTTCTGTATAGGGAAATGTACAGATAAATGATTCATTTTGTAGGGGAAATCATTATCTTTACCTACAAAACGATTCATGGATAAGCAAAATGAAAAAACTTGAAAGAATATTCGAAAAGAATAAGGGGTTTGCCCGTATGAAGGAGATGCGTGAGGCGGGCATTCAAACCAGAGATATTGCGAAAGCCTCGGCAGATGGAATTATAGCGAAGATAAAGCCTGGCCTTTATAAACTAACCGTTTATTCATTTGATGAAAATGAGAGCTTTGCAACAGTATGCCGGGCTGATAAAAAAGCCGTTATTTGCCTGCTTTCGGCTGCGGAATACTATGAGCTTACAACCTTCAATCCGTCTGAAATTTATGTAGCACTGCCCATGAACACCCCCCGTTTTAATATCGGTTATCCGCCCTGTCGTGTTTATTATTTTGAAAGGAATAAATATGAACTGGGAATAAGGGAGATTGATACAGGAAGCGGCAGGATAAAAATTTATTCCAAAGAAAAAACCATAGTAGATCTTTTCAGATATAAAAACAAACTCGGCGAAGATGTTGCGCTTGAGTCTCTTAAAACATATATGAGAAGCCGAGACAAAAAAATAAATATACTTGCCGATACGGCGCTAAAGCTTGGGGCATACAAAAAAATGGAAGCTTATATAAAAGGAAGTATGTAATGACAAAAAGGAAGGATATAAAAAACATTACGGCATCAATAAAAGAAAGATTGTTGAATATTTCCCGGTTGGAACAGAGAGATTATCAAGCGGTATTTAAACAATACATACAGGAAAGAATGCTCTACCGAATTTCGGTTAGCCCGTATGCAAATTGTTTTATTCTTAAAGGAGCACTTCTTTTTTTATTGTACAATATAAGCCGGATGCGCCCAACAAAAGATATAGATCTCATGGGTAGTAATATCCCAAATGACTTGACAACATTGAAAAATGTTTTCAAAGAGATAGCTGTAATTGAATCTGATGATGGTCTTATATTTGACCCCCAATCAATAACAACAGAAAGAATAATTGAAGATGGAAATTATAAAGGAATAAGGATCGGTATAGAAGTAAAGCTGGATAAAGCAAGGGACAGAATACAAATTGACATTGGATATGGCGATAAGATTTATAAAGGTCCTGTTGAAATGGAATATCCTGTTTTGCTCGGTCATTCAGTTCCTCGTATTTGGGTTTATACAATCGAATCGGCTATCGCTGAAAAATATGAAGCTATAGTTTCAATCGGTCTGGCAACAAGCCGGATGAAAGACTTTTATGATGCAAATAAATGTAGGTTTGTGTCGAAGGAACTATTTGAGGCAATACAATTAACCTTCAGCAACAGAAATACCGACATAGCAGAAAGAAATATTATTTATGAAAATAGTTTTAAGTCGGATCCTCAAAAACAAACACAATGGACAGCTTTTCTTTCTAAAAACAAACTTAAAGCGGATAATAAATTTGAGAATGTCGTAAACAAAATTCACAGACTGATTGAACCTCTATTTAATTCTACCAATGCAAAAACCTGGAACCCCGAAAAATGGAGCTGGGAGTAACGTCTAAAAACAATTAAAAGTAAGGAGAGGGTAGGATTATCCTATCCGGCTAAATAATATTGGTTCTTACGCTCAAACCAAAACATGGTAGAAACATTTTTTTTAATTGATACTTATACCGAACCTATTTATTTTTGCACTTAAGCACACACTAATGTGTAATTTAATGACGAAACGTGAAATAGAAAAATTGTTAAAAAAAGCTGATTTCAAAAAACGAACAGGCGGAAAACACGATATATGGATCAAAAGCGGATATCCACCCATACCGGTGCCAAGACATGCGGGTGACATTCCAATTGGAACAGCTAAAAATATCTTGAAAGCAGCTGGATTGGAGAAATAAATATGAAATATTATTATGCAATCTTTAATCATAGTAAAAATACCGTTGAAGTTGAATTCCCGGATCTAAATGGTTGTGTAACATTCGGCAGTAATAGAGATGAAGCATTAGATAATGCTACCGATGTATTGGCAGCTTGGTTGGCTAATGCCGAATCCCGTTTCATAAAGGAACCGAGCTCATACATAGAGTTAAAGAAAAAATACCCGAACTCAGATCTGATTCCTATAGCTATTGATGAACAATTACTTGAATCGTATGAAGCGCTTAAAAGATTCAATGTAATTTTCCCTGCTAAATTGTTAAACAAAGTTGACAATTATAGAAAGAAAATGGGGCTCAAACGGTCAACTTTATTAATGATCGCTACTGAAGAATATCTAAAAAAACAAAAATCTTCATCGATCAAATCGTAAATTGTATGTTTCTACGGGGCAGCCGGGAGATGTCGCCGTCTCCAAGCTAAGAATCCCGCTGTTGCGGAACTCAAGCTCTTTTCAAGCCTTGGTAGACCAGACAATTATTAATTTTTAATTTTTGCTGCCGTCACTGCTCCCTCCTTCGTATAACTACGGTGGGCAAGCATTCAGTGACATGATTATTTTATTTTTATCTTATACTGCCTTTTCTCAAAATCCAGCTAGTGTGCCACCGTGTGCTTGCCCCGTTCTTTTTTACGGAGATCGGTGGCAGTAAGGGAATACTCCTTTTTTATTTGCCCAAAATTTTCCATCATTTTCTTTATAGGAAAATCTACAGATAAATGATTCATTTTGTAGGAAATATTATTGTTTTTACCTACAAAACGATTCATAGATAGGCAAAATGAAAAAACTTGAAAAGATATTCGAAAAGAATAAGGGGTTTACTCGTATGAAAGAGATGCGTGAGGCGGGCATTCAAACCAGAGATATTGCAAAAGCCTCGGCAGATGGAATTATAGCGAAGATAAAGCCTGGTCTTTATAAACTAACCGCTTATTCATTTGATGAAAATGAGAGCTTTGCAACAGTATGCCGGGCTAATAAAAAAGCCGTTATTTGCCTGCTTTCGGCTGCGGAATATTATGAGCTTACAACCTTCAATCCGTCTGAAATTTATGTAGCACTGCCCATGAACACCCCCCGTTTTAATATCGGTTACCCGCCCTGTCGTGTTTATTATTTTGAAAGGAATAAATATGAACTGGGAGTAAGGGAGATTGATACAGGAAGCGGCAGGATAAAAATTTATTCCAAAGAAAAAACCATAGTAGATCTTTTCAGGTATAAAAACAAACTCGGTGAAGATGTTGCGCTTGAGTCCCTTAAAACATATATGAGAAGCCGAGACAAAAAATAAATATACTTGCCGATACGGCGCTAAAGCTTGGGGCATACAAAAAAATGGAAGCTTATATAAAAGGAAGTATGTAATGACAAAAAGGAAGGATATAAAAACATTACGGCATCAATAAAAGAAAGAGATTGTTGAATATTTCCCGGTTGGAACAGAGAGATTATCAAGCGGTATTTAAACAATACATACAGGAAAGAATGCTCTACCGAATTTCGATTAGCCCGTTTGCAAATTGTTTTATTCTTAAAGGAGCACTTCTTTTTTTATTATACAATATAAGCCGGATGCGCCCAACAAAAGATATAGATCTCATGGGTAGTAATATCCAAAATGACTTGACAACACTGAAAAATGTTTTCAAAGAGATAGCTGCCATTGAATCTGATGATGGTCTTATATTTGATCCCCAATCAATAACAACAGAAAGAATAATTGAAGATGGAAATTATAAAGGAATAAGGATCGGTTTAGAAGTAAAGCTGGATAAAGCAAGGGACAGAATACAAATTGACATTTTACTGTCGTCACTGACCACTCAGTGACGGGATTATTTTATTTTTATCTTTTGCTGCCTTTTCTCAAAATCCAGCTAGTGTGCCACCGTGCGCCTGCCCCGTTCTTTTTTACGGGGGACGGTGGCAGCAATAGAACCAATTAATCTTCCAATTTCACCTTAATATGACACCTAGTACATCTTTTATATTTGACACTAATTTTCTCAGTATATGTTCCTTTATACATCATCAGTTGAGAGAAGGAAATCAATCCATCTCTATACAATTCAGAGGGATCTACTATTTTTTCTTCTTCCCTTGTAAACTCCGCCCAATTTGCATGATGAATACGAGTAACATTTTCTCCACAGTGTTCACATTTTCCTAATTGTTCACAACTATTGTTTTTGATATATGACCAGTTTTTTTCATCAATTTTATGATAACATGATTTCGACATTTGTTTAATTCCATATTAAATTTCTATTGATATATATTCTAATTTGTTTCAAATATATTGAAAAGAATCCTGTAGCTTCCTCTCAATTAATTTTACGTAAATACATCATCTTCGTCTCCAGGAAAAAGAATAGGACCTACACCTAAATACATAATTGGAGTACCATATTGAGCAGTCAAAATATTAAGCATTAGTGACTTAATAGGATCATTCTTTGGAAATATTTCAACTGGATCTGAGTTAATGCATTTTTCATTCTCTTTAACATGATAAAAAAGAAATCTTTCTACGTTAATACATTTACTTAAATCTTCAATACTGAAACATCCTCTCCATGGTTTTCCTTCAAAATGAGGGAATGTTCGCCCATCTTCTATTTGATCAATTAAAAAATCAGGGAAAATTAATCCAGCCTTTTGTTTAAAGACTCTGCCAATCTTTAGCTCATTTTGTGGGAGTTTTAGTAATTCTATAGGACGATAATAATTATATTTTTTTTCTTCTATATCTGCTACACTTGTTAAATAAGAATGCCTTATTTGATATTCTTTGTAACTATTAATTGATTCCTCAATACTATCACAATTATTTATTAAACTAAGTATACTTGTTCCATCTAAATAAAAAGGACAATCAAATGAATCAAATTCTTTTACTTGAGATAAAGAATCTATTTTTTTTGTCTTAGTGTCTATTCTATATATTACACCATTTGCATTAGAATTTTCAACGTACTTCTTCTTATTATAGTTATAGATTGCGAAAAGTGCTGCCACCATAATATCTTTTGTTACATCTAATCCTTCAGTAGGAACACCACAATGCTGACAGAAAAGGTTTCCCAAAGGAATTCCAAAAAGATGCAATGACAATTTCAAAAAATTTAGTCTTTTAATAAATTTTTCATTTATATTATAATTAGTATAAGTTTCATAAAAATAGTCTCCTCTATTGAATAGACTAACATATCCATTTCGGTGAAATCCTCTATGTTTATCTACCAAACTTCGGTAAAATGAAGGAATAAGTGGAATAAATTCTTGATTCTGTCCTCGATAAACAAATTTATCGTTATGTTCCGATTTAAGCTTCTCTATCAAATCTTTTAAGTACCATACGGTTTTATTTTTTTCGCAATATTGCATCTTTCCTTTTTTAAGCGGTTAGGTGTAATTTTTCTCCATATATTCAGCAAATAGTTTAATAGCGAACTTCTCAGCATTTTGTATCAGAATAACTTTATTAAACATAAGTATAACGGAAGATATAACAGCACTAAATACATTAATAATCATAAAAGGAAAATCTTCATAGTATATTACAGCAATCAGAATATTTACTATACTAAAAAGAATTGTAAATGGAATACCACCTAATAAATTACGGGAGAATCCATACCAAACATTATGCTTTTGGACAAAACTATTATTACGATTCTTTGCTAATATTTGCTGAGTAATATCACTAAGTTCCTTTTTTGCTTCATCAAAATTTATATTTTCTTCGGATTCCGTCATTAGTATAAAATCAAAATCCTTCTTAATTTTTTCCCGAAGCTTTGACTTATATTTATGAGATAATTTTTTGTTTTTGTATAAAAGCAAATAGGTAGTCGGATATCCATCTTTGCTATGGAAATAAATATTTTCAAAAAACTTTGATGTATATCTAATTAGCTGAGCAAAGAAATACAAAAAAACTAATGAAACTGAGACGTAGCCATAAAAATTAATATTGGTTATATATGCAATGAAATTTTTATAATTCTCATCCAACGACAATTCAAATAGTAATAAGAGTATCGGTGTTGAAGAAATAATTGCTGGAAAAATTCTTGCAATTATTGTATATCTGTCAAAACTTATTTTAGCCATTTTTCCAACTTCGCATTACTTTTTTTGATCTTTTATCTAGTAGACCTTTTTGATGTTTTGTCAAATTATCATCTGCTTCGAAAATCTCAACTGTTGTTGTACTGTCTTCCTTGATTAATATTCTTATCGATCCTTTTCTATCCCTAGTTGTAACCGAATGAGATTTTGATTTATCACCTTTTACTAAAAAGCCGTTACTATTTTCAGAATTTGAATAAAAACTTGAAACATGTGCATCAAGCGATGCAACTGAAATTAAATACAGGTCGGGTTTACCGGTATATTTTAGTACTTCGGATGTAATACCACTTTTATGTCCATGGTGTGAAGCAACAAAAAAGTTTACGTCTTTTAAAATCTTCTTTATCTTAGAATAAGAAAAAGCTTTTTCCCACCCTTCTTTTTCGATGTCACCGGGTATTAATATCTTTTTCCCAGCAAAAGAAATACCTATCAAATAACTACGATTGTTAATTAGTTTATAATCCGAAGAGGAACAATCATTAGCGTCTTTGTATGAAATATTTTTTGTATCGAAAAAATCAAATCCCCAGTCAACAGGAGATTTAACATCATCCGTATAATCTTCTGAGAATTTTTTAAATTTTTCAAATTTATCTTTTCTTGAACTATCCTTTTCATCTTTTATTTTTTTATCAAGGAGTTTTAATGTTTCTTTATCTCTTGTCAGGATTTTAGGCTTATCCTCATTCACTAAACTACCGACATCATCAAAATGATCTAAATGTAAGTGAGTTACAATTGCTTCCGCAAATCTTCTTTTTTTGTAATACTTAATGTTATTATTTCCAGCATTATAATGTTTTCGAATCCATTTGACTGGGGAAAATAACTCCCTCCTACCGAAATCAATTAATAGACAATAATCATTTGGAGATTTGATAAATGTTGAAAAACCATGTTCAACATTAAAGATAATGCAATCTAATGTTTTCATCATACCTCCAATCTAAATTACACCTACCGGGTAGCCGGGAGATGTCGCCATCTCCAAGCCCCCTAAGAACCGTACATGAGAGTTTCCCCTCATACGGCTCAAGCACTTTTCAAGCCTTTCCCATTTAGGAAGACCCGACAATTATTAAATT
>JASFMY010000133.1:0-18659 GCA_050117315.1 Ignavibacteria bacterium
TATCAAACCTAACCTATACTTTTACTGAACCAAGCCTATAAATTTTCAAACCTAACCTACACTTTTACTGAACCTAATCTATACTTTTACCAAACCTAACCTATACTTTTACTGAACCAAGCCTATAAATTTTCAAACCCCGGCTCGCATATTTAATATTTAACTCCCGTCACTGACCTCTCAGTGACGGGAACAATCTTTAGTTATCTCCAAACCAGTATAGTCCGTATCAACAAAAAATCTCTTCTTAACTGCTGTATTATTACTTGGTTGCTAAGAATTCCCGCAAACGAGATAACCCTTTCTTGACAACAGACCTTTTATTCTTGTACTTTTTCTATCTTACTGCTTGCTACTTCCCTTGTCGAGGAGTGCCTGCCTTTGGCGTGGGTTCTCGACAGCCTTGGAATGGTCAGTGGCAGCAATGGAAATTATTCGGTTGCCAAGAAATCAGGAAAATATTCAATGTAAATAGCTCTTGCAAATTCCCAATCATTACTAAATGATTTTTCATCTCTATAAATTTTATAGTAAATTGAAATGTTTTCAACATTTAAATAATGGAATTCATAATTAATATTTATTGGTCTTCTATATTCTTCATACCTATTAAGCATTAAATACTGATTAGCTTTTTGTAAATATAAAGATGGCGGTTCATCAATTAGCAATTTTCTCAATTCATTCCATGAAGGAACTTCAATTTTCAACTCTTCAGTGAAATTTAACGGAAGAACCAACATAGGCACACACTTTAAACTATGTTTATTTATTTCATCAACTAAGATATCAAATGCATCTAAGCAAAACTCAATTTCTCTAATTTCATCCCATTCATAGTTAAATATCTCGTCAATATGTTCAGTTACAAACTCATAGCTTTGTAATGACTTAAAGCTTTTTTTTATCCAATTTGCTATTACTTCTCTTTTTATAAGATTCATAATAATTACCTCATTTTATTCAAGAATTTTCCATCCATGTTGTCTTAAGAATTTCTTCTGAGCATTTGTTAAAGTAGTGCTACCTTTTATGTGTTTCCAAGTACCATCGATATTAAGAGCGTTACCATTATCAAAAGTCATGTGTATCTTCTCCTTATAGGTTCTTGGGACATCTACTCTCTTTAATCCTTTAGGAGCTTTACCAGTTCTTATTAGTTTATTTATTTGGTTTGGACTTGCTGGGCCATCAATTATTGGAGGTACCATTCCCATTATAACTTCAGGAGATTCTTTTACACGTCTACGAGTTAAATTAAAATTCTCATCAATATTATACATATAGTAACTATCCATTCCTAAATATGCAATGTTTCTACCAATCATGCCAGCAACTTGCCATAGAGTGGCTCTTTCCCATGGTGTAACCAGTACTGCATCTAACATATATGTATATTCGTATTGTCCAGTTGACGGATTATATATTATGGTATACCCTTTGGGAACTCCACTTCCCATATTTGCCAATTGTAAACGATCAGTTGATTCTACAGAAGGTTCTAATAAACTACTAACCCCACCTAAAACTGCTCCTGTAGCACCACCTATTACTGCTCCCTTAATGGGGTTTCCACCAGCTATTGCAGTATTAACGCCTCCTTGAATAGCGTTTTCAAGACCTCTTGCAATAGCTCTTTCATGAAATTGATTACCTAGATTTATAGCACCGTCTAAATAGCTACTAAAGCCTTTAGCTACAGCACTAAGTGCAGCTCCTCTTATTGCTCCTTCTCTTCCTCCATTGATGTAGCCGTTAAAAATGCTGTAGGCTGTAGTAGCTATTTGCAAAGCCTCCAAGAAAAATTCACCATCGGGATCAACATTAATGATAGGATTACCTCCGGCATAGCCAAACGGAGAAGCTATCTGCCTAGCCGGATCCATAGCATAAAATATACCCGCTTCACTATCATAAAGCCTTGCACGGAAGTTATGCAGTGCTATTTCGCCGTCATATTCCTGCCCGGTAAATTTATAATTTACAAGGCAGTCGAGAACCACTTCTCGACTGAAATACTCAGACAATTTCAACGCCTCCCCATTCTGTATCAACGAATATTACAGAGTGATCATTGTTTACATAGTTTCTTGCGCTTGAATATTTGTATTTCTCTACCTTTGAAACTAAACCGGCTTTTACGGGATTGTTATGTATATATTTTAATTTTACCCAAAACATTTTGTTATTCCTTATTACTTCATCATCAAAACGGTGCATCCATAGTTGCCTTTTTTGTTTACTCGGTTTGTCCAATATGAATGACTCCAATAAGTTTGACTTTTCTTTTTCCAGACTCTCAAGCAAATCCCAGGCTGAGTACTTTTTTATGTCCCGCATTATATCAGAGATTGACCCTTTTACCGAGTTTACTTTTACTATCCAGTGGAAATGCGAGGGCATTATTACGTAAGCTAGTATTATAAAATTATACACTCCTTGATAATGTTTTATATTATTTATGAGTATTTCACATCTTTCGTCTTTTGTAAATACATGTTTAAATCCCACTATTGTTGTGGTTACAAAAAAGAATTGTTCGTTTGTTAATAGTGTTCTGTTTCGTCTTCCCATCTTCCAGCTTCTTTGGCAGTTAAGAGTTACTGCTGCCTTGTTTCTCTTTTGTGTTGTCTATTACCCCGTTGTCAAGAACAATTTCTTGAGAACAGACATTATGTTTATGAGCTGAGATTTATTTACTTCTATTTCCCGCCTCTCGTGTCGAGAAAGGGTTCTCGACAGCCTTGGAGCAAATATTTTTAGGTGTTTGCTCAACAATATGATGCCATGCTTTAATTTCATTGGCCCCAATGAAATGTGCCACCGTGTGCCTGCCCACCGTAGTTTCAAACGAAGGAGGGATCGGTGGCAACAATGGAATATACTGGCAAGGTACGACCTTGCCAGCCTTGGATTAAGCAATAGAAATATCTTCTTTCTTTAAATAAACGAATCCATCAAGTGATTCTAGTTTTGATTGATGCACACTAGAAAAAACACATTCCTCCTTTATTTCTTCAAATTCCGAGTATTTAAAATTAGAAATAAATTCGGCCATAACGACGCTGATACTCTCATAATCATATTCAGTTGGCTTTCTATTCAGATAATACCTAATTAAGAAACTCTTTTCTTTAGAGTTATATTTATATACTACTGCCCTTAATTCTCCATATATTTCACCTAGAAGCGCCATCTGTAAAGCAAGTCTAATTTTTTCATTTGTCAATTCCATTGATATCCCCTCTTTAATTTAATATTGTATTGGATTTGCTGGGACAATATGTGCCCCACCCACACCATAATGTATTATACCATATCTTGTTGGACCAACTAAAACTCCATTCTGATAAAATTTTCCTATAGTTTTTCCAAAGTCAACAACAACCTTATTATTCAATACTCTTAAAGTATTAAATTGTCCTTTTGAAAAACCAGTTAACAACTCATTAGGATTTACTTCTAAAACACTTCTACCAGGTTGAAAATTATTATGCCCTAATATGTGTTTCCCTTGCCTACCAATATTAAGATTAGATGGCACCTCAGATTTAGGAATAATCTTTAAATTTGTTGGCAAATTATCATCTAATGAATAAGCTAAATCATCTACATGACTAGCTCCATCATCAACCAAATCATCAATATTTGCTTTTGCCAATTGGGCCGGTTTTGCTGCTGAACTAGTATTACTACCAATTGAACCAGAAAGTGCTGGAGCAGAAGATAGGCTTGGTAAACCTGGATCACCGTTCAAAAAACTCAAGCCATTACTTGTGGCAGTGAATCCATTTATTAAACCTGCTGTTAGCGCAGAAATGCCTAAACCTATGGCCTGATCTTTTAATGATGGATAAGGATCATTAAAGTACATTGTATTACCAATATTGGTCGCAGTTGCACCAAAACCAAAACCCACGGCTCCTGACGCAAAACCTGCCATAAAGCCTCCTGCGCCCGCCATAATGGTACCCCCGGCAGCTGTCAGTACCGCTCCACCTGTTGCGGCTGCTAAAGCTCCACCTGCTGCGCCTATTCCAAATGCTCCTACAGCGTCCCAAGGACTTTCAATTTTATCCCAATGTAAAGCGGTATTTATAATTCCTCCAATAACAGCACCTGCAACTATGTGCCAAAATCGACCATCTTTATCAACAATCATTATAGGTCTTCCACCACCATATCCATAGGGACTAAAACCTTGCCCAGCCGGGTCCATACCATAAAATATACCCGCTTCACTATCATAAAGCCTTGCACGGAAGTTATGCAGTGCTATTTCGCCGTCATATTCCTGCCCGGTAAATTTATAATTCGGGTCGCTTTCTGAATATTCATAGACAATACCGCCAAACGGTAAATAGTCGTAGTAACTGCTTACCGTGTTGTCGTTTTTAACTACCAAACGTGTTGAGCCTAAGTGGTCTTTTAGTACAAAATCCCATTGTCCGTATTTGTTGTAAGCAATTAAACCGGTAGGCCCGTAAACATAAAATGTGTTTTCGTCTACCGCATCATAAAACTGCCTGCTTTCCATCAACGGGTAATCGCTTAAGCCGTGTATATAAGCCGTTTTATCTTTTTCACTATCGTCGGTATAGTACTCTTTATACACCCTCTGGTGATCGGCACCGTACCGGAATGCAGTCATATATTCTTCAGCCCTGGTAATAGTTACGGCCAAATTGAAAAAGGGATCGTACTCTATCGGGTCAATATCTTTTCCCGCGGATGTTTCAACATTTCCGTTGTAATCGTATGTAAAAGTGCTGCTGCCGGCTGAGCTTACTTTATTTGTACCTGTAACGTAGGTGTAAGAAGTTGAAACACCGCCCCTGGTTAACTCTTGCAGGTTGCCGTTATCATCATATTCAATCGGCGCTGCAACGCCTACATCCCTGCTGCCGTCGGACATATCGCTGTTTGCGGTTATCAGCCTATTATAATCATCATAATCATATGTTACTTCGTGGTTAAGATCGGTACTGGTTTTATAATCGTTATTTATTTTATAAATATTACCGTTAAAGAATCCTGCACCGCCCGAGTTATAAGTTATTGTTTCTTCAAATTCCGAATCCGAGATGCATGTAAGCCGTTCGGTTTCGCCGTAAGTATAGGTTCTTTGCAATGAACTGTTGTTTATATTTTCATATTGCACCTGCCCGTTCAAATCGTAAGTATACGAAGCAAAGAAGTCGGGATCATCGGGAATACCTATATCCGTAACTCTTCCGATTCTATCGTAAGCATAAGTAACTTCAAGCTCGGAGTCCGCACCGGAACCGCCGCCAGGGCAGTTGCTTACGGTAGAAATTTCGCCTTTAAATGTGCAGCCGGACTTAGCATGGAAACCAGGTAACAGAATAACTTCCGTTACTGCAGTTAATGTTAAATCTCCCGTGCTCTCTACGGAAACATCCGTACCCGCAGTAATTGAGTTGGTGGCAAAGTAACACCGGGTATTTGTTATTTCCCCAGCAGGTAAAACCAAATCTACAGGTGTTGTGCCCTGTCCGTAATTTACCTTTGTTACCTGTCCTGCCCCGTCGTATTCATAAGAGACGGTTTTGCTGAGTTCGTCAAAATCTGTGATTGTAATTGTTTTGCTTAAAACATTGCCTTCAACATCGTAAGCAAATGATTCGACAACCTCTGTCCCGGTATCGCTATTGTTATTAACTTCAACAGTCATAACGGCATCTCTTTCGGAAGTATAATCTTCAAAAGTTCCGTAAGTATATTTTTTTCTCCAGGTTGCCTGGCCTGAAGGCCATGCTTTACTGTTAATATTAGCAGTGGTAATACTCGACCATTCGTACTCAAAATAACCTTCTTCAGTTATTCTGCCCAGGTCGTCATAATTAAAGTAAATTATATTGTTTGTCACGGAAGCATTCCTGCCGTTGCCGTCTAAAATAAATCTTGTTCTGTCCGCATCATCGTATAAATATTCTACAGCCCCGGCATCGGGCGAAGTGGATTGAGTTAATCTTTGGAAACCGTCGTAATAACTGTTGGACTTATAGGTTGTTCCCAAGCTGTAATAATTTGGAGTCCTTACTTCCTCCAAATTGCCATAAGCATCATATTTAAATTGGGATTCCAAAAGACCATCAAGCGGGCCGTATTTTTGAGCAACAGTGTTGCCAATTTTGTCTGTCATTTCGTAAGAATAAGTACCTTCAGGGTCTATTGCTAATTTCACAAAATATCTTCCTTCAGATGTATTAAACCCGGTAAAAGAAGTACTCATGTTACTAAAATAAAGGAACGTGGTTGTGTTTCCGCTGCCGACCTGGTAACCACTACCCGGAATACTTTGTTCAATAGGCCTGCCGAGCGGCGAATCTTCAAATACGGTTCGCGAATAAGGATATGATTCATTGTCATTTTCCGACTTTACCAAGCCGCTGATTATATCATTAGTCCAGTCGTAACCGGAAACATAATTACTTATATAGGCAAACTCGGTATCACTTATCCTTGTTGTTTTCAAGCTTACTGCGGCTCTTCCCAGATCATCATATAAATTTTGGCTTACCAAAAAGTTATTGTTGCTTTCTTCAACTTGAGACTGCAGTTCTTTACCTGCAGCATCCGAATACGTAATAGAATGAACCGGGTCAGTGTATATAATGAAATTATCTATTTCCCATTCCGTAGCGTTACCTTCACCTTTATTGTTAAATGAAAAATACCTGATACCTGTTGAAGTGTTCAATATTTGTTCATTATAGACACAAGGTTTTCCGTCCACATATAAATCGGTAACTTCGTTATCTATATCAATAATTATTTTTATTCTATAAGTTTTTCCGGCTTGCAGCCAATCGGCAACAGTTTGGGACGAACTTAGAGCTGAAGCATTGTAGAATGTTGTACTGTTAAAATAAGTCCACAAAGCATTTTCGGTTGTATTATATTCTCTATCCCATTCATTTCCGCCGGCAGCAAAACCAAAATTAGTATTAAAGCTGGCTTCCGGAACCTTTACCGAAAATTCTATTCCAACACGACCGGTTAATTCGTTTTCAAAATCATAATATAGTTTATCATAACTTCCTGAACCGTCGCCGGAATTATTATGGACTAACATTTCATTATCAACTGTCCAGCTTGATAACCCGGCAGAGTTTTCAGCAGTCCAGTTATCGAGATTTAAATCAAATGCTTCGTAAAATCCTTCTTTGCCCGTGACGGATGTAGACAGGGTTACGTTAGGATCACTCGTTACGTAATCACCGTCATTCCTTTCAACCGACAGCGACGACATTACCGAGGAAACCGGAACACCTTTGTAATCAATAACTGCTACAGGTGAATTAAACGAATCGTATAATGTCCGGGTTGATAAACCGCTTCCGTCACTTGATGAAACAGTATGCATTAAATCGAAATCTCTACTGACTATGCCGGCGTATGCATCATTTGAGTAAGTAATAAAGTTATCGAATTCCGCATCAGCATGGTACGCATAAAATCCAAAATACTGGCCGGAATACTCCGAATCATCAACGTCAATTACTTTTTTACCGTTGTAATAAACTTTAATATTATCACCGGAACATGCAACCCTAATCCTCTGCCATCTTGATACATTCAATGTCCCGGTATAAATACCCAATCTACCAGTCGCATCACTTGCTTTTTTTAACTCAAGAGTTCCGTTTGTTCTCAATATTAGGAAATATCCCGAATCCCAAGGAGAATCGGTACCGGATTGTTTACGAAACTGAAATGCCCCCCAGTCTGTCTGGACATATGAATCACCCAGCCTAATATCATATTCATAAATTACATCTTGATCGATTTCTATTGAAGGTGATGCATAATCTCCATAACCGGAACTGCCCACTGTAAATCTTAATTTGCCGTTATCATAATCCCAATATGATGCGGCACCGAAAGTCCAGCTTCCGGGTTTTCCGTCGGTTAAATCTTTGTCGTCAAAATTTTCGGCAAAAACATCAGCAACTTCAGTATTACTGAATGATGCGACAGGCAGATAACTTGAATCGTATATTGAGCCTGAATAAATGTTATCTATTAAGTCTAAACTTTCCAAAACATTGCCTTTGTCGTCAATGGATTGGATTTCGGAAATATCTTTGTAAGTTTCTGAACTTGTATTCCATATTGAAGTTTTATACGGGACAAACTTATCATTTAATGTAGTCCACTCTGTTATGGACTTACCGGTAACAGTAGTATTAGTTTTGCTAATTTTTTCGTAGACCGGTGTTAATATGTTTTCGTCAACCAATACATTATAGTTTTCATCGTCACCAGCATGTTCATATGCGTACTCTGTTTCTGTAATAATCTCTTCAAGTTCGTTATATGAATTATAGTTTTCCACTATTGTTTTGTTTAGTAAACCTTCAGTGTTATATTCATATTTTGTTGTTGTAGTAACGCCGTCTAGAGTTTCTTCCTTTTGAACTATCCGGGCATAATAAGAAAACTTATTTAAATCCGGTATTTCGGACACTTCGCTGATATCTGTTACCTTATAATAACTTATGGAACTAGAAACCTCATCGCCATCTGCATCAAATACTTTTGACTGGTAAGGTGTACCCTTCAATAAATTATAATTATCATTGGCATTGGAAGCATCATCCGTTAAGTCTGTAACCTGGTCAGGCAATCCGTTCATGAAGTAGTTTTCAGTATAGCCGTAAGGAGGATTTGAATCTGAAGCAGTTGATGAACCGGGAACAACTTTTACTTTGTTATACTGTGCTATATTGCCGGTTGGGTCAATTGTTGCGTTGGATTTGTCAAAGTCGTAAGCAGTACACTGTGTAGTGTGTTTACCATTTACTTCAACATAGCTTACAGGGTAGTCGATTTGTTTTTCCCCAGCAGTATGATCTACGATACGATGAAAAGTTAGTGTATTTGCTGATGTGTATCCGGAGCCGCCACTATGTGTTACGAACGCATAAGCTCCTGTTAAATTTATTCTTTGTGATAATTTTGAATATGTATAGGTTAAGTCAGGTCTTACTTCGCCATTTTTTATTGGAATCATTTTAGTTTGTGTTGAAGTTCCGTATTTGATATAATTAAATCCCACATATAAGTCTTGTGTAGTTGGCAAAGCATATTTAACAGTAAATTCACCATTGTCATCTCTTGTAAGTACATTTTTTCCCAAAACAAACAAGTCATAAGATGCCCTAGTTTCAGGTTCTGAAATGGAAGTATCAAGTAAATCTGAATCATTTACATAAGTACTTGTCCAACTTGATGTATTCGGGTTAAAAATATATATTCGCCAATTACGATCTGAGGAACCATTACTATCATATCTTCTTACAAAGAAATCATTACCAAAAGTGCTTCTATAATTTCTACTGTTTGATTGATTCCCATTTTGCAACTTCCACTCTACTCCGTCAAATCTGGCTGCGGTCATCTTCATAGAATTTCCAACAAACCCTACAAGATCATTCGCAACACTAGTAACAAAAGATATATCATTCAATCCTTGTGTTGTTTTATTTGAACTAAACTCATATTGTTCATCCCAAGAAAGAATTTTTTCACCGTAACCGTTAACATATCCTGAAACAAAATTATTACCTGCAATCCAGTGAGCAATTTGATCATTCGTATTCAAAGTTATCGTTGTATTAGTCTGCCAATTTAAATTTTCATCCAAATAATGAAGTCGTATATTATCATATATTATAGCAAAAATACAAATAAAGTTATTTGCACTTACTACTGCGGATTGCGTTATGCTACCTTGATTTTCGGCATTAATTCGAAAATCTATATCAGACGTCCAAGAATTTCCTCTTCTAGTATAGCCATTAACATATCCGTTTCGTTCATTGTGATAATATATTGCCGCAAAGTTTTCCCCAGTTAGTAGGGTAGTAAATGTTTCCTTTGCTTTGCCGTATACTGTTCCACCAGGATTAATTAAATTCCATTTACCTCTTTCTAATTTGTTCTTTTCGAATACATATAATTTAGTATTCTCATGAACATTTATAGTTAAGATTTGCAGCGCAAAGAAGTCTTTTTCTAATCTTATAGTAAAATTGTGATTTAATGGAATATCATCTTTCCTTAAATTTGTTATAGTAATTAATTCTTCACCAACCCATTCGCCGTCCCATTGATAGGCATAAACTTTTAATGTCCTTGCATTATCATCTCCAGAAGGAGTAGTACTAAATGTAGCTACAATATAATCCTCAGCAATCCAAACAGTTGGATCTGAATAACCATCAGGTGCCGCCAGTGTAAAATTCCTTTCTGAATTTTCTATATTTTGAGATTTATAATGAAATGTTACTGAGCCTCCTGCTGGCATAATTACTTGTGATAACGCTCCTTTATTAGGAGAAGCATTTCGATAACTAAACTGAATAGAGGGTAATGATTCACCATATTTATTTTTTTGAGTAATTGATTTTAATAATCTCTTTTCAATGTTTGATCCATAATCAAGAAAATCTGATTCTTGGCCGTAATTGAAATCAATTGTGAATAATTCTTCATCATATTTATTTTTTACTTCAATGTAATCAAGAAACAATTTTTCATAAACTTCTTGATAAGCATCTCCGGCCGTACCTTCACTTTGCTCTGAATGTGGTTCTTTATATTCATTAGAAAATTTATCCGCATAATAAAACTGAACAACCCTGCCGTAAACATCTGTAATTTTTTCTAAGTAACAAGCTTCAGTCTGAATTTCATTAGTGTTCTTTACATAGTTTTCTTCTTTCTTATACTCAAATTGCACTTCATCATTCCATCTATTTTTAATGCTAGATAGGTTCCAGGCTGTTACCTGCTCAATTGAATTACCGTTTACACTACTGTTACCAATCCAGTTATCCCATTTTACAATATACTGTTGCGCAGTTGTATTACCTCCAAATATATATTCAACACCGTTTTCTTTGACAATTGCCCAGAATTCATTTGTAGGAACTGCATCATTATAGTAATACCTTATTATCCAGGGCTGATAGTTTACTGTTTTATAAATCTTATAGTCTAAACTCAAATCACTATCATATCCTTCTCCATCTCTGATTAACTCAACATTTGAACCTCCTTCAGATAAATAAAAGACATCATCTTCCCTAGTTCCTGTTTGTTGATTATCAACAATTATTTTTGAATATGGCATTGACCAGCCTAAGCCTAATATTCCGGTCGGTGCTTCCTTGTTCCATATTCCAACCGATTTATGCACATTGGAACTATAGCTTATAGAAACATTTACATCTAATCCGTTTCTGCCCGGTAACGAAATCAAGTTTAAGGGCATGTTAACGTCTCCTGTAAAATTATTAACACTATTAGCTATAGCACCCAAAGCGTCTGGGTTCGTAGTAAATGTGCTAATCTGTGGCGCAGTCGAATGCTGTTCTTCATTCAATCCTTCCTCAGATGTAATTGAAAGAATAGAAGAAGATTCATTTAGTTCTAAAGCTTCTCCAAAATATTCTTTAGCATCAACAGCCTCAAGTGACTGGGTTTCATTCTTTTTTTCCGTATCTGAGTTCTCAGTTTGAGAGAAAACATGATAATATGAAAAAAGTAGAAGAATTAAGAACAAACGGAATATTTTCATGATAACCTCTTATATATGATTATTAGAATTTTTGAATTATTTTTCATTTTACCTCGGCATTACGTATGCCGGTATTACAAAATTGTATTTCTTTTTATAGTATTTGATAATGTTCATTAAGTGTTTTTTCTCTCTCAGGATTTTTATTTAGCTTTTTTTAATTCTTCATTTTGTTTACTTAGTTCAATATATTTTTTATTAAGTTCTATTGTGTACAAAGTGAGCTCTTCAATTTTTTCAAGCAGTTTTGCCTGCATTTCTCCAATACTTAGTCCTTCTTCTTTTACTTCTTCGGCAGACGGGATATCGGGTAAATGTTTGTTTTCTTTTATAAAATTTTCTACTTCGGTTAATGGTTTCAAATCGTAATCTTCTTCAAATACTTTATCAGGCCAGTCGTCTTCCAGTTTTACTACAACTTCTTCGGCTATCATATCACCCGCTACTGCAAGTTTATATCCTTGCGGATCATCTGTGCCTATACCAACATTTCCTAAATCTCTATAAATATCATCTCCTGATCCGCTGCTCCATAAACTTGAACCGCCGTCATCGCCTCCTCCAGAATGGGGTGTAGTATATAATTCGGCTATCTCTGTTGAAGTTAATTCGCGTGAATATATTCTGAATTCGTCTAAAAACCCGTTGAAATGAAAATTATCTCTATCATCCCCGGTTTTTCCTATTGCAGTGTATAGCCCGGTAGAGGTGCTTAATGATCCAGGTGTAACAGTATTTATTAAATTGCCGTCAATGTATAATGAAAGCTGATCGTTTCCGTAAACCCCTACAAAATGATGCCATTCATTTAGATTAAAAGTATATTCCACTGAACTTGTAGAAGTATTACCATTTATCATAAAGTCCAATTCAGCCGTACCGCTTCCTTCATCAGGGGTAATAATAACATAAATAACATACTGAGATTGAAAGTCACAAATCATCTGAACATAAGCACTCTTGGAATTGTCTCCCAAACACTTAACCCACCCGGAAATAGTAAATTCTGTTAAATTATCCGGGAAAATATCAGGCAAATACAAATACTCTTGTGAACCCGTATTGTCATTATTCAAATAGTATGCTGATAATGCATTACCCCATTGGTCACTTATAAATCCTCCAAGAACATAAGTCGGGTTATTATTATTTCCACTTTGGTCACCTGTGGTTCCGTCAAAAGAATAATATGCTTCCAATCCGTCTGTGGATTGTGCCTTTATTGAAATACCTATAAAGAAAATTACCAATAACTTAATTACAATATTTGTTTTCATTTTTACCTCTTATTAGCAGTTAGCTTCTAGTTTGTTTTTCTATTGTTACTTCAATATTGCCCAATACAATATTTTACTCATTGAATTCTAGTGACGCATCACATTTGTGATGTCATTTCACACCCCGATATAGTTTGTCGGAGTGAGAACCGAGCTCGCGGGACTGCTACCCTCATTTCTATTCTTCCTCGGCATACTCATAGTGAGCATAACCGAATTCGTCTTCGTAAAAAATTCTGGGTGTTAAATAAATTATAAGTTCGGATTTTTCTTTTTGATCATACTTTGTTTTAAAGAATTCGCCTAATATCGGGATATCACCAAGCAACGGGAATTTGCTTTCCGAATATGTTTTAGTATCCTGAACCAATCCCCCGAGAATTATTGTCTCGCCGTCTTTAAGTTTTACCGTAGATTCAAACGTCCTTGTATTTATTGACGGTATAAGTTTTTTATCGGACGAAAACTCACCTTTAGGAGTTTGGAAATCCGGTTTAATTTCCAGTGTTAATTGCTTATTAGACCCCACCCAGGGAGTTATCTCAAACGAAATATTTGCTTCAATTTTCTCAATTTTTTCTTGCTCAATGTATGAAGTCCCAGTCACACTGTTAACCGGAAGTATATCGGTAAACACATAATTTTGTGTCTCACCAATTTTTAGCGAAGCAGTATGCCCGTTAAGCGTAGAAAGTAACGGTCGTGACTTTACGTTTGCAATTCCGTTTGACTCAAGAAATTGAACATTAGCGTAAAAGTCCTCCGGTAATTTTACCGCCGACAAATTTATATCTTTACCGAAGACATTTATATTACCTATGTCGTCTAAAAGCTTATTAATTTTTTTCCCTCCAACAGTTACATCCAAACCGGGAAACCATTTATCGGACCGCATTACTTTTGAAGAATCTCCCGAGCCGGCATTAAGTCCGAATTTAAAAAGGTTATCCAAATTATAGTCTACAACCAAAGCTTCGATCATTACCTGCGGAACAGGTTGATCTATGGTTTTAAGATATTCCTCCATTCCAACTACTTCGTCATTCAAACCCGATAAAAGCAAAGCGTTATGTTCTATAATATTCTGAACTATAACAGATGGGAACAATTTACCGGGCAATTTCTCCATTATTTTATCCGCTCTTAAATGATCAAGTTTTACAAGCTTTGTATTTTCCAAACCTTTGCCTTTTATACCTCCGATTATATATGCTTCATTTTCTTTTTTAAAAGTATATTCCGTTCCTTTGAATAAATAGTACAAAGCTTTGTCCAGGTCTACTTCAGAACATTTAACCGTTACTTTTGCTGTGGGAATTTCCAGTTTTATTAATTGTAAATCCAACTGGTTGGCAATATCATCGAGTACTTTACCAAGGTCTGTATTTTTTACATCAATTGTTACCTTACCGTTCTGCACCCCAACCCAGTAAAGCCCTTTTGTTTTTTTGTTCGGGTCTTCCAGGCTGGAAAAATAACTTGAACGGGATACGTAATAGATTGAATCCTTCTCTATTAAATAGAACCCGTTATTCTGCAGAATATTTTTAAGACCGGTTCTTAAATCAATTTCATTAAGGCTGCCGGTAAGTTTTCCGCTTGTTCCCCTTGTAATTAGAAAATTTTTGCCTGTTTCTTTTCTTAATTTGTTGATTACAGCCTTTATTTCCGCGTTGTCCAGAACAATATCAAGCTTGTCCGTTTCTTCATAATATGTAATAATAGGATCGGGAGCTTTAGGCGGAGGCGGGGGCGGTGCAGGTTTCGGCGGTTCTTTAGTCTTTACAAAAAACCTGTTTGAATCAAAGCTGAACTCATAACCGTTATCTTCCGCTATAATTTGTATTGCATCCCGCAACGTCAATTTGTGCAATGCAACCGAAACTCTTTTATTTATACTGTTATCAATTACAATATTTGTTTTATACTGAAGGGCAAGGGCTCTAATTATATCCCGAAAATCAGTATTCTTAAAATTGAGCGATTCAACAATTTCATAACTGCCGGGCGGGTATTTTACAGAGTCCTGCTCTTCCTGTGCAGTCAAATTAAAGCTGCAACAAATAATTAAAAAGATTACCGTAAATTTATAACATGGTTTCACGGAGTACCTCTTCGTAAGTTGTTATTCCATTTTTGATTTTTTCAATACCGGATTCTCTCATTGAAATAAAATTATTTTTTAGCGCTTTCTCTTTGATTACTGCGAGGGGTTTGTTAGCGGTAATTAATTCCGCAATTTCATCTGTAACTTCAAACAACTCGAATATTGCCATCCTTCCTTTGTAACCTGTAAATTTGCATTTGGGGCAGCCTTTTTTCTTAAAAGATTTTTTTATCTCTACATTACCTATAATTTTTGCTTTATCATCCGGCACTTTGCAATCGCATAATTTTCTTACAAGCCTCTGCGCTATTATGAGCTTTACGGAAGCAGCAACCAGGTACGGCTCAACCCCCATGTCCACTAATCTTGTTATTCCCGATATTGAATCATTTGTGTGCAATGTGCTGAAAACAAGGTGACCGGTTAAAGATGAACGAATGGCTATCTCCGCTGTTTCCTGGTCCCTTATCTCACCAAGCATAATTATATCGGGATCCTGTCTTAAAAACGACCTTAATGCATTTGCAAAGTTGAACCCAATATCGGACTTTACGTTGCATTGGTTAATACCGTCAAGGTTGTATTCAATAGGGTCTTCAATGGTTAGAATATTTTTTTCTATCGAGTGAATTTCTTTCAACGCTGCATAAAGTGAAGTTGTTTTTCCGCTTCCGGTAGGTCCCGTAACCAGTATCATCCCGAAAGGTGATTTAATTTTGTTTCTAAACAATTCATATTGAGCGTCGTTCAAACCAAGCGATTTAAGTTCGAGGTTAAGCTGCGACTTATCAAGAATTCTTAGTACAACCTTTTCTCCAAAGCTTGCCGGGAGGCATGAAACACGTATGTCTATGTTTTTATTTTCATGAGCAAAAAGTATACGTCCGTCTTGCGGCCTCCTTTTTTCGGAGATATCTAGGTTAGACATTATTTTAATTCTGCTTATTATTGCAGCACTTCTGCTTTTCTTTATGTTTGATACTTCCGTTAAGTGCCCATCAATCCTGTACCTTACTCTATAAGCATTTTCCATTACTTCAAAATGGATGTCGCTTGCTTTTTGTTTTATGGCGGAACTTATTACCTGGTTAACATATTCTACATTAGAGTAATTACCGTTTATATTTTCGTTCCCGCTTTCCGGCAAACCGTTACTGCCGGTATTGTAATCCGGGTAATATTCTTTCAGCTTTTCTAAAATTAATTCTGCGGGGACTTCAACCGGATTAATCTTAAAACCAGTGTCAAAACTGAGATCGTTTACCAGCTTAATATTTTTTACATTAGGCATTGCAACGGACAAAGTGCCGTTGTTCTTTTTTATTGCCAGTACGTTTTTTTCAAACGCTGTTTGTGCTGAAATAGTTGATACTATTTCCTTTGGTATGTTATTTAAGTCATGCATGATTGATTATTTATTATTGTTTATTGATTATTTTGAAAAGCTTTCGGCTCTGTAGTAGTTTTCATTTTTAGCTTATTGCTCTTCAATTGAATAATTCTTTTTAATTTCGTTTAATTCTTTTTTTACTTTCGCTAAGTGCTTATTGCTTACTGTCAACTCGTTAAGTATTTCTGAATTCTGGTTTCTTACCTCTATATTCTCTTTTTTCAAATCAATTACATAGAGAGTAAGTTCTTCTATCTTTTGCAGCAGCTTTGCCTGCATTTCTCCAACACTTAGCCCCTCTTCTTTTACTTCTTCGGCTGAGGGGATATCAGGCAAGTGTTTGTTTTCCTTTATGAAATTTTCTACTTCTGTTAACGGTTTCAAATTGTAGTCTTTTTCAAAGACTATATCAGGCCAATCTTCTTCCAGTTTTACTACTACTTCTTCTGCAATCATATTACCCGCTACAGCCAGTTTGTAGCCCTGAGGATCATCTGTGCCTATACCAACATTGCCCAGACTATTTATTCTAAAGAATTCTTCTGTTCCATTAGTACCTGCATGGATTATCAATGCTCCTTCGTTATCAGCACCATCTCTTACAAAAGAAAAGTCTCCTATCAAATTTGTTACAGCTGCATCATCTTCAATCTCGAATCTAAATCTTGGCCCAAATCCGTCTATCATATCTCTCGAAGTTTTAGCAATTCCTCTAAATGAAGAAACATGAGTACTATTTAAATTACTTTGCCTAACAAAGGTGACAGGAATATTTTGTGTATTATCTCCAAACGGTGCTACTATATGTAAAGGGTTTCCAGGGGAACTCGTTCCAATTCCTACATTGCCGTCGTTATAATAGATATTGTCATTATCATCTTCACTCCAAACGTTTGGATCACCAACACTTATTCCTGTTAATTGTGAACCGTCACCAATAAACATATCGGCTTTGATATTCCCATCAACATCCAATTTTTCAACTGGACTGGATATTCCGACACCTACGTTACCTAGACTGTTTATTCTAAAGAATTCTTCTAATCCATTAGTACCTGCATGGATTATAAATGCTCCTTCATTATCAGCACCATCTCTTATAAAAGCAAAATCTCCTATCATATATGGCCCGCTTGTATTATTCTCGATCTCAAATCTTACTCTAGGTCCGAACCCGTCAATCATAAAGTCCGCAGATGTTTTAGCAATACCTCTAAACGAAGAAACATGAGTATCAAATAAATTGCTCTGTCTAATAAATGAAAATGGTATATTTTCTACTGCATCACCAAATGGAGCAATAATTTGTAAAGCATTTGCCGGTGTTGTAGTACCAATCCCAACATTGCCGCTGTTGTAATAAATATTGTTTGTTTCTGAATCTGTCAGCCACTGGGCGTAAGTTGTTTTGCTTACCAAAATTAATAACACAATAACCAATAACTTAATAATAGAATTTGTTTTCATTTTTGCCTCAATTTTCAGATTTATATTTTATTATTATGAAGGAGTTAAAGGGATGGCATTTAAACATATGTCACCCCTTTAAAACTCATTGAAAAATCTTACTAAAAATTATTACTCATTAAATCAACTAAGGTGAGCTCTACATGCATCACAGTAACTTCCATTACAATATAAAATTATTTAGATGATAAATAAAAGCTTATATTTATGCAACATATTTCTAAGTGATTTATATCATTATTATATTAATATTTGGCTATAAGATATTACGTCTCTTATTATATCCTATAGTGTATACTCGAATATTGTTATAAGAATAGATGAAATTAAAATGAAAGAAGTGAAAAGTAATTGTTTGGAGGAATTTCCGTCAATTAGAGTTTCTGCAAAATTAGATATCTAAACGTTTTGTCATTTCGACCGGCCTGCCTCGCCGGCATGGCGGGAGGGAGAAATCTTTGAAATCGTGCTCTAATTGAAAGATTTCCCGCCAAAAAGACGGCGGACAGGCTCACCCCCAAAACGGGTTCGACTGACTTTTTATTTTGCAGAAACTTTATTGTAAAAGTCAGCTAATTCTAGGACAATACCTAGTGTTATGTCAACAATGAAGTACCGTGCCATTCCCGAATTCCGCCGCGGATTATCGGGAATTGTAGTTTCCGGCCTGTCCTCCGTATCCCGATTTATCGCATAAGCGTCAACTTAATTTTCTAAGTTTTTGATGAAAATTGGTTCTATCTCTTCGTGATTCATATCGACAATAATAATTTATTTGTTTGATAAGTATAGACTCATCAATATCAT
>JASFMY010000134.1:0-18231 GCA_050117315.1 Ignavibacteria bacterium
CTGCTTCCGTAACTTATGAACAAGAGTTTAACTTTCTCTTTAAAACCAGGTGCATTGTTTATATCGTCCATATTGATACTGCCGCCGCTAAACATACCGACATGTGAGAAGACATCTGGATTGGCTAGTGTAATTATCCGTGTCTGCATACCGCCCATGGATAAACCGGCCATAGCCCTGTTAGGTTGATTTGCAAGGGTGCGATAATTGGAATCTATCATAGGGATGATATCCTCAAGAAGGGTTTTCTTGAATCCATCCGTCCATCCGTCCGGCGGCCATGTGCCGGCAGGGCGTTCACCTTGACGCGGCGGGCGTGACTGTTCCGTCATATGCCATGTACCGTTATCCATTACAATTATAAATTGTTTGGCCTTTCCTTCGGCAATCAAATTATCCATTATAAGATTGGTTCTGCCTTGATTGGGCCAGCCGGTTTCATCTTCGCCGCCGCCGTGCTGTATATAAAGGACAGGATAACTGCCGTTAATATTTTTATCATAACCAGGAGGAGTATAAATATTTAAGGTTCTCCAAGTTTGAGGGGTATTTGAAAAATATAACCTTGATCTTATATCACCGTGAGGCACGTCCTTTATTGAATAAAACTCAACTCCATCGTCCAGGATATCAATACCACTCGCCATTCTGCCCATACTATAAAATGTTTTACTAGATGGATCGCAAACAGCAACTCCATCTAGTACTACTGAATAATAATGAAAGCCTACAGTAACTGGGTCTGTTGTTACTTTCCAAACGCCTTCGGAATCTTTTACCATATCATATCTTTTTCCCAAATCAATCTGAACTTTCTGTGCATCAGGGGCTTTAACTCGTAAGATCACTTTGTTATCTGGAAGGATTCGTGGATATTCCGCACCGCTAATATTAGTTGTAGCTGGTTTTCCCAAGGCAGATTCATTGTTTTTGGCATTTGTGTATACACATGATATAAATAAAATTAAAATAAAAAATAATGTTCTTCTCATCCTTCTCTTGATTTTTGTTTCCGTTATATAAAATTTAAATAGCATCATTGGCATCTGTTAATTAAAAAGTGTCTTTAGTTGATAAGATACTAGTATGCCTTTCATTATTTTCTCAACATTAATCATTACTAACTAAACTTGGTCATATGTTTAAGCTATTTCATTAAAATTAATTTTCTTGAGTCAGAAAAATCACCTGTTTGCATTTTGTAAATGTAAACTCCACTTGCAAGATTACTTCCATTAAACTCTAGTTGGTAATTTCCCTTAGCCTTCTCTTCATTAACTAAGGTTGTTATTTCTCTTCCCAGAATGTCATAAACTTTTATTGTAACAAAGCTCGCTTTAGGAAGAGTATAATTTATTCTTGTTGTTGGGTTGAAGGGATTGGGATAATTTTGTTCAAGAGTATAGGAAGAAGATATGCTAGTAATTTCTTTTACCGATGTAATTGGGCTTACACTTCTAAAAATCCCCTCCCTCATTGTACCGACAAAGACATAGCCATCGGCACTAATTTTAATTTTATTAATATATTTGGCAGACAAACCTTCATTCAATTGGTCCCAAGTTTCTCCATCATCAGTTGAAAGAAAGATACCTTTTTTTTTAGTTCCAATAAAAATATCACCCTTGGAGGAAATTGATAAGGTCTTTACACTTGCAATTTCTATATCACTTACAACACTTTCCCAGCTTGTTCCGTCGTCCGTTGATCTAAAAAGCCCATCACTTGCACATCTTGCAAAGATACTATTGCTTATTGGATTAATCGCTACAGTATAAACCGTTTTTGTAAAATCATCGTTGAGTAGACTCCAGTTATCGCCATTATCTGTTGTAATGTAAATCCCATTGTAAGTGCCGGCTAAAACATTGCTATCGGGATCAATTATTAATGAATAAACGCCATTATAACTTAATTCCATTCCATTACTAGCTTCAGCCCAACTTTCACCATTATCAGTAGAACGGTATAAACCTTTACCGTTACTACCGGCGAAAGCATATCCGTTTGACTTGAAAGTAAAGTCCATCATGCTACTATTTAAGGCATCAATTGAGTCCCAGGTTTCACCATTGTCAGTTGAGAAAAAAGCTCCATGATTCACATCGCCAGCATATATATAACCATTATTGCTATTAATTGATAATGCATCAATTGAAGGATACGGAAAAGATAAACCTTCATTTCCCTTTTCCCAGCTTTCGCCGCTATCTGTAGATCTATAAATCCCTTTACCATCAGCACCAGCATAAATATTATTATCCCCATCAGTTAACAAAGCATCTATTCTCGAGCATATAATTCCATCATCTATTTCGTTCCAATTATCCCCGCTATCTATTGAAGAAAATAGCCCGCTGTAATTAGCAGTAAAAACTGTGCCTTTAGAATTTGTTTTTAAATCGTTGACATATAGAACCGGTAAACCATCATTAATTTTTGTCCAAGTTTCTCCACCATCAGTGGATCTAAAAATACCGGAATACATCCCCCCAGCAAATAAATTGCCATTCGAATCATTAGATAAAAAATTAATAACTTCAAGATCCCCTACTGTTAGTTTTCGCTCCCATGAGGCGCCGTTATCAGTCGATTTATAAATTCCCTTATAGTTACCCTTAAAATAATTATCATCTTCATCTATAATCATTGAGCAAACATTTCCTGATATCTCCTCCCACGTATCCCCATTATCAGAAGAATGATAACAGTTATTAATTACTTGAACATAAATTTGATCGTCCCGAGTTATTGAAATAAAATAGTACAGCAGATCACCGTCAGCGAATCTGTCAATATTCGAACCAAGTTTCTCCCAGGTTTCTCCATTATTTGTGGATCTGAAAAACCCAGAATCAGTTCCCGCATAGAAGTAATTTTTTGAATTAATTAATAAATGCAAGACAGAATACTCATTAAATTGATTATCGAGCTGCGTCCATGTATCCCCCTTATCAGTAGATCTGAAAAGCCCTCCTTCGGAAACACCGGCATAAATATTATCATTTGAGTCAACTGCAATTGACTTAACGGTTAATTCTGTTAATCCTTCATTAATTTGAGTCCAACTTTCACCATTATCCATGGATCGGAATATACCAATAGTACCGGCTCCTATAAATATCTCATCACGCGAGTTAATCGCTAAAGCATTAATTTCTCCACCAAACGGACCATTTGCCTGCTGCCAATAATTTTGAGACACTACCTCACTAGTAATTATCATAACACAAAAGAACATCAACAAACATTTCATTTTAATTACCTCCATAAATAATTATCTAAAATGTTTGACTTCGCATTTTTAGTTAATATTATCTATAATATTGACACTATCATTCTTTAGTAAATCATAAAATGAAAAAGATATTTTGTTACTTAACTTTTGCCATTTTTCAATTTTGCATAAAAAGGTATAACTGATTAATTCCAACCATAATTACATGTAATTATGGTTGGCTAAAAAAGGTTTAAAACCGACACAATATTAAAACTTTGTCATAATTCTTTTTAATACTGTGAAAAATTCTCAGTAATTACTCCACTACTTCAAAATATTACTTTTTTTCTGTTATTTTTTTACTTCCACTTTAATCTGTGTGAATGAATGAGCAGGAAATGAATATGATATTTTTCCTTCATCCACATCAATTTCTTTTATTACAGGAATATATTGTTCATGCTTATCATAAGTAAACGGTTCTTCAAGTGAATCAACCGTTAATAAACTAGCTTCTGCTTTTCCGGTAAATGTGCCGGAAGTACTAACTATATCAGTAGTAATGACTTTATCTTGGTGTCTATTAACAACATTTATAAATACTGTATTTGTTTCTTCTGAATAAGTTGAAGTAACATCAAGAAAAGGAATACCTTTATATCTTTCGGTATTAAAAGTATCACATTCAATATAAGTATCTATTGAGTTACCAAGACAATTGTTTGAGAATAATTTAAAGGTACTAAAAAGAGGCGTTTTAAAACTTCCCCTTTCCGGATCTGTACTTAATAAAGATGTTAACATTGTAAAGTTGGCCATCTTAACAACATCTGCATGGCGAAGGAATGAATTGAAACATTGTGCTATAGGCAAAACAGATAAAAAGTTCTTTCCGAAAACTCCCCATTCATCAAAGGAAATATATATTGGGTTTTTAAAACCTTTCATTGCTTTAACAGCTTCAATTTCTGCAGTAGTTACCGTTATCTTCTCTTCAAAATCCATTGCGCTCTGTCCCATATAAGTATAGTAATCATCTGATCCTTCCCAGTAGCGGTGGATAGAAATATAATCGATCATATCACCAAGACCGGTAAGCACTTTACGATTCCATTCTACCCATTGACCGGTTGGTTCATAATAAGATGAACCGGAAGCAACTAATTTGATTGATCCGTCTACAGCTTTCATAGCTTTTGCAGCCTCTCTTCCTGTTTTTACATAATCTTCTGCATTCTTATGACCAAGCTCCCATGGTGCACCGTCAACCTCATTACCTAAATCCCATATTTCGACATTGTAAGGTTCTTTGTGACCATTTTTAATTCGTAAGTCTGAGTAGTAAGTTCCTTTTTCATAATTGCAGTATTCAACCCAGTAGACCGCATCCATTATCGTACTTAAACCAAGATTAACACATACAATATTTTCACTACCTATTGCTTTGTTTAATTGAAACCATTCATCTGTCCCTACATGATTGTTATCAACACCACCCCAAGCAAGATTAATGCGGATCGGGCGTTGGTTTTTAGGTCCAATACCATCTTGCCAGTTATAACCCATTACAAAATTACCGCCAGGCCATCGCGTGTTTGTTATTTTGAGTTCTTTCATCGCATCGATATAATCAGTTCTAAAACCGTTCTCATCAGCAAGTGGTGAAGATGGATCGTATAAATTTCCATAAAGTGTATTGAAATCTACTGTATCGGGTAAACCCATTCTTGCACCGTTAAAGTGGATCGGTTCCATAAACACACCGTAAATCTTAGGATCAATTTTTCCTATCGTTATGTCAACATCAATTTTGATTTTTGCTGTTTGAGCAAATGCCGAAAAGGAAACGGCAAGCAATAAAACATAGAGTGTTTTTTTCATGGCATCATTTTTTTGTTAATGTATAATGTGTTTGTGAATTTATGAGTATTTATTTCATTCATCGCAATAAGATATATTTTTCTCCCGGCTTAGTTTCAAGATCATAAACAAAAGTTTCTTTTAGTATAACATCTTCTAGAGCTTCAGTACTTGAAATCAATGGTTCCTTTATTGAAGGAATCTGGTAAAAAGGATTCTCATTTTCGCCTTTTACTACTCTCAGGTTTGCCTCGTCTTCTGCTTTCAATTTTGTATAAGAACGAATCCGGCAGTTACCGCCTAAGTTTGATTTAATAGCTAATTTTAAGATTTCGCCATTTTTCCATTCCATATCTTCTATTTCAAATCCGCCGCGGGCACGAAGACCTTTAATACTGCCGTTTGGCCATTCATCAGGCAACGCAGGAAGTATAAAGATTACGCCATCATAGCTTTGCATAAGCATTTCAGTAACTCCGGCTGTAAAACCGAAGTTCCCGTCAATTTGGAAAGGCGGATGAGCATCAAATAGATTAGGATATGTACCGCCTTTTTGTTCGCCGTTGGGCTGGATAGAAGGTCTTAACTGGTCCGTAATTAGTTTTAGAGCATGGTTCCCATCAAGAAGACGTGCCCACAGGTTTACTTTCCATCCCATTGACCAGCCGGTAGATTCATCGCCTCGAGCTATCAAAGATGTTTTTGCTGCAGAAAATAATTCCGGTGTCCGGTAAGGCGATATCTGGTTGGAAGGGAACATTCCATACAAATGTGATACATGTCGGTGTTTATCATTCTTGCTGTCCCAATCATGCATCCATTCCTGCAACTGTCCCCAATTACCTATCTGCATAGGAGGTAATCTTTCCAATGTTTCTTTTATTTTTTTTACTAATTCCTCATCTGTATTCAGAATTTTTGCTGTTTTAATAGTTTTCGTGAACAAGTCAAAGAGCAATTGATTATCCATTGTTGTGCCAGCAGCTATCGAAGATTCGGGATGAACTGCAGGGGAATTTTCCGGGGAAACCGAAGGCGATACGACTAGCCATTTATGTTTCGGTTCTTCAACTAAAAAGCTTAGATAAAATTTGACTGCGCTTTGCATAACCGGATACACTGATTTAAGATATTCCTTATCGCCGTTGTATTCATATTTTTCCCATAAGTGTTGACAAAGCCAAGCACCGCCCATTGGCCACATACCCCAAAACGCTCCGTCTATCGGTCCGTTCATTCGCCATATATCAGTGTTGTGATGAAGCACCCATCCTTCTGCACCATACATACCTTTAGCTGTTTGTTGACCTGTCCGTGAAAGTTCACGTATCATTTGAATCAACGGCTCATTCATTTCACTGAGGTTAGTGATTTCCGAAGGCCAGTAATTCATTTCTGTGTTTATATTAACCGTGTATTTACTATCCCAGGGAGGATAAAGCTGTTCATTCCAAATTCCTTGCAGGTTAGCCGGCTGTCCACCTGGTCGCGATGAAGAAATTAACAAGTAACGACCAAACTGGAAGCATAATGATATTAATTGCGGATCATTTCCCTTAGCAAATTGTTCAATGCGAACATTGGTTGGATTTTTTTCAGAATCAGTTACTCCCAGATCAATGCTTACTCTATTAAAATAGCGCTGATAGTCGGCAATATGATCTTTTAAAATTTCTTCATAATTTTTTTTCAAAGCATTTTGGAGATGTGAGTTTGCTCTTTCACCGGCATCGGCGCTTATATCATTATAGTTATTAAAACTTGATGCGATTGAAATATAGAGCGTTGCAATATTTGTATTGTTTACAGCTATACTACTATCGGTTAACGATACTTCGCCACCTTCGGTTTCTATTTTAACATGTGCTTGAAACTTAACTGCACCTTTTACAGAATCGCAATCACCTGTTACTCCAGACATAATTAATTTATCATTACCTTCAATTGAGATATCTACAGGTGCAGGACGATCTATTGAAGTCGTAAATTTGATTTTGCCAGGTTGACTGGCTGTAATTCGAAAAATAATAACTTGATCCGGAAACGAAGAATAAACTTCGTGTTTATATGTCACTCCATCAACATCATAGATTGTAGAAGTCACAGCAGTCTCTATATTCAGTTCCCGGTAATAATTTGTGTAATTTTCATGGCCTGGAAACGAAAGGTTAAGATTTCCAACGGTTTGATATGGCATACCTTGTGAATTCCGGCTTATAAATTTCTGATTTACAAGGTCTTGAGCTTCTTTATACTTGCCTTCAAAAATTAATTTCCTAACTTTAGGCAATGCTTCTTTTGCCTCTGGATTATCGTTCTGGTTAGGTTGTCCGGCCCAAACAGTACTTTCATTGAGTTGAATTTTTTCATTTGAAGGATTTCCGAGAACCATTGCTCCTAGTCTGCCGTTGCCTATAGGTAAAGCTTCTACCCATTTTTCAGCAGGTCGGTTATACCATAATTTTAGTAATGAGTTACTTTGTGCTTGTACGCTTAGATTAAAAAGTAAGCAAAAAGTAAATAAGAAAAGGAGGAAACTGTAAATTAAAATTTTCCGCGTAGCAGTATTCATAATATATAATTCATTATTTTATTTATAATTATATAATTCAAATCTCTGAATTAAATAACCGTCGTCTAATAATATGCGTATATGTCTTCCTTGATGTGTTTGATCACCATTTAGATGTCGGATTGCCTTCCATTTGCCGTTTATAAATTTCCCTTCCTCCGCTTTTAATATTCCAACATTAAGTTCTGGATTTTTAATATTCTTAAATGTTGTTACAATGCCTGCACCGGCAAGATAAAATTCGTTATAATCAGTTTGAATAATGATAGCGCCGGTTGTTTCCCATGTATCATTCTTCGCATTAGATTCATATCCTAATGTATAACTATGCTTAAAGTTAAACTCGTAGTCACCAAGCTGGAAAACATTTCCCGGATTTTCCTTATCAACAAGAATACCTTCAATATTATTTTGTCCTTGATTAGCGGTAATTATAGGAGTTAGCTGATCAATTAAATTATAAACTTTTTCCAAAGGTTCTTCTTCAGGTTTAGCTGTTGATTCAATTGAAAACGGTGAAAAACCGATTGCTTCATAATGCCCAAAAGCGAATGCTGATTTTGCCGCAACCGAATTATCAAAGCCGTGTTCGGGAATAAATAAAGGATTCCCCTGGCGTGTATATAAATCGCACCAGTGTTTAAAGTTAGGATTATAAAAATCTGGTGATAAAAAATCTATAGATGGAGCGCCTGCTTTCCAAACATCCATTAAATGGGGGAGAGGTCCGGCACTCGGGTAACCTATTCCGGGTAAACGTCCGGGGTAATTTAATGCTGCGTTTACAAACATAGGTAAATTATAAATAGCTTTCCCGGCTTCTACAATAGTATTGGTAAATTTTGAATAGTACCAAGCCATAAATATTTCATCGGTATGAAACCCTACGCCAAAAATTTCTTCCCATGTTTCTGCTTCTTTAAAGCCGTTTCTTGCCCAGGTCTCTTTAAACTCAGGCACAAGGTTTTCTTTATTTGTTTTTAAGTATTTTATTAATTCTGCAGGAACGTTTTCATTAAACTTTTTATTTGCCAGCGGGTGGTAATCTCTTGCAGTAGGCAGCATCCCGATTTCATTTTCAGGTTGAACCATTATTATTGTATTTTCTTTTTCATCAGTTTTTTTTATGTGTTCCATTAAAGCCTGGAATGCCTTTAAATCTGCCTGGAGGTTATTCTCACTAAAAGGTGTTAAGATTTCGTGGCTTCTTCCGATGTTATCTTTTACTCTTGGAAAACTTTCCTGGTCTGTTTTTACCCAAGATGGTGCGTGGCTGGACATACTGTTTTTCCACGAACCGAACCATAAGAGAACAAGTTTAAAATTATACTTCCGGGCTTCATTAACTAAATTGTCAAACAAATCAAAATCAAACTTTCCCTTTTCCTGCTCAATCAGTTCCCAATAAACAGGGGCTAAAACCGTATTTAAATTCATTTTTTTTAATTTAGGCCATACCGGTTCCATATATTCTAAACTGGTGAATGAAGAATTTCCAAGTTCTCCGCCAAGAATTAGAAAAGGTTTGCCTTTTACAATGAGCTGAAAAGTATTCCCTTGTTTTACTAAATGCGGAATATGTTTATTTATTTCAATTTTGTTTTGAGCGATTACTAAAATTGATAATAATACTAACAATAAAAGTTTTTTCATATGCTATCCTAATAATTACCGAAAGCCTGCCCAGTAATCAGGGCAGGCTATAATGAATTAATCGGCTGAGCCGATTCTTAAAAATTTAAAAGATATAAAAACAGCAATACTACTTAAGTAGTAGTAATTTTTTAACGGATACAAAATCACCGGCTTTTATTCTATAGAAATAAACACCGGTGGCAAGATTAGAAGCATTAAAATTAATTCTATGATAGCCTGCGGCTAGATTATCATCTATTAAATTAGCAACAGCTCTACCCAATATATCGTAAACTACAAGTTTTACATCGCTGTTTTGCGGCAATGCAAACTCGATTGTAGTTGTCGGGTTAAACGGGTTAGGGTAGTTTTGGTTTAATGAATAAACCATAGGTAATTCCGCATCTAAATCTTCGGTAGCTACTACGGTTTCCTGTACATATTCTCTTAACCATTCTAATGCAGGTTTTTCTTGATTGTTATCTTCAATAAGGTTTGCACCTTGAGCATCTCTCCATAAACCAGGTCTCCAGCCCCACAAGGTAATTCCTTCAACAGCGGGATGTTCCCAAAAAGTTGGGAAGATTCTCTGATAGTCTATTAGTTGCACTGCATCAGTTGAACCGTCAATATCCAATTCAGTAATTTGGACAGGTAAGCCCGTTGTTGCAAGAGAGTCAATATTGGTTTTCATTACTTCTACTGAGGTCACTGTATTAAAAGCATGACCTTGTGCACCGATTCCGTCTATTAAATTTTCTTCTTGAAGTAGTCTAATAATGTTCAAATATTGAGTAGTTTTTGGTGCCGAGTCAACTATGTTATATTCATTTATCATCAATTTTGTGGACGAGGGGAATATTTCCCGTGCCATTCTAAAAGCATTCAGTATCCAATCATATCCGGTCTCACCGGTACCTCCAAGAGCTTCTATATAATTACCGTTTCCTTCCCCGATAGGCGGATCGTTTATAGGTTCGTTAACTACTTCAACATAATCAAGGTCGGGATACCTGTCTGCAACAGCCTGGAACCATTCTCTAATTTCCTCAAGTTGTTCTTCAGAGGAATCCGACAAAGCTTCTATCCAGGATGGTTGTTGATTGCCCCAAATTAGGACGTGAAACCGGAAAGGGAATCCATTGTCTTTAGCAAGCTTATAAGCTGCATCTAAGGCATCCCAATCCATTTCATCACGGGTAGCTTCAACACTTCCCCATTTGCCGGCATTTTCTGGAGTTACCTGGTTCCAGTATGATTCAAAGTTTGGAGCTTGACTATTACTATATGCACATCCAAGGAATTTGGATTTACCTTCTGCAAGCGGCGGACCTTCATAAATTGGAATTGTGTCTACAACAGCAGTTATTTGTAAATTGTCTATATATATGCTATTCCCAACATTCCCTGAAAAACTGAAATGTATAGGGCCTCTTATATATGTTTCTTCATCAGTAATTGTAAAGGTAAAAGTAAATTCTTTCCACTCGTCGGTAAGATTAGCAGGCCTAATCTGTCCATATTCGCTGTGAGCATAATTACCTACAGTAATGTCAGTTCTAGCGCCTGAAATCTCTGATTTAGCCCATACGGAGTATTTATATTTTTCCCCCGGGGTTACATGAATGCTATCGGCTGTTACCTCTATATGCCATGCACTTGACCCTGTCGCGTTGACGACAACCTTTAAAGCATGGTTTCCGTGCTGAACAGTGTCGTCTACAATTACAAATTCCGGTAAAGGGTCTACACTCGATCCGATTGACAGTACCCAACCCTCAATTTCAGTGTCGGTAATTGTGCCGAGAGGAGTATTTTCGAAACTACCGTTGGTGTTTAGTATACTGTCACCAGCAGAAGGTTCTTCATAACCATAAGCTGTTAAATTGTCTAATAAAAATCTGCCTGTTGTTGTTGCAGCTCCGCTACTAATAAGCACTTGAAGCCTAATCTCAGTAATCTTGTCCTGATACAATTCCCCGTCATATGTAGTTAACCAGGAAGGTATTGCAAAACTGCTAAAAGGCAACGAATGTTCCTGCCAATCACCGGAAGTATCTTCAAGTGCAGCTTCGACAGTATAATCCCATTCTTCAGTCCCGTCGGTGCTTTCAACAAAAACCTGAACCGTAAAGCCAGCAACTTCCAGGTTTTTCATAAATAAAGTAAGCCCTTCATAACCTGTTAAGTCCGCGAAATAAGATTCGGAAGGAGTTAATTGTAAATCATAACTGCCGCCCCAAGATTCGCCGGCAATTACTTCATAAGTCATATCCAATGATCCCGTACCTTCAACGAAATCATCAGATGTTGCAAGGGTTGCGGTACTACCGCCGTTTCCCCAACTGTTTATTGTTGAATGATCATCAAAGCTTTCAATTATTGCTTCCGGTAGTGGTTCTTCATCTTCCGAAATACGGGTAATACTAATTGAATCCGCATAAAGAGTTGGGGTACTTGTCTCGTTACCGGTTTGCAGCAGCAACTGAAGTCCGATTCTATTTACAGGCAGAGAGATTGCCGGAAAAGTAAACTCGATAGTATTCCATTGATCGCCCGTTATGGACGAAGCGTTTATAAAATCCGAAGAATTCCAAGTCCACTCTGGTGCGTGCCAGAAGATTTGAAAGCCGTCTACATCTGCCAAATCCGATGATGAAATCCAAATGTTATACTGAATGATATCACCCTCCTGAATATCTTCGTAAACGTCATTTTGAAGATTAATTTCGAGATGATTATCGGCTCCCACAAGTTTTACAGAACTGTCGCCAATTGCCTGCTCATCGCTAAGTTCAATAGAGGCATCACCAGCGCCGGATGTCCAGTTACCTAATGATTCTTCAAAATTCCAGACTTGTACAACTGTACTGTCTTGTGCAGGAACAATGGTTCCAAGCATAGCTAAGCAAACAAGAGATAAAAAAGAGTGTAATAAAAGTTTTTTCATTAGCACCTCCTATGTTATTGAACAGCTCGTTTTTGCATGATAAAGATTGTTATCATCTCCTTTAATAGTCTCTCAAAAAATATTTTTTCTAAGCGCTACGTCTTGCCGTTAAATCATTTTCAATTTCTATCATTTTTTGATTATTCAACGGGTAGAATATCATAATAGCACCACCCAATAATCCAAAGATTGCAGGGTAAAAACTCATTAATAAAATTATACCGGTTATGGTATCGCTTGTCTGTGGTTGATTAGGCTCAAAGCCGTAGAAAGCAAGTATCCATCCTACAATAGCTCCGCCTAAGGTTAAGCCAAGTTTTAATGCAAATAAAGAGGCCGCCATAATTAAGCCGGTAGCACGTCTTCCCATTTTCCACTCGCCGTAATCGGCAGTATCGGTATATAATGCCCATTGAAGAACAGATACAGAACCAAAGAAGAATGAAACAAAAATGTTAAGACAATAGGTCAGCACTACATTATCCGGTTGAAGGAAATAAAAAAGACCTGAGAACGTTGCACTTATAATTAGAAAGCTTGAATAAGTATTTTTTTTATCTAAACGTTTTGAGAACCACATTGTTAAAATCGCCCCGATAAGAGTAGCAAAGGTTCCCAATGTTATGAATGACGAAGTGAAAACTTCATAAGACAGATCAATAGTATTGCCAAACAGAATAAGCTGTTGATTTTGAACATAATACCTGAAGTAATAAGCAGTTGAGGATCCGCGCATTACGATATAAGTTAGTTGAAATACAGTTGCACCGGCTATTAATAACCATGGCTTATTCTTAAATAAATCTTTCAAATCTTGTTTTACATCGGTTTTCTGCTCTTTTGGAGGATGCACCCTTTCTTTTGTAGTAGCGAATGTAATTAACAGCAGAATAACGGCTAAGGCCCCAAAAATTCCTATTGTCCACTGCCACCCAGCCTGAGCATTTCCACCGCCAAAATATTGAACAAAGGATAGCGTTACTGCACCAACAATGAATTGCCCCACAAAAGCCGCAACAAATCTAAATGTTGATACTTCCGTTCGTGCTAATGAATTAGGCGTAATAACTCCCATAAGAGCCGAGTAAGGAACATTAACTGCCGTGTAAAGCATCATCAAAAGCGTATATGTTACGTAAGCGTATATCAGTTTTCCTGAGGCTCCGAAATCCGGTGTGGTAAAAGTTAAAATACCGCCTAGAGCAAATGGAATTGCAAAACCTGCAATATATGGACGGAATTTTCCCCAGCGCGAATTTGTTCTGTCTGCAATTACACCCATAATGGGATCATTTACGGCATCCCAAATTCTTGTTACAAGAAACATCGTTCCCATTGCAGCAGCGGGAAGACCGAATACGTCAGTATAAAATATTGGTAGGAATACAATGAACGTTTGAAAAAATAAATTAGAGGCGGTATCCCCTAAACTATAACCTACCTTTTCTTTGAGTGAAAGTTTTTCAGAAATGTTTTTCACAATTTACCCCGGTTGTTAGTTAGCTCATTTTATGATTGAAGAATGAGGTTTAAACCCATTCTTCATTAGGCATATTTGTATAATAATTTAGAATAAAACTAATAATAAATAGATTTAACAGCTCTAGATATTTTAAAGCATACAACTATTATTATTACAATAAGAACAACGTATGAAACAAGCGTTGAAATTTATTTAACAACATGTAAAACTGTCTTTTGTAAGTCTTCATTTCTGGATGAATTCCCGGCCATTATCTCAAAATCGCCAGGTTCAACTATAAATTCATTATCAATGTTAGTAAATGATAAATGCTCGGGTGTAATATTAAGCGATACAGTTTTTGTTTCACCGGGTTTAAGAGTTACTTTTTTAAAGCCCTTAAGTTCTTTTACAGGTCTTGTAACAGAGCTTACTAAGTCCCTGATATATAACTGGACAACTTCGGAGCCTTCTTTGTCGCCGGTATTTGTAACATCTATTTGAACGGAAGTTGTTTCATTGGTTTTTATTTCGGGTTTTTCTAATTTCAAGTTACTGAAAGAAAAAGAGGTATAACTTAAACCGTAACCGAAGGGATACATCGGGGTTATATTCTCAAATAAATAACCTCTCCGTGAAGAGGGCTTATGGTTATAATGACAGGGAATATGTCCGGAAGATCTAGGGACGGATATAGGTAATTTTCCTGATGGGTTTATATCGCCGAATAGTGCATCTGCAATAGCGTGCCCAGCTTCTTGACCAAGATACCAGCATTTGAGAATGGCAGGTACATTGTTACTTATGTAAGAGATAGCATTAGGTCGGCCACAAAATAGAACAACGGCAACAGGTTTTCCGGTTTCAAGCACTGCCTTGACAAGATCGTTCTGCATCCCAAATAACTCAAGGTTAGCTCTGTCGCCCATGTGGTTTTTATTCCATGCTTCCCTTGATGTCTGTTCATTATCGCCAAGAACTAGTAAAACCATATCGGCTTTATTGGCTGTTTCTACCGCTTCTTTGATTAAAGCTTTGTTTTCTTCGGGGGCAGGCAGAGTAATTTCATCTTCATTCCATGCACCGCCTACTGTTATTTTGCATCCTTCGCTGTATAAGATATTAATATCACTGTTTACTTTTTCTTTAATACCCTGGAGTACTGTAGTATAATATTTGGGTTTACCGCTGTAACCGCCCAGAAGTTTTCTATCTGCGTTGGGGCCAATTACAGCAAGTGTAGTGTTTTTCTCCATATTTAACGGAAGCAAGTTATTGTCGTTTTTGAGCAATGTAATAGTTTCCCTGGCGGCTTTTAATGCTAATGGTCTGTCTTTATCTAATTTTGAATCAACATCGATAGATGACACATCAACATAAGGATCATCAAATAAACCGATCTTAAACTTGTATTCCAATAACGAATAAACAAGCTCATCAATTAACGATTTTTTTACCTTGCCTTCTTTTACCAATGCTACCAAATATGGATAACAATCTTTATCGGGTAATTCAATATTTACCCCGGCGTTTACGGCAAGAAGTGCTGCATCTTTTTTGTCTTTTGCAAGGTAATGGCCAACGGTTTCATCGTTATTATTCAATTCAGTGATTGCGTAGTAGTCGGAAACAATAAAACCTTTAAAGCCCCATTCTTTCCTTAAAACATCATGCAGCAGCCATTTGTTCGCATGGGATGGCACCCCGTCAATTTCGTTATAGGATGCCATTATGCTGTTAACATTTGTTTCTTCAATTACTTTTTTGAAAGGATAAAGAAAAGTATCTCTTAAAACTCTTTCAGAGAAATTGGCCGGGCCGCAATTAGACCCCGATTCGGGCTGACCGTGGGCTGCAAAATGTTTTAACGTAGCAATTACTTTCTTTTTATCTTTATAAGTACCGTCGCCTTGAAAGCCTTTTACTGCAGAAATCCCCAATTGGATTACTAAGTACGGATCTTCTCCAAAGGTTTCTTCGACACGACCCCATCTTGGATCTCTGCAGACGTCAACAACAGGAGTCAGGGCCTGGTGAGCGCCTCTAGACCTTGCATCTTCCGCAATGGCAGAATATATTTCTTCAACTAATTCTGGGTTAAACGTTGATGCCAACCCTATAGGCTGCGGGTAACTTGTAGCTTGATTTCCCGCAAGTCCGTGGAGGCATTCTTCATGAAAAATAACAGGGATACCCAACCTTGTATCTTCAATAAAATATCTCTGTAATGAATTTGAGAGCTCTGCCATTTCAACGGCAGTTAGTCCTTCTTTTGTATCGCTTAACCTGCCGATTTGCCCGATACCGTCTTTGAGATGCTTTCCTAAGTTTGTTAAATCAATTTCTTCGTTTTCATTAAAAAGCATATCCTTTTTCAAACCCCAGATAGCAAGCATTTGCGCAACTTTTTCTTCAAGTGTCATTTGTTTTAGTAAGTCGTTAGTCCTTTCCTCAATTGAAAGTGCAGGGTTTTTATAACCGCATGATTTTTCTTTTTTAGTTGTTCCTTTTGCTTCAAATTTTTCAATCATTTTCGTATCCGTATTTTAGTATTTCATTAACAAATTAGGCTAAAAGATTAAATATATGAATTGATTATATTTTCAATCATTTCCTGTCTGCCGCTTTGAGGCACTGGTGCAGGATTATTAAGTATCCATTTTTCCAAATCTTCAAGATTAGATTTGCCCGACATTATTTCAGCACCGATACCTGAGTTAAAACTGCTGTACCTTTCTTCTATGATGTTACTTAGTACTTTATCTTCAATAATTTTGTTTGCGATTAAAAGGCCGCGTGCAAAAGTATCCATACCGCCTATATGTGCATAAAATAAGTCGGTCGGGTCAATCGAACTTCTTCTTAACTTAGCATCGAAATTTAAACCGCCGCTACCGAGACCATTTTGTTTTAGTATTACAATCATCGCATAAGTTGTACTATAAATATCGGTAGGGAATTGGTCTGTATCCCAGCCAAGGAGCATATCACCACGGTTGGCATCAACACTGCCTAATTTTCCTGCAGAAGACGCGACTGTTAACTCGTGTTCAAAAGAATGTCCGGCAAGTGTTGCATGATTGGCTTCGATATTTAACTTGAAATGATCTATTAAATCATATTGTTTCAGGAAATTCAATGTTGTTGCAGCATCAAAGTCATATTGATGCTTTGAAGGCTCGGCAGGTTTCGGTTCAATAAGGAATTGTCCTTTGAATCCAATTTTGTTCTTATAATCAACAGCCATTTGAAAGAAACGTGCCATTTGATCCTGTTCATGTTTAATGTCCGTATTTAGGAGGGATTCATAACCTTCGCGTCCGCCCCAAAAGACATAGTTTTCACCGCCGAGCTCCATAGTAGCGTCTATAGCATTTTTAATTTGAGCCGCAGCAAAAGCCATAATATGGGCATTAGGATTTGTACCTGCTCCTGAAGTATAAATAGGGTTCCCGAATAGATTTGCAGTACCCCATAAGAGTTTAACCCCTGTATCTTTCTGTAGTTCTTTTGCCATATTAACAATTATTTCAAGGTTTTTGCTTGTTTCGGCAAATGTTGGACCCTCTGGGGCGATATCACGGTCATGGAAACAATAATATTCAACGCCTAGTTTTTGAAAAAATTCAAACGCAGCTTCTAAGGTATTTTTTGCTTTATCCGGCGGGTTAGCTGATTGGTGCCACTCTCTTTTAAAACTCGGACTACCGATACTAAATATGTCCGAACCAGTCCCCATAAATGTATGCCAAAATGAAACAGCAAAACGTAAATGTTCAGACATTGTTTTGTCGCCAACTTTTTGATCTTTATTATAGTATTTAAATGCTAATGGGTTTTGGGAATCTTTGCCTTCATAAGGAATTTGCTTTTCGATGTTTGGAAAATACTTATTTAACATATGCTCTCTGTATTTGTTGTTAGTAAAAGTTGATTATTTTTGTCTTAGGTAGCCTAATATTTTGGTTGAATATGATATTCAATTCCTTTGTTATTTATCAGTTCAAACAAAATTGAACCGATTTAATAATATAAATAATTGACCTAAATGTCAACAAAAATTCTTTTTGAAAATGTTTATGCTGGTGTTTTCAAACGATGAGAAAGTATTGTTTGCCCCAAAAGGATGTTTAGAGTTTAATGAAATGATATTTTAGTTCTCAATATATCACATTTCGACTATTATGATTTTGTATTTATTGGTCACAGAAAGAGTAAAAACTAAGCACTTCAGTGCAAGTCGCTTAAGCTTCTAAAAATTATTAACTTTATGTATGAGTTATCAAAGAAGCAGCGGAGATACAGTATCAAGATTAACAGCTCATATATACACAAGCCAAATAGGTTTTGGGATTTAGTTTTTATTTAGAACTCACCTAAATCCTCCCCGCCTTCCAAAGTCTCCTACGGCGGGGAGGACTTTATGGCAAAATCCCAAAACCAATTTGCAACAAGTATACTATGAGCCGTAAGAAGGCGGGCAATCTCAGCACAGAAATAACTCCGCTTGCCAAAAGACCGACAGGTTCGTG
>JASFMY010000135.1:0-18213 GCA_050117315.1 Ignavibacteria bacterium
TCTGTGGTAGTGCTTTAACTCTGCCTTTTCTATATTGGTTAACTCGATTTTCATTCTAACAAACTTAACCTTTTTCTAACTCTTTAAACAGTCCCAAACTTAATTTTTTTTTCGGATCGTGTATATATAAACGTTTTGTCATTTCGACCGGAGGGAGAAATCTTTGAGATTGTACTCTAATTGAAAGATTTTCCGCCAAAAAGACGGCGGACAGGCTCACCCAAAAAACGGGTTCGACAATTTTTTTATTTTGCAGAAACTCTTATGATGTTACCACACGCTACTTTGAAACATCCAAATCAGATGAGCTTCGGATAACCGGATTTTCAAAAGATAACAAACCATAGCAGCCATCCCGCATGCGGGATTATTGGCAACACATTCGGGATTTCCATTGTCGTATGGAGTTTTTCCGGGTAATACATTCGAAGGAAAAACCTTGCTGTCAACGAGTGGTTTCGGTTAAACATAATTATTTTACCTTCTTTCTAACTGCCCCCTTTAATCAGCATTTTTTGAGTAAACAGCAAGGCCGACTTAAAATAAAATAATTCTATTAATTCATGTTGATGTAATATCCCTAATTTTATATTTTAAATCCGGGAGGTTCATTGAAGATGCCTGGAAAAGATATTATAAGTAATTGGTTTAAGAACTGTTGTTTGCGAAACTTAATCTGTAAAATATTTTCGGTGGAGAATCTTCCGGACTAATAACCGGTAAGAATGTTATCAGGAACAGTAATAAAAGGTTTATAAAATATTAAATGGTTGCAATTAAAGAACTCATGGAAAAGCCGGGATTTTTATCAAGACAAAATTTCCATATAAACGGAAATGCTATCAGGGATTCATCCTAACGTTCCGTATAAGTAAATGCCTTAGTTAATTGCTTGATTTTATACAGGTTGTTAGTGAATATAATCAAAAGAATGATTTCGTTACGTTGAACACATAGAGGAGTATGATTATGAATAGTGAGAGTAAAAAAACACCAAATGATATCCCGGCTATTAAGTCTTTTAGCGATACTACGAAGCTGTTAAAGGCCAAGTCCGATGTTCTGGAGAATATATTGGCTTCCATGGGTGATGGACTGAGCATACAGGATAGAGATATGCGTATTGTCTACCAGAATAAATTCATGCTTGACAATTTCGGGTCCCATACCGGGGAGTATTGCTATAAAATTTACGAAAAACGTGATGAAGTTTGTGTGGGCTGTCCGATTATTGAGGCTTATAGTACCGGAAAAACATGCAAAGCATTGCGTGTGGGGGTTACAAGAGATGGAGAAAAATTCCGTTTTGAAAACATTGCTACCGTACTACGAAATGATAAAGGAGAGATAATTGCGGGAGTGGAAGTAGTTCGGTTAGTTGAAGAAAGAGAACGGGCTTTGGAAGAACTGGAAAAATCGCTTGGAGAACTTAATAGCTTAAGTACAAAGTTACTGGAATCAAACAGTATGAAGGATTTACTTTTGGATATTATCACCCACGATTTAAAAAATCCTGCCGGAGCGATCTCTGTAGCCGCTGACTTATTAAAAGAAGATACCCTGGACGAAGAATTAATCGAAATAATACGAAAAGGTTGCGAGAGTATGTTGAAAATCATCTCCCATTCCGTATCGCTTTCTAAAGTCGCAATGGATGAAAATCTGGCAACCGAAGAATTGAATCTTCATACTATGATTGAAGAAATAATAGACGGTTTCAAATCTTCTTTGAGTAATCTTAATATGACGATAGACAATATGATTCCTTCCACGCAACTAATTCAAGCTAATCCCATTATCGAAGAAGTATTTTCCAATTATATCAGCAATGCTATCAAGTATGCTTCATCCGGTAAAAAAATAATAATTGATTGTATGGAAGATGGTGAATACTTGAATATTTACGTTAAGGACTTTGGGGAAACGATCCCTGTCGACAAACAAAAAGAAGTGTTTGTTAGAAATCTTCAGTTGGCCAATACAAAGGGCCGGGGACTTGGACTGGCAATTGTGAAAAAAATTGCGGAAGCCCACCATGGCTACGTCTGGGTAGAACCAAATAAACCTAAAGGCAATTGTTTCGCAATAAAGATACCGCTTCGCGGTTATAAGATGTGAATAGGAAGAAAGCAGCTACCCTGGATTTAGATGGTTGTTGTCGGCATTTAGAATAACCTATGGCCATAGATATTCTTTTGGTAATATACCTCCCAATAATATACAAAATATAGGAACCCCCATTCCGGCACCCACACATATCACATCATCGATTAGTATATACCATTCCATTGCTGCCACCGACCACTGTGGCTGTCTCAAAAGCTATTATTTATGTATTGCCGCTATTGTTATGTGTTCAAAAAAATGACCCGTGACGCAGATTGTTAACAATCTGCGTTACATTTGAGACACCTTCACCACTCGGTGGTACACAAGCCGGGTCTTGCGAAAAAGCAGTAAAAGATAAAAATAAAATAATTCCCTCGCTGAATGCCTGCCCACTGTAGTTATATGGAGGTGGGGTCAGTGACGGCAGTTAATATAACTAAAGGAAATGGGTCAATAATCTATTTCCCAGCTAATACCGATTGAGGGCAGGAGCGGCATCCAATTTACACCCTTTTTAGTAAACTTTACATTCCCGTTTCCATCTGTGTAAATGTCTCTGAATTTATATGCTCTAACATTATCCCTTGATAAGAAATTAATTAATTCAAGAAATACGGTTAGCTTACCGACGTTTGTTTGGAAATATCTGTTAACTCTTAAATCCAATCTCAAATAGTCCGGGAAACGAAAGGAGTTGTATTTAGAACATACACTTTCAAAAAGTTCTTCATCTGTTTGATAAAGGTTTCTGTATTCGGGTTCATTGTAAGGCCAGCCGGTATGATACTGTATTCCTAGGTTTAAATTCCAATACCGGTTTGGTTTGTAATTAAAATCAAAATAAGCAGTATGTGTTTGATCGTTAAGGTTGGGATAAAATTTACCGATAGGAATATTTCTATTTTGGTAATTCATACTCCTAATTTTATCAATAGCAACAGAGTACGAATAACTTGCCCAAAGTGAGAATTTATCACCAAGTTTATATTTTAAATAAACTTCTATGCCTTTCGAAATGGATTTATCTAAATAAACTTCGGCAAATTCATAAGCAAACTCGGGATATACTTCTATATTATCAGGCACCTCGTAACTTCTATATTCAACGGTACGGTCTCTTATTTCCTTATAATATCCTTCAACCCTTATATGGAAGTCCTTGTTGAAGTAATGCTCAAATCCAAGTAAATAGTGCTCGGCTAATTGTGCTTTTTCAAATTCGCGTCTGTTCCATTTTACTTCAAGGTCGTTTAATGCCTGGAACTGCCGGTAATAACCCCATGCTCCGCGTATGAATGTGTTTCCGCCCAATGAATATGCTAAATTGATTCTGGGACTTAAAAGATTTTCCTTGATGTATGAAGCATAATCATAGCGCAGGCCAACCTCCACGGTGAGGGGTTTAATAATATTTAAGCGGCTCGAAACATAAGCACCAACCTGGTTGCCGGATGGAGCAATCTCAACATTAAGTGTATCCGGGTTTGTTCTGCGATTACCGTTATTATCAAAATACCAATTGTTATTGAATGCGAAATAGTCGTAGTTTGCGTTTCCGTTTGCTAAATCAAAACCCCATTTTATTACATGTTTATCGGATAACTCAAAGTCCCAATCTTGTTTGATTCTGAAAATGTTAAAATACTTTTCATCCCTAACGTTGAAATGAATTCTATAATCATCAAAAATATATCCAATTCCTTTTCTGTCTTGCGATACTCTTCCGTAAGAAAAAATATTTCTTAAAAATATTTTTTTTGTTAAGAAATACTTGTTTGTCAGCCAGAAGTAATAATTCCCGTAACTTGTCTCGCTGTAATCTTTATCATCTTCAGTGAGTTCCAAGTCATCCATGGCAAACAAATAATTAAACGACATAGTGTGATTAGTGCTGAATTTATATTCAACTTTCCCCAATAAATCATAGTATTCCGGAGTAGGGTAATCGTCGTCTTCATCGTTTGTAATTGAAAGTACTAAATCGAGATAACCTCTTCGTGCAGAAAAGAAGTAGTAGCCTTTTTTATCTGCAAAAGTACCATTGGACATTAGCCTTGCATTCATCAAACTCAAGCCCATTGATAATTTGTTATTATCCGGGTATGAGTTTATAGTATTGATGTTGAATACTCCGCTTAGTTTATCGCCGTACTCAGAGGTAAATCCACCGGTCAGCAAATCAATTCCGCTGATTGCTTCAACGTCAATTATACTTAAAAATCCTCCCATAAAATCTTTTAGGTGAAAAGGTTCGTATAGCTGCAATCCGTCAAGCTGAACCAATATCTCATTGTTTTTTCCTCCCCGTATTCCGAAGTGAGCCGAATAATCGTTTGATGAAATTCCGGGCAGTCTGCGGATAGCACGGTAAGCATCCTCTGCAAGAGTAATGTTTTTAAATTCTTCCTGTGTTAATGTCTGCTTAGAATAAGGTGCCTTACCCATAATTGAGAATGCACCCGGGGTTACAATAACTTCTTTGACAAGTATTGAGCTTTCATTCAAGCCGACTTCAATCACTTCCGATTTGTTCTCAATTAGATTTATGCCGTTAATTGTCTGCGGTTCGTAACCGATATAGTTGAAAGTTATTGAGTAACTTCCCGAAGGCAAGTTTTCGAAAAGAAATTCTCCTTTATCGTTTGAAACTGTTCCAAGAGTTGTACCGGTAATTAAAATATTTGCACCGATTAAAGGCCGCTCTGTTTTTGCATCTTTTAATTTCCCGGATATTTCCCTGTTTGCCTTTTTATTGTCTTTCGGAACGATCAATATTTTGTTCCCGTTTATAATTTTCAACTCTGTGTTAGTCTGCAAAGTAAGGTTTGTAATAACATTCAGAATCGAATTAGTATCCGACTGAATCGAGACTTTTTTTGTAACCGGGATTCTGCTTTTGTTATAGTTAAATTCAATCCCGGTTTTTTTAAAAATCATGTCGAGAGCATCTTCAAAAGAAATATCTGTAAAATTAATCTCGATCTTTTTTTTCAAATCATCCAAAACAGGTTGAGCAAGCAAAAGTGTCTGCACTGATAAAATAATGATAAAAGTGTAGAAGATAAGTTTAGTTTTGGCCATCTAAATTATTCCCCCCGAAATAATTAGTCTTAGAATGTGATGTTGTTTTCGTTTTTAACATAATCTGTATTTATCAGCAAAGAAATCAAATCGAGTATTTCCTTCGCCGTATTCTCTTTTATGTGAATCGTAAGTTTTTCGTTTAGTAAATTCCGGTTGTTTACTTTTATATTTAAATCGTACCATCGCTCAATTGTGAATAAAATTTCTTTCAGAGCAACGCCGTTGAATTTGGCTTCGTTATTTTTCCAGTCAACAAAATTGGTTTTATCGATAGCTTGTGGTGTCTGTGGAGCATTTTTGCCGATTGTAGAGCTTGTTTCACCCGCAGCAATCTTCACGGATTTATTTTCCGGTGCGGTTAAAGAATTAAATCTTACCAACCCTTCGTTTACCGTCACCACTACTTTGTTTTGGGTTTCCCAAGCACTAACGTTAAATTCAGTTCCGAGTACTGTAATCTGTGAAGTGTTGGTTGTTATTATAAACGGAGCTTCTTTGTTGCTCTCTACATCAAAATATGCTTCGCCGGAAAGCTGCACTTCACGTTTATCTTTTTCAAAAATTTCAGGGTAAACAAGCTTACTGCCGGAATCCAAAAATACTTTCGAGCCGTCACTCAATAATAATTCCGACTTTTCTCCGTTTGGAACGATGTGAGTAATTAATTGAATTTGCGGGCTTTCATTTGTAAAGAGATTCCTGGTAACCAAATATGCGCTTGAAATAATTATCATAATTGCTGCCGCATACTTTAAAAAATTTGGGATTTTATTGAAGAATGATATGTCATTATTTGATTCATTATTTTTGATACCTGCTTCCAATTCAACTTTACTCCAGAGTTTCTCCAAATCAATTTCTTTTTCATGTTGTTCTTTTTGCCAAACTTTCTTTAGTAGTTCAAATGATTTTTTGTTTTCGCTGCTTTCATTAATCCAGTTTTCAACCTGAATTTTTTCATCGGCAGTACATTCATTTGATAAATATTTTGCAATTATTCCCCAGTTGTTTAATTCATTCATTACGCCCTCCGGTGACGTTATATCTTAAGTACCCTTGAATTAGGAAATACCCTTACAAGGTTTGTAAATTTTTTTTCGTCAGTCATTCCCGCATGTTGTTAGCGGGAATCTCTTCTTTTGATTTTGTGACAAAAAAGAATTTTTAACATACTTTGCCAATCTCAGCATGACCAAAAGAACAAGATTAGCGATATGAATTTTGCGAGTTGTTGTCTTAAAGATTTTAGCGCTCGTCCCATTTGTGTTTCAACGGTTTTAACGGAAATATCCAGCACTTTTGCAATTTCTTTATAGCTTAGCTTATCGAACCGGTTCATCTCAAAAATCAATCTGCATTTTTCCGGTAAGCTTTTAATTGCACTGTCAATCGCGGATTTTAATTCGTTGTAACTTGTTTCGGGATCCGGGTCGCTTGGATTTTGATAAATTTCTTGAAGTGATTCAAAGCTATCTTGTTTTACATTCTCATGCCGAATGAATTTTAACGACCTATTTTTTACAGCAACGTATAAATAAGTTTTGATTTTCAGAGAAGGGTCAAGTTTTTCTCTGTTCTGCCAGATAGAGACAAACACATCCTGTACAATATTTTCGGCCTCATCGTAATCTTTTACGATCCTGTTTGAAAAGTAAATCAACGGTTTAGCGAGTTCAAAAAACAATTCCTTGAACGAATCTGAATCGCCGTTTTTTATTTTTTGAATACGAATGTCGTGTGAATTTCCCTTTGACATCTTAAACTTGTGATATTATTAATTCCAAGATAGCAAAGAATAGCTTAATTTCTGATAATGGTTTGTTAATTTTCACCGATCTCAAATATAGACCAACGGTTTTATTACTCCATCCAGCCATTTGATCAATGCTGTCAACTTAAGGATTGTCATTCCGTGATGGTTTTACACGAAATCTATTTTTTTAGAAGATTCCCGATTAAAGCATTCGGGAATGACTCCTATTATTATAAATGCAGTCTTAAGTTGACAGCATTGGCCACTTGATTATTCCATCCAGTCATTTAATCCTTCTATCCGGCAGTACAATTCCAGTTGTAGAGGACGTAAATTTTGTGTTTCCAATAATTATTACATTAAAACGTTTATGATATTTTTCTCTTATTGATTCCTTATTTTATTTGCCAGGATGAAACCAAAGATACCGGTTAATAAAATTCCCAAAGTGGATTGAATGATAGTAAGTAAGTTTACTAAGAACAGCATTTTATCGTTTATTTCACCTTGTGCTATCATATTTTTAAAACTGGAACCAAGTGAATCTAAAAAGGATTCTGCATATCCCGTAAAATGAAAAATGACAGCAAAAAGTAAAACGATAACAATATACGTGGAAATCATTTTAGTGATGCTTTCGCCGTATCCAAAGGCTAGATCGCATAATTTGTTCCATGAACGAAGTATTTTTAGTTTTGTTCTATTTGCAGTTGTACTTTTATTTTTTATCTGTATTCCCAAATTCATGCGTTCCATTCTTCTTCCCTGAACATATGCCCAATTTCCGTCGCCCAGAAAACCCTTGCTGTGCCATAAGCCGTTAAGATTTTTATATATATTTTCGGCGTCTGAAAACCTTGCATTAAGTGTCCTTTCCAGGTCTTCAGGTTTCCATTCTTTCCCCGTATGATCTTTTCTTGGTCCAAATGCAAAAGTTTTCCAATCGACTAAAAACTTTTTGTATTCGTCAAAATTTTGCTGCAGAATTTCGTGTTTATCAAGATTATCTTTTCTAATAATTGTCCCTTCGAAGTAAGTATAGTTCAGACTGGATTTACTAATTATAGCTCTATTGAAAATATTTATTTGAGAAAAATAGGTTCTATAAAAGTCGCAGTATTCTATTTTGGCTCCTTCGAAAGTAGTATTGGATATTTCCGAATACCTGAAATCGCTCCACGTTATTCCGGCATTACGAAATCTGCAATGTTCCAGTTTACTGTCCCGAAAAGATGTTTTACTTATTGTTGTTTTATCAATGATCCTGGTTGATTTATCAACAGGTATCTGAAATGAACAGTTATTCAAAGCAGCCTGATCAAAAGAGATACTGACAAGTGTGGCGTTTTCGAATGTTGTGTCGATAAGAGTAGCATTCTCGAATGTGATGCCGCTTAAAACAGCGTTTTCAAAATCAACATTTTTGAGAGTAGCGTCTTTGAAATCTATCTCGGAAAGACTGGCATTTTTGAACGAGATGTTTTCATATTTTTTATCTTTGGGAAATTTTACTTCTTTTATCGAACAACATGAAAAATCTTTGCCGTTTACGGTTGCCGACGATAAGTCTTTGTTATGGATTTTTCTGGTTAAAATTAGTTTGGAAAGTTTTTTATTCGTCATATGTTTTTCTCCTTGCCTTTATATCTTTTATAATTTTGACAAGCGAATAATGTTTTATTTCACTTTTGTTTGCTCAGTTTTAAGCTATAATTGGTAACCACATTCTTGCAGCATATGATAAATTGAAGAAAATGAGGTTTTGCAGAATCTTATTTTTTTATTTGGGCTAACAATTTTTTTATCGCCTACATATATTGCATCCATTCCGATTGCATTGGCACCGTCTATATCCTCAACAAAGTTATCCCCGATCATAATACATGAATCGACGGTTGTATTTAGTTTGTTGATACAATGATAAAAAATTTCTTTGTTTGGCTTTTTAACGCCGACTTCCGATGATAAAGAGATACAATCAAATTGGTCGTTTAATTGTGTTGCCTTCAGATCGTATGAAGTTAAAAGCATTTCCGTATTTGAGACCAATCCGATCTTAATCTTATTCTTTTTCAATATCTCGAATAAATCATCAACGTACTCAAGTTTTTGAAGCTTTGTTAAAGAGATTTTGCGAAATATTGAAGCGATTAAAAGTTTATTCTTCTTTGTATTGGTTAATCCCAGTTCTTTTAGAAATTCGCTAAACACCGTATTCATCATAAAGCCTTCTTTTAGATCCGACCTTTGAGTTGTTGACTGAAAGATTCTTTTTAAATTTTCTTTTGTGACGGATTTATTGAACTCCGAGAATGCCTTTTCCAATTGTTCCCAAAATGAGTCGGAACTCTCATCTACTTTTAGCTCTAAAAGCGTCCCGTATAAGTCGAATAAGATGCATTCCTTTAACAGATTCATAGCGAAAATTTTTAATATTAGGTTTTAAACCTAAATAATTTTCAAACCAATAGCTTGGTTAAATCCGAAGGGTGTTCTAATAAATATTTTGCTCAGGTGGGAATTAGTTCTTCTTTATCACGGAATCTCACAAGACTCCGACGGCATATATGCCTGTATTCCGTTGCTGCCACCGACCACTGAAGCCATCTCAAAAATACGCTTGTCATCACGAGCGACCCGCCTCGCAGGCAAGGCGGGAGCGAAGTGATCTCTATTTTGAGCTAAAAACGAAAGATTGCCCGCCGTATCCCGCCGGTTTGTTTCGCCGGATATTTGGTCTCGTCTATTCAAGGCTGCTCGGCCTTCGCCCCGTCGCCATTTAGCTGGTTCGCTTTTCGCTATGTACACAGGTTCTACCTCATGCTTCCTCCGGACATTTTGTTTCCTTAATGCCCTTGCCTTGTTGGTTTTTCTTCCGTCCGGTCTCGGCGTTTTTTTTCCTTCCTTTCTAGGAAGTTCAACTTATTACGTCATGCCAGGCGCACTTAATAATCCCATGGCTGAAGCCACGGGCTATTATTAGTTATGCAACACACTCTTGCAGGCAGGTCCGCCGTAGCGAAGGCGGATTAAAAAGCCGGATGAATATTTTCAAAGGTAAAAAAGTCAGCTTCAACGAAGATTATTCCATTTCTTCAAGATTCAATCCCCTTCCTTGCATGCACACCTTTTTGATAATAATGTTTTACTTCTTTCATTTCGGTAACAAGATCAGCTACTTCTATGAATTCTTCGGGGCAGTATCTTCCCGTTAAAATTAGTTCAACATTGTCCGGCTTGTTTTCAAAGAAAGGCGTTACATTATTCTTGTCAATCACTCCGAAATAAATTGAAACGCAGACTTCATCTAAAATTATTAAATCGTATGTCCCGCTTTTCATTTTTTCAAGCGTTGTTTCCAGAACTGTTTTGGCTTTTTCCTTTTCTTCAAGCGGCGCAGGTTGTTTGTTAAATACCCAATCATCTTTGCATACTTGTTGAATTTCAATTAAATCGTTAAGCCTTTCCAGGGCTGTAATCTCATTGTAGGGGAAGTCTTTCATGAATTGAATAATAAGTGTTTTTAATCCGTAGCCCGCTGCACGAACGGCCTGTCCAATAGCGGCGGTAGTTTTACCTTTGCCGTTGCCGGTGTAAATCTGGATATAGCCTTTATTTAATCTGTTCATTTAAATATTCCTTTTTTCTTCCCGACAACGAATTAATAATCCGTTCTCTTTCTTCATCAGCGTAAAAAATCCACTTGGAAATTTCATTGGGTGTTCTAAAACATCCTTTGCAAATATTCTTTTCTTTATCCGGTTCACAAATATTGATACATGGGGTCTTAATCGTTTTATTTATCAATTGGTTTATTAATAATTGTTAATAGCAACGATAAATTTACAAAAATTTAATGGAGGATATATTTTTTATTTATTTCCCTAAAATTAATTTGACATTCCATCTCAATTTTTTTTATTTAGAAGCGGATGATGCGTTTAAATTATTAAAAAAGGGTTTTTCAAAAAACCGAAAAAAAATTAAAAAGAACAAATCATCCGGGTGGAAAGCAGGTTAACCACTCTTATAAGAATTGATGCCGCTGTAAAGCGGAAAAGGAGGATTAAAACCCCTCATTCCAAAATAATTGGGACGAGGGGTTTTTTAATAATTCTTAATCATAATCTTCATCTTACTCTAAAAAGATTATGATTAAGAGTACGATTAAGATAATACTATTATTTATCCAAAAGTTCGTTAACTAATCTTTCCGTTTTATAAACATTTCTTAATGATTCTATTAAACCTTTTGAATCAACGCCGATACACCTGTTGGCGGCAGGAAGCCAGACATAAGTACCCGCAATGCTTTCAATGTTGCCGTCGAATGCCAACCCTACAATCTCCCCTTTTGAATTTATGATTGAACTGCCGGAGTTACCGCCTACAATGTCGTTTGTTGAAGCAAAGTTAATCGGGGTTGCAAGGTTAAGTCCTTCGGGTACCTTTTCCCATCCGGGTGTTAATCCCCATGGATATAATTTTTTATTGAATGAATAATACCTATCGTACAACCCGTAAAACGTGGTTTTACCCGGAGCTATGGTCCCGTTGTACTCATACCCTTTAATCATGCCGTCCGAAAGTCTTAATGTTGAAGTTGCATCAGGCGGAATTTGATCTCCGTAAATATCGTAAATTAATTCGCCGAGTAATTGATTTAAAACTTCTATTGTGTTTTGCAGCTCATTATCTCTATTCCTAAGCTCTTTAAGCTTATCTTTGGTTGATTGAATGAAATAAATAAAAGGATCGTCGGAGTTCAATATTTCATCAGGGCTTCTCTTTAAGAATTCAATTAACTTCTCTTTAGTGCTTAAGTACGATTTGTTTAATACATACTTAACGGCTTCTTCCCCAGTATTTGCTCCCATCATTTTTATGACTAATTCGTTTTCTTCTCCCAATAGACTGTGTATATAATTTAATCTTCCTCTTAATAATTTATCGTGCAGTTCTTTATCAAATTCATAATGAAAAATCGTTTCGATTGTAGTCTGCAGGTTTTCATCTTTATAATCGGCAGACCTTTCATCGTTGGGCAGGCTTAATTGTTCTGCATATTCAATCACTTTTTTTGCAATATCAAAGTATTCCGGACTTCCCCAATGACTATCTTTATATGCCCATAATTCATCAGCAAAACTGCTTCTTTCTTTTATTGCGGTTTCCAGCCCCGTAAATAATTTCCCATATTTTTCATTCAGTTCCGCATCATTCATTATTTTAGTTTTTAATTTTTCTTCAAAATCTTTTTTCTTCGCCAATAAATATTCATCACTTAATGCAGCAATTCTGCTTGCTAAAACTTTACGGCTGTTGCCAGCACTCATAACAACATTCAGAAGTTCGGACTGCCTCTCAGGATATTTTTCAAATAATTCAAAGTTTGCATAGTATATAGAATTTGCTAATAGCAACCGGGGGGGAACTATATGGTTTCTTAAAAACTCCAATTCAACTAATGATAAAAGCCTGTCTGTATTGCCAGGTCTCCCTACAGTAAATATAACTTCGTCTTCAGAAGGGCCGTTGGGATTCCATTTAAAGTAGTTATCTGATTTTACCGGGTTGCCGTCTTCATCGTAAGCCCTGTAAAATGTAAAGTCCAGCTCATACCTCGGATAAGTAAAATTATCCCAATCCCAGCCGGTGGATGCTATTTGAAATTCCGGCGTCATTACAAGCCGTATATCTTCATATCTTTTATACCCGTAGAGCGAAAATTTACCGCCGTTATAAAGGGTTACAACTTTCCATTTTAAGCCCGTTTCTTCCGTGTATTTATTTATTATTTCATCTATCTTTTCTTCTTTTTTTGAAACTTTTTCGTCGTCTGTTTCGCCGGTATTTATTGCCGCAATTATTTCTTTTGTAACATCTTCTATTAGAATTAATTGGTCCACATAAAAGCCGTCAATCTTTCTTTCATCTTCATAAGTTTCGGCATAAAATCCGTTCATCAAAATGTCTTCACCTTCTTTTTCAACACTTCTTAAACCGCCCCTTCCGCAATGATGGTTTGTCATTATTAAACCGTTTGGCGAAACAAATGCGGCGGAACATCCCCCACCAAACTGAAGAGCCGATTTTTGAACGTGTTTTATCCATTCTTCACCAGGTTCAAAACCGTATTTGTCTTTAAAGTATTCAAACGGCAAATCGTCAAATGTCCACATTTTCCCGAAATCGCTTAATGAAAATTTCACGGTGTCAATATCAAGCTCAGTATAAAAATGCTGTTGTGAGTAACTTTTAGTTAATAACAGAATTGATGTAAGAAAGGTTAAACGAACTATTTTTTTTAACATTATTTCCCCTTATAGTTTTACAATAATTACGACGACCGTTCCCGTGTATTGTTGCTTTAAAAAAATCAATGGCATGAACCTCAGGGTAATTCGCCGCGGCGAACCGAACCCTCTTCCGCCGCAGGCGACGGGGAATTAAACCCCGTCTTCTCGTCCGCCGTAGCGAATGCGAAGGCGGATTAAAGGGAGCAAATGCCCCCTTATAATTAAAGTAACATAAAATGTTTATTCTATAATTTTGCCGTTCCGTAATTCTTTAACAAGACGTTCGGCTTTATAAATATGTTTTAACGCTTCAATCATTCCCTGGGAGGCAACGGCAACGCTTCTATTGTCTTCCTCGATATATATAAAGTTACCTACAATGCTTGCCATATTTCCGTCGAAAAGAACCCCTACGATTTCCTGCTCTTTGTTGATTACGGGGCTTCCCGAGCTTCCGCCAACGACGTCGTGTGTTGTAACAAAATTATATGGTGTTGACAAATCAAATTCTGCAGGCGGATTTTTCCATTTTTCCGGTAAATCCCAGGGGTATTGTTTTTCAAAACCGTAATATCTTTCATAAAGCCCATAGAAGTTTGTAAACAATTCCGCAATTGTACCGTTATATTCAAATGTTTTTAATACCCCGTCGGTTATACGCAATGTAAAGTTTGCATCCGGGGGGATTGAAGTTCCGTAAATCTCAAACATTAGCTCACCCAATAAATTATCATATACGGATTCGGTATCTGCAATCTCTTTTACTTTTGCTTCTAATTCTTTCAGCTCATCTCTGGTATCTGCAATATATTTTATAATCGGGTCTTCAGAATTAAGGATGGCATCACTTCCCTTTCTTGCCAGTTCCATAACTTTGTCTCTATCGTTTATAACCGTTTTGCTTAACAAATAATCCCGTGCTTTAATACCGGATAAACCGTTTGTCAATAGTTTTGTTTCGGGATTTTCTTCACCCAAATTTTTTATTACCAAATCAATCCAGATTCTTAGCTTAAGATTTTCAATAGGATGATCAAATTCTTCCGGGAAAATGTTATTAATTGTTTCTTCTAAATTTTCTTCCCGGTACTTAAAAAGTCTTTCTTCATCGGGTAATTTTAATGCGTTTGCAAGCTCTACTAGGCTAACAGAAATACAATAAAATTGCGGCGCCCATCTTTTACTTAGTTTATAAGCATTAATCTTTTTCTGATGTTCCGTTAGTTCAGCTCTTGTTCTTTCTATTGTTTCCCAGATGACGGAATATTTTTCTTTCAACTCAGGTTTACTTTCTACAGCTTCTTTCAACTCGTTTTCCCATGATGCTTTTCTTGCAAGCAGCTTCGGGTCACTCAAGTGATTATATAAGTTTGTTAGAACTTTCTGCCCGTTGCCGATCTCGGTTCTTAACAATTCAAACTCATCTGCTCTATCCGGATATTCCGATTTTAAATTTTCATAACCCTCGTACAATTCATTATATCTGTAAGCAAGATTTCCATAATATACATCTTTGTAATATTTCAGATGTGCCATGGTTTTAAGTCTGTTTGTCCTCCCGGGATTTCCAACCGCAAAGATCACTTCATTTTTCTGTGCGCCGTCTTTACTCCAGTTGAAAAAATGATCTGTTTTAAGAGGCTCGCCATTCTCGTCATAAATTCTATAAAATGTGCAGTCCAGGTTGTAACGCGGATAAGTAAAATTATCATAATCACCGCCGAAGTAACCAATTGCTTCTTCAGGAACAAATACCATTCTTACATCATTGTATCTTTTATAACCGTATAACGAATAATGCCCACCGTTAAATAATTCATGAACTTTGCAAACAAGCCCGGATTCTTCTTTATACTTATTCTCCAGCTCGGTAATCTTTGCGTTTTTGTTTTCTATCTTTTCCTTTTCCGTCTCGCCGTCATTTATTGCTTTTTGAATCTCTGCTGTTACGTCTTTTATCATCACAAGCTGATCTGCCCAATAGTCATCCACCTTTCTTTCATCTTCAATGTTTTCAGCATAAAAGCCGTCTTTTCTAAGGTCTTCTCCGTCTCTCTGTATCTGCAATCTTGGCCCGTCCGAACAGTGATTATTTGTCATAATCAACCCGTCTTCCGAAACAAACGAAGCCGTACACCCTTTTATTCTTAATGCTGATAACCTTACATCTTCAAACCATTCCTCACCGGGTTTAAAGCCGTATTCCTCTTCCAGGTATTCAAAGGGGGGAAAATCAAACACCCACATTTTACCGGTATCAAATCTTCCGTGTTTTATTTCCAGCGGGGGCTTTTGAGCATAGATGCCGGAAGTAATTATAAAAAGCAAAAGTACTGTTGATATTTTTAATGAATGCCGTTGCATAATAACTCCATAAAATTGAATATTATGATTAAAAAATACGGCTGAATCCCATTTTATTCAAATATAAAACAGACAACAGAGAAAGAAATTTAATATTCTTTCTAAAAACAGGTAAGTGATTGTTCTTCTAAATGCAACTCAATGGTATGAACCTCGGGGCAATTCGCCGTGGCGAACCGGACCCTTTCCGCCGCAAGTAAACCCAGCCTTCTCGTCCACCGTAGCGAACGCGGATTAAATATATGCCCCGGGAAAGATAAACCGTATCTCTCCTTTTACATCTTCCTTTGAAGAACTGCATATCGGACATTTTGCAGTGTAAAAAACCACCGGCAATTCACTTGGGTCGGCATCTACAAAGTCTACAATTGATTCACAATTTTGACATTGTACGATGTGATGAGTATAAATTTTGTCGCGGCATACCGGACATAACATTCCTATTTCACCAAGTAATTCCCGGGGATCATAAAGAAAATATGAATTGCACTTAGAATTATTGCATTTAGCAAAATTCTTAGAAGTAGTAGAAATTTTTATTGTAGCCTCCCAGCAATAAAAGCTGGTGTTAATGTAGTCTTGATCTCCGTTAAAAAAAATGCAAAAAAATTCCTCTTTTTTTGATTTACAAACCGGTTTATAACAAAAGATTGATTTTGAAAAATCCTTTAAAAAAGATATAATTCGACAGTTGTTTTTAATAATTGGAGACTAGTAATGACTAAAATTCCGGGATTCAAAGCATATGATATTAGGGGAGTTGTTCCCGACCAACTGAATGAAGATTTGGCATATAAAGTAGGCAGGGCTTTAGTTAAATTCCTGGACTGTAAAAAAGTAGTAATTGGAAGGGATGTAAGAAAATCTTCACCCGAACTTGCAAATGCACTTTCAAAGGGAATTATCGATGTAGGTTCAAACGTAATAGATCTTGAATTATGCGGTACCGAAATGATTTATTTTGGGACCCCTTTCTTAGATGCCGACGCTGGTGTAATGATTACTGCAAGCCACAATCCGCCGGAATATAACGGGTTAAAATTTGTCAAAAAAGGGTCTGTTCCGATGGGCTATGGCTCCGGGCTTAGTGAAATTGAAAAAATGATTTTAAATGACGACCTCGGGGAAATTTCAGCAACTAAAGGAACTGTTGAAAAAAAGGATATAATGAAAGAGTTTATCAACAGCCTTTCCAAATTTTATGATAAAGAAAAAATTAGACCTTATAAAGTTGTTGTTAACGCAGGTAACGGTTGCGTTGGCCCCGCACTGGATGCAATTGAACCGGAACTGCCGATTGAAATGATAAAAGTTTTTCACGAAGCGGATTCAAATTTTCCTAACGGTGTCCCTAATCCGCTACTTCCTGAAAACCGGCAACCGACTATTGATGCAATAAAAGAAAACAATGCCGACCTCGGCGTTGCATGGGATGGCGATTACGACCGCTGTTTCTTCTTTGATGAAAAAGGGAATTTTATTGAAGGCTATTATATTGTCGGATTACTTGCAAAATCTATTCTCAAAAAGTATCCCGGTGAAAAAATTGTACATGACCCTAGATTAACATGGAATACGCTTGAAGTGGTTAAATCCAACGGTGGTGAGCCTATTCAATCGGTCAGCGGGCATGCCTTTATAAAAGAAAAAATGCGCCGGGTAAATTCGGTTTACGGCGGAGAAATGTCTGCGCATCATTACTTTAGAGATAACTATTATTCCGACAGCGGAATGATACCGTTCTTATTGATTCTACAATTAATGTCAGAAGAAAACAAAACACTATCCGAACTTGTAGGGGAAATGGTTTCATCATACCCATGTTCGGGTGAAATAAATTCAAGAATAGAAAATGCTCCCGATAAACTGGAAGAAATAAAAGAAAAATATTCCGACGGGAAAATGGACTTAACGGACGGTGTTTCTATAGAATACGACAACTGGAGATTTAACGTAAGATTGAGCAACACCGAACCGTTGATAAGATTGAATGTTGAAGCAAAAGGCGATGAAAAATTAATGAAACAAAAAACAGAAGAATTACTGAATTTGATTAGAAACTGATAAATATTTTTATTATTCTTAAAAAACAATTTTTGAAACAACATAAATATTTTACCGTCTAATGTTGAAAAACGCGGGAGAGATTCAAATGAGTGAATCAAACGAAAAAACAATTGATGTTGAAAAGTTATTAAAAAACAAATTAAAATCCGTGAGCCCTGAAGCGCTTGAAAACGGAATTTCAAAAGTTATTAGCGACCTTGTAGGTGAAGATTATAAATGCACAATCGGAGAAATTAAATACACTATTTTCAGCGGTGCAGATTTTCACGTTAAAGTTGAATTAACATATAATCCTGAATAATAGATTTTAGTACAAATCCCCGAAATCTTTATTTATCCCGTTAGGGGAAAGATTCCGGGGATTTGAAAAGCATACATTTTTTTTATCTCCTTAATCCTATCTACTATCTCCTATTTAGGGCTTGCTGAAAAGCAAATAAGAGCTTAAAAAATAATAAGATAGGTGAATAAAACCCTGAAAAAGTGCAAAGTAATTAATAAATTGAAGAAAAAACATGTGCACTTAATAAGAGGAAA
>JASFMY010000136.1:0-18003 GCA_050117315.1 Ignavibacteria bacterium
AATAAACCTCCAAATTAAAATTAGAAAAGAGTTAATTAGATTTATATTCTACAGAGTAGAAAGAAAGTAATTAATATTCAGTCATTTTATAATAGAGGTAATTAATAGTAAGCCAATTTTAGTTTGAAGCTAATAATATTGAAGATGAATTTCAACTCATAAATCGGGGGACAACAATCAAAATAGCCGGCGGATTTAGAGGATGTGTTGCATAACTCAGATAATAAAATATTTCCGTTTTTTTAAGCCGATTGGAATAAATGAACAATTTTATTTTCGGGTTTTCACGGTAAGGGAGCCTTCCGGTAGTCCCGTTTAGAGTGCTTAAATGAGACTTCACGAAAGTGATCCCCACGCTAAAAGCCCCTAGGTTTCTGAATCTTGTTACCACCGTGGCTAAAGAAGGTGTGTGAAAACTGTAGGACGAAATGCTATTTCGTCCTACATATTCATTATTCTTTCAAAATTTGTATGGCCGATTTACCAAATCGCACTACAACTTGAATTTTCATACATCCTCTAAAGCCACGGGCTATTATTAGTCCTTAAACACACCCTGAATGCCGGAGCTGTTGAGTATTATATATTTACTATTAACCCGGCAATACTATTCAATGCAAAAGAATAGTACAAGATTAATGAAGTAACAATAAATTGGTTTCGGATTTTTCCATAAATTTCTCTCTTTGTAAGAGAGAGTTCATAAAAAAAAACAAAATCCGAAAACAAATTTACACCATAACAATGCAACCTATATTATGGCCGGAGCAATATTAAGTTGACGTCAATGCGCTTCCCCAAGCTTTTTGTTCGAACAACGGGTTAACAATTAAAGTGCTTATTTCATTTTGCTTGCACGTTTCTCTTATTTAGACTAAGTTTAAATAAGAGAAAATAAATTACTCGATAGTACCTTTTTTGATTTGGTGTGTATTAGTTTATAATACCAAAGAAAAAGTTCAAAATGAAAAACCTAAATAATGAAGAAAAGCTGGCGGGCTTTTTAAGTTTTGTTAACGGTGAATTTACTAACGATGAAAAAAAGGAATTTGAAAAAATATTAAATGAATCCGGCGAACTGAAAAAAGAGTTTGACGAATTCAAAAGAATGTGGAACAGTTTTGATATGATAACAGTTCCGGATGATCTTAATGTTGATAATAATTTTGCTGAGATAGAAAAAAGGATAAAGTATAAGAGAAGTTTCAAAAATAGTATTAAAGCGCATATAATTTCTAAAAATATATATCATTGGGAAATTTTTAACCGTTCAAGAGAAATATACGGCTGGACGGTTCGTTTTGCAGCGCTGATATTCTTTGCCATTCTTTCTTACCAGGTTTTTATAGTTGGTTATTCACCGAAGGCAGGAAAAATTGAAACAGCTCATGTCAATAAAGCCCATACTCATTTTACAGGCAGGGGAGAAAAATCCGAAATAAATCTTCCGGACGGGTCAAAAGTATTTCTGAATTCAAGCTCAAAGTTAACTTATTACGATGATTATAACGCAACGCAGAGATTTGTCCGGTTGGAAGGAGAAGCCTTTTTCGAAATAGCGCCGGATAAAGAAAAAGAGTTTTTTGTTTCTACAAAATCAAATAGTGTAAGAGTAGTAGGAACAAAATTCAACGTATATGAAAGATACAATGACTTTGTAGTAGCCGTTGCGGAAGGGAAAGTAACAGCAATACAAAAGGGCGGGAAAAGAATCGATTTAGAGAAAAACCAAATTGCGGAAATGCGGGACAATAAAGAATTAACAAAATTAACGAATATAGATATAAATCAATTTTTAGACTGGCGTAATAATAGGCTCTCGTTTAGGAATGAGCCCTTGGAAAAAGTTATGAAAGAAATAGAAATCACATTTAATGTAAATACATTTTTTAAGGAAGAATCATTACGTAAAAGAAGCTTAACGGGGTCATTTGACGCAAAGAGTTTAGATGAAATATTAACAGCAATATCAATTTCGTTGAATGTTGATTTTGAAAGAAAAGGAAATTCTATACAAATCTACTAAAGTTCGGAAAAAGTAACTTATGTATCTAAAAAGAATTGTTTATCTCATAATTATACTTGTCTATCCTATTTATGGACAGGGTACTATTGCCAATGTGAATCAAATAAGCGGAGATTCGATAGACCGTAATGAATACCGGGAGAGGTATTCTACCCTTGATATGGAAGTCGATTTTTCGTTCGAGAATGTTACGTTAAAAAAGGCAATTGAATACCTGGCCGATAAGTATGATGTAGTTTTTGTTTACGATAGTAAATTATTGGATTTCGGGAATGTCTCACTATCTAGTAAAAATAAGACATTAAAAGAAATACTTACGGAGTTATTTAAGGATACAAACATAGGTTTTGTATCACTTAGAGGTAGGATAATCATTGCAAATAAACAATCTATAAATGAAAGAACCGGTGGAATAAAAGGGAAAGTCACATCGGAAACTGGAGAAGCCCTTATCTCGGCCAATATATTGATAACCGATAATAATTTCGGGGCAGCCACAGATGAAAACGGAAATTATGTAATAAAAAATCTAAAACCTGGTACCTACACACTAAGTGTAACATATATAGGTTTCGAAAAGCAGACTCAAAAGATAGATGTATATTCGGGCAGAACAACAGAAGTAAATATAGTCCTAAAATCGACCAGCTTTAATATTGGGGGAATTGAAGTAGTAGGAACGAGTGAGTTTATACCGTTGGATCCCGAGACGAAAACTGAAATTTCATCTGGTGAAATTGAACACATGCAGGCTGCGAGCTTGGGAGACGTGCTTCAATTAATGCCCGGCGTCAAAACAGTTAATCCAACGCTTAATGCATTATCACAAGCTGAGATAAGAGGAGGCGATCCGCTGGGAACACAAGTTATTATGGATGGTGTTCCTATATCAAATTCTGCGAATATGCAGTCGAGTGAGGATAACTTTGGTTATGCGACCGGGGGTTCCGGAGTAGATTTAAGATCAATTCCTGCGGAAAACATTGGAACTGTTGAAATTATTAGAGGTGTGCCATCGGTTAAATATGGTGATTTTGTTGACGGTACAATTATTGTTAAATCAAAAGCTACTCCTTCTCCGTTAAGATTAAAAACTAAATATAATCCCCGTGTTTATGAAGCAAACTTAAGCGGCGGTTATAGGCTTTCCGATAATTGGATTGTAAACGGTAATTTAAACCTGGCTTCTTCAGACAGAAATGTGAAAGTAGAAGGTGATGGTTATACGCGTATTGTTGGGCAGATAAATACTTATTACGATACTGAGGATTTGGAGTTGCAAAACTCTTTTTATGTGACTAGGATCTTAGATGAATTAACAGAACAACCCGGTTACGCTTCTCGTAAAGCCTGGTATAACAGGGACCTAACTTTGAAATACATTGGCGATATAAATTATGTTTTCAACTCTCTTTCGGAGGTAAATGCGACTTTTTCCTTGAATTATACCAAACGGAATTCATACCAACAGCGAATTATTTCACAGGATAATATGGTAGTTTCCGATAGAACTGAAGAAGGTGCCCAGGAAGGTAAGTTTTTATTCGGCTCTTATTTAGGTCAGGAATGGCTGAAAGGTTCCGAATGGAATTTATATGCCGACATCAATTATGAAACAGGTTTATTTACCGGGGAATACCTGCATAAATTTTTAATGGGTATAAATTGGAAAGACGATTTTAACAAAGGTGAAGGTTATATTTTCGACCCGCTTCGCCCGATTTCTTGGGCGGGATATAGTACCCCAAGGTTAAGAAGTTTTGATGACTTGCCTTCTTTTAACACATTGTCGTTTTATTTTGAAGACAAAATTGCCGGGCGTTTATTCAGACCATTTACCTTACAGTTCGGTTTTCGTTACGAAGCTTACAGACCGACGGGAATCAATTTAAAAGGTCTTTGGGGCGACGGTGATTTTATCGAATCGAACAACGGTTCTTTTTTTAATCCTCGAATCAACTTTTCGTATAACCTTTTTGAGAGTACTCAAATACGGTTAGGTTACGGGGTCACTTCAAAAGCTCCTTCGATGTATACAATCTTTCGCCAGGATGAATACAAGGATATAGTTGATACTAATTCGGTGGTTGACCCAACCGATCCTTCAGCTAATTTTGCGATAGTATCCACATATATATTCAAAAACCGGGATGAAAAATTAAAGGGAATGAAGCAGTACAAATATGAGGCAAGCGTTGATCAAAAAATTGGCCCTGTAGGTTTTACGTTAACAGGTTTTATAAACGAAAGTAAAGGTATTTATACTAACGATAGCAAAGACAAATATTATAGAGACCTATCTCCAACGGTATTATACAAAAAATCATTCCATGAATGGCCTAACACGGATGTTTATACAACAATTGACACCCTCTTTACTTCAATTTATAAAACAAATCAATCTACAAATCTCACGGCTAAAGGTATTGAGTTTGGTTTTAAGACAAAAAAAATTCCGGTAATAAATACTATACTTAATTTCGATGCTTCTTATATGCATAAGAAATATGATGATGGAAGTAGTTTTAGATATAGTTCAGGTTCTGCAATAATGGAGCTAGACGTAAAGGCGTTAGGTGGAAGAATAGTTCCCATATATAAGCCGGTACAAATAGAAACAGAAGAGTTGCTGTTTAACTTCAGGTTCGATATTCAAGCAGAATCGCTGGGCATGTGGATTACAGTACATGTTCAACATCATGGTTTCAAGAAAGAGAGATACACGGAATATGATTCACTTGCAATTGGTTATTACACACTTAAAGATGAACTAGTAATTATTCATGAAGAAGAAAGAAGCAGTTCAGAATATAGAATACTAAGGGACTCGAATCCATCTTATGAATTAAGAGAAGAAACTACCCCAAATATTACACCTAACCAATGGTTGGTTAACTTAAAAGTTAGTAAGTCGCTATGGGAAGGTGCAGCTATATCTTTCTTTGTTAATAACTTATTTAATAATAAACCACTCCTCCGTGTTGATAGAAGTTCTCCAATTTCTCCAAGTTATAGAAGGGCAAATCCGGGACTTTTCTACGGAATGGAATTTCAAACAAGTCTTTAAAGGTTTATAAAATGAAGAGATCGTTATATATAATAATTGTTTTTGTACCGTTTGCTTTTTTTGCTTGCGAAGGGGTCGCAAATATTGAAGAGAAACCCGGAGTAACTGACGGCAGTGTAAACTTTACTTTGCAGCTTGTTGATAGTACCGGTACGTTTAACGCGGCATACGGTAGAAACTATGTTGACGGTGCATCGGTTTTTCTTGAATCAAACTTGCAGCAAGATCAATTCACTTTTGAATCAAATGAAAACGGGATTGTTGAAGCCGGTAACCTTGTCTCTGGGCAATATTTAGTTGTTGTTACAAGAGAAATGACACCTGAAGAAATGGAGAAAGCCACAGGCGAAAAGATGTACTTCAGGAAGCTGGTTAATTCCGAAATGGGAATTATCGAATTACGAGCAGACAAAAATGATACTGTAAAAGTAGTTTTGGATAAAATAAGAACTGAATCGGTACTTGTTTTTAGCGAAATATATGCATGCGGACCGCCTGAAGCAGGTTTGTATTTTCACGACAAATACGTTGAGGTTTATAACCAGTCCGATGAAGTCCAATATCTTGATGGAATACTGGTAGCCAATGTTTATTTACATGGCCAAACTGGAGAATGTTTTGTAAATGACCCGGATTATGTGCATACAAGCGCAATATGGAAATTCCCCGGTAAAGGAACCGACTACCCGATTCAACCGGGACAGTTTGTTGTTTGTGCCGAAGACGCGATGGATCATACAATAAATGCGCCATACAGCGTAGATCTTTCTAACGTAGATTTTGAGTTTTACAAAAGTGATGCGCCAGATGTAGATTATAGAGATGTTCCGAACATGATAAAAGTTCATCAAATCGGCTCGTATGATTGGGGCGTTGGCGGTGAGACTGATGCAATAGTTCTAGCCAAACTTGACGCTGATTCTTTGATCTGGGACGGAGCTCGTTACCTTATTCCTACAGGTTCGGTTTTGGACGGGGTGGAATATTTAGCCGATCCTACAAGATTAGACAACAAAAGGTTATATCATGGGATTGATGCCGGCGCTACGGGCGGTATTATTTTTTATACCGGTAAAACCATGGAACGTAAAATTAAAAGTAATGAAAACGGAAAAGTAAAACTAAAAGATGATAATAATTCGTCGTTAGATTTTAACATTTATTCACAACCCAGTCCTCAATATCATAATGAACTTAACTAAAAGAATATCGAAAACAGTATTAGTAACTGCTGCGCTTACATTAGTTAATTGCAACATTAGCGCGCAGTCGACTTTGTTTAATCACAAAGACTTTTTTAACACATTATTTCAGCAGAAGTATAAAATCAATTCCTATTATTTAGGTAGCAACCCGGCTTATTTAAATCAAGAAGTTTCAGATGAAAGACTTCTCGTAGAAACTTCTTTTGATAATAGGCACGGTGATTTTAAATCTTTTGTGATGCCCGGAGATGAATCGGAAATGCAGCTTAGCTTTTCCGGTAAAAAGAGGATATCCGAAAAAGAAATATTCAAAGGCAGCACGGGTTTTAGTAGAGAAATTAGAAATAATTGGAATTGGATTGTAAATAAAAATTACGAAAGAACGAATACATTTCTTTATGGTGACAGCACATCTGGAACAAGTCATTACCATTCTATTTATTTAAACGCACAATACAGCGCTGAGGTTGTAAACTCTTTTAATCTCGGGGCCTCTTTAGATTACGCCGTTGATGAAGGATTAAAGGAAGTTTCACCAAAACCGGAATCCGAGCATAGGGATATTTATGTTAATGTAGGTTTAGGGTATGAAATCGATGATAATAATTCTTTCGGATTCTCTGTCAAGTATCGGGATTTTAACGAAAAAATTTATTACTCTGAGGATGAAGGTGCTGTTTATGATGAAACTATAATATTTAAATTTACCGGCTACGATTATCCTTCTATTTATTATAAAAAGGTGGAAGAGAGAAGAACCTATACAAGTGCCTATTATGCGGCTTTGACCTTTCAGCACAAATCGGATTTATTGAGTGCTGCGGCATCCTTTTCCATGGGCTTTGATAAGCAGGTTATTAAAGACGGTGGAACCGACCCGATATCTAAGGGATTTTCGAAAAATAATTCTTTGATTGGTGAAGCGGCAATACTGTACAAGTTAACCGGTTCTTTATATACATCATTAAAATATCAATACAGTTATACGGACTATTGGGCCAGACACCCTGATTACAATGTTTTAATAATGGAAGAGGAAACCCCCTCGCATTTTGTTAATCTTGGGGCTGAATATGCTTTGGATAACTCGTTATCGCTCGGATTGGAAGGGGGAATAAGGTTGCACAGTTATGATATGGATGAGTATTACAGCGGTGTTACGGCTGGTTTTGAGGGTAAAGAATATATTGCGAAAATTGGTGTGGACTATTTATGGAGCGAAGTTTTTTCTACAACATTAGGAATTGCTTATAATAAAAACTCACTTTCCGATAAAGTGCTTATTTGCAGAAAAGCCGGTAATTTCTTTGAAAATTTCCGTAAATATGATCTTTTATATAAACTCACGCCTTATACATCTTACGCTGGTTACTTAAAGACTTCTTTTAATATCCAAAACATCGGCGAGATAGGTCTTAATATAATCTATTCTCAAACCGATCCGGAAGATGAAGTCGTATTTAAAGGATTTAACCGGAAAAACATAAATGCATTTTTACAATTCAGAAGGCAAGTTTACTAACTAACTTATATAATATATTGGAGGTATAATGAAAAAAGCGATGTACGTTTTTTTTAGTGTATTGATTTGTGCTGCATATCTAAAAGCGCAAACTTGGACCGAAATTATTTCCCCGGATATCAAAGTTGATCTTAACGACATAGTTTTGATATCCGGAACAGAACTTTGGGCTGTTGGTGATGAAGGTGTTGTTTTACATACTACCGACGGTTTTGAGACTTTTAGTGAAGTGAGTGTGGGAACAGAAGAAGACCTTGCAAAAATCTTTTTCTTAGACCAAAACCATGGATGGATAGGTGCGGAAAACGGAAGTGTATTTTATACAACTGACGGAGGAGCTAATTGGACCGAAAGTTCATTTACTGACTTAGTTCCGTCAGATTTTTCTTTCTCTTACTTCAACGAACTTTCATTTGTAAATCAACAAAAAGGTTTTGTATTAGCAGGTAAATATGGTTTTACATATTTAATTGTAACTAATGACGGCGGCTCAACATGGTCTATAAAAGATTCAATATCTGCAAGTTGGAGCAACATTTCTTTCTATAATGAAAACGTCGGCATTGTTGGTGGTGATGCTAAGGGTACACAAAGATATACAACTGACGGTGGCACAACTTGGGCAGTTGGTGATTCAGCAGTCACCTCTCCATTCGGAGATTGTGAAATCCACTGGTTTAATGAAAACGAAGTTATCTATTTAGGACAAGGTAATGAATTTTGGAATCTTACGATTACTATTTTTAAATCCAGCGATGGTGGTAAAACTTGGGTTGATAAGTCAGCTACTGCCGCCGGACTTTATGACAGACCTCAAGGAATTTATTTCAAAGATGCATCAAATGGTATAGCCGTTGGTAATAACGGTTTTAGTAAAATGTTTATTTTCAAAACAAACGATGGTGGTGAAACTTGGAGCAGTGCTGTCGGCGACTATTCACTTGGATTATTAGAACTTGTTGGAGACGGCGATTTATTGTATGCTTTGGGTGACGGTGGTCATATTGTAAAATCTGAAAATTTTGGCGAAACATGGGAAGTTCTAAACTTTAATACAGGTTCATCTTTTACATCGATACAATTTGTTGGGAATAAAGGCTTTTTAATTAATGAATATAGTGATTTTTATGTAACAACAAATGGAAGCAATTGGGAACAAATATCAAGCGCAGGTAAATGGAATGCCGGAGCTATTTGTTTCTTGAACGAATCTGTTGGTTTTGCTGCTAAAGAAAATGCTGGAATTATGAAAACTACTGACGGCGGTAATACTTGGTATTCCGTTCTTGACCCTGTTGATTATGCCTTTACAAACAAAGTTGGGGGTATCAGCTTTGCGGATGATCAAACAGGTTATGTTTGGTTTAGTTTAGATGCTTATAGCAGCTATAAAGTCTATAAGACTACAGATGCCGGTGAAACTTGGAGTGTTGTAGCAGAACTAAACGGGCCAAGCTATATGTCTGGTGGTATGACTTTCTTTGATGTTAACCACGGTTTTATGGCAGGTTATAGAATAAAACCGGATACAGTTTATACATCCTGGATAGTATATACTGAAGACGGTGGTGTTACATGGAATGATGCTGATATCAGTGCGATTCCAGATAAATATGTTGGAAAGAGTTTCAAATCAGTAGCTAAAGTTGATGAGAGTACAGCTTATGCAGTAGGCGGTACAAGCTTTTTTAAGACTGCCGATAAGGGCAAAACATGGACTGCTGTAGATTATGGTGTTACACTAAACGATACTACTTTTCAATGTGTATATTTTAATGGCAACAATGGTGTTGTTGCTACTTACGATTGTGAAGTCCTTTTGACGACTGATGGCGGTAGCACTTGGTCATTGAATCAAGAATTATATAATCAGTCTTATCCTTCTGTTGCAGGTCTTGATGCTGATGGAAATGCCTATATAGCAACAACTGATGGATATATTTATGTTTATGGCAACATAACAGATGTTGAAGACGCCGATGTTTTAACAAAAGAATTTTCTTTATCACAAAATTATCCTAATCCTTTTAACCCAACAACAACAATCAAATTCTCCGTTCCTGAAGCGGGCATGGTAAGGATTGGTGTGTATAATATTATAGGTCAGAAAGTGCTTGATGTAACAAACGAATTCTATCAAGCAGGGAACCATCAGTTAAAGATTAATGCTGCAGAACTTTCAAGTGGTGTTTATTTTTATCAGCTAACTTCCGGCTCATACCAAATAACAAAGAAAATGATGTTGCTTAAATAAATTCTCAAGATTGGCCGGGATGAAATATTCCGGTCATTTTATTTTTAACGAAGGAGTTTTATGAAACGTTTACTTTTATTGCAATTCTTTTTAACCCTTCTTTTTAATTCACTTGTTGCAGAAATAAAATTAGTAAAGCCAACTACTGAATATTCTTCATCTTTTGCAATAGTGGTTGACAAAGTAACTTATGAAAAAAGTAAAGAAGCAATCTTGCAATATAAAGATGCACTGGAAAGTGAAGGTGCCCTTGCTGTATATATTTTGATTGTTGAAAATGAAAAGCCATGCGGTATAAAAGCAGAACTGACTGAACTTTACAATTCATCTCCAAAATTAGAAGGAGCAGTTTTTGTCGGGGATATTCCGATAGCTATGATACGCGGTGCTCAGCATATGACCTCTGCTTTTAAAATGAATGAAGAAAAATATGATTGGATTGACTCATCCGTTCCTTCAGATCGTTTTTATGATGACCTTGACTTACAGTTTGATTATCTAAAACAAGATTCAACAAATAGTTTACTTTATTACTACAGGCTAAAACCCGGATCACCTCAAAAAATTCAAAAGGATATCTATTCAGGTAGAATCAAAGCTCCCGTTAATGATGATTCAAAGTATGAACTGATTAAAACCTATTTGGCAAAAGTTGTAGCAGCTAAAAAGAATCCTGAGGTTCTTAATAATGCATTTGTATTTACCGGAAGCGGTTACCATTCGGAAGCACTGAACTCTTGGAATGATGAGATCGTTTCTCTGCGAGAACAATTTCCTGAAATGTTTGAGTTTGGCGGCAGACTTAAACATATAAATTTTAAAATGAGTCCGGAAATGAAAGATATTCTGATGATGGAAATGTCCCGCGAAGATTTGGATATGGCAATATTCCATGCACATGGAGCCGACGATACACAATACTTAATTGGGTATCCGCCGGCAGAATCCTTTTCACAAAACGTAAATGCTATTAAAACATCTTTGAGAAGTGAACTGCGCTACTATAAAAGGCATGGTAGAGATATTGAAGAAGTTAAGGACTATTATAAAGAGCATTTCCAGATACCTAATGAATGGTTTGAAGGAGCTTTTGATGATTCTGTTGTAACTTCTGATTCACTGTATGATTATATGATGGACATGCATTCAGATGATCTTGCATTGTTTTCACCCCGGCCGGAATTTATAATGTTTGATGAATGTTACAACGGATCATTTCATAAAGAGAATTATATCTCCGGGAGATATATCTTTGGTACCGGCAACGTTATTTCTTCAGTTGCAAATTCGGTAAATGTTCTTCAAGATAAATGGGCAAACAAATCATTGGGACTTTTGGCTTACGGTGTAAGTGTAGGTAACTGGCATCGTGAAATAAATTATCTTGAAAATCATATTATCGGCGATCCAACTTTTCACTATAAATCCAAAATTGATATTAATCTAAATCAAAAAATCGTTCAAGAATCTGGTAACGAAGAATTTTGGAGAAGTTTATTGAATTCTTCAGAACCGGCATTAAGATCTATAGCTATTGTCAAACTAGCAAAATTATTGGGCGATGATTTTAACAGTGAACTTGTAAAAATCTATAAAACTGATCCGTCGGTGAATGTGCGAAATCATGTTCTTTACTCCTTAGCCTCGTTGGATTCCAAGGAGTTTAAAGAAATTCTTTCTCTTTCAATTAATGATCCGAATGAATTTATTAGAAGAAAAAGCGCTGATTTGATGGGTGAAATAGGGTCCGATAGTTTTATACCGGAAATGATCTATACTATGATTTATGACCAAAGTAAACGCGTTTCTTTTAACATAGGCAATTCTTTGCTGTTTGTTAATCAAGATAAATTGATGGAAGAAGCTGAGAAAGTTGTCGGTAATCTTCCCGGTTTTGTAAACAAAGAAGGGATGATGAATATTTTTAAAAGAACTGTTGAAAAAAGCCGGAACCAGTTAAATGAAGAAATTCTTCCTAAAATGAAGAATGATACCTTAAAACTTTCCAAAAGAATAAACGCGGTAAGAATTTTAAGGAACATGAATTTTAAGGAAGCTTTACCCGATTTATTACAAGCTATTGAAGATGATAATATGCCTGTTGAATTAAGACATGTAATTATTGAAACCATCGGATGGTATAATTTTAGTGAAGAGCGCGATAATATTCTTAAGACTGTAGAGAAAGTAATAAATGAAAAAGATATACCTGACGTGTTGTTGCAAGAAGCTATAAAAACTAAGAACAGGTTGAAAGCCGGTTGCAATGTACCTTTAACCCCATAAATGAACTTTGAGGTTATCTTAAGGTTAGCTTTAAGGTGACCTTATCTTATAAGAGAGGAGTTTTATGAAACGTGTGATATTTTTGTATTTCCTGCCGGTCTTCATAATAATCAATGCTATATTTGCCGAAGTGAAAATCATTGAACCAACAAGTGAGCAATACTCTTCGTTTGCTATTGTTGTGGATAAAGCAACATTTCATAGAGTTGAAAACGCAATTTTAAAATATAGAGATGCTATTCAATCGGAAGATAAGCTTTCGGTATACATTGTTATTATAAAAGATGAAAATCCTGAAGCAATTAAAAGTGAGATACTAAAGTTATATAACTCCTCGCCAAAGTTGGAAGGTGCTGTTTTTATAGGAGATATTCCTGTTCCCATGATACGCGGTGCTCAACATATGGCTTCTGCATTCAAGATGGAGGAAGCGAAATATGATTGGAGTGAATCTTCAGTCCCTTCAGACCGTTTTTATGATGACTTCGACCTAAAGTTTGATTTCTTAAAACAAGATTCGACGGACGCTTTACTGTATTACTATTCTTTAAGTCCGGGATCACCACAAAAAATACACAAAGATATATATTCCGGTAGAATAAAATCGCCTTACCATGATGATTCAAAGTATGAAACGGTAAAAATCTATTTAGAAAAAGCAGTTGCTTCTAAGAAAAACCCGGAATTGTTGGATTATGGATTTGTTTTTTCCGGTCACGGTAATCAAACCGAAGCCCTTACATCATGGAATGACGAGGCAATTGCTTTGCGCGAACAATTCCCTAAAATGTTCGATGTTGGTGGAAAGCTAAAGTATCTGCGTGCTTCCATGGCGCCGGATATGAAAGACATAGTGATGAAGGAAGTTTCAAACAAGAAAGCTGATCTTGCCATATTCCATGCGCACGGTTTAACTCAGGCTCAATATTTAACCGGAGATCCGCTTGCAGAAACTTTTCAAGAAAATATTGAAGCTATTAAAAAGTATTTACGAAAAGAAATTCGTTCGGCAAAAGAAAAAGAGAAAGATGTCGAAGAAACGAAAAAAGATTACAAAGAAAATTATAATCTTACCGAAGAATGGTTTGAAGGCGCTTTTGTTGATTCGGTTGTAAGAGCTGATTCCCTTGATGAATACAATACGATAATTCATTCCGATGAACTTTCTATGTTTTCTCCGCAAGCAGAGTTTATATTATTTGACGAATGTTTTAACGGAGCTTTCCAAGCAGAGAACTATATTTCCGGCAGGTATTTATTTGGTTCCGGGAATGTGATTGCTGCGTTAGCCGGTTCCGTGGGTGTTCTGCAGGATCTATGGTCAAATCAACTTATAGGTCTCTTAGGATATGGAGTAAGTGTCGGTAATTGGTTTAAGGAAAACAATTATCTTGAATATCATATTATTGGTGATCCCACATTTCATTTTAAGGAAGTATATGTAATAGACTTGAATAGAAAAATAGTAGAAGAAGCAAACAACGTAGAGTTTTGGAAAAGCTTGTTGAAATCTTCTGAACCCGAGGTACGTTCACTTGCAGTAATAAAGCTCTATAATCTGCTTGGAGATGAATTTATCCCTGATCTTTTTGAAATTTATAAAACCGACAACTCTTATAATGTTAGAGGGAACGCGTTTTGCTGCCTGGCCGATTCACGTTCCGAAGAATTTGAAAAAGTACTTCCCGTTTCAATTAATGATCCTTTTGAATATATAAGACGAATTTCGGGTAAATTAATGGGCGAAACGGGAGACGATAAATATATTCCGTATATGGTTCGTTCAATTATTAATGATGAAAGTAATAGAATTAATTTTATGACTAAAAATGCTTTAAGTCAGATGAACTATGAAAAAGTAAAATCAGAAATAGAAAAAGCAGTATCCGAACTTCCGGAATATATGGACAAAGAAGAAATTAAAAGCAGTATAGAAACAACAGTTGATCAATATAAAAGGCTGCTTAATGAAGCAATATCAATTGTAAATGATGATACTCTTAAATTAGGTAAAAGAATATTTTATTCAACTATTCTGCGTAATCGAAATTATATTGAGGCACTTTCTCCTTTTCTTAAAGTTATTACCGACGAAGAAGCAGAATCAGAATTGAGAATCGCTATTATAGAAGCTTTAGGCTGGTATACTTATAGCAGCAAGAGAGAAGATATTATTAATACGGTAAATGAAATAATAAAAACTGGTACAGCCCCCAAAGAAGTATTAGCGGAAGCAATAAAAACTAAAAATAGATTGTCAGTAGGTAGTAACGTTTCAATAACACCCTAACTTAACTATATAAATGCCCTCTACGCCGCGGGTAGAAATACCTGCGGCGCCTTCCCAAAATTTTTGTTTTATAATAAAAAATAATCAGTTAACTGACCTAATGAAAAAAAAGATAAAAGAGACAGAAGAAAAATGAAGAGTGATAGTTGGAATAAATCATTTCCATACTTGATGAAATTCCGAAGTAATTAACATTTGACAGATTATTGGTAGTGTTATGTCACAATAAAGATAGTAAACACCAAGATTGTCGGTTCGAAGGAAGAAATGTTATCATCAGATGTGACACGTCACTAGCTACATTCATTGTAATGCAATTTGTTCCTATTTTTTTGTCTTTAATTTTTTTTGGGATTGTCATAGGTTTCATTTATTATTGTCGACAAAATATTTAAGGCACTTATTCAATAGAGTTTCTGCGAAATTAGATATCTAAACGTTTTGTTATTTCGATCCCGATGTTTTTAATCGGGAGAGAAATCTTTGAAATCGTAATTGAAAGATTTCCCGCCAAAAAGATACGCCAAAGGCGCACATGCGGCGGACAGGCTCACCCAAAAAACGGGTTCGAAATGACTGACTTTTTATTTTGCAGAAACTTTAATTATCATTGAAAGGTGATTGTTATTATCATGCATGATGATGTCCCTGATAGAACGAAAGAACTGGTAAAACTTATTATAGAAGATAATCATTCCGCCTTTAGAGAATTTTACAATCTTTTATATCCACGGATTTACGGTTTTATTTTTCGAAGCACGTTCGATAAAATTCTAACCGAAGAGATATGCCAGGAAACATTTATTAATTTTTGGGAAGCAAGAGAAAGCATATCTGTTGAAAAATATTCCAATGCATACTTATTCAAAATAGCCAAAAACCTTCTGATCAACTCATTGGAACGAACAAAAAAAATGTTTTCACTTCAGAGTAGTGAATATATTGATTCTATTCGAGCAGAAAGAGTCAATGAAAATATGCTAGAGTATGATTTGAAACAAGCCGTTCTCAAATTACCTGAACGATGCAGAATAATCTTTATATTAAATCGTTATCAAAGATTCCGCTATTCCGAAATCGCAGAAATATTAGACATATCAATACAGACAGTGAAAAACCAGATGAGCAAATCCATAAAAATATTGAGAAAATATCTTAATAATTAACCCGATGTTCGAAATAAGAAAACAAGTAAAACAAAACGGAATACTCCTCAAGTAATTTGAATCCTAATAATAGAGTTCCTGTAAAATTAGATATCTAGGCGTTTTGTTATTTCGATCCCGATGTTTTTAATCGGGAGAGAAATCTTTGAAATCGCTCTAATTGAAAGATTTCCCGCCAAAAAGATACGCCAAAGGCGCACAGGCGGCGGACAGGCTCACCCAAAGAACGGGTTCGAAATGTCAGACTTTTTATTTTGCAGAAACTCTATTTTTATTGCTGTCACAACAGAGTCCCGAATTACTGGAAAAGCATTCAATAAGGAAATTATTTTATCTTTTACTTCCTTTTTTTAAAACCCAGCTAGTGAACCCCACCGTATTTGGGTGTGGAACGGGAATTACCTCAATTATAAAATGGGAGAATTAATACCTAAAAGTATTGAATTTGAACCCAAAAGGTAGGATCAGGGTCAAAGTAGTACCTCGAAGCATCTCGCAAGTACCTCAAAGTTCAAACTGTGGGGTAACATACAACACACCCCGTTTCACCTAGCTTTTTATTTCGAACAAAGGGTTAACAATTAAAGTGCTTATTTCATTTTGCTTGCACGTTTCCCTTATTTAGACTAAGTTTAAATAAGGGAATGAATTGCTCGATAGTACCTTTTTTGATTTGGTGTGTATTAGTTTATAGTACCAAAGAAAAAGGTATAAAATGAAAAACTTAAATAATGAAGGAAAACTGGCGGGCTTTTTAAGTTTTGTTAACGGTGAATTTACAAACGATGAAAAAAAAGAATTTGAAAGAATATTAAATGAATCCGACGAACTGAAAAAAGAGTTTGAGGAATTCAAAAGAATGTGGGAAAATTTTGATATGGTAACAGTCCCCGAAGAACTTAATATAGATAGAAATTTTGCAGAAATAGAAAAAAGAATAAAGCATAAGAGAAGTTTCAAAAGTAGTCTTAAAGCATATATAGTTTCCAAAAATATATATCAGTGGGAAATTTTTAACCGTTCAAGAGAGAGATATGGCTGGACGGTTCGTTTTGCAGCGTTGCTATTTTTTGCGATTCTTTCTTACCAGGTTTTTCTAGTTGATCATTCTCCGAAGATTGAAGAAATTGAAACAGCTAATGTCAACAAAACCCATAATCATTTTACCCGAAGAGGTGAAAAGGCAGAGATAAATCTTCCGGACGGATCAAAAGTATTTCTGAATTCAAGCTCAAAGTTGACTTATTACGATGATTTTAATGCAACGCAGAGATTTGTCCGGTTGGAAGGTGAAGCTTTTTTTGATATAGCCCCGGACAAAGAAAAAATATTTTTTGTTTCTACAAAATCAAATAGTGTAAGAGTAGTTGGGACGAAATTCAACGTATATGAAAGATATAATGAATTTGTAGTTGCAGTTGCGGAAGGAAAAGTAACAGCTATACAAAAGGGCGGGAAAAGTATCGATTTGGAAAAAAATCAAATTGCGGAAATGCGGGACAATAAAGAATTAACAAAATTAACGAATATAGATATAAATCAATTTTTAGACTGGCGTAATAATAGGCTCTCATTTAGGAATGAGCCCTTGGAAAAAGTTATGAAAGAAATAGAAATCACATTTAATGTAAATACATTTTTTGAGGAAGAATCATTACGTAAAAGAAGCTTAACGGGGTCATTTGACGCAAAGAGTTTAGATGAAATATTAACAGCGATATCAATTTCGTTGAATGTTGATTTTGAAAGAAAAGGAAATTCTATACAAATCTACTAAAGTTCGGAAAAAGAAACTTATGTACCTAAAAAGAATTGTCTATCTCTTACTTATAGTTGCTTATCCTATTTATGGACAAGATACTATTGCCAATGTAAATCAAATAAGCGGAGATTCAATAGACCGTAATGAATACCGGGAGAGGTATTCTACCCTTGATATGGAAGTCGATTTTTCGTTCGAGAATGTCACATTAAAAAAGGCAATTGAATACCTGGCCGATAAGTATGATGTAGTTTTTGTTTACGATAGTAAATTATTGGATTTCGGGAATGTCTCACTGTCTAGTAAAAATAAGACATTAAAAGAAATACTTACGGAGTTATTTAAGGATACAAACATAGGTTTTGTATCACTTAGAGGTAGGATAATCATTGCAAATAAACAATCTATAAATGAAAGAACCGGTG
>JASFMY010000137.1:0-17793 GCA_050117315.1 Ignavibacteria bacterium
GAGTACAATTTCAAAGATTTCTCCCTCCGGTCGAAATGACAAAACGTTTAGATATCTAATTTTGCAGAAACTCTAATAATTACACCAAAGATGGTTAATTCTAAATTACTTTTACATCAGTTTTGTTATTACTTTTTCTACTTAACAGTAGTTGGTCTTAATCCGATATTTGCTTTACAGTAAAATATCGGAAATGTTTTTTTGAAAACCGGAATGAATTGTTTGCAGATCGGAAAATTTACCGGGAAATGCTGATAGGGTTTTTACGGTACGGGAATATTTCTTATTCGTGCCTCCTTTGTGTGTTTTCTCTTTTATCTTATGGTTCTTTTTTCGTTTTCTGCCCACCTAATAAACAAAACTAAATAAAAAGGAGGATTTATATGGCTAATTCAGAAAGTATTAACCGCAATTTTTCTACCACGGATGCCGACATGCTCCAGGCATCAAGGGTTATGCACGGTATTTTTTCCGAGGATAAGGCATCGTTTACCGCGTTCGATGCTGCTTTTGACGATCCCTTCGCGGATAATTGGCTTCAAAAAATCAACGACTGCTCTGATTTAGGGCAGGACTCTTCTTATCTTGATTCCCAGGTAGCACTTACCAAAGGTGTAGAGTCCAAAATGGAAGAGTGCCGTTCGTTTTATTCTTCTATGAAATATTTCGTAGAAAAGGCTTTCCCGGGTAAAAAGGAAATCCAGTTACGTTTTGGTTTTGATGATTATGATAAGGCTAGAAGAAGCGAGACAAAAATGATCCGGTTCTTGGGAGTTCTCTATCAAACAGCAGAAGAGTATAAGACCGAACTAACAGCAGCCGGGTTCGGCGAGGATAAGATTGAGCAAATAAAAACCCTTCAAAATGAGTTAACATCGGCAGATTATGAACAGGAAATGAGCAAAAAGAAACGTCCGGTTGTAACGCAGGAGAGAGTAGAAACTATGAATGAGTGTTATGCATTTATGCAGAAAGTAAGCAAAGCGGGAAAAATAATCTTTGTATCCGACCATGCAAAATATGAGCAGTACATACTGCCGAATGAAAGATCTGCCAAGAAAGAAGAAGAAACAACAGAAGAGACCGCAACGGGGCAGGCCGAAACCGAGCAGGCTGCAGAGTGATGAGGAAGATAAAGGATAAAAGTAAAAAGATAAAAAAAGCGGAACAAAGTATATAGGGAATCACTTTGTGATTGGGCGGGCCGTCTATAAAAAAAGTCATTGGTGGTCATTTGTAGTCATACATTGTCACTGTTCCAATATGTCCTCCGAAGCATCTCTTGCGTAGGGGGACCTGTCCTCCGAAACCTCATAGGCGTCAACTTATCAATGAATGTAATGTTTTATAGCTCCGGCATTCAGGGTGTGTTGCATAACTAAAATAAATAATCATAGCCACGACCTTTCAGGTCGTGGACAATGGGTCTCAACAAAAACTCTGGGCTTTAGCCCAATTTTCTCTAATATTTGGGCTAAAGCCCGGGTTCTATTCGGTTTCTTATTTCCAACGTGCTGAAGCACGTGGCTATTGAAGCACCTAATTGAGTTACGCAACACACCCTGAATGCCGGAGGTTAATATTACTCTAAAATCCCGGACTTTAGTCCAAAAAAAACTAATTATTTGGGTAAAGCCCATAGATGTGTGTGCTAACCATTCTTTCCCCAACTTGAAAGTTGGAGCTATTGCTAAAAAAATAAATATTTCGTATTAAGTTGACGCCTATGTCCGAAGCCTTGGCGTAGGGGGAACATCTTTTCGTAAAGGCGGGCCATTGATATGCCCTTTAACTTACTTTTTCATTTTATCTTGACTCCGTCCGCCGTAGCCCAACCGCCACTAAAGTTATGGTCGGTAAACTTTGGCGAAGGAGAACCCGTCCTTCGAAGCCTTGGCGAAGGAGGAATTAATAGTTGAGTATAAAAAGCAGTTTTCATATTTTAAGATTAATACTTAACTAAATATCATTTTGACTGTAAAAACCCACAAAGAGCCCCGTGAGATAAGAAGGTGTTAATATGTATTATTATATTTATGTATTACAATCTGAATCCGGTAAAATGTTTTATGTTGGTTACACCATGAATATAAAAAGAAGACTAGAGGAGCATAATGCGGGTGAAGTTAAATCCACAAAAAAAAGAATACCATTAAAATTAGTCTATTGGGATGGATGGGTAAATCAGCAAGATACTACGAAAAGAGAAAAGTACTTGAAAACAGCATGGGGTAAAAGATATATCAAAAATAAACAGTTATCTCACGGGGTGAAGACCACCATGACTATGATATATACACATATTTTAAGAAATATTTCGGGAGTAAAAAGGCCTCTGGATTAGCGCATTTATTATTTTGTATCTAATCTGGATAAACGCAGTTGAAAAACATAACTATTTGTAAATAAACTAATTAACAAAATGGAGATGTTGTTTATCCCGACGGGGAATTTACAACATGGATAACAGCAAGTGCAATTATCCAAGTTAAGCGTTCCGTATAAGAAAAAGGTTATACAACTGAGATAAATATGAATGGAAATAAAATATTAGATGATTGGCGCGAAGAAACTCAAGCGAGAATTAAAAACAGTTTGCTTTATATAATACTACAGAAAAAGTGCGATAATGATCCTTATGGTAAGCATGTAACGGCACTCGTTGATGATGCTATTTATTACGCTTATCACCGAACAAAACTAGTTTTAAGATTTATGGGAGAATATACATTACATGATGGAGAACATTTATTTCGAGTTCTAAAAATAATGGAAATTCTTCTAGGTGAAGAAAGTATCTCGAAATTATCAATTCCGGAAATTATGCTGCTCATTCTCACAGCATTTTTCCATGATATTGGTATGGCTCCCGCGGAAAAAGAAGTTAGATCATGGAAAAAAATATGGGAGGCTAAACAACCAACGCATGAAGAATTGGAAGAATATGAAAAATTCAACAGATTTTTTGAAGCAAAACCTGAAAGAGTGAATGAATACAAGAAATATATTCAAAATGAAGAATATTCTAAATCAGAGTTAATTCTAGATGGATTGATTTCCGAATACATTCGAATTACTCATTCAGATCGTTCAAGAAATATTATTGACAATGATTGGAATGGCAAAATCAAATATAAAGATGTTGATCTAACCTACGAGTTTGCCCAATTATGTTTTAGTCATAACACAGACGCTTTTACATTGTTAGAATTAGATCAGTCCTTAAATTGTGGCAACAAGGTTTTTATCTGTTTACCTTTTATTGGTGTGATATTAAGGTTAGCTGACATCTTGGATTTTGATTCTAAACGAACTCCACAAGTTCTCTTCTCTCATTTGACAGTAAGAAATCCTGTGTCATTGGCTGAATGGAAAAAACATATTTCAGTTGAATCATGGGATATTTCACAACGCCATATTGGATATAGCGCTAAATGTGAACATCCTGCTATTGAGTCTACCATAAATAAATTTTGTGATCAAATAGATAAAGAATTAATTTCTTGTAATAATATTTTAACAAATCTGCACGATGATGCGAGAGAAGAGTTTAATTCTATTTATAAAATTAGTTTTCCCCCAAAGGTTGACCGTTCAAAAATAAAAGCGAAAAAAACAATATTTGGTAAGCCCATATACAAATACCACGACACATTCTTTAATTTAAATAAACAGCAAGTAATTGATCTTTTAATGGGGACAAAATTGTATGGTGATCCGAGTGTTGCCTTACGTGAACTATTACAAAATTCAATCGATGCTTGCTTATTAAGGCAAGCAATGGAGAAAGCATGGGGTAATAATTATGAGCCAAAAATAAAAGTTGAACTTGTAAAAGAAAAAGGCATTGAATATCTAATAGTTGATGACAATGGAATCGGTATGGATACTGAAATAATAGAAAAATATTACTCTCAAATAGGGTCATCATTTTATAAATCCTCTGATTTTTATGACATTCGCGCAAAGTATAATTTAGGATTTACCCCAACATCTCGATTCGGAATAGGGATATTGTCATGTTTTATGGTCTCAGATACTTTAGAAGTTGATACACGCAGATTACTTGGTCCTCATACATCAAGTGAATCAAATAAAGTGATAGTTGAAGGCTTAGAAAGTATTTTTTGGATAAAAGAAGGAAACAAAGTTCAGCCGGGCACAACCACAAAACTTTTTTTGAGAAAAAAGCATCCATGGGACAGTATGACTGATGATCAATTAATCCAATATGTTGAAAAAACTATTCCAAATCCTCCTTTTAAAATTGATATAAGTACACCTAATAAAAATGAATCACATACTAATACTAAATTTATTGAACAAACTACTGATTCCTTGAAAAACTTCTCATGGCGCGAAGATGAGAATATAAATGAAATAGAATTTAAATTTGATTGCTCTCAAAGTGGTTTAACTGGTGTTTGTCGTGTTGGGATTCTTGAAAAGAAAGATGAGCCAGTATCTAAAATCGAAATATTATCAAAAGAAGTCATGGTTGAGGGCGAGGAATTTGAGTTAAACCTTGAAAAATATATCGAAGAAAATAGCATTAAAAAACGATCAGATTCTATTGAAGTTAATGATGATAATGAAATTGAAGTAAATACAAGTTACACAACAATACAAGAATCGAAATCAAAAGTATCAATGTATGGCATTGAAATTCCTACTACCTTATTCCCAGCGTCTTGGGAAAGGCAAAATTCGCCTAAATTAGATTTACCATTTCCTGCATTAATAATAGTTGATATTGGTGGGAGTATCGATTTAGACCTTAATTCCTCTAGAACAAAAATAATTTCAAACGAAAAATGGATGAAGTTTGAAGAAATCCTTTGCAAAATTATCTGCGATGGTATAAAAAATAATGTTAACGATGCTTATTGGGAATCTTTGAAGACAATATTTTTAGATAAATCTTCAAATAAAATATTTATAGAAGTCCTTGAAAATATGTAATCGTGATATAGTGTATTACAAAGTAATCAAGAGAACGCCGCTATAAAACTTGAGGAATTTGTGAAGCTAAAAAGACTTCGTTTAAGAAATTTTAGATGCTATAAAGATGAAATCTCACTTACGTTTGAAGATATTACAGCGCTAATTGGCAAAAATGACTCCGGTAAATCAACCATTCTGGATGCGCTAGACATCTTTTTGAATGATAATAAACCTGATAATGAAGATGCATCAAAAAATGGGAATGCTAAAGATTTAACAATTATATGTGAATTTTCTGATTTCCCAGATGCTATGATAATAGACGATACAAGTCCTACAAGTTTATCTCAAGAATATTTACTAAATGATGACGGTATATTGGAAATTCACAAAACCTTTAATGGAAAATTACAAAATCCAAAATGTACGAGTATTTCTATAGCGGCAAAACATCCCAACGCTCCAGATATTGCTGATTTATTACAATTAAAGAATAAGGAATTGAAGGACAGAGCAAAAAGTCTTGGAATAGATTTAACAAACATTAATCAGACTATTAATGCTGAGTTAAGAAGCGCCTTAAGAAATTCAAAAACAGATTTACAATTATTAACACGATTGATTCCTATAAATGATGAAGATGCTAATAAACCTTGGGAGGGTATCAAAAACTATATTCCAACATATGCATTATTCAAATCTGACAGATCAAGTAGCGACCAAGATCCAGAAGCTCAAGATCCACTTAACTCGGCAATAAAGGAAGCTGTTAAAGCAAAAGAAAAAGAATTAGATATAATTTATAAATATGTAGAAACTGAAGTAAAAAAAATAGCAGATGCAACATTAGAAAAATTAAGAGAGATGGACCCAACTCTTGCAAACCAATTGACACCCAAATTTAAACCCACCAAATGGGAATCATTATTTAAAGCAAGTATAACTGGTGATAAAGATATTCCCATTAACAAAAGAGGTAGTGGAGTTAAAAGGTTAATTCTACTTAATTTTTTTCGAGCAAAAGCTGAAAAACAAATGAAAGAGAAAGATAAATCTGATATTATTTATGGCATTGAAGAACCAGAAACAAGCCAACATCCTAATAACCAGAGAATGCTTTTGCGTGCATTAACAGATTTATCGAACGACGCACAAATTATTGTTTCAACTCATACACCGATGCTTGCCAGAGCTTTGCCTAATGGTAATTTACGCTATATAAATATTAAGACTGATAAAAGCCGAGAGATTCTTGTTGGTGGTCAAGCTGAGAATAAAATATTTACAAAAGCACTAGGTGTTTTACCTGACAACTCAGTAAAAGTATTCATTGGGGTAGAAGGGAAAAATGACATTGCCTTTCTTTTAAATATGTCAAAGATATTGATCGATGCTGGATTAGATATTCCTAATCTTTTAGAAATGGAAATAAACGGTGAATTAATATTCTTTCCATTAGGGGGTTCTAATCTTGCTCTCTGGACTTCCCGTCTCGAAAATTTAAACCGTCCCGAGTTCCATCTTTTTGATCGAGATAATCAACCGCCGCTTCAAGCAAAATATCAAACCGCAGTAGATGATATTAATAGAAGGAATAATTGTGTTGCGCTTTCGACAAACAAAAAAGAAATGGAGAATTATATTCATAAAGATGCAATTATAGCGTCATATTCTAGCAATAGAATTACAATAACAATCAATGCTAATTATGGCGACTTTGATAATGTCCCTTTAGAAATATCAAAAATTGTACATTCAGTTTCTGGTTCTAAAATTACTTGGGACGAACTCAGCGATGAAAAGAAAAAAGAAAAAGAATCTAATTCAAAAAAAATCCTGAATAATATTGCTTGTTCATTGATGACAAAAGCGATGCTAGATGAAATTGATCCTAATAGCGAAGTTATAGGTTGGTTTAATTCAATAAAACAATTAATTGAGAACGTTGTATAACACCGTTATACGGTTTAAAATATGGACAATGACAAATACAAATATGATATAGCATTCTCTTTTTTAAAAGAGGATGAAAATTTAGCAATTCAGATTAATGATCTTTTACAAGATAGATCAAAAACCTTTCTATACTCAAAAAGACAAGAGGATATTGCTGGAACTGATGGTGAAAAAACTTTTAATGAAGTTTTTGGTAAACTTTCAAGATGTGTCGTTGTTCTATATAGAAAAAAATGGGGTACTACCCCTTGGACAAGAATTGAAGAAACTGCTATTAGAAATAGAGCATTCGAAGATGGCTACGACTTCTCACTATTTCTTCCATTGGATAGAACACCCTCTGTTCCAAAATATTTACCCAAAACACAAATTTGGATAGGTTTAGATCGTTGGGACATCAAAGGTGCTGCATCAGTAATTGAAGCCCGTGTTCAAACATTAGGAGGTACTCCAAAGGAAGAAACACCAACTGATATAGCTGCAAAAATAAAAAGAGATAAACTGTACGAGAGTGAACGTGCTAGCTTAATTGGTTCGGTCAAAGGTTTAGAAGTGGCAAGACTAGAATTAAAAAATCTATTTGATGAGTTGGAAGATTTTAAAAAATCTATTGAGGAAAATAATGATGGATTTTCTCTTGGCTTTCAGCAAAAAGATAGAAACTGTTTTGTCCATTATGGTGGACTCACAATCAGATTTTATTGGCAACCAGCATATAGTAATACTTTAGAAGATTCGTATCTTTATTTCGCATTACAAAAACCAAGTCGCAACAGTGGGATTCTTCGAGGGCTTGGAAATGGCGACATCTCCCGGCAACACCATTAAGGTATAATACATTATGAGTATATATGATAAGGTAAGTTCTACGTATGATTCTATGAGAAGTAGTAATGTTGGAGTCAAAGACATCCTTCATGAAGTAGACATTTTGGGGAACAAAATAAATGTACTTGATCTTGGATGCGGAACTGGACAACCCATAGCAAAGGCGATATCTCCAATTGTCAAACAATATCGCGGGATCGATAATAGCCAACCCATGTTGGATGCATACTTAAAAAATGTCCCAAATGCCGATTGCAGGTTGTTAGACATGTCTGAAATAGAACAGATTTCAGGCAAATGGGATTTCATATTCAGTTGGGGTTCAATTTGCCATTTGCCAATTGAACAACAGAAAAAGACGATGGCAGCTGTAAGCAAATTGTTAAAAACAGAAGGACGATTTTTATTTACAAGCGGTAAGGAAGAGGAGGAGTGTACAGGAACTGTGGGTAAATACACAGTGCATCATTACAGTATGGGTAGATCCGCATATATTGAATTCCTCAAAAAACATAGCGTGAAATTGATTGATGCGAGCTTTAACGAGGGGGATTTCTATGTTTATAAATTCGGAAAAAGCACTTAACAAAACAAGAATTGCATTAAATCTCCATAGAATAGGGTGGATGGTTTCGCATTTATCCCGTTTATGCGCTTATTGCGGGGCAACAGAATTTTATAATGCCAAGCATTACAAATGAATTTGACTTTTAACATGGTATTGAATACAATATCGCAATGAAAAAATATATTTTGATTTAACTAGTTATTTGAAAGAATAGGTGAAAATTTGTTATGAATGAAATTCAATCCTTGCAGGAACGTGCAAAAGAACTTCGGTGTTTTTATCAGGTTCAAGAAGTTGTATCAAATAAATCATTATCTCTTCCCTCCGTATTTCTCCGTGTCGTTGAAGTAATTCCCGATGGATGGCAATTTCCTTCGCAAACCGGAGCAAGGATAGAATACTTAGGACGCAGTTATGTTGGTCCCGGCTATTCAAAAGAAGGCGAACGTCTTTTGGCGCCTATTAAACTCGGAAATACAGAATTAGGTTATATTGAGGTTGTGCTTGCATCAGGTGCATTTATTGAAAAACAAATTGAGCAGGCTTTTCTACCCGAAGAGAAACAGCTTCTTTCCGCCATCGCAAATAGACTTAGCGAATATCTTGAATGGAAACATACACAAATGATCGGGGAAAGGATTCCAAGTAATTTTGAACATTGGCGCTGGCGCGAGGAATATGCCGAAGCTCTCTGTGAGTATTTGGATTGGGATAGGTTGGGCGTAAAAAGGATTTTTATTGGTGGAAGTACTGAAAACGGGCAAGCAGGGCACGGAAGCGATATAGATTTATTTATTGAATTTGAAGGCAGTTCAAATCAAAAAAAAGCATTAACTACATGGCTGGACGGCTGGGGCTGCTGCCTTTCTGAAGTTGCATACCGTAAAACCGGCTACAGGTTAAGCGAAAATATTATTGATATTCATTGGATTGATAATAAATCTGACCCGAGATTATTTCATGGTTACCGTGAACTTATCAGGAAGAGAAAATAGTATATTATTTCAAATCATTTACGATAATTTTCACGGTCAATACACCAAATACGGAATCATAATCTGCAATTAAATATAAATTAGAAAGATTGTATTTTATAACGGAATTATTTTAAATTCTTTGAGGGATTTAACCTTTAATTCTTTTGGGAAAAATTTAATACCTTAAAATCGGAAGGAATCAAGATGAATTTATCTACTTGTTTATTTCGAATATTATCACGTCAATTAAAAGAATATGCATTTTATTGTTACATATTTGTTTTCAGCACGTTGGTATTAAATGTTCGGCATGTAAACGCACAGCCTTCAGGCGGTCCATATGGTCCCACACAAAAGACTTATGAATTGCCAAATGTAACCGGGAGCATTTATTATGTTGCCCCGGACGGTGAAACTGAAGCATCGGGAGAAACCTTAAACAATCCGACAACAATTGAATCAGCTATCAGCCATGTTAACAGCGGTGATGCAATTATTATGAGAGGCGGAATTTACCGTACAGGTAACCTTATATTTAATCAGCGAATAATTATACAGCCGTATAAAGATGAAAAGCCGATTTTAAAAGGCACTTACCTTGCAACAAAATGGGAACAGCAGGAAAACGGTTTATGGGTAACAACATGGGAACATTTATTCCCTGAAAAACCACAAAGCTGGTGGAGAAGGCACCGTCACGGCTCTGATGTTCCGCAGCACCGTTTTAACAATGACCTTGTTTTTGTAGACGGCCGTTTCCTGCAATCCGCCGGATGGGAAGGTGAATTAGATGAAAATCATTATTATATAAATTACGAAACAAAGAAAATTTATCTAAGCTTTGACCCGGAAGAATATGAAGTTGAAATTACAGCATTCAGTGTTGGGCTTTTGCGAACCATACAAGAAGTCCACGGTAAAAAGTCCGACGGCATGGGTCCGATCATCCGAGGAATAACCCTTACTCAATATGCAACATACACCGTAAATGTTGAGGGATATTATCCAACCAAACTTTCTAAAGACTCCGAGCACGGAAAAGATGTAATAGGCACTACATTAGAAAACTGTACAATTCAATACAGTGGAAGAGTTGGCGGGAATTTTATTGGAGATTCATTAACAATACGGAATTGCAAAGTAAGCGACACAAGTACTGAAGGAATTTATATTGTAGCTTCATCCGATGTTCTTCTTGAAAAAAATATTCTAACAAAAAACAACATTGAAGAACTGCAAGGATATTACCCGGCGGCTGTTAAGATTTTCAACCAGAGCTACAGGGTTACCTGTAGTGATAACCTTGTAATTGATCACTTTAACTCAACAGGCATATGGTACGATGTAGGGAATGTTGACGGAGTATTTATTAATAACTGGATTGAAAATGTTCATTACGATGAAACACACCGTAAGCCGGACGACGTTTGGCCAAACGGTGCCGGTTTTTATTTCGAGATTTCAAAAGGCGCCGTCTGTGCGGGAAACGTATTTATCAACTGCGATACAGGTATTCATCTTCGAAATGCAAAAGATGTTGAAATCTATAACAATACATTTGTGAATAGCCGGGTATTAATTGGACGTACCGAAAGAACAGCACAGGGAGATCATTTCGATTGGCATCCAAGTACCGGCCCTGGTTTAAACGAACGCTACGGGCATACATTTAAAAATAATTTGCTTGTAGGAATTGGTAATTATAATAAACCGCTTTTATCAGTATGGCAACGTGCCGTTCTTTGCGGACGAGTTGAAACTCAACAATTGAAAAAACTGGATAATAATGTTTACGTACGTTCTTATGATAGTGAAGCAGCACCACTTATTTTGTGGAGCCCGACAGAAAATGAAGATTGCAGGACATATTTAAATTCACTTGGGGATTTACGAGAACTATGTCCTGAGTTTGCGGAAAACAGTATCGAGTTCAATAATTATGAAGGGCCGTTATTTAAAAGTCTTGGATTGAGTAATCTACAGCTTTTGCCGGAATTCAAAGGATCAAAAGCTGCGGGGCCTCTCCCTGCAAAGATAAAAAGAATTCTTTATAGAGAGAATATTGAAACTCCTTATATTGGCGCTTACCCTGTTGAATATTCCATTGCTGAATGAGCTGTGACGGCAGTAAAAATAACAAAAAGGGATGATGTTTATCCCGACGGAAAATTGAAAACTTGGATATACTTGTTGCAAATTGGTTTTGAGATTTTATTTTTATTTAGAACTCACCTAAATCCTCCCCGCCTCCCAAAGTCTCGTACGGCGGGCAGGTCTTAAAAAGAGGGGACTTTATGGCAAAATCCCAAAACCAATTTGGCTTGTGTATAACAGCAAATGCAATTATCCAAGTTAAGCGTTCCGTAGAAAATGTTAGGTGCTAAGGATTGATAAAATAAAGGATAGATAATGAATTTAAAAATTAATGATGCTGTGTTTAATCAATTTCCTAACATTGAAACAAAAAACTTAATTCTAGAAAGTTTTACAATTCAAGATGCAGAAGAATTATTCAGAATTCGATCAGATAATAGAGTGACAAAATATTTAGATAGAGATAACCATAAAACAGTTGAAGAATCTAAAACAATGATCCAAGGAATAATCCAATCATACAAAGATAAAGCCGGGATTAACTGGATTATTCGTGAAAAAGCATCATTTGAAGTAGTAGGTTATATAGGTTTTTGGAGACTAATAAGAGAAAATGTTCGCGCCGAAATTGGTTATGCATTAAAACCCGAATATTGGGGTAAAGGTTATATGTCTGAAGCATTATTAAAGGTGCTGGAATTTGGCTTTAATGAATTCAAGCTACATAGTATAATGGGCAATGTTAATCCTCAAAATAAAGGTTCAATCAAAATATTAGAAAAATTCGGATTCCAAAAAGAGGCTCATTTTAGAGAAAATTATCTATATAACGGGAAATACTTAGATAGTGAAATATATTGTTTATTAGAAACAGATTTTTTGCAAAAAATAAGCACATGACCAAATCAAAGGTAGAAAGTGCCGGCTATTGGAGGAAATGAAAACAGATATATGAAAAAGAAAATAAAATATAGTAATGAAAAAATGGGGGAAGTAGAAATTGTAAAGGATTTTCTGCCTAAACCAGGGGAATTGGTATTCAAAGAGGATACAGTAAAAGTTACTCTTAATTTGAGTAAATCAAGCATAGAATTCTTTAAAGAAATAGCCCAAAAACAAGGAAGCCAATATCAGAAGATAATTAGAAATTTACTTGATAGATATACATCCCATTCTCCCAATAGTTTATAAAAAAAATAGATAGAGCTAGTATACCGGCTAACCGTTTTGCGACATGAAGTGACGTAAACGGCTGATAAAATTCAATAAAGTTAGACTGTTTTCCAATGCATAATTTGGGATAAATAGCAGAGTTTCTGCAATAAAAAGTCAGACATTTCGAACCCGTTTTTGGGGTGAGAAATCTTTCAATTAGAGCACGATTTCAAAGATTTCTCCCTCCGGTCGAAATGACAAAACGTTTAGATATCTAATTTTGCAGAAACTCTAGTAATAATTTTTTCCTTCGATGAACATGTTGAACTAAGTTAACCATACGAATAACCGTGAAACTTTCTATACATAATAGAAAGTTTGGAGTGAACTAAAGAAAGGTAAGACAACAAACTTTTTACCTTATTATCCCGAAGCAGCCTTTTATTGAGTGATAAATCATTTTCGGTGTAGATTCTTAGAATATGAATGTTTTTTTAAGACGCTATATAGACAATCCATACACTAACCAACTTCCAGCCTTATTTCAAATTATTCAACAGTTTAAAGGATACAGACCGGAGACGCCTGCCGGACAGTAAGAACAATACAATAAGGCATCTCCGACTGTTATAATATTTAACGCAATAGGAGCATTTTGCGGGTGGATACAAAGTCGCCTGCTCTTAATATATATAAATATACACCTGTAGATAATGCCGAAGCATCAAATTCAACTTCATAAGTTCCGGCTGCTTTTTGTTCGTTAACCAATGTTGTTACCTCTTTCCCCAATACATCATATACCTTTAACAATACGTTTGTTTGTGATGCAAAATTTGCATCACCTACATTAAATCGAATTTTAGTAGTTGGATTAAACGGGTTTGGATAATTCTGCTCAAGTACAAACTCTTGAGGAAGTTCGCTTATTTCTTCAACATCCGTTACATCACCGCTGTATTTAAATAATACTCTCCGGGGACAAATACTTGTTTCGTATGTATTTAATAAAGTTCCTTCGCTGTTATATGTTGTTAAAGACCCGTTCGATGCGTAATCTTTTGCATCAAGCACATAATGAGTTTGATTAATGTAATCATAACCGTAACCGTAAACAGTAACAAGATTATCATCGCTGACCTCAAGAGCAGTTTCTCCCGATTCCAAATCGAACGAGACTATGTTCCCGGTTGAACCGATATAGTAAATTTTGTCGCTGTTTTTATCAACAAATATATCTTTGCCGAAACCGTAATCAGCCACTGTAAATGTATCAACTTTGGCAAAAGTGTTAAGATTAACTTTGAATATAGCTTCACCACCGCTACCGTAAACCGAACATCCAATCAATAAAAAGTTGTCATTGGTTATGGCAAGCGAAGCAGGATCAGGGTCAACAACAATTGTATCAATAATCTCATCAGTCGCGGAATTTATGACCATTACAGTCGAATCAACATCGCTGCCGAACCTGGTGTTGGCAACAAAAACATAATTCTCATAAGCAAGTATTTCCTGTGGATATACGCCGACATTAATTTCAGTTACCGAACTGAAATCTTCTGCATTAACCACTGAAACAGTGTTTGCCGGGCCGTTTGTCATATAAATCTTGCCGTTTGATATAGCGAGTGAATACGGGTTGGTCCCGACCTCTTGCGAAGCAATAACGGTTCCTAAAGTATCAAGTTTATAGATTTTACCTGCACCTCCGTAGTTGCCCTGCTCAGTTAAATACAGATTATTTTCATAATAAACTAATCCGTCGGGGGTTAACCCAATATTACCGGGACTGAAGATACTTTGCGTGAAATTATTCCCCGGCATCTCGATCATAGAAAGCATTGATGTACCGGCACTAAAGCCTCCTTCCGATAAAATATAAACTTTATTAAGTGATTGGGAAAATACCGGCAATGATAATAACAATAATATTGTAAGAATTTTTTTCATAAATGCTCCTTAATTAATAGTTTATAAATAATGTTAAAAAATAATTTCTTAACGGCATCGGGTAACCCGATATCAGTTCATAATCCGTGTCAAGAATGTTGTTTACTTCAAATTTGATTTTAGAAGCTACTTGATAAAAATTAAAATTAACTGTAATGTTTCCGTCCAAAAGATTAACAGGCGACATATTTCTCGTGTTTGCATAATCTGAATATCTTTTGCCCGTATGCGTGTAAAAAAGATTAAACTCGGTAAACCTGTATTGAACACCGAGATTAATATTAGAGGATTGAAGAGGAACATAAGGCACAAACTTATCTTTTGTGGCATCGCCCTTGTAAGAGGAGCTTGTCTTTTTCGAATCAATAAACAACAAGCCCGCGTCAAGGCTGATGATTAACTTATCACTAAAATGTTTTGATAAAGATGAACTAACACTAAAATTATTTGATTCCGATTCGGCTACGTTTTGCGGCGCCCATAAACCGTTGGACTGCGGAGTCCAAACTATCTTGTTCGTCGCTTTTATAAAAGTATAAGTAAACTCAATATGTCCCCGAATAACATTAGAGAAAGAATAAAACAGACCGGCCTCAAAATTAGTAGATTTTTCAGGCTTTAAATCTTTATTGCCGGAATTTTTCCAGTAAAGGTCGTTGAACGAAGGGGACCTAAAATTTTTCCCGGCATTTCCTTTTATACTGAAATCAATCGTTCTAAAGGGTTGATAGTTAAGTCCCAACTTATAAGTAAATGCGCCTTCTTCAATATCCGAGATATAATCGTAACGGGTTGACGGGAATATTTTTAATTCATCAAAAATGTTGTAAAAGGATGAAACAAACATTGCATGTTGATTCCTCCGGGTCCCGCTTTCTGCTTCATTGCTTATTAGATAAGCGTGCGAGTAATTATATCCCGAGGTAATGCCGTAGTTTGCTTTTTTCAGGTTCAATTCCGAAGCGGCGGAATAAACTATGTTTTTATAATAACTGACCGGGAGTGCACCGGGCATGTATCTCTGGTAATTGTTTTGAAAATTAAAATTACTTTTAAGTGAAATATCTTTGGAGAAAGCATTCTCGATAACTAAAATGTTATTCCAATTTCTGTCCAACTGTTTAGTCTTCGAAGGCGGTGAGCCTGTTTCAATTCCGGGGACGTGCTTGTCCTGATCGGAATAACTCGAGATCAATCTTATAAAATTATTTTCATCAATTATATATTGAGCATTAATTCCGGCGTCGTATAAAGAATATGAACCGTTCTCTCTTTCTTTAGTAATTGTTTCTATACCGTTGTTATAATGATATTTAAAATCACCGTCCGACTTTTCCGAGGTGTAATAGATTCTTGCATTAAAGTTTTCAAATTCTTGATAAACACCAAGTGAATACCTGCCGGTATTGTATGACGCGTTTGCAACTGAAGCATCAACTTGAGTTCTATTTTTACCGGGTAAAGCTCTTCTGTTTTTCGAAATTATATTTACAACTCCTCCCAAAGCATCGCTTCCGTAAATTGAACTTATACCGTTGTTGATTATTTCTATCCTTTCAATATTTTCTTTGGGTATAAGCGACAAGTCGATTTGCGAGTTTTGAAATGAATTCAATCTAACCCCGTCCATTAAAATCAAAGTATGCTCGGCGCCAAGGCCGTTGGTAGAAATTGTCTGAAGCGCAGATGTTAATCCGTACGATTTAATAAACGTTCCCGAATTTCTTTTAAGTATATCCGGCAGCCTGGTTCCGTTTGAGGCCTCAATTTTTTTTGTATCAATAATCTCCACTTTGGTGGAGACATCTTTTAATTTGGTATTAAGTTTGGTTGCGTTTACAGTAATTTCATCGAGAGAATATTTTTTCTCAAATAATGTTGAGTCCTGTGGTTTAACATTCGTGTAAAGAATAAGGACAAGACATACGGTTGTAAACCGGCTATATTTAAAAACCCTTTTTATCAATTTAGGCTTCCCTTAAAACCGGAACGTAACGCTGTGCCATTTCAAAGCTGCCGAATAAAACAGCAGAATAAAATAGATCGCCCAAAAGAGTATTATGGAAAAACGGGATTGCCGCTACATAACAGGCCATTAGCCCGCCGACGGTTTTAGGATAGAAACTGCCCGGCAGCCACACTCCGAAATTTGTAACAATGAAGAAGATTACGGAAGAAGAAACTGCCGCCGCACCAACTCGCAGTACCGATCTTTTTTCACGAAGTTGAAAACCGATTAAAACAATAACTACAAAAGCTGCATACACTACAAAGAGTAAATTGTGCAGCCCGATAATCAAATCGCTTATAAACATTGCAATAAGCGGAACTGCAAAAGCAAGTTTTTTATTAACGAAATAACTCCCCCCGAATAATGCTACGGCAGCTATTGGTGCAAAATTAGGCGGATGAGGTATTAACCTTGAAAATACAGCAGCAAGTATAACTGTTGTGATAAATAAAAATTTATATCTATTCATTTTAAAACTCACTTCTATTATTGACTTTGAAAAATTTTTCTTTGCAGATGTTTACACAAATCGACAACGGACGGGTAAACTGAAGTTTAGTTACTTCATACAAAAATTTGTTGATATCCATAGATCGGGAATTATAAACAACATTATTAGTGTCAACTTTAATACCGCTTTTGATAGCCTCTTTAAGAATGGCTTTATTCATCGTATTCCGCTACAAATATTAGTTGAGTAGCACTGCCAAAAGAGTTCTTAATCTTCTTACTCTTAATCATAATCCCTTCGTTTCAGAGTAAGATTAGGATTAAGGCAATACTGTTTATGCAACCCGGATTATTAAAAAAAATCAATTACACATATAAGAGGATTACTAAAGAATTAAGGATTACGTGTGTGAAATAGAATCAGCTTTTAATCCCGAAAGCCTCTTATAAGGTAAATTATAAGGCAGGTCTCCTGGCTCGTTCCATCTTTAACGCCTTCCCGACCCTGTCTTACCGGATCAGTGGCCTAAATGTTAAAGATTTTTTAAGGAACTTACAGTTGCGGGTACAGCCCCGGAATTTTCCAATTTTTTGGAATCACCGGATTCCCTTGCACCTTACAATCTTAGTAGCGAACTTAAATAAATTTTCTCGAAGGACAAAATTTTTTTTAATACCGGTGCAGAGTTTGAAAATGAATTGGGCAAATAAAAATTATGCTTCCAGCCATTTTTCAGCTTCTTCAATATTTCTGAAGACTTTAAGTTTCAATCCCCTGTTAACTACAACTGTTTCAAAGAATTTACCATCATCAATTTACTCATGCTTACAAACCAAGGCAGCCCTTACAATATTAG
>JASFMY010000138.1:0-17778 GCA_050117315.1 Ignavibacteria bacterium
GCTATCTCAAAAAAACAAGTGTTAACCTTAAGTTGACGCCCATGCGTTATTCTACGGGATAAACTCCGATCCCGCTCTTTTTGCGGGACAATACCATTGATCTTCTCTTTATCATTTTATCTTTTATCTTGACTTCGTTTCAATATTTACCCGCCGAAACATCCTTTCGTGAAGGCGGGCCATTCATATTTACCCGCCATCTTTTGGGCGGGCTACTTCAGGTAACTTAATAAAATAGCTCTATCATTTCAAATGATATACAGTTTCAATACCATTCATACTGCTACAGGTAATTCAACTTTTCCGTCGTGGATGAAATAGCAAAATCCTTCCAAGTTTCAATACCATTCATACTGCTACAGGTAATTCAACCTCATTTGGGCGAAGATGACTGGCAGAAGGTAGTTGAGTTTCAATACCATTCATACTGCTACAGGTAATTCAACCATCCCGAAGTGGCAGACGATTGCTCCGACATACGCCGGTTTCAATACCATTCATACTGCTACAGGTAATTCAACTCTTCACAAGGGAAAATCTTCTGGTTGGGCTACTGAGTCATGTTTCAATACCATTCATACTGCTACAGGTAATTCAACTAAGAAAGCTCCTAAAAAATACTCAATATAGCGAAAGGTTTCAATACCATTCATACTGCTACAGGTAATTCAACGGTACATTCAAAGTTGTTGAAACTGAACCTCGTCCTCCAAGGTTTCAATACCATTCATACTGCTACAGGTAATTCAACTGCCCGCCATTAACTTATTATTTTATAAGCACTTATTCAACCGTTTTCCGCGCCAAAATTTTTTTTGTCATTTTGGCAGGCCAATCAAAAATGTTCACCAAAATAATTTTTTCAAACCGTTTTATTTCCAAAAATTAAAAGAATTCGCGCCAAAATAACTTTAGATAATGATTATAACTTAATAATAACAATAGGTTTATATGGTGTTTTAATACAAGAATCTGCCACATAAATTTTTGGTACGAAAATATTAAACAAGGTAAAATAAAGGATCGGTTGTAATAGGCTTTTTTCCCAAAACAAACGACCTTTTTAAGCAGCTTTGGCAAACGCTGTAAACCCTGATGCTGTCCTGCTTGCCGAGCAATTGTTCAAATTGTTTTACGGAATTAAGAAGGCTAACTCTCTGCGTTTTTGTAAGCCTGAATTCAAAAACACTGTTCTGCACGGGGTATCCGTAATTCAGCAGAAGCTTTCTTAATTTTCTTCTAAGGCTGTCGCTTTTAATTTGGTAGATTATTAGTGTCAGCATATCATTTAACCAATTTTGTTGCGTTGTAATTTTCTTTTTCACCCCTTAGGAATTGGGTAAACTGCTGCACCTGCAGGTCAAAGCATTTTCTATAGTCAACGTTAAAGCCGGTTTCTTTGTGTTTCACTTTTTGGTAGAATTTTAATTCAAGCTGTTTAATAAAAATTTTTCTCCCGTTGTTTGTTAAATAACAGGGAGCGCCCGGTTCTTTTGCAAAATAGAAATCATTGTTCGTTAGGATTTTATGATTAAGCAACTGCAGTGCGAGCATATCAATAACAAATCTGAATTCTTCCATAAGATCGCTTACAAGTGCAGGATGGCCGGCCCTGAAGGCGTGCATAAATCCGCAGTATGGGTTTATGCCTCTTGCTTTTACAAACGAATAAATATTGCTGCCTAAAATTGTATAGCCGAAACTAAGAAGGCTGTTCACCGGATCAAGCGGCGGACGTTTATTGCGGTAGAATTTCTCGTTGTAAAAGCCGCTGTTTTTTTGAAAGAGCCTTCCGAAAACCTTAAAATAACTTGACGCAGCCACACCTTCAAACCCGCGTATGTCGTCAATGCTGTTAGAGTTTTCTATTCTTTTAATAAGCCTGGCAAGGTAATTAACGGATTTATTAATTTCTTCGTCTTCCTTTTTCCTGGAATATCTCGTTAAAAGTATCCGCTGGTTATTAATTTTTGCTTTTATAATTTTTTTTGCAAAAGAGAGTATAAAGTTTTCATCGAGAGTTCTAAAGAGCTGCAGGCGTTCAAGATCGGCATTGTTTGAAAATGTTGTTTCAATACTGCCGTAATATTTTCCGCGTGAAGAAAGAAGCGTAACGGGTATCCTGTTTCTTAAACAGTAATGAGCTGCTGCCGGAGTAACGGTGCAGTTCCCGAAAATAATTATGTGGGCAATTTTAATTGCAGGAACCTCTAACAGTTCAATACTTTCCTTTTCAACCACAAGCCTTCCGCCTTCTTTTTTAAGAAATGCACCCTGTTCCTGTATGTATAAACTGCGGTTAAGCGCTGTTGCCTGCGGCGGAATTTTATATTCTCTGTATTCGTCTTCGGTTATTTCGTCATCTGTTTCAATTTCAAATTCTTCCGAAAGCAATGCTTCTTCCACTTCCTTGTCCTGAGGAATTTCCGCTCCGGCTTCTTTTTCAATAGTGCTTTCCAAAAATTCATTCAGTGTAACACCTTTCTCTTTCAGGGCTTCCAAAAATTCCGTTCCCATTTCAGTAGCTTTTAACTTTTCTTCGGTTATTTCTTCATTTCCTGTAACCTCCTTTCTTTCTTTTTCTGTTAGTTTGTCTATTAATTCAAGAGTTTCTTTTTTGAATTCCTTTTTACGGCTGCCGGGTATCGGTCTGCTTGTATCTTTAGGCGACGCAGGCACAATCAAAGAGTTAACAAAAAGGTAACCGAGATATTTAAAACCGTGCTCAAATGTAGTTATTTTTGTTTTTCCCGGGTTAAGCTCAAGCTTTAACTGTTTCAGCGAATCCCTTGTCAGCTCAAGTGCTTCTTCGGCTTCCGGTTTTTCTTTTGTAAGTATAACAAAATCGTCTGCATACCTTATTAGTTTGAATCCTTCCTGCTTGAGTTTTTCGTCAAGTTCATCCAGGTAAAAGTTCGCGAGCATAGGGGAAATAACACTTCCCTGCAGCAGCCCGGTTTTTATTTTTTTCTTTTTGCTATTAATAATGCATTCAGCCTGCACCCACTTTCTAATTAGTCTGGTTACGTCTTTTTCGTCTATGAATTTTTCCAGTTTATTAAATAACAAATCGTGGTTTACCGAATCAAAGTAGCTTCTTATATCAGCGTCAACAATCCATTTATAGCCTTTGTTGAACAGGGTATAAATTTCTTTTGCGGCAGCTTCCCGCGATCTGCCTTTGCGGTAACCGAAGCTCTCGTTTTCAAACTCGCTTTCAAATAACGGGTTAAGAACTTTCATAGCGGAAGCCTGCACAACTCTATCCCTTACGCTGAAAATTGACAGCAGCCTCATTTTCCCGTCGGCTTTTTTCTTCTCAAAAAATATAACGGGCTTTGGTTTGTATATGCGCTGTGTTAATTCCCTGTGCAGGGCATAAATTTGCTGTTCAAGAAAATTTTCAAAATCTATAATTGTTTCCCTATCATAACCCGCAGCCCCGTCGCTCTCTTTTACCTGGTGAAACCCGGAAATCAAGTTATTATACGATGCTATTTGTGAATATAACGACATAATATAATCCTCCGGTTTTAATATAATGAAGAATATAGTAGTAAGTAGATAGTAGGGAAAAAAATTAAGCCTGTTTGCAAAAGCATTTTCTGCGTAGGGGAATTTAACGGTCAAATGGTTGAATTGCCCGTGAGGTTTTTATGGCACTTGAGAAAGTATACAAAAAAGCAATTGGCAATAAACAAAAGGTTTTTGCAGCAAAGTCCCGTTATTCTACGGAACAAACTCCGATCCCGCCGGTCTTTTCCCATTGGGGTCTCTATGTGATTGGCGTTTCAACATGTGTCCGCCTACGCCAAAGTTTACCGACCATAACTTTAGTGGCGGTTGTGCTTCGGCGGACACGTCCTCCGTAGCTGTCTTTTAGCATAGGCGGAATTTACCCGCCGAAACATCCTTTCGTGAAGGCGGGCCATTCATAAAACTACAGGTGTTAGGGTGTGTTGCGTAACTAAAATAAATAATCATAGCCACGACCTTTTAGGTCGTGGACAATAAGTCTCAACAAAAACTCAGGGCTTTAGCCCAATTTTCTCTAATATTTGGGCTAAAGCCCGGGTTCTATTCGGTTTCTTATTTCCAACGTGCTGAAGCACGTGGCTATTGAAGCACCTAATTGAGTTATGCAACACACCCGTTATAACGGGGTTAAATCAAATCACAAATAAATATAAGGAAAAACGTTTCAATACCATTCATAAAACTACAGGTATTACAACCGGGCTGATAATCAACACATCCGCATTCTCTGTTATATCAACGTTTCAATACCATTCATAAAACTACAGGTATTACAACTTGATGTAATATCATACTCTCTTGATTACATGCAGGTTTCAATACCATTCATAAAACTACAGGTATTACAACGTTATCTTCAATTAAATACGAGGTAGTCATGAAGTTTCAATACCATTCATAAAACTACAGGTATTACAACTTGTAGAAAGCGACGGCTTCCCCCTAAAAGGACATGAGGTTTCAATACCATTCATAAAACTACAGGTATTACAACACAGTTATCCAAAGGAATTGAATCCGCCGTTGGACAGTTTCAATACCATTCATAAAACTACAGGTATTACAACTGTGCTGAAAGGATGAGTGGAAGTTTGGAAAAGGAAATTGTTTCAATACCATTCATAAAACTACAGGTATTACAACAAAGTTAGCTATAGATGTATTGTTTAACCCCTAGTTTCAATACCATTCATAAAACTACAGGTATTACAACCTATTAGAGAATGTGAATGAACAACAACAAGAGTTTCAATACCATTCATAAAACTACAGGTATTACAACCGATGCCAGTAAATACGACATAGTGTTTGCTTGTAAAGTTTCAATACCATTCATAAAACTACAGGTATTACAACCAAGCTTCGCGTTCTATTTCCGGGCTTAGGTTTTTGTAATCGTTTCAATACCATTCATAAAACTACAGGTATTACAACAATAACCTTAAATAGACTTAATATGGGTGAAGTGTTTCAATACCATTCATAAAACTACAGGTATTACAACATTGAAGCAAAAGTATTAAATTCAATGAACCTTGGTTTCAATACCATTCATAAAACTACAGGTATTACAACCATTATCGAAGAAGTACCTTCAGAGCTGACTTTATATCGTTTCAATACCATTCATAAAACTACAGGTATTACAACATTGAAGCAAAAGTATTAAATTCAATGAACCTTGGTTTCAATACCATTCATAAAACTACAGGTATTACAACATTGAAGCAAAAGTATTAAATTCAATGAACCTTGGTTTCAATACCATTCATAAAACTACAGGTATTACAACTACGTCTTTAGTAAAGCTGGGACTGAATATTGTTCCTCGGTTTCAATACCATTCATAAAACTACAGGTATTACAACCCTAAAGAAACAGAAAGGTACGAAGCCTTCTTATACAAGGTAGTTTCAATACCATTCATAAAACTACAGGTATTACAACGGGAGCTGTATAAAACAGATTTAGGTACATACGATGTTTCAATACCATTCATAAAACTACAGGTATTACAACTCGGTTCCATTCACTGTTTCTCCATAAAAAAGGAAAAGGAAGAGTTTCAATACCATTCATAAAACTACAGGTATTACAACTTGTTGAAAAAAGCGGGAGTAATTGAAAATCTACTACAAGTTTCAATACCATTCATAAAACTACAGGTATTACAACCCGATATTGATGAAGTACCTTCAGAGATGACCTTATATCGTTTCAATACCATTCATAAAACTACAGGTATTACAACGAGTTAAACGAAAAACAGAAAGCACTTCTTCAAAATTCTCCGAAGTTTCAATACCATTCATAAAACTACAGGTATTACAACGGTGACAAAGAAGTATTGGAGGCAACTAAAAAGGAAGCGTTTCAATACCATTCATAAAACTACAGGTATTACAACCACTTTCGTGATCAGAAAGAGCCAAAAGGGGAAGGTTTCAATACCATTCATAAAACTACAGGTATTACAACTGCCCTTCTGAAAGTTATTGATTTACAATAACTTAGAAAAGCGTTTTTCGCACCAAAATAATTTTTGCCGTTTTGGCAAGTCTACTAAAATTGTTTGAAAAAAATGGATTTTTAAAACATTAGTTTATAACAAATTAAAAGAATTCGTACCAAAACTATTTTATATAAAGATTGTAATTAATCTATTACAAATGATTTACGCAGTGCTTTGAGATAAATGTCTGCCTCAAAAATTTTTGGTACGAAAACTTAAGAAAGCTTAAAAAATAATTGCCTATAATAAATTTATTCCCGGTTTCTTTATTTACGATTTAGGATTTCCTATTCGTACGGCCAGTATGTCAAAGAACCGCTGCTTCGCTAAAGTCATCTACGCTCCAAAGTCCGCCGTCCGGAGTAGTGCGACGGACAGGCTTCAGTGACGGAACGCTATGTAGAGTTCTTAATAACGGAAAATGGATTCCCGCTAATCCGCCGCGGAATGCGGGAATGACTCAATCAGGAAATAGATTGCCGCGTCGCCCTAAAGGGCTCCTCGCAATGACGGTAAAATAAATTATTACTCAAGAATTTCATATTTGCCTAAGCCGAAAGTGTAGTGTTTACCGATGTGAAGGTACTCGCCAAGTTTAATAATTTCAAGAAACGGTTTTATGTTCCCTTCAAAAATTACTTCACCGGTAAACCCGCCGTATTTCATTTTTTGTTTTGTTACCTTCTCCCGTGTGTAATCCTTTTTTACTCTTTCAAGTTCCGTCCAGTGTATATTTGAATGAACAAGCTTTACTTCTTTTGACATTGTTTCAATCTTACTGTGGGAGTATTCATCGGCACTATCGCTGCAGTAAATTTCCTGCAGTCTGAACAAGCGCCCGTAAAGCCGGATTATAAATGTTTTGAAGTCTTCCGGGTTTTCAAGCATTCTTATTTGCCCGTCAACTTCAAGCCTGGTTGGTGTAATAAAATTAACTTTTACTCTTTTAGCCGGACGCATCTGCTCAAAAGAATTTATGTTTATTTTGTTTTCACTTTGCATTAAAACTTTTTTATCGTATGAATAAATAATTTTTCCGCTGCTTCTTATATTCAGTATTTTGAACTTACCCCGCTTGCCGTTTATTCTTTTGCCTATACCGTATCTTTCGCCCAGTCTTTCAAAAACAATTATAAAATAGGGGAGGTAGTCAACAGCCCATCCCACAAGTATTAAGTTAAACTGGAATACTTCTCCAACGTCAAACTTGCGTTTAATAGTAACCGGCGGTTCAAGCACGTAAGGGCGGGGAGCTGTTTTTGTAATTTTCAATCGCCTGCGTGTTTTTTCATCTGCACTGCCTTCAAATATCTTAAAGTAGCTGCAGCTATTGTTTATCATACAATTAAGACAGTTTTTCTCTTCCGGGTTTATGCAGACAAGCTTTTTAAATGAATTCCCGAATCCGCCGCGGAATGTTGAGCCTTTGTATTCGGAGATAATTATTTCTTCCGTTACCTCCGCAGTAAAAGTAAAAGCGGAAAAGAAAAGTTTGTTAAGTGTGTTGATATTAAATTGTTCCGGCATCATAATTATTGTGATCTCGTATGATAATAAATAATAAATAATTTCGGATATAGCAACGGAGTTTTCGCCGTTTATAAATTTATATCAACGGGATTTTGCCCGTTGTAAAAATATTTTGAATTACCCCGGCTTCAGCCGCATCTCCAAAAGATAATGCGGCTGAAGCCGGGCTTTTGGTTTTTCCTTCAACGTACTAAAGTGCGTTGCTAATAACTGTGCCGGAATAGATTTTTAGAATTATTTTAATCTCATTTATATAGCAACGGCGTTCACGCCGTTGATTCCGTATAAAACAAACAATTGGGCTTTAGCCCCATCCGCCGGTTATAATCTTCTCCCCGAATTTTTTCATGAACCCGTCATACTCTTCTGCAAAAGATTTCCTCCTGTGATGTTCTTCCTGGTGCTGATATATTAGAGTTTCTGCAAAATTAGATATCTAAACGTTTTGTCATTTCGACCGGAGGGAGAAATCTTTGAAATCATACTCTAATTGAAAGATTTTCCGCCAAAAAGATACGCCAAAGGCGCACAGGCGGCGGACAGGCTCACCCCAAAAACGGGTTCGAAATGACCGACTTTTTATTTTGTAGAAACTCTATTTTCTCACTTTATCAACAGCCGATTCGCTAACCGAGATACCCATGTATTCCGTCTGCCATGCAAACTTTCTTCCCGTTAATTTGTTTTCATTTATCCAATGCGATGATTCGCCTTTTATAAGCATCACTATTTTACTGACTGTCTGTTCTGCACCAAGTGAAATCAATAAATGAATATGATCGGAAACGCAGTTAACCGTATCCAGCCGGATCTCTTTCTTTTTACAATTTGATTTAATGTGTTCAATAACCTTTTGGCGGATGTCGTTCGTTAGGTATTTTTCGCGGTTCCTTGTTGACCATATAAAATGGATCCAAACTCTAACAAACGACATATACTCTCCTATGCAATGCGGCTATCCGAAGGATTCCCAACGGCTGAAGCCGTTTATTTTTTTGTTAATTATTTTTCGACGCACTGAAGTGCGTCGCTATATTGAAATTATATTTCTACCCTAACCGGTGTATGTTTTTTATAATTCCTATACCAGCGGTGTTCACACTGCCTTTTGTAATGCGGCTCCCTACGGGGAAAGCCGGGTTTGTTTATTTATCCAACCAACACGCTAAAGCGTGTTGCTATATTTTATTATTGCAACGGCATTCATGCCGTTGAATATGAAAACCAAAACAATTGGGCTTTAGCCCCATTGTTCGCCTGAAAAAAACATCAGTAAGGATCGTGACTGAATATTTCAAATTTATCAATTCCCTGTCCCGGTGTAGAATAATAAAGTTTTCTGTAGCGTGGAATTGGGAATAATTTTTTGTGTTACTTTCACCTGGAAGTCAATTGCTGTGAAGTATAATTTTTCGAAAATGCTCATTTACTTATTCGTAAATTAGTTGCCGAAAAGAGTTAATACTATGTTGTGGCTGTGTTGCAAATACTCGTATATTTATTGAACAAAATGTCCGTAACCAACATTTCTTTTTGCACAGATGCCAAAATCCAATAAGATTTGTTTGAATATATTTAGAATATTTTCAACAGAGATTACAGTGCCGTTTTCAAATTTGTACAGACTTACTAAAAACTGGAATTTAAATTCTACACCCGCTGGTATCTTAAGAAAACGTAAAGGAACCGGTTCGGTAAAAAGATCCTTGTGCGGAGCTATTGCATCATCTGCAAATAATTTTTTTGCCCCGTTTACATTATTTTCTTTTATGGCTATCGGAAAAGCATGAAAGAAAACGTTTCCTTTTTTGAAAAATATATCGTTCCAATTTTTAAATGTTATTAAGCTTTCAGTTACCTGTAATTCGTTTTTCACCAGTTGATTTATGTATTCAAGTTTTTCATTACGTTTTTCTGCACCTTCTTTAGGGAAGACATTTTTTAATACGCCTTTAACAGTGCTTCCGGGAATTATCGGTACTCCCAAAGTATGGTCAAAGAAAAAACCAAGCTGGTAATCGGAATCATTACCTTCGCTTATTGCCGGGTGTGAATAACCTGAGCCGATAATTAATCCCGGGTAGGTTGTCGTTAACCGGAATCCTTTGGCAAATGAAAAGCTGAGATGTTTAAAGTATGTTTTCCCGTTAATTACACCTTTCCCGTCACTAAAAGGATCAAAGCCAAAGAAAAATTCATTTGCTTGTGTATCTATATCCCTTGTCCACTCTCTCCCGTTGCAAGGGCTAACATAAAAATAATGTGAAGCATTATGTCCCATATTACGCCCCCTCTTTTTCTTCGGATTTGGCAAAAGTATCAAAGACAAGTTTTAAAGCAGTTATAGCTTCAATAATTCTATCTTCCTCTCTTATTCTTGTAAATGTTGGTGTTTCTTTTGTCCGCTCTATTACAATGTCTATCAAATCTTTGTTGTTCTCATTGCTGCCGTAGTAACCGCTCTTTATAATTAACCGCTTAATTAGTTCACAAATAATATATTTATCACCTTCGGCGCTTCCCGACTTCTTTGAAAAGGCTGCAATTGTTTTTATTAAGCCGGCTTGTATTATTGCCGGACCGATGGAATTTATATAACCCTTATATTCCGATTTTATCTTTTTTTCACTTCCGTCGTTTTCAATAAACTTTTTGTTTATTTCATTTTCTTTGTCAATAATTTCAAAAGCAAGCGGAATTAATTTTTCTATTCTTTTTTGATTCATAATACACCTCACACAATTTTGGTTATATTTGAAAACCCGTAACCAATTGAATAATTAGCACCGAATTGATATACATCTTTTTCGTCCGAAATGTATTTTACGAATTTATTGTAAGCGCCGTTGCCTTCGGTTCCGCATTGTTCTTCACCCAGTAAAAAATACAATACGGATTTTCTCGGTAATACTTCTTCGTAAAAAAGATTTTTACTTGTGCCGTCTTCCCCGATGTTGTTGCGGGCAATAACAGGAAGCTTTCTTTCACAAATAGCTGAAAATATATCGTCGTTAAAAACGGCTAATGATCCCGGGGCAACTTTTATAAAATCTTTAATAAAGCTTGAAAGCATATTATCTGTCTTGCTGTCAATAGTAGAGAAATATTCGCCGTTTTCATAGTCTTCAATCTCAAGGTTTTCGAGTTCGGTGAATATCACAAAATCTTTACTTTCAAGTTTCGGCAGAATAAAATTGTCCAATACATTTATGAATAATTTGAACTCTTTATTTTCATCAAAAAAGCTTTTGTGGTATTTCGAATAGTCTTTTAATACTCGATGGGAAGTTGCATTAAAATAAACTTTTTGGGAAGAACGGAGAGGAAGTGTAAGCAGGTTGGCTTCAAAAATAATCATCCTGCCCGGTGATGAATCGCTGCTTGTTTCAAAAGCGCCGGTATCGTCTTCAGTCGCCATGTCGGTCGGCTTTCCGAATAAATATTCTATCTCGGTTTTAGTGAAATTGGTCTCAGGTTCGGCAGCATAAACTTTCTTTTCAAAGTGTTCACGCAACGAGCCTTTTAGGCTGGATGCATTAATGACCGGTATGTTTGTAAAAGGATTTTTCTGGATTAGATTATCCACTACACCGAAAGTGATATCGCCTGAACCGACATGCATTGGTGTTAGTGTTTCTAACAAAAACATATTATAGGAATTCATTTTTATCTCCTAATTAACTTCAATAAAAAAATTATAACCTATTTTTGAGGCGAATTTATAGCTGGTTTCTGTCTTAAAATTTTTATCAATGTAAAGCACTGAACCGGAGGGGATTATTCTATACGATTGTGTTTTATGTCCTGTTCTGTTCAAGCTGCGTATTGTCCCCATGTGATTGGTTACCGAATGTTTTATACCCGGCAGCTTGCCGTTTAAAAAGAGATGCGACACAAGCACAATTTTTTCTGCTGGTTGGTTAATTTTCAAATCAGCAGGGGAGTAGTTATTGATGAATTTAATAAGAGGTTGGGGCAGACACTCTTTAACCTTATCGTCTATATCAATTATTTTCAAATTAAATTTACTTTGCTCGCCCCCGAGAAAAACAAAATCATCTTTTAATTTGTCCTTAATCTCACCAGCAAATTCAACTATAACACTAAACGCATAATCGCTCTCCATTAAGAAATCTTTTTTCCTGTAAAACTCTTTATCGATTTTATTTCTTTTTTTTCTTGCTATGCCGGGCTGCGAGATAGGTTTAATAATTTTTGTTGTCTCAAGAGAACTATCATAATCCGATTCACTTGAGTTGAGATAATTATCCCAAAATTGTTTGCTGTCCATAACCTTAGCGGGATATAATTTATCTTCTGTTGTTCTTTTGTATGCAGATGAAGGATCTCTTGTTGTTGCTCCGGCACCATCTAATTTATATTCGATAATTTTCAGTTTAGAATCTGAAACATAAACATCCGAAGGAACAGGAAGAAAAGCTTCAGCAATACTTTCTTTTTCAAATCTTGATATAAAAACCGGGGACATTTTATTAATAATTCCAAGGCTTAAATCTTCCTCGTTAAATCCGTCTGCACGTGAAGCACCTGTTAATTCATGTAATTTCTTATCGTTGTAATCTTTTGGGTACCTGAGTTGCTCATCAAGTAAATTATTTTGTTTCAGAAGAGTTCTCCTTAAACAACCAAGTATTGTTGTCTGTGTCGGGAATTCAAGTGATTTAGCATAAAAACTTTCGCCCCATGATTGCGAGGAACCGAAGAAAAACCGTCCTAAAGGAGTAAATGTTATAATGTAATATTTGCTCATTACTTTTCTCCTTTAATAAATTTTAAGACGTGAATCATTTTGCTTACATTATCCAGTGCCTTCTCAGCTTCGTCGCTGCGCAGTAATTTTATTAAACTTGCTTTAATGAGATTTTCAAAATTCAGCCGGTGTTCTTCATTTTCAAAACCTTCATAAAATCTTTTTTCAAGTAAGTTATCAAGCTGATATACATATCTTAGGTTTGAGAGTAATGATTTGTATTTTGCTATTTTGTGATTAACACTTGGGAAACCCTCTTTTGAAGAAAGTACAGATCTGAATAAGTTGTTGAAAGGTTCGAGAGTTGAATCGTCGAACTTCAATTTGAAATCCGAAACAGCACCCGAGTGCTGGATAAACCTTACTGCCAGGGCATTTTTGCCGGGTGCCTGTTTTGCCACATCAAACAATTGCGTCTGAACTTCTTCCAGAGCAAACGCTAACGGGAATTTGTAATAAGCAGCAACAACACCAATTGAAACACTTGTTTTACCATCAGCCGGATTATTGCTGCCTGTAATTTTTAATGATACTTCTTTTTGGTATTCTTTATTAATTCTGTTGGCAAAATCCAGAACCGTCTTTAATCCGTCTGTACTTTTATATGCGAGCGGCATTATTGCAAAAATATCATCACCCCCAATGTAAATGGGGTGACCTTTAAATTCATCTTGAGCAATACCATGAACTTTTTTACCAAATGCAAAAAGGTATCTGGATAACTCTTCAGGCGATTCCAAATTTTTAGCTACTTTGGATAAGTTATCGCCGTCTGCCATGAATAGTGCAAAATATTTATGGTATTCCTTTACCTCTTTTTTTATTGTGGTATCATTGAAAATATCTTCTTCATCGTTTTCCAGGAGCTTATCAAAAATTTTAGAATGCCTTTCTTTTAATTCGGCGGCAGCAATTTCTATGAGAGATGGGAAAGGTTTATTTTTCGTTACCCCGGTTCTGTTTTGAATTTCAATACTGTAGTGGCTTCTAAGCTTAACAAAACAAAACGGGCAAAGCTTTTGATCTTTTTGCGTTTCGTCATGTTTCTCATAAACTTCTACAACCGCAGGCAAGGATTTACATCTATAACAGGTTGGAGAATTTTTCCCCAATTCAAATGAACGGTTTTTTTCAACTGCATCGAGATAACTTTCTGCGGTTCTTACAAAGTCTTTGTCCTCTGTCGCTCCAGGATCAAGTACAACAAAATCCAATTGGAGATAATTGTTAACTATTTCATCAACAGAATTATTTTTTATTTTTTTTGTCTTTTCCGATTCAATCAGATCATTTATAATTTTGATAAAATCCGACTTGATTTTTTTAGCTATCTCTGTTAGTTCTTGAAGAACTATATCTCTCTCTTTTGATGAGGTTGCAACAATTCTATCCGGGAATAATCCTGTGGTAGATTTTTCTTCATTTACCTGTTCATAAAATGGTTTTATGAAGCTGTAACCTTTATCATTCAGATTATCGTAAACCATTCTTACAAGCATTGAAAAAAGATACGAACCGAACCATAGTTCCCGTGTTTTTTTTGAATGCTGCATAACTTCGTAAATTGGTCCTATGTTAAAACCAATTAATGTTTTTGTATTGCTCATAGTTTGTGAATTTTGCTTGTTATTAATTTTTGAATAAAATTATCTACTCTTTGTGCTGTTCCGCCGGATGCTGAGTTAGCAGTTAATTTCTCATTAATTGTATTTACAGCATAATTAAGAAAGTCAGAGTAATCGAAGGATTCAGGTGTGTTAAAAGATTCAGTTTTATTTTTGATCTTAAACTTAAATTCTTTTCTAGGCAAAAGTTTTTTTTGAAACTCATGGGTATTAACCAGCATGAAATAAATCCTTGAAGCACCATTTTCTTTAAAGACTTTAAAAAAGAGTGGGGAGTTTATTCTGCCTATACCTTTTGGCATTTCAATTTTAATTTTATTTTCTTTCATCAACCCATAGCTTAACCATTCTTGTGATTCCGAAAAGCCTAATAAAGGTTTAACTGCTTGATAATTTTCACCGTCAGGAATAAATTTATCTATTTGGTCAATTTTGCCTGTTCTATTTTTAGTTGATCTTAGGTTGAATAGTTTTTTTATTCCTCTTTTTTCCCAGCGAATTTTCTTATCAAGAAAATATAGCATTAAAAGAGATTTGTAATACGTACACTCGTCGTCATTTTTCCCGACTTGATTTATCCCCGATTTAAGCAAAGAATAGAAATATTTTATTTGAAAGAATATTATCTTATCATCGGTTGTGCTTAAATCCCAATAATAAATTGTGTTGTGAGCCGACTTGAGAATTTTTTCAAAGTCATCACGGTTTTGATTTTCAACAGTGAAACAGCCGTATCCTTTATTGCTGAAAGAACCAAAATTTTCTAAAGCAAAAACCTTTGGAAGTATTGCTTTAATTTTTTCCAGTAAAGCTTCATCGAAATAAGTATTGAAGTTCAGTTCTATATTATCGTACCAGCAAAGGTCATGATCGCCAAAATATGGTTCGTATCTGTATTTATGTTCCTCATCTTTTAAGTTAATGTAATCCTTTAATGAAGCTGTAATTTTCAATTGATATTTTGGCTTGCCGATATCAGGATAGGTTTTACAAATGTAGTTGTCAATGCGAGGTTTGATATCGGTTGCTCTTATTGTAGAACCTTGGTGACTGGATTGAAAATTGATATGGGGCGTATGCTGCTTTAGTTTGAATGTAAGTTTGTAGTTATTCATTATTTTATATGTCTATTTTGTTCGATGTTTTTTTTTACCAAATAAAAATTTCATAAATAATTTATAACCTATCCAAGTAATTAGAATAATTAGAACTATACTAATCCAGAAAGGCCAAACCGGAGAAAGGCTAAAAAGATAGTTTGGGATGTTATTAAAGTTGGGCAGTACATTCATCCCCAACAAACTTGCAATTAACGTTGGTATGAGAAATATTGTTGCAATCCTAGCTAAATTATTTGCCTCGCGGGCAAGTTCTTTTTCTGTAACTATACTTGAGAACCTGCTGAGTTCATCTATTTCATCATCAAGCGCTTTTACTTCATCAGGAATGCGCATGGTTTTCTGCATCATATCATAAATTTCGATACCCTGTTCCTGTGCAGTTATTTCTCGGAAATATATTTTATTTATGAAAAGTATATAGTACTTATAAAGCTCTTCTATTTTTTCTATGTTGTTTCGCTTTGCCTTTTTCTTAATTTCTTCATCTCTATCAATTAAATTTGCAACGTGAGTTACCTCGTCTGAAAAGCTCAAAACAGTAGCTCTTTGGAGCAGGCAAAGTTCAGCCATTTTATAATAAATACCCTGGAGATGTTTAACTAAAAAAGCAGCATTGTACATTTCCAAATCTGAAAAGTTTGATGTAAGCATTACCATGCTGTATCTTGATATTCCGTATAGTGTACCCCATTCAACCCATCGTGAATATGTGTTTTCTTTTACAAGTTTTTGTTTTATAAATTTATCTTTTAGCATAGGATCAGGGTAATCAATATAAACGTAATTATACCACCAATCGTTTTGTACGTATGTATATTGATTTTTATTAGCCCTATTATCAGTAATATATTTGCGGCCCAAGTCAAAATCATTGCCGGAAGATATTTTGTTTAATTCATTTACCAATTCTGTGTTGCCGTACCAGCACACGACATGCATTCTGTCGTCAAGTACAGGGCTGATTAAAAACTTGTATCTTTTGTTTTTATCTTTTGCATCAAAATCCCTGTAGCCGGCACTCTCATTTAATAGGAAAAAGTTGTCGGGGAATAGTCCTTCAATAAATTTGGGTAGTAGGAACGATCCGTATTGAAAATTTTTCTTTTCTTTAAATTTTTCAAAATCTTCGAACAAGTTCTTATTGTCTCTGCTCAAATCTGCATTGCCTATCCAGAGCGCATCCGGGATCTCAAATTTTTTTGCTGTGCTTATGGAATTTTTTTTGCATGTGTCTGCTTTTTCTCCTGTGTAAATTGTCTCAGGTTCAGAATCAAAAAAAGGTAAGTATAATCGTCTGCCGAACTTGTTTATTTTAAGTATGTCTTTTTTACCGTGATATTTTTTGTTTCTTAAATGGAATGATAAGATTGCAGTCCCTGTTCTATAGATATTTAATAGTATGCTGTCTATTTCTAAATTATAGGTATTTTCTTCACCAAGCAGTTTAATATTGTACGTAGTTTCCTTCTCAATATTGTATTCAAAATGATTAATAAGATTATAGTTATGTTCTCTTGATTGAAAATCAGTATCCAAGTCATAAAGCGCTTCCCTTGCGTAGTCATAGAAATAATTATATTCGTTGTAATTATCAAAATAGTCTAAATGAAATTGTTTTCTATTCCATTTATTGTTTCTAGTAAGTTCTTCACAAAAGAGTTTTACGTCATATTTATCTTTCAATGTTACTTCTTCCGTAATCCGTTTTCTCCACTTAAAAGGGAAAAGAAAGATGTGATAACTATATAATTTTTCGTTTTTATTTAATTTCACCCGCCCCTCTTGCCATTTAATAGAGTTATCTCACTGAGCTAATACTTTCTCTTTAACCAAATCAAAAAGTTTTTTTTCTATTTGAGTGTGAAGATGTCATCGAACAGTAAATCTTGTCTATCAACTAATAACAAATTATCGCTCTTAAATAATTTTTTGGAGAAGTAACAAGGTTTTGCTCGCAAAATCCTAAAATATTCTAAATATTGCAATGAAAAAGTATTGCAATTAATAATTTAGATAATGCAATTATCAGGATATAGTTTATTCAATGTGTTATACTGATGTATATAAAGCATACCGGGATAACACCCGGCATGCCTTTCATATTTACCTGTCGATAATCTGCCGGGCGTTAAAGTAGCCTTCGTAAAATGTTTTATCGGATGTTTTGAATATCTCGACAAGCTTATCAATTCTATCGTATAACAGGTCGTCAACTTCATCAAAAATTGTTTGAAGTCCGGCGGTTCTCTCTTTGCTTTCCGCTCCGGATGCGCCTGTTATTCCCATTGCCTCTGCAAATTCATCTGCATTGGTTTTTATACTTTCAATTTCTTCTTCACTTATTCCGTAATCTGCCAATTCTGTTTTTAACCCCGATGCCCTGTTATAAATAGCGTATCCTTTTTCAAGCAGATCATTATCACGCATTTTTCTTAAATCATAAGCGCTGTAGTCTGTTTCATCCTTAATTTCATTGTTGCCCGTTATCTGCGCATAAACATTAAGAGCGGAAATTACTTTGTTCAATACTTCCTCAAGCTCATTTTCTTCTTTAAGCTTGTTGGCTGTTTTTCCCGCCTTAATAGCTTCGCGCATTGCATCTGTATCAACAATGCTTTGGATTTTAGTTTCAAACTCTGTTACTTGAGCCTGTATTACAGCCAGGGAACTGTAAGAGTCCTG
>JASFMY010000139.1:0-17476 GCA_050117315.1 Ignavibacteria bacterium
TAACTCGATTTTCATACTAACAAACTTAACCTTTTTCTAACTCTTTAAACAGTCCCAAACTTAATTTTTTTTTCGGATCGTGTATATAATATATATTTATTGCTTCAGAATGATTAATACCAAGACGTGAAAGAATTTTAGAAACTCTTTCTTTTTTTTTCGGGTCAATCATTGCTCTAACTGTTACTGTCCTACCCATTCTATTTTATCCTTTATTAACTTGTTTTACATAGCCGTATTATAGCTATATTTATAAAGTTAGTCAATTCATTTTTTATTTAATAGGATACTTTTACAATTTTTGTAACCTACCGGCTAACCGGGAGATGTCACCACCTCCAAGCCCACTAAGAACCGTACATGCTGGAATCGATCCCTGTGTTTTTTATAAACTATTGGGAATAATGGGATGTATATCTATCAAGTAAATTTCTAATTAGCTTCTGATATTGGCTTCCTTGTTTTTGGGCTATTTCTTTAAAGAATTCTATGCTTGATTTACTCAAATTAAGAGTAACTTTTACTGTGTCCTCTTTGAATACCAATTCCTCTGGTTTAGGTAGAAAATCCTTTACAATTTCTACTTCACCAATTTTTTCATTACTATATTTTATTTTCTTTTTCATATATCTTTTTCCCTTTCCTCCAATAGCCGGCACCAATAATTCTAATTTTATTATTTCTGTATGTAAAACGAACTGTAACTATATTATCTCCAACTTTCCCAAAACAATAAAATCTTTCTTCACTTTCACTATGATCTAAATCTTTAGCTATAATTCTTTTTATATCAGAAAATGCATATTGAGCTTCTTCAAATGAAATAGTATGCTTCTTTTGGTTAAGTTTATTTTTATTATCATCCCATTCAAATGTTGCAGTTTCAGCCAATGTTTTTCTATTTACTTAATATACATACTTTTATATGGCTTATCAACCATTTGTTTTTTGCCAGTTACCGGGTAGCCGGGAGATGTCGCCATCTCCAAGCCCCTTAAGAATCACGCTGTTGCGGGACTCAAGCACTTTTCAAGCCTTTCCCATTTAGGAAGACCCGACAATTATTAAATTAGTTAATTAATTTTTACTGCCGTCACTGATTCCCGAATTGCGTGACAAGTATTCAGTGACGGGATTATTTTATTTTTATCTTTTACTGCCTTTTCTTAAAACCCAGCAATTGTGCCCCTCCGTAGCTTTAAGCGAAGGAGGGCCTGTCCCGTTCATCTCAGCGGGGACTTTTTACCTTTAATATGGCATTACTAATTCTCAATTAATAATTTTTAATTTCCAACTCTTTATTACAAAATTGTGATGCTCCTGCTAAATCCGGAAATAATGTCAGATGATTTATATTCATTCTATTTAAATATCTTAGACAATCAATTGTATTTTTATTTGGCATGGTCATCTTAATAAGCTCAAGGAAATCATTTTCTGAATGAAAAGTTTTAACCCATTTTTCAATATCTATATTATTGGGTCCTCTAGTAAAAAGACCACTTTGATTTACTAAACGATTATTTTCATCTGTTAAAGGTTTTACAATTCTTACTGTAGGTTTTCTGGAATTTACTAATTTTACTTTGTCATCTTCTTTTATTTTTTTGTTATTTTCATTAATTGTATCTTCTGATAATGCAAAAACAGAGAATGAATCACTTTCTTCATTAAGAGCTGTGCTTGCTGCAAAAAATAAAGCTACAAAGGGAGATTTAGTCCAATCCAACAATGGAGTTGCTAAACCGTGATGCTGACCCAATGCCCACCAATCGTTTTCATTCTCTAATTTTGGAGGATTAAAACCACGTCTACCTCGTGCAGCATATTTAAAAGCTTCAAGATGACGACGCCTTTTACTTGAATTTGGTAATTTTATAATACGATCTAAAGTTGGTTCTAATTTCCATTTACTATCTCCGTGACCACGATAAATATAAGTTGTATAATCAAGCATTTCTTGGTTAATATAATCAGAGAAATATTTCCATGAACTTATTTTTACCTCCATCACTCCTTTAATAGTTTTATCTTCTTGCCATCTTAAAGGACGTCCCATAAACTCTCTAAAATTATTTTATTTAAATGCCTACCGCGCAGCCGGGAGATGTCGCCATCTCCAAGCCCCCTAAGAATCAGGCTGTTGCGGGACTCAAGCTCTTTTCAAGCCTTTCCCCTTATGGGAGACCCGACAATTATTAAATTAGTTAATTGATTTTTACTGCCGTCACTGACTCTCGAATTACAGTGGACAAGCATTCAGCAACGGGAGTATTTTATTTTTATCTTTTACTGTCTTTTCTCAAAACCCAGCTAGTGTGCCTGCCCGCCGTAGTTTTAACGAAGGAGGGCCCGCCTGTATTTTGGCGTGGGTCGGTGGCAGCAGTGGAATCGACATTTTTTTTCGTTACTTTGAGCTTTTCCGACAGTCTCGTTATGTGCAAATCTCTAGAATTTTTTCACAAGGATTATCTACTTCGTTAATTGATAATTAGATACTAGTATTGATGCAGATAAATGTAATTTTTTTTCTAGTTCTCTTATCATATCTACTGTTAATCTTTTCTTTTTATTTAATACTTCTGAAACTCTGCTTTTCCCTCCAATTATTCCGACCAAATCTTTCTGTTTAATATTCATTTCTTCCATTCGAATTTTGATTGCCTCAATTGGATCTGGAGCATCTATCGGATAATATTGATTTTCATAATTTTCGATTAACAATGATAAGATTTCTGCTTCATCACCTTCTTTGGATTCTGCTGGTGCATCAAAAATCTTTTCAAGTCTTTTAAGTGCTTTTTGATAATCCTCTTCGGATTTTATCGGTTTTATTTTCATTATGATACCTCTAAATTGTCTCTGCGTTTATTTTATCATATTCAGCGTGAGTTCCTATAAATCGAATGAATGCCCACTCTCTTTCATAATTAAATTTGACTACAAGCCTATATGAATTACCTTTAATATTGAAAACAACTCTATTATCTTGCAATATACTAGCATTAGCATATGTTTTTTTTACTTCATTCGGATTTTTCCAATTCGAATTCTTGGCAGTTTCATACCAAGTTTTTAAATATTGTTCGCAATCAGAATGTTTTTCCCAGTATTCCCGTAATGTTTTCTTTGCAATTATACGTTTCATTCACTAAGGCTTTTTCGCAAATATAATAAAAAGTTCTACAAATGAGAACTGCTAAAAATAAATAATTCGAAACCTCTTACACTTTAAATTGCACCTACCGGCTAACCGGGAGATGTCGTCATCTCTAAGCCCACTAAGAATCCGCTGTTGCGGGACTCAAGCACTTTTCAAGTCTTTTCCCTTAGGGTAGACCCGGCAATTATTGACTCACCTTACGCAGGGAATTCTTACTCTTAATCATAATCCTAATCATACTCTAAAAAAAGATAAAGAAGATTATGATTAAGAGTAGGATTATGATTAATACGATACAATTTGCGTAACGTGACTTATTAAATTAATTAATTTTTACTGCTGTCACTGATCCCTCCTTCGTATAACTATGGTGGGTAAGCATTCAGTGACGGGATTATTTTATTTTTATCTTTTACTGCCTTTTCTTAAAACCCAGCTAGTGTGCCTGCCCTCCGTAGTTTTAACGAAGGAGGGCCTTGTCCACCGAAGTTGTTCTTTAACGAAGGTGGGCATGTCCCGTTCATCTTAGCGGGGACTTTTTACCTTTAATATGGGTTATACGCTTCCTATAAAGTAATTTTCTTTATTAGACCATTTTGTAAATAATTTTTTGCATCAATTAATTCTTTTGACAATAATTCTTTTGACAATAAATTATGGCTTTTTGTAACGAGTCGATTAAATTCATTTTTGAAATCTTTATAAGCAGAAATATCTTCAATCAATAAACCCTGGACTGTTTGCTCAGATTTATTGCGGTCAACATCCAAAATAAGATTATCAGGTGGGATTAATCTAAAGACAAATGGAGTAGGTTCCATCAATATATCAATCTTATTCAAATATTTAATGATATTATCTATGACTTTAATTCTAATAGATAAAGAAACTTCAAAATTTGATGAGGCTTCATGTATTACACCCTTTTCAATCATTCTTTTCAAAGAGTGCATTTCAAAACAAAGACTTATTTTATTTTCAGCAAGCATTTGTAATTGACTTTTGCCAAATTTCCATAGCTTTTCGGCCACTTGTTTATGTTTTTCGAGTGGTTCTTTTTTATTAAAATAATAGTCTATAACATCTTTCGGGAAAAAGGTACTTGGAATGAAATTTGAACAAAATATTTCTCCTACAATTATTTTTTTAGATGTTATAAAATCCACATAGTCATAATTATTTTTAAATATTCTTATCATAGCTCATATCGGTTTGGAAATATCATTAAAAGTTGGTGTACTTAATATTTTTAGTTCATGCAAAAATAACCTTATAGACTCAGTTGACTTACCTGTACCGCACCAGATTTCATCTTTTTCTTGGATTCTTATATCAATTATTACATGAATATTTTTGGGTAATCCGAATGGTGGGATACTACCTACTTTAAAACCTGTGATTTCCTCTAGTTGAAGCTGGGTAGCCATTTTAAGAGAATGTCGAGGTACATCTAAGATTGTCGCAAGTTTACTAAAATCTAATTTACGATCTGCTGGAATACCAATTAGGAATAAGTTTCTATTAATTGATTTTGTCTCTTGATTATTCTCTGGATTATCAACTGTAACTAATATTGATTTTATCATGAAACTTGGATCACAATCTAGAACCTTTTTGACGTCCTCCATATTTCTAACGGGGCTATGCTCTTTTATTCTTACAATTGTATCAATATTATGAGTTCGTAATAAATTGAGAACTTGTTCATAACCTTTTAGTTTTTCAATCTTATCAAATTTTCCACCTTTTTTACAAACAGCAACAATGTATGGACCTGCTGCTATTTCTAGATTGTTAGCCAGCAATGTATCTACATTTGTACAAAGTTCTCTAGTAGTAGCATTAGCAAATAATTCTTGTGGAAATAATGCCGATAAAGTTGGGAATGTTGTGATATCAATCGGGTTTGTAGGACCAAATGCGCCTAATGTTTTTTTCTTAATTTCATTGACTGTATATGCCTTCGCTGCTATTTTGTAAGAATTGCCTTTAAAATTTACTTCTAGACAGTCTTCTCCTGCAACAACTCTGGCTGCTAAAGCCGGACGCCATTGTAAAACAAGTTTGTTGACTAACGCATCCGAATTATAAAATGAGAATATTACTATGCCACTAGGTTTTAATACTCTTCTAATTTCACGGAATAAATTTTCCAAATTTTGGACAAAACTTCCCATGCCGAAAGCCGTATTAACAAATGAAATTGAATTGTTTTCCCACGGTAATTCTTGTTCTTCGACATCCCTTGGTTCAAAATATACATTCCCAATGCGTTTTTGAATTTTATTTTTATTTGCAACTAAAATCATCTGCGAGGAAAAATCATAACCATAAACTTGCTCAAAATGTTTGCACATATAAAAACTATCTCTCCCAGTTCCGCAACCTAGATCAAGAGCAATATCTTTTGAAGGAACAAATGATAAATATTTTTTAATTCTCTCTAGTTCGTAACGCATATAACTACCGGTAGCAAAGTTTGCCTTTTCATACAATTCATCATATTTATCTGCAGCAACTGCCGATAATTTTAAGTGTTCATCTTTATATTTTTGCCAACTTTCCATAAAAAGCCTTTTCTAATTTTAGCGTATAACTTTATAAAATTTCATCTGGAAACGAGCAAAAAAATTAAGCTACAGTATAATCTCAAAACTTACCCGGAAGAACCGGGATGTCCACTCTGTTCTCATTTACAGACCTGTCTGCCTTTGGCTGATAAAATTCTGTTGTCCGCGGGATAAACGCGGAACCATCCCCATTCTTCTATGGGGATTTAATGCGATTCTTATATTACTAAGCGACTCTAATTTTCGTATGCTTTTAATTATCATTCCCTCTTTGTAGGTTTTTACAGTCAAGATAATATTCAATTAACTGTTAATTCTAAAATATATAAACTGCTTTTTATACTCAAGCATTAATTCCGCCTACGCCAAGGTTTCGAAGGACGGGTCCTCCTTCGCCAAAGTTTACCGACCATAACTTTAGTGGCGGTTGGGCTACAGAGGATGTGTCCGCCTACGCAAGAGATGCTACGGCGGACAGGTTGGAACAGTAACAATGTATGACTACAAATGACCAATGACTTTTGTTATAGCCAGCCCAATCAAGAAGTGCTCCCTATGGGAAATAACGGCGGGATATCCACTTGCCTCTATGGGACTTCGTTCCGAAAACTTTTTTTTTTATCCTTTATCTTTCTCGTTGAATTAACTGCCCGCTGTTGAGGGTTCAGTACCAGTGGTCGAGCTCCTTGCCCGTAATGTCTTTATGTGAACATTTTATGTTGACGCCTGCTCACCGGTTTGGGTTTCTTCTGCTTCTTTGCTTTTACCGCCTGAGCCCTTGGCTATCGGTTTAAACTGCAGCAGAAGTTCCTTATTCCCCGCGAAACAAACCTTTGCAAAGTTGCGTATCCTGTACATTTTATCCTTTAATTCTTTTAATGCATCGTCACGTGCTTCAGTAGCCGCTGTTTTAAGCTTTTTCGCATTTTCCTGTGATGCATCCGTTGAAATCAGTCTGCCTAACGAAGCGTTTAGCTCATCTACATCTTCCTGTGTTAGACCATTGCTTAACAGCACTTCGCTTTTTTCGCTCACCAGCGATATTGTATACTCGCACATGGGACGCAGTTTCTTTACCGACCTAGGAATAGCTTCGCCGATCTTAAAAAGCTTCAGATCATCTTTGTCGTTGCCGTAAGCGCTGCGGGCAGCGTCCCGTACTTTTTTTATCAGTTTGCCTACGGCAGATATTTCCTCATTTTGGGCCATTGTCATTTCTTCGAGCTCTTTAACAGAATTCTGCTGTTCAAGCTCTTTTAGACGCAGATTCTCTTTTGCATCTAAAAATTCATTGTAGCCAACTTCAGTAAAGCCTTTTGCCGTCATAGCTTCCCTGTTGGAATCCACGGCAACTAAAAGAGCTTCGCTGTCTTGCAGCCGATAATTGATTATTTCTGGCATAAAGTACCTCTTTAGTTTTTTTTGGTTTATTTTGAATTGGCATTCGGAAAATATGCCGAATTTTACCTATCAACTTGGGTTACCATAACTCATTCAGCTAATCCTTAGTTAAACTCGATTTTGTCTTCCCCGGTGCATTTGGTTCAAATATAAACAGAATTTCACAAAAAGTTAAATTATGAGCCGGAAACGCACTTTCTATTATTTTGAAACAACATTCAACTAATTCGAAACAACATTCAACTAATTCGAAACAACATTTGACTAATTCGAAACAACATTTGATTGATTCGAAACAACATTTGATTGATTCGAAACAACATTTGATTGATTCGAAACAACATTTGACTGATTCGAAACAACATTTGACTGATTCGAAACAACATTTGACTGATTTGAAACAACATTTGACTGATTTGAAACAACATTTGATTGATTTAAAACAATATTTAACCAATTTGAAATCTCTTTTGTCGTTTATGAATCTGCTTCCGGTTACCTCAATTTTAATTTTTTGTTGTTTTGCCGGGTTTTTGATCTTAGGTATTATTTGTAACTCATTGAAACTAAAGAAGCTATCTCTAATTTCTTGTTTTTCTATTGCATAATATGGGTCAACTGAATTCGCCGTTCTGTGAAGGGCTACTCTATAAGTTAAAAATGTTTTCCCGGTGAGGTAGGAGCTATTCCATAAATCTAAATTTCTATTATGTGAGAATTGGAGCAAATCAGTAACCGTAAGAGAATGTTATTTAAAAATGGAAATCTTAAAAAGTATTTAAATAAAATTATTCTATTAGTCAAATGTTAATTAATTATGTTAAGGGTTAGTTGAAAAACTGTAGATTCGTTTTTGAATAAGAGAGGAAATAAAAGATAAAAGATAAAAGTAAAAAGGGGGGATTTTATAGTTATGTAAACTCATTGGTAAGACATCTGGATAATATACTTGTTGCAAATTGGTTTTGGGATTTTGCCATAAAGTAAAGTTTCTGCAAAATAAAAAGTCTGACATTTCGAACCCGTTTTTTGGGTGAGCCTGTCCGCCGCCTGTGCGCCTTTGGCGTATCTTTTTGGCGGGAAATCTTTCAATTAGAGTATTTCAAAGATTTCTCCCTCCGGTCGAAATGACAAAACGTTTATATACACAAGCCAAATTGGTTTTGGGATTTTACCATAAAGTCCTCTCTTTTTAAGAGAGGATTTAGGTGAGTTCTAAATAAAAACTAAATCCCAAAATCAATTTGTAACAAGTATATCTAATTTTGCAGAAACTCTAGTTTAAGGCCGTATCCCGACGAGTCGCGAGGAGGCGGGGAGGATTTAGGTGAGTTCTAAAAAACAAAGTCCCAAAACCAATTTGGCTTGTGTATAATCGCTGTAATAACTATATGAATTTCGAACAACGGGTGAATAAAAGATTGTAATTAAGAAAAAATCACGTAATATTTGAAAGCAAAAAAAAACACTTATGAAATTATACTTTGCAATTGCATTATTATTCTTATCGGCGGTCTCACTTCACTCGCAGGAAGTCGAGGTATTTTTGATTGATTCATATATAACTTTGGAAAAGCCGAATACTTTAATCTTATCTTTCTACACAAGTGAAGAAGTAAAATCAAAATTAAAATTAGATAACAAATATGATTACGAAATCAGTAACGAATTGACTGATGTGCACAACTTTAAACTTGATATAAGCCAACTGGAATTTGATTCGCTTTATGTGCCTTTTGTGATATATCTTGAAACGGAAGACGGGAAAATAACCCGGAGTGAAATATTTGAAACAGCTTTGCCGAAGGATTACATCTTAAATCTGGAAAACGCTCCCGGTTTTATTACTGTCTGTTGTTTTGGCGGAGTGATTTTCGGGCTGCCTTCACCTACATTGGTTTTTAGGGAAGACAAACAGTTTTTCGGTTTATCAAAAGAGATACCGGTAGTTTCCTTTTTTGCAAACGGCTTTAATTACCCTGTGGGCTATATCGGCATAGAATATGGTTTTGTTGACGGCTTTGAACCTGGAAGCTTTTTTAGAATCGGTTATAAGCAAATTATACAAACTCCTTTTTTAGAATACATTTCGCCCGGTGTAAATCTCACATCTAATCTAAAGGGCTTTAACGGTGTAAGCCCCGAAATATCTCTCGGAATTGTAACAATTCAAAACGTATTTACGTTATACGGCAAGTACAGGTACAACACTAACCTGGACGATAGTTCCGTATCATTTCATGAGATTTCTCTTGGACTTTATTCCAACTTTTTCTCGATTAATTTTTAGAGTTTCAGCAGAATAAAAAGTCTGTCGGTTCGAATCCCGCAGAGCGCATAGGCGTCAACTTAAATAATTCTGCGAACTGTATTTAATGAAGCATCTACGAAGCTTGAAATGCATATGATTATTATTTTCTACGATAATGGAGGTCCTACCGGACTTCAAATAATATTTCCACCACTTGACAGGGCAGTCGAGGTCCATACCTCGACTGAGCCACCTCATTTTGAGAACAATATCAAGTTTTTTCGTCACGGAATGGTGGAGCTGTCTCAAAAGTAATATTTACATGATTGTCATTCCCACGAAAGTGGGAATCCAAAGCATTTTCAAACTTGTAGATTCCCGTTTTCACGGGAATGACAAATAATTGAGACTTTTGAGACAGCCCCAATGGTCCGTGACGACCCTGTTCTAAAGTTACGCAACACACCCTGAATGCCGGAGCTATAAAACATTACATTCATTGTTAACCCATGTTGATAAATTTGCCGCCAAGTATTTGTTCTTGTTGCCCCCGAAGAAATTATAACTTATTATTTTGAACCAACTTAGAATTTTGCCTATCAACTTGGGTTAAGTTGACGCCTATGCGCAAAATACGGGAAAAAGGCATACATCTTTTTAGAAACAGTTCTTCTTATTAACTCTGATAACAAATATATAATTAGAGCAATGTATACTTGTTGCAAATTGGTTTTGGGATTTTGCCATAAAGTCCTCTCTTTCTAAGAGAGGATTTAGGTGAGTTTTAAATAAAAACAAAATCTCAAAACTAATTTGTCTTATGTATATTATTTAGGTAGTAATACGAAAAGAAATATCAAAGTAGAGATAAAAAAGATTGATAATTGTTACTTTTTAATTTCTTTAATAAAATATGAAGGTAAAACCCCGGTATATTTTTTAAAGACCGTTGTAAAAGTATTCCGGTTATTAAAACCAACTTCTGATGCAATTCCCTCAAGGGTCATGTTCACAAATTTACCTGTTGATATTTTCCTTACAGCTTCTTTTATTCTTTGTTCGTTTACATAAGCAATAAATGTTTCGTTTAATACCATATTAATAGCGGTTGACAAATATGTTCTATTGCTGTCCAATTTTTCCGCAATTTCAATTATTGTAATGTCCTTATTAAGGTAGAGTTTTTCATTTTCAATAAGTTTAATAAAACTATCAACAAGCTCCTTGTATTTAGAATTATTATTTACCGTGTCTTGTTCTATTTGTTTTGGAGAGATATCTGAATTGTTTTTCCCCGAACCAATAATATCATCATTAGTATATTCTTTTATTCCTACTGATTCTATGTTTTTCTTTACTAATATTGAATATGATTTTTGAAGGCGTAAAAAGTAATAAATAATTACTGTTCCCAAAATTGAACCTATTAAGAACAAGAGTAATAAATAATTATTTTTAAGTTCAAGTAAATCAATCTTAGCGGTTGCTTTGTTATAATCTTGTTCAGCCAGCATTTGCATGTATCTGGAATTTTTTTCAAAATATTCCAAAGAGTCATTTAACGAAGTTGCAACTTTGTTAAAATGTAAGGCTTTATTATGATTATTCATTTTTTCATAAAGCAAGGAATATTGTTTATATATATTAATCATATAACCGGGATGTACCCCATGCTTTTTGAAAACCGTTTCAGCCAATTGACAATGATACAGCGAACTATCCAGTTCATTTTTATTAAATAATAATTGTGATTTAATGTAATATAGCTTAACAAGTTCTTTATACATTTTGTTGGCAAGACATTTTTCCAGACTTTGGTTATAATAATACAACGCTTTTTGATCATTATGTTTTTTTAAGTAACACGCTGCCAGTTTTTGTTGAATATATCCCATTGATCTGGTTTTGCCCGGAGAGTCATCTTTGCAATTATTTAATTCAATACTTTTATTAAAATATTCTATGGCTTTGTCGTAGTTTTCTTTTGCTATTTCTATTAAACCAAGATTATTATTAACAACAACTTCTCTCCAACTCTTCCAATCGTGTTCATTTCCTTTTTTTACACGAATGGTTTCATAAATACTTTTAGCTTCATCATATAATCCTACATTATAATATAAATCACCCGTCGTGTGTAAAATGGCGACAAGCTCGTTTAAATTATTTGTTTTTTCGAAATGATTTTTAGCCTGCATAAGAGTTACGACTAACGAATCATACATATTATTGTCCTGGAATACAATTGCCTTAGATTGCAGGGCTAGACCAGCCAAATCTTCATAATTTTTGTCAATCGCAAGTTGATAGGATTTATTTAAATACGGAAAAGTATGTTTGGTATTACACTGGGCATATGCTATTAAAGAATATATATAACATTTTTGTAGATCAAAGTTTTCAGTTTGCTCAATAAGTTTTTCAATCTGCTCCTTTAGCTGAAGATTATTGCTTATTTGCTGGTATGATTGCAAAAATACTTTTAATGAATCACATCTTTCTTCTTCGGCAATAAGATGAAGACTGTCCAGCTTTTTTTCAATTTTTAATAAAACCAGTGGTTTGTTTTGTGCTGAAGATTGAGGCCCGTTGAAGAAGGCAAATGTTAGAACTACCGCAACTATCCGTAAGTATTTAATTTTTTCCCCGAAGCAATATTAAGCATATTAGCAGTCCCAAAATACCATTTCTTCCCCAAATAGTCTAATATACTTGTTACAAATTGGTTTTAGGATTTTGCCATAAAGTCCTCTCTTTTTAAGACCTGCCCGCCGTACGAGACTTTGGGAGGCGGGGAGGATTTAGGTGAGTTCTAAAAAAGCAAAATCCCAAAACCAATTTGGCTTGTGTATAGAACGAATTATCTTGCCAAAATGTACCAATTTGTGCAAGAAAAATGGGTTAATTGAATAAAGCAAAGTTATTTTCACCCGATAACTTTATAGAAATGAGCGAACAAATCTATCCTTAGACTATTTCGGAACAGATTGATGCCGTCAAATTTCCATTGTAAAAATTACTTGTGAAAGGAGAACAATTGAAGAATTATTCATTACTTATACTATTTAACTTAATCATTGCCCTTTGTTTCTTGACTACAAGCTGTACTACTAATATTCCTAAATTACGTAACCAAAACGGAACAATATTACATACCCAAGTTTGGAACCTCCCTTTATGCGACACGAGCAAAATTCTTATCCGTGAAGGCGAAAATTATGCGCTTAATTTCCCGGACGATTCTCTTGTTGTAAACACAAATACAATAAAGTTTGAAGCACCTGAAGCCGGTAAATATGAAAGTATCTTCGGGAAGATAGACCAAAAAGTAATAAACAGTAATAATAAAAACATAACGGAACTATACCTATTTGACGAAGGAGCGGTATACCTTGCCGGTTATGCCTCTCTTTATGAAACAGAATCCTACACGAGGTTCAATCCCCAGTTGATAATTCTGCCAACGATAGATTCTTCTATTGATACAAGCAAAGCGGTTATGGAAAGCCGTGATAAAGAAGAATCATCTTTTAAGGAAGGAATAACAACAAGATCACGGGTAAAATTACTAAAACAAGGCAAAATAAATCTAGGGGGCAAAGAAGAAGAGTTTTATGAATATGAACTAACAATAAGTCGTGATATGAAAATAAGTTATGGTGAGCAAGGCTTAATTGTACCGGAAGCGATAATGTTGAAAAGCGTACTGGTCTATACCAAAGACTCCGGCATAATAGCAGAATGGGGCATAAGAACAAAGAACAAGAATCCCGAAGTAGAACCCGGATCGGAAAAAGAGCCGGAACTATATATAGAACTAACGAGATATTTTGTAAATAAATAAAACGGAGATAAGTAATGAAAAAAAATATTTACTTTATAAGAATACTACTAATGTTGTTCTCATTTATTTTTGTAACCGAATCGATTACTGCGCAACAGCTTGTGCAAAGTTTTATAGAGATTAATACTACCGGGGATACAAATTTCGGTTATTCCGTATCCGGAGCCGGTGATGTGAATAATGACGGCTATGATGATGTTATTGTTGGATTCCGCGAGAGTGAAGGAGGCAGCGATGCCGGTCGTGCATATATTTATTACGGCGGAAGTCCAATGAATGCGGAAGCGGACGTAACAATGAAAAGCGAAGGAACTGGTAGTAATTTTGGTTATTCGGTATCTGGCGCCGGTGATGTAAATAATGACGGTTATGCCGATGTAATTGTCGGAGCTGGTAGCTATAATAGCCAAACTGGTCGGGTATATATTTATTATGGCGGAAGTTCTATGGATGCGGAAGCCGATGTAACAATAGATGGCGAAGAAGCTTCAACTAATTTTGGTCATTCGGTATCTGGCGCCGGTGATGTAAATGGTGACAACATAGATGATGTAATTGTCGGAGCTTACACATATAATAGTTACACCGGTCGGGCATATATATATTACGGTGGAAGTTCAATGGATGCAGATGCTGATGTAACAATGACCGGTGAAGGAACTTTGAATTATTATGGTTATTTGGTATCGGGAGCTGGCGATGTAAATGGTGACAACATAGATGATGTAATTGTTGGAGCCGTAAGGTACAATGATTACACCGGCCGGGCGTATATATATTACGGTGGAAGTCCAATGAATGCGACAGCCGATGTAACAATGACCGGCGAAAACGAGGATGATTATTTTGGTTGTTCGGTATCGGGCGTCGGTGATGTAAATAGTGACGACATAGATGATGTAATTGTCGGGGCTCCAGACTATAACGACTACACCGGTCGGGCATATATATATTACGGTGGAAGTTCAATGGATGCGACAGTTGATGTAACAATGGATGGCGAAGCCCAATATGATCGTTTTGGCTCTTCCGTGTCAGGCGCCGGTGATGTAAATAGTGACGACATAGATGATGTAATTGTCGGGGCTCCAGAATATAACAACTACGTCGGTCGGGCATATATATATTACGGTGGAAGTTCAATGGACACGGAGACCGATGTAACAATGGACGGTGAAGGGACTTTGAATTATTTTGGTTATTCGGTATCGGGCGCCGGCGATGTAAATGGTGACAATTATGATGATATAATTGTCGGGACTTACAAATATAACAGTTGCACTGGGCGGGTGTATATATATTATGGTGGAAGTTCAATGGATGCTGAAGCCGATGTTACAATGACCGGCGAAAATGAGGATGATTATTTCGGTTGGTCGGTATCTGGGGCCGGTGATGTAAATGGTGACAACATAGACGATGTAATTGTTGGGGCTTACCGATATAACACCTACAGAGGTCGTGCATATATATATTACGGTGGGAGTTCAATGGATTCAGATGCTGATGTAACAATGACCGGCGAAGGAACTTCTAATTATTTGGGTATGTCCGTGTCTGGCGCCGGTGATGTAAATAATGACGGCTATGCCGATGTAATTGTTGGGGCTACCGGATGTAGTACTTACAAAGGTTGTGCATATATATATTACGGTGGGAGTTCAATGGATGCAAATGCTGATGTAACAATGGAAGGCGAAGCCCAATATAATCGTTTTGGCACTTCCGTATCTTGTGCCGGTGATGTAAATGGTGACAACATAGACGATGTAATTGTTGGGGCTTACCAATATAACACCTACAGAGGTCGTGTATATATTTATTACGGCGCAGAATCAATGAGTACCACACCAACAGCCGATGTAACAATGACCGGCGAAGGAACTTATAATTATTTTGGTTATTCGGTATCGGGAGCCGGTGATGTAAATAATGACGGCAATGCCGATGTAATTGTCGGAGCATACGGATATAGCAGTTCCAGAGGTCGGGCATACATTTATTATGGTGGAAGTTCAATGGATGCTGAAACCGATGTAACAATGACCGGCGAAGGAACTTATAATTATTTTGGTTATTCGGTGTCGGGCACCGGCGATGTAAATGGTGACAATTATGATGATATAATTGTAGGGGCTTACCGATATGACAACGACAGAGGCCGGGCATATATATATCACGGCGGAAGTACAATGGATACAGATGCCGATATAACAATGGATGGCGAAAACGCGAATGATTATTTTGGTTGTTCGGTATCGGGAGCCGGCGATGTAAACGGTGACGGTTATGTTGATGTAGTTATTGGAGCTTATTCTTATCCCTTGAATGGTAAAGTGTATATATATTATACCCCCGTTAGTCTAACTTCAGCCCCCACCGCCCAGCCAACAGATTTGGTGTTTTCAATAAATTCATCCGATCAAATATTGTTAAACTATACAGCTTCAGCAGATGCAGAAAGTTATTTAATAGTAAGAGGAACCGGTTCGGCACCAACATTTACTCCAAGTGATGGCACGGAATACAGCACTGGAACACAAGGAAGTGATTATATAGTATATGTTGGCACAGAAGTAACAGCAGCAGACAATACAGTTTCAACAGACGGACATTATTATTATAGCATATATGCTTATAACGGCAGTGGAACAAGTACAAAATACCTAACAACTAACCCGTTAAGCGGAAACACGGTTTATGATACAGATGGTGAAAACGTTAATTTAAGTGATACTGGAAGTGATCCGGTAACAGCCACCTTCCCGGGCCAGGATGTAACGGTAAACTTTCCAAATGGCTGTAACGGCACAACATTAACAGTTAGTAAAAATACTTCGGTTCCAGCGTCAAATTTCGCTGCATTACCGGGAGTAAAAGGAACAAAGCCCTTATTTTTCACAATTACCTCAACAAATGCCAATCCGGGGACATATACCATTATATTAGATTTTTCATCACTTGGTTTATCCGAAGACGATTGGAGTAATTTTCAGATAATGAAAAGAGAAAACTCCAGCAATAAGTTCCAAAATATTACTGATTTAGGCGGTACAATAGTAAGCCGTCAAACCGATGGAGTTTGGGGTAAGTTTACAATAACCGGGCTAAGTTCATTTTCCGAGTTTGCCGGAGGTGAAGCTGCAACAACCTACACTGTAACAAGCACTGCTGAAACCGGAGAGGGTACATTAAAACAGCACATAACTGATGCGGAAGCCGGGGATATAATAGAATTTAACCCAGCTTCGATGGGGGATAACACAATTACCTTAAGTTCGGCAATTTCAATTAGTAAAAACCTAACAATACGAGGTGCAAGCGGTGGGATAATTATTGACGGTAATGCTACTTGTAGAATATTTGAAGTTAATGATGGAGTAACACTAAGACTGGAGAACTTGAAAATAGAAAATGGGTCTGGCAGCGATGGTTATGGTGGAGCAATCTATAACCAGGGTAGTTTAACTATGATAAATTGTGTTGTATCTGGCAATAATGACGATTTTGGTTCTACCGGTGCCGGCGCAATTTACCAGGATAATGATTCTGGTAATGAATTAAACCTGGTAAACTGCACAATTACAAATAATAGTTGTACAGATTATAACTCTACGGGAACAGGAGGAATAGTTGCAGATGCAGGTTCAGTCAATATTTATAATACAATAATTTATGGCAATACCGGAGATGGGTATTCGGATATAAAAGAAACCAACACAATTACCGAACTACAAAATTCTTGTATTGGCAATTTAAGTTCATTAACAATTACTACAGATGGAGGAGATAACATATCCAGTGATCCCTCATTTGTAACAGTCTCCGGCAGCAGTGAGCATCCATATTCCATATCGGGAAGTTCCCCTTGTTTAGATGTTGGGGATGATAGTTACAGTTTTGAAACAGAAGATATAAAAGGCAGCGGAAGAAAACTGTTAAAAACAGACGGTACAACAACCGGAACAATAGATATTGGAGCTTATGAATATGATTCTGAAAGCCCGTTGCCGGTAGAACTAACATCCTTTACAGCTTCTGTTATTGACAACACGGTTGCCCTTAGGTGGAAAACAGCAACGGAAGTAAATAATTACGGGTTTGAAATCCAGAGGCAAGTATCAAGTGTCGAGTATCAAGATGGAGAATGGCAGAAGATTGGTTTTGTTAACGGGAACGGCAACAGCAGTTCACCCAAAAGTTATTCTTATACCGATACCCCAACCGGCGGTACAACGTTTATATAC
>JASFMY010000140.1:0-17330 GCA_050117315.1 Ignavibacteria bacterium
AAAGAAGGCAGACGTTCGACCGGTGCTTTATTGCAAGATAATTTGTGGCGTAAGCCATCCCTAAGGGGATAGAACCTTTTAAGTTAGGAAAGCAAATGAATTCCGACAAATCGGAATGTGCACCAAACACCTTTTTAAATGACTGGGATTCCATTAAATGGGATTTCATTTAAAAGAAGGTAAAGAGGCTACAGATGCGTATTGCAAAGGCAATTAATTTAATAATTGTCGGGTCTACCCTAAGGGGAAAGGCTTCAAAAGTGCTTGAGCCGTATGAGGGGAAACTTTTCCCGAAGGGATCGATTCCGGCATGTACGGTTCTTAGGGGGCTTGGAGATGGTGACATCTCCCGGCTACCCGGTAGGCACAAGAGGAAAGGAGAGATGAAACTTATATTATTTTATCTAAGTATTGTACTTGTTGTAGCATGTTCTGAAAACGGGGAACCATTGCTCCCAGAAAATCAAAGTCCAGATTTTGGTATTTATTTTCTCAAGGACTCTTTACTTACGGGCTCTCAAATAAAAGAAATAGATATTGACAGTCTTGAATTGAATGACGAGCCATGGCTAAGTGAAGAAAACATTGATTTTTATGATTATTCATCTCATTGTATTTATTTGATTGAAGATAAAAGCTACTTTTTCGATATTCAAAATGGTAATTTCACTTTTGACCATCACTTGATCAATAAACCATTTGTTGTTATTGCTGAATCTGAGAGGTGCTATGTTGGAACCTTTCATAGCATATTACTTTCTTCCCTCCCAATAGGGCCGTACATTGACGAACTAGATATTAATTACTATCCAAGTGATATATTACATATATCGGAAAATAGGATTGGAAATGTTGATAATCGTTGTAATTCCAAATTGCAAGAAACTCTCATAAAAAATAATAAATATCATGCTGGTTTAGAAATCGAACTGAAGAGTCTAAAAATCATTGAAAATTCAGACACATCCACAATTGAATATTCTATGAAAATAAGTAATAATGACAACGATGATCTATTAGTTATAGATTCTGATAAAATCGGCAGTAAATTATTTCATTATTTTACTAACGGCCCAGTATTAATAGAATTGACTTCTTCCACAAGTTATTTTTCACAATATAAGGAAGTAATTACCCCAGAAGAGAATGACATTTTTAATGAGGAATGGTACACTCTTATAAAATCAAAACAATCAATAGAACGTACAATACAACTAAAAGGTTATCCTCATTTCCTCAATGGTACATATGACTGTAATATGAATTTTGCAAATCCGAAAACAATTTCAAAAGATAATCGATTTATTGATGGGAATAGAATTTGGATTGGAGAAATTGGATCGGATATATTAAGTCTTAATTTATGAGTAAGAACACTACAAATTATTGTGCCGGTAAAAAATCAAGAGAAAAATAAACTCCCCGCCAAGATTTATAAACATTCTAAATCTGGTAACACTACGATTCACTATTATAATTACTCTTAGTAGTTGACTTTTATTTCTTTATTTGAGTTCAGCAACAATATTTGAAGAGCTGTACCAAACCCGCCTTCGTTAAAACTACTGCGGGCAGGCCCGCCTTTGCTTGATGCTACGACAGGCGAGCACTCCTTTGTTGAAGTTTATCCACCGAAACTAACACGAAGGCGGACACGTCCGCCGAAACATCTTTTCATGAAGGTGTGCCGCTAAAGTAGGTCTATAACTTCAATCAATCAACCAATCATACAAACACAGATTTCAATCCCACTCCGTAACTGGGAGCTTGAAATGATAGGGTGATTGAATGATTGACGTTTCAGTGCCACCGAAGCCCAACCGCCACTAAAGTTATGGTCGGTAAACTTTGGCGAAGGAGGACCTGTCCTCCGAAGCTGTCTTTTAGCGAAGGAGGAATTAATGGTTGAGTATAAAAAGCTGTTTCCATATTTTAGAATTAACTTTAACTCAGCAATGTTAGATCGACAGGATATTACAAAACTAACAACTGTAATTGCCCAGGTCTTGCAGCTCAATATAAAGTTGGAAGTTGGAGATTTTAAATCTTTTTTTAGTTCGGTTAAATGGGGAAAGCAATGAATTCAAAAACAGTAAAAGAAGGTTTTAGAAAATTTTCAGAAGTTTTATCTTTTAATTACCCTGCTGTAGGTTGGTATTTTTCTCCAGAGGAAATTGATAATTCATTTATTTTCAGAAAGGATAAATGGGTTTGCATGTTCATGTATATGAAGATGATGATGAAAAAAGGAAAAAGAATCCGTTTTTCCAGAGATAATGTAAGTGCCTGCACCGGTCCTGCCGAATATTTCGGCTTTACCGAACTTGAGGATGACGGAGGCGTATTTTTAGCGGAAACTGAACGGTTTTTCAAGGATCTTGAAATTTCAAAAGCATATACCAGGGAGTCAGCAACGCTTATTCATCCGCCAAAAAGCAAATACCTTTACATGGAAAAACTCGAAAGTATTGATAATGATAAAGTGATTGAGGTTGTAAATATTTTCCCGGCAGATCTCACCAATCTGACAAAACTTGTGACTCTGTCAGGTTACGACAGTACTTCCAGTCTTATGGATAATGTATTGATTCCCAATTGTTCAGGGTGTCAGTCTGTCTTTACAATTCCTTATAATGAAAATTTTAAAGAAAATCCCAAGAGTATTATTGGGCTAATGGAACCGATGGTCAGAAATTTTGTCCCGGAAGATATGGTATCATTTTCAGTGCCTTCAAGCCGATTTGTTGAAATGGCAAATAATATCGAAGGGAGTTTTCTTGACAAAAATTTTAAAAATCCAACAAGTTTCTGATATCTGATTATTGAGTATATAAAAGTACGGACTGTAATCATGGAAGCAAATAGATTTCTCTCACGGAAACTGAAGATCCAGCTTAGGATATATTTCAATCCGCTGAAGGAACTCATAAAATAAGAACGGGAGACTTCCAACAATTTGCTGTACGGGAGCGCAAAAAGCCGCGCCCCGTGAGCAATACGTTAGGCTGTATCAAAATGAGGAAGTATGATTAGGGAATATAGCCAAACCGACTTTGAAAGATGTAAAGGAATAATCAATCTAGTTTGGGAGTTTGATAGTAGATTTTCACCAAATCAATTGTCTGAACTCTTTAAGAATATTTATGTAGGCAACAGTCTTTCAGAAAGTAATTTCACAAAAGTTATTGAAGAGAACGGAATTGTTCAAGGATTCATTTTTGGTAAAAGTGGAAATCGCAACTTATATAAAACTGAATATAGCGGTTTTTTAGGTCGGCTTAAAGTAAGCTATGACCTATGTACTGTAAAAGGGATTTCACTTAAAAGAAAAATGAACTATATAAAAATGATAAACGAACACGAAGTGAATCGAAGAAGAATTGAACCTAATAGAGAAAATGAAGTCAATTTATTTGCAGTTAACCCAAATACACAAGGAAAAGGATTTGGGAAGTTACTGATGAACTCATTCATAGATTTTTGTAAAGAAAAAAATGTTACCCGGATTACACTAGAAACGGATAAAGAATGCAATACCGGATTTTATGATTATTTTGGGTTTAAGGTAAAAGGAGAATTCTATTCACCATTGCTAAAAGAGTATTCCGGTAAATCGGGAATGAGTTTTATTTATGAGTTAGATTTATAGAATGTGTGCACTAATTTAATAATTGTCGGGTCAAGGGATCTATTTTATTTGAGTTCAGCAACGAAATGATAAGAGCTGTACCAAACCCGCCTTCGTTAAAACTACGGCGGGCAAGCCCTCCTTTGCTTGATGCTACGACGGGCGGGCACTCCTTTGTTGAAGTTTATCCACCGAAACTAACGCGAAGGCGGACACGTCCTCCGTAGCATCTTCTTGCGAAGGAGGATTTAATGGTTGAGTATAAAAAGCTGTTTTTATATTTTAGAATTAATACTTAACCGAATATTACTTTGACAGTAAAAACTATAAAGAGGGAATGGTAATTAGAAGCATAAGAAAATTAGAGTCGCTTAGTAATATAAGAATCGGATTAAATCCCCATAGAATAAGGGGGATGGTTTCGCATTTATCCCGCTTATGCGCTTATTGCGGGACAACAGAATTTTATCTGTAAATGACATCATATAGCTTTATCCACCTTTATATTTTATTTCAGCGTGGTAATTTATGCACAACTGCCGCATACATTTACTAATACAGCGCGCAATACCCACTATGGTTCTGCCATGCTGTAGCGGTATCATCAGACAGTACGGTTTTTCTCGCTAATAGTTCTGACGGCTTACGAATAATCGAGGCAAAAAAATCATTTAACTTATTTATTAGTTAATATTTTTGTGTATCCCACCGGTCGCTATATAGTTTTTGCTGCATAGGTCTGTTTTATCGGGTATTATCTTGAATATCGCAGGCAGGCTATTTGACCTAATGCTAAAAAAGATAAGTCTAAAAATCAGCTAAATAACTGTTATTGAATTACATTTTACATTTGAGATTAATTATAATTTTTATATTTTGAATATATACAAAAATAAATTATTATTAAATCTGTTGGGTTTGGGTGCTAAGCTAAATAGAATGATATCAATAAAAGGTATTCGAAGTATTTTCCCAACGGGGTGAATTTGGACTTGCTTAATTAAACCCGGATTATGCATTAGAGGATGAAAAATTTCTGTAATTATTTATAAAATAAGATTTTGTGGCAATTCTGGTTTTAACCATTTCTAATGCATTGCATTAGAAAATATTGGCATAACCTATTGTTTTTTATAGATTTATAAATTGTCTGCATTCCCAATATATAATTCGGGTTCAAGTAACTGGGCATAGTTCACCGTTAGGTATTTCAAACTAAAAACTAAAAAAGGAGGAAAACAATGCTGACTATTAATGACGGTATCTATTACAAGCTCGTTCATAAATCCGATAATCGAGTTCTTGACGGTAAAGATTCTACGGACGAGGTGTATTTGAACGAGTGGAATGGGGGCGATTATCAAAGGTGGACCTTAGAATCTGTAGGGGACGGTTGGTATAAAATCGTTCATAAATCCGATAATCGAGTTCTTGATGGTAAAAATTCTACAGACGAGGTGTATTTGAACGAGTGGAATGGGGGCGATTATCAAAAATGGGCATTTAAGTCTGTAGGGGACGGTTGGTGCAAAATCGTTCATAAATCTGATGGTCGAGTTCTTGATGGTAAAGATTCTACAGACGAGGTGTATTTAAATGAGTGGAATGAGGGCGATTATCAGAAATGGAAATTAGAAGTTGCTACAGTTGACTGGAATATGATTATAGAAGATATTGAATATGATAATGTTAAAGAGCCAAAGGATACTTATCCTGTTGAGGTTTTTACGGATTTGGAAGTTGAAAATTCATCTGGAGCAACGATTACAAAATCAATAGAAAAAAGTATGACAAAAGAGAGTACATTTGAATGGGGATTTACAGAGACATTGGCTGTGGGTATCACTACAGGATATGAAGCAAAAGTACCTTTATTCGGAGGTGCAGAAACTGAGCTATCGGTTGAGTTTACTATGGAGGCGCATCAAACGTCAACTGTGAGCAAGTCTGAAACTTATGTAATGAGTGATTCAATAGAGGTTCCTCCTAATACTACTGTTTATGTTACTGGATATTTTGATTGGAGTGATGATATTACATATCCATTTACTTCTTTGGTTCTCGTTTCAGGAACAGCAGACACCACTGAGGGCGATAGAAAACTTACAACAACAGAAATCAAAAGCATATTAAAAAGTCAGGGCTTTAACGGAGAAGTTCAACAAGAGAGAGAGAACGAAGTGGTTGTTTCTATTAAGGGCAATTTTTCTGGATGTTTTGGCATGTCATCTCATACTACATTAAAACCTTTGACCTAACAATCGCAGGCACTCGGACAGCAAAAAGCACCGCTCGTTCCTCGCTCTGCTTTTTGCTGTCGGTGATGCGAGGCGATAGTCGGGCGCGAAGCGCGAAAAGAAAAAGCGTTGTCTGTGTAATTGAATGCTTGTCACGTAATTGGGTGATCAGTGGCGGCAGTAAAAATTTTGATAGTTGTCTCGGTTCCTCCCCTATGGGGAAAGGCTTGATAAGTGCTTGAGTCCCGCAACAGCGCATAAGCGTCAACTTAATGTAAAATATTTATTTTTTTGCAATAGCTCCAACTTTTTCACATTGATTATCTACAAAATGTATCTTTGCAGACTAGAAAGTCTGCGTTACGGAAAAATTCTCCCCGAATCGCTGCCAACGAATTTAGAATTGCCCCGATATTTAGAAGCTGTGTGATAATTCAAAATTTTCGGAAAAATGTTTCGATTTGTTTTAGCTGCTTTCTTATTTCAAATAACGGGTTTTATTCATAATTCTATCAAATAATTAATAATAAAACTGAATTTGTCTATATTGCTTTAGCAATAAAAAAATTTTTGAGGTAATAATTGAAAATATTGATCAGCAACGATGACGGAATCAATTCTAAAGGAATTTATGAATTAGCAAAAGCAATGAAAGAGATAGGCGAAGTTTACGTGGTAGCTCCCTTAACCGAACAAAGCGCTGTAGGGCATGCAATTACAATGAAATTACCATTACGGGTTACGGAGCATTATATTAACGGCGAATTTTTCGGACATGCTGTAACGGGTACGCCCGCTGATTGTATTAAAATAGGCATAAGAAATATACTTAAATTTAATCCTGATATTGTTATATCGGGGATAAATCTCGGTTCAAACACTGCAATAAATATTATTTATTCCGGTACGGTTTCGGCAGCCCGTGAAGCTGCAATTATGGATGTTCCCGCTCTTGCTGTTTCCGTTACCAACCACCAAGCAACACATTTTGAATATGCATGTTTAGTAGCAAAAGAATTGGTAAAAAAAGTTGTTAAAAGCAGTTTGCCGACGGGTACATTATTGAACATCAACGTACCGGATTTACCGAAAGAAGAAATCAAAGGAACGCTGATTACGAAACAGGGTAAATCAAAGTGGGACGATATTTATCTTGAAAGAGAAGATCCCTACGGAGGAAAGTATTACTGGTTAACAGGGACTTTGATGGATGTAGACAAAGATTTGGTTACCGATCAATTTGCAATCAAAAATAATTATGCATCGGTTTCTCCAATTCATTTTGATTTAACCGACCACGAAGCATACGAAATGATTAACAACTGGAACTTAGATTCTTTCAAATAAATACAACAGAATAAACAAAATCTTATTATGTCCGGAATTAATTCAATTGATATTTCTTTTGGCGGGGAACCGCTTTTAATATTTTCAGCGGTCATATTACTATCTGCTTATTCCATTTATATTTATAAATATACTATTCCTGCCGTTTCTACTTTTTATAAAACTGTTTTAACAATATTAAGAGCCGTTGCAATTGTTTTAATTCTTTTTTTAATTTTCGAGCCGCTAATTTCAATCGAAAGAATTAACAAACAAAACCCCGTTAACTATATATTTATTGACAACTCAAAATCAATTGTACAAAAAGACAGTACCGGCAGAGCTGACAAAATTAAATCATTCGTAAAAAACATTAATCAAAATAATGTACGTATAGTTGAATTCGGAGAGGAAACAAAACATGTAAATGATCTAGATTCTCTTTTGTTTAACGGCGGTTCAACCAACTTTGATAACATCTTGGATTTCCTGAAAAACTCGGAAGAAAATATTGTAAGCGCTTCAATCATAAGCGACGGAATAATTACAAACGGAGGCAACCCGGTAAACGGACTCGCAAAATTAAACATCCCGGTTTACACCGTTGGCTTAGGCGATCCCGAAATCCCAAAAGATATTGAAGTAAAAAAAATTTTATATAATGAATATATTTACACAGGCACCGAATCAAAAATCAGTGCTGTTATTATAAATAAAGAATTCTCAAACAGGCAGATAACGGTAAAATTTTTTGTTGATAATTCAGTTGTTGAACAAAAGCAGATCAAGCTAAATGAACAGGGAATTAATGAAGTTGAGTTTGATTTCACTTTTGATTTACCCGGCGAAAAAAACATACGAATTGAAGCAGACAAAATTAGTGATGAATTAAATACCAATAACAATTTCAAATCTGCTTCATTAACAATTTTGAATAACAAACTGAAAATTCTACTGCTCGCCGGAAGCCCTTCCGCCGATTTATCTTTTATAAAAAAAAGTTTGCTAAAGGATAAAAACCTTGACGTTAATCCCGTAGTTCAGCTTTCAGCAGAAAGATTCACAGACGAAAACATTAATGTCAAAATCGATTCCGCCAATATTTTGTTTTTGATCGGGTTTCCGAATACCGAAACCCCGGCAAAGTTATTTGAAAATATATGGCAGGAAATAACTTCAAAATCAAAACCTTACTTTATTTTACTTTCGCACGGAATAGATTTACAGAAACTAAAATCCGTTGAAAATGATCTCCCTTTTAAGATCGGTAATATTAGCTCTCAAACAAATTTAGTACAGCCTGAAATATCTGATGCGAACAGCGGTTTACTAAAACACAATAACAGTAATTATATTTACAATTGGAACAACCTGCCGCCCGTTGTCGCAAACAACAGCAATTTTTTACCAAAACCTGAAAGCAATGTTATTTCAGAATCCAAAACAGGAAATATATTTATTGACTCACCGTTGATAATTACTAGAACAATAAGCAATAAAAGAGCCCTTGCAGTTCTGGCAGCAAACATCTGGAAATGGAAATTGCAGAGAACAAATATTGATTTATTCGACAGCTTTATTAATAATGCGGTTAAATGGCTGAATACTCAGAAAGAACAAAAACAATTCATTTTAAGCACCGGCAAAAAAATATATTTCCAGGGTGAGAACGTTGAATTTAACGCCCAGGTTTACGACGAAACGTTTACACAGCTAAACAATGCTGACGTTAAAGTAAGCATAACAAGCGGTGGAAATTCAAATGAACTGGTTTTAACAAATACCAGCAGCGGCAGGTATACCGGGAAATTCAAAGGTGATCCCGGTAAATATGAATATTCTGCTGAGGCTAAAATCGGGGATAAGTCAATCGGTAAATCATCCGGTAAATTTAATATTGAGAATGTTGAGATAGAATACTTAAATACTCAAATGGATTTGAACTTTCTTTATTCACTATCGGAAAATACGAACGGCAAGTATTTCTCAATCGATAATTATTTACGGTTTAAAAATGAAATAAATATAATGAGTGAAGATAAAATTAAACAAAATATTATTAATAGCAATTTTAATTTGAGATTAAATAAATGGTTGTTATTTTTGCTTATTACTTTTTTTAGTTTTGAGTGGTTTTTAAGAAAGAAAGCAGGAATGTTATAACAGATTATTTAGGAGGGCAAAATGAACGCAATTGATGAAAAATTAAAAAAATTCATTGAGTGGTCTGATAAGTATAATTGCAACGTGCAGGTAATTGATGAACAGCACAAACAGACTATTGATCTGGCAAACGAGTTACATCGGCATTTAGGCGAATCGTATAACTGGCGAATTGAAAGTATTATGAAGAGGCTTATTGAACACTTAAGGATTCATTTTGATACTGAAGAATTTTTGATGAAATCTCATAAGTATGAAAGCTACATTAGCCATAAGCTGGAACACGACAGGTATTACAAAAAAGTACAGAGTTATGAGACCGCTTTAAAAGAAGGCAATGAAGTGATAAGCCTGGAATTTCTCAATTCATTAAGGACCTGGTTTAGAAACCACCTGAGACTTAACGATCAGAAGTTAGGAAAGTATTTGTCTAATCAAGAAATTAAATAATTCAATTATAAATTGACCTATACAGTCTCAGATATTTTCGATTTCTTTTTGCCGCGCACGTGTGTTTCCTGTAAATCGAATCTCAATAGCTCTGAAGAGATAATTTGCAGCAAATGCAAAAGTTTATTACTTCCTGTTGAGGATGTTAAAATTCAGAGTGAGTTTGATAGAAAATTTAAAAGTGAAAACTTAATAAGCGGTTTTACTTCACTATACATATTCTTTGATAAAACCCCCATTCAGGACTTACTGCATGAATTAAAATACAACGGTAAATTCAGAACCGGAACTTACATCGGGAAAGAAATTTATAATTATCAATTTGAAAAGCTGTTAAACTGGCAAATAGATTTTATTATCCCGGTACCTTTATACCCGTTAAAGAAAGCTGAAAGAGGATATAACCAATCATATTTTATTGCAAAAGGAATTGCCGGTAAATTAAAAATCCCTGTGTCCGACGGTTTGCTGTTACGAAACAGGCATACCCAATCACAAACAAAATTAAATTTCGAACAAAGAAAACAAAACATGGAAGCGGCTTTCAGCATTAAAAAATTTGACAAAATAAAAGAAAAAAATATACTGTTAATTGACGATGTAATAACAACGGGCGCCACAATATCCGAATGTGCACGTGAATTAAAAAATAACGGGGCCGGAGATATTTATGCTGCATCGGCATCTCTGACCAATTGAAAGATCTAATCTATTCGAATTACATCCTTTCCGGTGCGCTTACTCCCAAAATACTTAAGCCGTTTTTAAGAACTGTTTTTACAGCTATGATTAATGCAATTCTTGCTTCGGCTAAATTCTTTTCCGTTCCAAGTATTCTGCATTCAGTATAAAACTTATGAAACAGTGCCGCTAATTCCGTTAAATAATTTGCAATTCTATGAGGTTCATAATTTTCTGCGCTGTAAATTACTTCTTTTTCAAATTCGTGAAGCTTCTTAAGCAGGAACTGCTCAGCATCCGTATTCAAAAGATTCAAATTTTCAGTTGAACACTTTAAACCTTCCGCACCGGTAGTTTTTAACAGAGATGCAATCCTTGCATGAGCATATTGCAAATAGAAAACGGGATTTTCATCGCTGTGTTTTTTTGCAACTTCAAGATCAAAATTTAAATGGCTTGTAGTGCTTTTCATTATGAAAAAATAACGTACGACATCTGCACCGACTTCATCTATCAATTCGTCAAGTGTAATAAAGTTTGCTTTGCGTGTTGACATCTTTACCTTTTCACCGCCCTGTAAGATTGTAACGAACTGGTAAATAACAACGTGAAGTTTTTCTTCATCATAACCAAGAGCTTTTAATGCCGCAACAACATCGGGATAAGTTGCAATATGGTCCGCGCCGAATATATCTACAATTAAATCGTAACCTCTTTGGTATTTAGTTTCGTGGTATGCAACATCGGGAAGCCTGTAAGTCGGCTCGCCCGTTGATTTAACAATTACCTTATCCTGTTCAATTCCAAGCTCGGTAAGCCTTAGCCATGTTGCGCCGTCTTTTTCATATGATAATTTTTTCTCTTTTAACTCTTTTAAAAGAGCGTCTATTTTGCCGTCTTCGTAAAGAGAGTTTTCATTGTAATACTTGTTGAACTTGATATTGATGTTGTTCAATGTTTTTTCAATGTCATCAAAAATTTCTTTCTCGGCTCTTTCTTTGAAAAAATCCAGTTCGTTATTTTCCTTAAACCTATCGCCAAACTCATTTACAATTTTTTGTGAAATATCTCTTATGTACTCGCCCTGGTAATAATCTTCCGGGAATTCAATATCTTCACCGAGTAACTGCAAGTATCTTTTCTTAACGGAATCTCCCAGCACCCGCATCTGCCTTCCTGCATTATTGAAATAATATTCCCTGTCAACATCGTAACCAATCCATTCAAGTAAATTTGCAACTGTGTCTCCTACTACTGCGTTTCTTCCGTGACCTACGGTTAAAGGCCCCGTGGGATTAGCAGATACAAACTCAACCACTGCTCTTTTACCTTTGTTCTTATCAGACTTTCCGAAACCTTCTTTTTGTTCAATAATATTTTTTATTACATTAACAACATAATCCGGGTTAAAGAAAAAATTAATAAATCCCGGACCGGCAATTTCAACCTTTTGGATTACTTCATTGTCTACATCAATATTGTCTATTATTTCTTGTGCAAGTTCCCTCGGATTTTTCTTCAGCTTCTTTGCAAGTATCATTGCAACATTCCAGGAATAATCCCCATGAGAGTTTTGTTTCGGAATTGTAATTTTGTTTTCCGCGCCTGATAAATATTCTAATTTTTCTTTTAACTGTTCAAAAAGATTTAATAAATATTCTTCCACTTTTTCACCTTGCAAATTCTTAATGAGAGTAATTGGTTAACTTTGGTCATCTTCTATGATTATTACCGGGGCATCACTCCACAGTTTTTCAAGATTATAAAAATTTCTCGCTTCGACTTTAAAGACATGTACAACTACATCAAAGTAATCAAGCAGCACCCATCTCAACGAATCATAACCTTCTTTATTGTAACATTTAATTCCCTGTTTTCTCAACTGTTTATCAATATCATCTGCGATAGCTTTTACTTGAGTATCCGAATCAGCCGAGCAGATAATAAACCTGTCCGCAATACCGGAAATTTGACTTAAGTCCAGCACTTTAATATTATAACCTTTTTTGGACAAAATAATTTCAACTATCTTGTCAACAAATATATTTGATTCCATGTTATTCCTTTTTAAGCGGGTTTAATTTGTGATAATCTTTTCCAATTATTACCGTTACATCAACAAAGTAATTGTTATTTAACTGAGAGAAGTATGAAGCTTTCGGCACGCCGAGCGCCTCGGCAATTTTTTTTGCATTTGCCAGGTTGCCTATTCTATCAATAACCATTGTATTTATTTCATTGAAAGAATGGTAGTTAGCCGTATTAACAACATCAAATTTATTTTTTCTCAAATAATCCGTGAATGTATCTGCAATTCCGTTTACGCCGCAGCCGTTTAAAACTTCTACTTGAATTATATCGGACGGAATTCCTTCTTCAAGATTAGTATTTAAATCCTCGCTGCTGCCGAATAATTTTAAATAAATTGAGTAAGACATATAAACAACTAAAACAGACAAAACTACAATCAGAAAATTATAGAAAAAATTTAGAAAAGCATCTTTAGCCTTTTGGGAAGAATTTCCTTTCTTTAAATTATATCTCTTACTTTTTTTCATTGCTTAATAATTGATAAAAAAAATAACCCCGAAAATCGGGGTTATTAAAATTAAGAAAAATTTGAGATTAATACTCGAAAGGATCGGACTCATATAAAGCTCGCCCAATAAAACCTCCTACCCCGTAACAACTAAAGGGAGAATAATAAGTACCGGGGCCACCCCTGTACTGCAGCATAATTCTTAAATTATCTGCGGGCTGGTAATTCAATTGCGCTCTTGTTATATGTAATCCGTTAATACTGTTTGTTAGTGCATCACCAAATGTATTATAAGGAGTGTTAACTAAACTTGCATCCAGTTGAACATTCAAGTTATCCGTAAATTTATAACTCATACTGTTTGTATATACGCTGAGTGCCATGCCTTCGCTGCCGAAACTACCGTAGGATAAACTAACCGAATGCTTCATGTCAAAGTTTTCAGGATTAATAAAACCAAGCAACAAACTTGAAGGTTCATAGTTGGTAATCCCGCTTTTTATATCAACTTTCCTTTCGGAGTCGCTTCTGAATTGCCCGAAAGAAAACGTAGAAAGCAGAATAAAAGTTATAACAAGCAAATTAGTTTTCATAAAAACTCTTTCCTGTTTTTTAATTTTCAACAACTTCACTTACATTTAGTTTCAACAGGTAATAATTATAAATTATTATTTATGAATTATCAAGGAAATCTTAAAAAAACATTACTATTTTTTTAAACCGGCAACCAGCTCGACTTCAATGCATGAATTTAACGGTAATTCATTAACACCAACCGCACTTCGTACATGTTTTCCCTTATCGCCAAAAACTTGGACTAGAAAGTCGGATGCTCCGTTTGCCACTATCGGCTGGTTGGTAAAGCCTTCAGCACTATTAACAAAAACCGTTACTTTCACTATTCTGTCAATTTTATTAAGGTCTTCTATTTCATATTTAATAACACTCAAACAGTTAAGCACACATATTCTTGCTGCTTCAATGGCGTCATTTTCAGAAACATCTTTGCCGACTTTTCCCTTGTACAATAGTTTGCCTTTTAATAGCGGTAACTGTCCAGCCGTATAAACCAATCCGTTATACTCAAGCGATCTCAGATAAGAAGCTAAAGGTTCAGGTTCTTTAGGAATTTCATAACCAAGATCAGCAATACGTTTTAATATCATAAAATAACCTCGTATTTTTTAGATTTTAAAAAAATTTATTTTTTTATAAATTGTAATAAAATACCAATTTTGTATCTTATTTTTCTTATTTTTTCAAAATTGTGAGGTAAAATGACCGGAGAAAAATTTAAGTCGTTGATGGATATTATGTATAAGTTAAGGAAAGAATGCCCGTGGGACAGAGAGCAGACTAACGATTCCATAAAAGCAAATACAATAGAAGAAGCATTTGAAGTGGTGGAAGCAATAGACGAAAACAATTTCGACGAATTAAAAAAGGAACTCGGTGATTTACTGCTGCATATAGTTTTTCACTCTGTTATTGCAGAAGAGGAAAATCACTTTAATATAAATGATGTTATCGATGCAATTTCCGAAAAACTCATTAGAAGACACCCGCATGTTTTCGGTGAAACTAAAGTTGACGGGTCTAAAGAGGTAATGAAAAACTGGGAGACATTAAAATTAAAAGAGGGAAGAGAATCTGTTTTGGAAGGTGTCCCTAAAAATCTTCCGGGGCTGCATAGAGCTTTCAGGCTTCAGGAAAAGGCTTCCAAGGTGGGTTTTGACTGGGAAAAGAAGGAAGATGTGTGGAAAAAAGTTGAAGAAGAAATAAACGAATTAAAAGAATCCGAAAAGAAAAATGATATTAAAGAAATCGAAAATGAAGTAGGAGATATTCTTTTTTCAATAACAAATTATTCCAGGTTTATCGGGATAAACCCGGAAAATGCTTTACGGCTGACTATAGAAAAATTTATAAAAAGATTTACTTATGTTGAAAAAAAAGTGAAAGAACAAAATAAAGAAATCCACAAAGTTACTTTAGAAGAAATGGACAAATATTGGGACGAAAGTAAGAATAGTAAGTAATATGAACTAACCAGGTTTATTATTGCCGTTGGCAAATTTCTCGTAAGCGCTGATAATATCTTTAACCAATTTATGCCTTACAACATCCCTCTTATCGAAATAGACAAAACCGACTCCGTCAACATTGCTTAATATTTCTTTTACTTCAACCAAACCGCTTGTAGTTTTCAAAGGTAGGTCTATCTGCGTAACATCCCCGGTAATAATCGATTTTGAATTAGGGCCGAGCCTTGTTAGAAACATTTTCATCTGCATGCTTGTTGCGTTTTGAGCTTCGTCCAAAATTACATACGCATTATTAAGTGTTCTTCCGCGCATGTATGCAAGGGGGACTATTTCAATAATATCTTTTTCAATATAATTCTTCAATTGATCAGGCGGCAGCATATCCTGTAAAGCATCATAAAGAGGACGCAAATAGGGATCAATTTTTTCTCTAAAGTCGCCCGGCAAAAACCCCAGACTTTCCCCCGCTTCAACGGCAGGTCTTGCAAGTACTATTTTCTGCACAATTCCTTTTTTAAACGCAGATACTGCAAAAGCAACCGCCAGATAAGTTTTACCCGTACCGGCGGGCCCTATCGCAAAACAGATATCGTTCTTTTTAACTTCATCAATATATCTTGCCTGTGTTGGAGTCTTTGCTTTTATAACATCTCTCCGGGTATACAGAACAATATTATCAAGTTCTTTCCCGTTTACAATTTCTTTGCCTTGCACCGTTAAATCAATTATTGTATCCACATCATTTGTATTAAGCCTCCCGGAAGTATTCAGTACATATACCATCTCTTTTATAATTTTTTCAATTAATTCAACTTCTTCTTTTACGCCTTTAATGTAAATATTATCACCGCGTACTGTAATTACTGCACTGAACTTATCTTCCAGCGGTTTCATGTTGGTATCATTCAGTCCCAGGAATGAAAGTAAATCAACATCTTCCAGCTTTAATATTTTTTCTAGCTGCGTAGTAACCTCCAAAATAGAAAAGCCCTTTTCAAAAAATATGAAAAGGGCTTAAGTAATATTTATAAACTATTTACCAACAAAACAAATTATTTTGATTGAGTTGGCGGAACAGATTTGTAGTATGTGCTTCTTGCTTTGTTATAATAATCTTTTTCATCTTCCGAAAGATTAGGAATTAAAAACTCCTGTGCAGGGTAAATTAAATCAGGGTTTTTAATTTTATCCCTGTTTGCTTTATAGATTTTCGGCCATGCAAACGGGTTATCATAATGTTCCGATTTCCCGGCAATACCCCAAAGGTGGTCGCCTTTTACTACCGTATATAATATTTCTTTCGGTTTATCATCCCATGCGTCCAAAGCTCTTTTCATTTGATTATGCACAACATCATAATACTGCGGCAGAGCGCTTATTTTATTATTCTTTAAAGCTTCCCATTCTGCAACAACATTTTCTTTTGTGCCCTGTGTTCTCATTTGAATTTTACTGTTAACAGCGTCAACCTTGCTTTGAAATCTATCAACATCGGTTTTAGTAGCACCAACTAATGCATATAGTTCATCCATGCAGTCTTCATAAGTCTGAAGCGCTGCATATTCTGCTTTTAATTCATCTACCTCTGCTTGCAAGGTATTTATTTCTTGAGTAAATGAAGCTTTCTTTTCAGTAAGCCTGTTAATTTCTGCTTGCCATTCTTCTTCGGTCATTTCTTCTCTTTGTGCTTGTGTTGTGACCGTGAATGCAAGTACAAGAGTCATGATACCAAGAAAGTACTTATAAAAGTTCATTGAATTCCTCCATAAATAATTTTTAAACTTTTTTTGAATTATTTACCCATTTTTTCTAGGTTAGCTTTTGTTTCTTCTTTTGCGTTTTCACAGTCTTTTAACTTTACGTTTCTTTCTGCTATCTGTCTTTCCAGCTTTGTTTTTTCAGCTTGTAAAGCTCCAACTTCTTGTTCTAATGCGTCGACTTCAGCTCTTAAGGCATTTAATTCAGCCATTTGTTCTTCACTAACGCCGCTGCATCCAGCAAATCCAAGCATAACAACAAATAACAAGACAGCCAAACCGGATTTTAGAAGATCCTTCATTGTTTTCCTCCTTTATAAAATAATTGTTTTGATTTGAATCCAACAATTCAATATAAAAATTTTTTCCTATAAATGTAAGAAATCTTTGCATAACCAAAAAAAAGCCCTGAAAAAGGGAAAAGAAATTAATAAGTTGAGATCAAAAAAAAGGATCATATAATGAGGCAACTCAGCTTTGCAGAGATAGAGATAGAGTCAACGA
>JASFMY010000141.1:0-17247 GCA_050117315.1 Ignavibacteria bacterium
TTGGGATTTTGCCATAAAGTCCTCTCTTTTTAAGACCTGCCCGCCGTACTAGACTTTGGGAGGCGGGGAGGATTTAGGTGAGTTTGAAATAGAAACAAAATCCCAAAACCAATTTGCAACAAGTATATATCGCTTGTTGTGTAAATGTAGCTTTTATTTCTTAATCCCTTTAAATAAAGTATATGTATAATAGCCATAATAATCTGGTTGATTTAATATAAAACAATCTGAATCAGGTGAACAAATTTTTTTGAATTTTTTCCAATCATCTTTTGAAATTTCATTTTCAGAATTTCCCCAAAACATTTCGAAAAAAGTGGTTAATGCTTTTTTGTCATTTTCATTTAAAGGTCCAGATATATCTCCAATAAATGATATTGCTTTAATATTATCAAATTTTGCTCTTCTAAGCCACTTGATTCCATTCATAACATGAATATATGAATCCATATTTTCTATATATGGTGCATTAGCGGATGTTGATGCATTTAATCTGGCTTCAAGCAATGGATAACCCGGAAGAAATTTTTGAGATGTCCAGAATAACAAATATATCTTACCACCAGGTTTTAAAATTTGGTATAATTGATTTATAATTTTATCTGGCTCTTCTGTAGGACAGCCAAACTCATTGGGCCCAGCCCAAATTGTATCCATGCTCCAAATCCAATCAAAAGAATTAGAAGGGAAATCTATGTTATTAATATTACCTTGAAGAAATTCTACATTTTTACTTGTTAAATTTTTCTTCGCATAGTTTATCATCTCTGCAGAGTAATCCAAACCTATTAATTTCCCATTTAAACTAATCTTCTTTACAAGAAAATTGGTTATATTACCAATCCCACAACCAATGTCTATTCCCTTAGAATCTGGGGTTATGTCTAAAGAATCAATAATTTTTTCAATCAGTGGTTTCCGGAATCTTGTTAAAATCTTATATGTTTTAATTTGACTCATTTGCTATTATTTTTCGGTTTGCTATTGCAGCCAACGGTAAATTGTATGAGTAGTGGCAGATTGCGTGGCACTTTCCTGTCAAACCGCTACGCAGTTTGAGCGGGCTACAAACTTTGATATTTACCACATCGCCTGCCATTACTTATACAAAATGTTGGCTGACGTGTTTTTTTTATATATTTCTATTTGACAACCTATTATCCATTATTATTTTAATCCAGAAATCATTTTAGAAATAGATTTTTTAACTGTATCAGATAAAGAATCTGTATATTGAGATTCTGTCAGAAATCCAATTTCTTTTGATAAATCTGGATGTCTTTTTATAATCTTGACCATCAATTTAAAAGCATTGTATCTTACGGATGGTTGTTTTCCTATTTTTTCCCAAATATTTACGCAAATGTCAAACAATTTTCCTTCGTGCTCATCTTTTAATTCCATTCTTTGTAGAATTATCAGTAATTCTCTCAACTGGTCATCAGATTTAGTGGATAATGTGTTAATTATTTTTTCTACATACTTTTTTATTCGCTGGTCATTTTTATCCATGCAACTCCACAATAACCACGCTGCTCTCCATGAATATGGTTGTTTGTCTGTAATTGCTAATTTAATTGCTTCTTCAAAATCTTCTGGATGAGATTTTATATAAGAAATCATGTCTGCTTTGTACGAATTTGTCAAGATATGTTCCAATTTGGTCTCTTCCATTGTCGTTAATCATCAATATTATCAAGTTCAGTTTAGCAATTTATTAAATCAAAATGTTATCCTTCTCAAACTTATCTATGCGTCTTTGCAACATGGCAGCCAATGGTAAATTGTATGAGTAGTGGCAAATTGCGTTGTAATTCCCTGTCAAACCGCTGTGTAGTTTGACAGGGTTACTAACCTTGATTTTTAGCACTTTTCCTTCCTGCCATTACTTATACAAAATGTTAGGCGCTGGGCTTTATTCATAATATTCAATCTTTCTTGTTTCTCTATATACAGAAATCTGTTTCTTACTTCCGAAATATTCCTTAACAGAAGCATCTCTTTGAATCCAATTTCCTTTTTTGTCAAATTTGTATTTAAAACTCATTTCTCTTTGTAAAGAGTTTTCGTGATAGTTCTTTACTAAAATTTGATTGTAAAATTTATCAAAATAAGTTTCTCTTTCAATTTGCCCCGATTTAAACTCTGAAATTTTCTCTATGCGGTTTTTGCTGTCATATTTATAGATTGATTTTAACTCTCCAACGAATCTTGATTTATTTATAGACTCAGTTAAATTACCTTTTGAATCATATCTAAACTCATTTTTATATTCAACGTTTTTATCATTATCCAATTGTGTCTTTAAGATAATCCGGCCTTCTTTGTCATACTTATACTCTAATTGATTTGAAAGTGTATCGCCATGTTTAACACTTGTTTGCTTAATAACATTTCCCATAGTGTCATAATCAAGAAATACATCCAATAAAATGGAATCATTAAAAACTCCGTGAGTAGATATTCGTTTTCCAATCAATGTGTCAAAAACTGCATAATCAATAGATTTTGAATGCATAGTGTAATCTTCTGTAATAGACTTATATTTATAACCATTTTTATCAAAATCATTCTTAGTGTACAGCTTTAATTTTCCAAAATTATCATAATACTCAAGATATGAAACGTTCCCATTTTCTGTAAATTCTTTTTTGAATTTAATTCTCGGTTTTTCGAATCCTTGTCCTTCCAAATCTTTTGTGTTTGCTTTAAAGTGTTTTAATGTTTTAATTTTTCCAATCAAATTTTCTTTTTCCCAAGAATTTTTAAAATCTCGATATCTTGGTCTGTATTCATTATGTTGACAACCACAAAGTAAAAATGTGAATATTAATATTTTAAATGCTTGTTTTTTCATAATTAGTAGTGTTTTTTTGCCTTGCGCCTAACGTATATGTTTATACTATTGTTCTTATTCCACCGAATTAGCGGTATATGAACAATTGTTTTTATTTTTCTTATACCAATATTAATCCTTTTCAAAAAATTCATCAATGGGATTCTTTATTCTGTCTATAGCTTTTTTCGAGATATGGGTATAAATTTCAGTTGTTTTCGAACTGTTATGGCCAAGCAACGTTTGAATATACCTTAAATCTGTACCTTGTTCAAGTAAGTGCATTGCAAAACTATGGCGCAGCATGTGTGGTGTAACATTTTTTGATATCCCGGCTTTCAGAGCTGATTTCTTCAAAATATTTGCTATACTCGTTGGAGAATATTTGCAACCTTTTGCATCTTCAAAAAGATAAACTTTAGGTTTATAGATTTTATAATAATCACACAATAAATCAAGAGTGTTTTTTGATAATAGAGAGATCCTATCCTTTTTGCCTTTGGTACCTTTAATATTTACAACCATCCTTTCAGAATCAATATCAGTAATCTCTAAATCGATTAATTCACTTCGTCTCAGTCCCGCAGAATATAACAACATTAGGATGTAGAGATGCTTAATATTGTTGCAAGAATTAAATATTTTCTTGACTTCATTTTTGCTAAGCACCTTTGGTAGTTTATGTTCTTTCTTTGGTCTGTGAATTAAATAATATTGATTTTCCCTTCCAAGTATTTTTTCATAATAAAATTTAATTGCATTTATTCTTTGGTTTTGTTGGCTGATTGAAATATTCTTTGTTTTAATTAAATCCAAAATATATTTATTTATTTGCTCTAACTTGATCTTCTGCAAATCCGATTTCTTGGAGTAATGGTAGAAATCTTTAAAATAAGTACAATAAACATCTATAGTATTTTGGCTATATCTCTGCTGAATTAACCGGTTTCTATATAGTTCTAAAACTTTATCCATTCAATTGTACTTAAATTTTTGTTAATAATTCAATTGGATTACTTTAGCCCTAATTATGCATTAGTGCAAAACAAAATCCAATAACCTATAATGAATAGAAAGGTTGTCTCAATTTTCTATTAAACCTTTTTTGATCTTGGATATTATTTGTAACTCATTGAAACTAAATGTATCTCTAATTTTTTTTAGAGTTATACAATCTAAAAAAGTCAGCATATCCCTTTAAATTATTTTGTTTTTTGATCTAGAGTATAATTAAGTTCATAACTTTATTAGAAAAAATCTAATTTAAATATAAGATTATAATAATTTTTGTTTTGCTTAATGTGCTTATTTCTTCATTGAATTATTGCTGATAAAATTATATCATTCATTTCGAAAAAATTAAAAAGGAGGTAAAAAGGGTAAACTGCTACTGTTATTTAATTGACTAATTTCAGGTTGCCCGGATGTTAAGAAAAATTATTATTCTTTTAATTTTACCCGTCATTCTTTTCGCCCAATCTACACGCAAAAATGTTTCGGGAAAAGTATACGACAAATCAAATAACCAGCTTTTATCAAACTGCAACGTTTATATTAAAGAAATCTCAAAAGGTACAATAACAAATGCAGAAGGTTTTTACAGTATTCAACTTCCTGTTGGCAAATATACTATCAGGTTCAGTTATGTAGGATACGAAACAATTGAGAAAACTGTTGTTGTTGATTCGTCGGACAAGCAATTGAGTTATGACATTTATTTAATAAAGAAACCACTTGTTGAAGACGAAGTGACGGTCTACGGGAAAAAAGATGAAGCTTTAATAGTGGTTCAAAGTATCGAAACTAAAGATATCCAAAAAATGCCGAATATTTTTTCCGATCCTTTAAGGACTGTGCAGATATTTTCAGGCGTATCTTTCAGCAACGAGCTTGTCAGCGGCTACAATGTTAGAGGCGGCAGTTATGATGAAAATCTTATCTACTTAAACGGTTATGAAATTTACCGTCCTTTTTTGCTGAAGCAGGGATTTGAAGAAAGCCAGACACTTGTAAATCCGGACATGGTCGACAATATGAAATTTTATAACGGCGCATTTCCGGCAAGGTTCGGTGATAAAATGGCATCCGCTTTACAGATAAAATATACCGCACAAAATGATTCATCTTCCGATTTCAAAGTAAGAGCCGATTTAATGAATCTAGGTGTGTTTGCAAAAAGCAGTTTGGGCAAATTTAACTGGATGGTCGGCGCAAGGCATGCTTATCCGGGTTTATTTTTGGACGATCTCCAAACAAGCGGTAATTACCGGCCCGCGTTTTCCGACCTCCAATTTTTCTCCAACTATCAAATTTCGGATAACAGTAAAGTAGAATTGTTGTTGTTGGTTTCCGGCAATGAATTTGATTTTGTGCCGGAACAATGGCTGGGGCATGTTGGAATCGGGGCAAGAGGCAACTTCAGCGCGGTTACAATAGATTATGACGGCAATAGAACATACGAGTACAATAATAATTTGATTGGGATAGAGTTTTCGCAAAAGATTAAGCCGGAATTGTTGTTTGATATTTCACTCGTAAAATACTGGTCGGAAGAGAAGGATAAAATAAATCTAATCAGTGAGATCAATTATCACCCGGATGCAGAGCATGTGGGGCAGGATCAAAGATACTTGAAAACACGTTACGAATTTGCGGACAATAACCTGGAATTTAATTCTTTCCAGGTACTTCCCAAAATTCAATATGACAATAAATCTTTTTCCTCCACCTTAGGACTCGATTTAAAGTTTGTTGATGTAAGCAGTACAATTAACGAAACACTATACGAGCTAACGGATACGTCGGATTCATTTTCTCCCGCGGTTAATGTTTCAAACAATCCCGATTTATCCTCTTACTCAATTTATAATGAAAATATTTTTAAGATAAAAGATAACCTGATTGCAAACATCGGCTTTAGATATTCGACAATAGAATTCAGCGGGGAAAAATTATTCAGTCCCCGTTTTAATCTTCTTTATTATTTGAACGAAAGGCATCTATTCAGTTTTAGTTACGGGTATTATTATCAGCCCGTTTTCCAGAACGAATTACGAAAAGTAGAAAACTTAAATGAGATCGATAAACAATCACAGAGGTCAATTCAATATGTAGCTGGCTGGGAATATGATCTAAAAAAAGATGTTAAACTGCAGATTGAAGCATATTACAAAGATTTTAATAACCTTCTTCCTTATTACATGGAAAACATACAATTGAATTATGACTTCTTGCAGCGATTGGAAGGATATGCATACGGTTTAGATGTTATGTTCAAAGGTGAAATCGTAAGGGGAACCAATAGCTGGCTTGGTTACAGCTACTTAAATTCAAAGGAAAAACCTATTGGTTCCGATTCCCCGTACCGAAGAAGATTAACAGACCAGACGCACACAATTCAAATTTTCTTACAGGACAGAATGCCGAAACACCCCAACTGGCAATCACATTTAAGATTTTTATTCGGAAGCGGATTTTTATATCACCAAAGAGAAATTATAGAGGATGAAGAAAGCGGAAATTCATATGTAACGGTCGACTATAGCAACCCGAAGGAATATTTAATTTTCTTCAGGGTAGATATGGGATTATCCACAAAATTTGAAATAAGTAAATTTTTTAACCTAACGGCAATTGCCGAGGTACTAAACGTTTTTAATCATTATAATGTTGTAGGCTACGAATGGGTTAAAATATTTGATGAATATAACACCCCCACAAGAATACCGCGCATTTCCAGCAAAAGGTTCTTCAATATTAGGCTTGTTGTAGATTTTTGATAAAGTTGATATTAAAAATCAATTATTGAACTTTTTTTTGAAAATCATGTTTTAAGTAATAATTAATTCAAAGTTATGTGATAAAATGTTTTTATTTTGGATGTTGTATCTTAGATGAAGTAAAAGATTGGAAAATTATTAATGCAAGATAACCTTGAAAGCAAAAAGGCTAAATTTGAAAAACCATACTGGTTTAAAGACCTCTCGAAATTTACTTCCCCGAATAACCGCAAAGCAACCTGGCAAGTTTTGAATACAATAATCCCTTACTTAACGCTCTGGGCTTTGGCTATATTCCTTGTTGAAAATGAGTTCAACTATTTCCTTGTATTGCCGGTAATATTTTTGGCATCGGGATTTTTAATCAGGATTTTTATAATGTTTCATGATTGCTGTCACGGTTCTTTTTTTACTTCCAGCACCGCAAATAGAATTTTCGGTTACATTTCCGGTATTATGACTTTTACCCCTTTTGAAGAATGGAGACGCTCACACGGCCTGCATCATGTATCCGCGGGCGATTTAGACAGAAGGGGAATAGGCGATATTTGGACAATGACTGTTGAAGAATACTGTAATGCATCAAAGCTAAAAAAAATATATTACCGTGTTTATCGAAATCCTTTTATAATGTTTGGTTTAGGCCCTGCAATCCTATTTTTAATATCGGAAAGATTTTCTCAAAAAGGTTCTAAAAAGATTCAAAGAAGAAGCGTACAGATAACAAATATAGCGCTGTTGCTGATGACGTTGGCTCTTAGTTTCACAATCGGCTTTTTCGATTTCTTAATAATACAGCTCCCTTTAACATTAACCTCAGGGTCGCTCGGTGTGTGGCTCTTTTATGTTCAGCACCAGTACGAAGAGGTTTACTGGGCACGCGAGCAAGAGTGGGACCCGGTTAAAGCTGCGCTGGAAGGAAGTTCTTATTATAAGCTCCCCAAAATACTGCAATGGTTTACAGGTAATATCGGTCTGCATCATATTCATCACTTAAAACCGAATATCCCTAATTATTACTTGCAAGAATGTTACGATGAAATTCAAGGACTGCAGGAAGTTGAACCTCTTACAATAAAGAAAAGTATAAAATCATTATGGCTTAAGTTATGGCATGAAAAAGAACAAAGAATGGTTACGTTCGGCTATTTAAAAAAATTGAGAAATGCTCAAACTTAGATTTAGATATAGTTTCTTTCTAATTATAATTTTATTTGTTTCATGTAGTGAAGCGGGGAGAACTTATCAAAGTTATAAACAGTTTATAAATGACCAGCAGGAGCTTGGTTTTGTTTTCCTGGATAAATTTGGAGATTCATGGCCGGCGGAAATTACTAAAATAGAAACGGCAATGAATAAAATTTCTTTCATATATAACGGGGTAAGGTATAGATACCCGGGATATACAGGGTATAAACTTAAAGTTGTAAGATTAATTACCGATAATGGTGAAGTAAACGTTATCGTTTTAAGATCAGAAGAAAAAGAATAAAAATATATGCAGAATTATATAAGGATAATTACCGTTTATGAAAATTTTAGTAGGAATAGTTTATAGTTTGTTCTTGATGTTCTTTATGCTCTTATGTGAAGAAGAAGAGTCTCCCACCGAAGCGGTCTCAAGCCTGGGAAAAATAAAGGGAGCCGTAACCGAGTTTGAAACGGAAAACCCGATTACCAAAGTAAATGTTTTTACCGACCCCGCAACAAGTTCAGTTACAACGGATAACGCCGGAGAATACGAAATTGCAAATGTTGACAGCGGTACATACAAAATTACGGCTGCAAAATCCGGTTATGATACTTTAACGATCAGCGTGACTGTTTCGCCGAATAATACGGCAGTTGCAGATTTTATTTTGCAAGTTTATGAAGATACTTCAGGTGATAATTTCGGGAATATTTCGGGAACCGTTACAAATTCCGAAACAAGCCAGGCTGTTGGGCAAGTTAATATAACAACCGACCCGGTTACAAATTCGGTAAATACAAATTCAAGCGGGCAGTATTCAATTGAGAATATTAAAACAGGTACCTATACCGTAACTGCAGCAAAAGATGGATTTGTTTCCGCATCAATCCAAATTGCCGTTGAAGGCGGAAAAACTGCTACCGCAGACTTTTTGTTGGCTCCTGAAGAAGAAGTAAACAACTTCGGAACAATAATAGGAACTGTAAAAGATATAGTCACATTTACTCCCCTCGATCAGGTTAATATAACAACCAGCCCGGTCACAAGTTCGGTAACAACAGATGAGTCAGGCTCATTCATAATAGAAGGATTGTCGGCAGGTACTTTTGTTTTAAATGCGGAAAAGCAAGGTTACGATTCAACAAGCATAAGTGTGAGCGTTGCAATTGGAGACACAACTACGGCAGATATTTTTATGGAAGAAACCGATACCACAACTATACCCACGACCGGAGAGATTGCAGGAGTAATTTCCGATGCATTAAGCGGAAATCCTTTGGAAGATGCAATTGTAACAACAGACCCGGCAACAAGTTTGGTTACTTCAGGTGTTGAAGGAAAATATTCAATTACAAATCTTACTCCCGGTTCATACACGGTTAATGTTACAAAGACGGGTTACGGAAGTAATTCGGGTGAAGTAACCGTAACGGCAGGAGAAACTGCAACCGCTGATTTTACACTACTTATTTCAACAGGATCAATTAGCGGAACAGTTTCTTATATAGATTCCACTTCAACTTCAATAGTTATAAAAGATGTACTAATTACAACCAGCCCGGCTACAAGCTCAATATTAACAGGTGAAAATGGTGAATTCAGCATAGCAGAAGTAAGCCCAGGTTCTTACACAATTAACGCTGAAAAAACCGGATTTACTACAACAACTCTGAGCATAGTTGTTACTGCAGGCAAAAACACAAATGCAGATATAGTGATGACAAAAAATTAATTTATATTAGAAATACCCGTTGTTCACAACTAATCCAAATTACTATGTACGTTAGATAATGTATGTCGTGAATAGGGGTCTTGGTTAAATCATATAAAGTTAAATATATCGTCAATACTACAAAGCCCTTGAAACTTATAGCCATATAAGAAAAAACTCAGAGCAGCACAGAAACCTTTATCGGGGGAAGTTTCGAATTCTTCTGGACATATTTTGCTTTAGAGAATCTTATGATAAATTAGAAAAAATCATAAAAAATCTGTCAAAAGTTTTTTTAATGTTTTTCATTGTCAGTTCCTCTAGGTTGTAAGTGATTTCTCAACCACTTTTAAACAACTTTTAGGCCAACTGAGGGGCACAACGTTTTTTTATGACAAAGGATTTTTACTCTTGCTTCTCAAAAAAAAAATAGTAGTTTTGTAAACTAAATACACGAATATAGTTTACTTATGAAAGTACATAACGACGATATCAAAGAAACAGTTTTTAACAAAACCCTCGAACTCTTGGCAAAATATGGAGTTAGAGGATGGAACATGGATGATTTGGCTAGAGAGTCTAATATGTCGAAAAGAACTCTATACAAAATCATAGGTAATAAGGAAGATTTGATATTAAAATGTATTGTAACCGGAATGCAGTATAATATAAACATCTTGGAAAAGTTTTTAACTAGCGAAAAACCTTTCCCTGCTCTTCTTAAACAATTTATTGACGTTGTAACCGATAATTTCCAAGAATATATATTAAAAAATATTTCTGCAATCCGTATCGAATACCCTAAAGTACAAATCGAAGAAGACAAACATTTAATTGAACGTGAAAGGCTTTTGATATCTTTTTTTAAAAAAGGTAAAAAAGAAAGCTATTTAGTTGAATATGCAAATCCTGTAACTGTTTATAAAACAGTGAATGCTATAGTATCATATAATATTTCTGTATGCGATAATAAAACAGATTTCAAAAATGAAACAACCGAAACATTAGGTCTATTTTTCAAAGGACTTTTGAAATAGAAAATTTTTTATCCATAAGTAAACTAAATATACCATTATGGTTTATTTAGAAGTTCTCTAACTTAAAAATCAGTGAAATTATGAATACAAAAATCAGCAGTGTTTTTTTGATCGCTTCATTATTGCTTATAATAACAGCATGCAATGATGCAGATACTACTCAAGATAGTATGCGTCCGGTTAGGACTGCCAAACCTATACAGTATGAAAAAGGTAAACAGGATATTACCCTGCCTGCAAGTATCAATGAATTAAGAGAAACAAAGCTCTCATTTAGAGTTGGCGGACCTTTGCTTCAGCTTAATGATATAAAAGGGGCATATGTTAAGAAAGGCGAACTTATCGCTAAAATTGATCCAAGGGATTTCCGATTGGCCGTAGAAGCAACAAAATCCCAGTTCGAACTGGCAACAATTGAGTATGAACGGTACAAAAATCTGAAAGAGACAGAAACGGTTTCAAAAAGTGTGTACGATAAGGTTGAAACAGGCTATAAACTGGCAAAGACGAATTATGAAAGAGCCGTCAATGCCCTAGCAGACGTAGATATTGTTGCGCCATTCTCAGGATATATAAACAATGTGTTTGTGAACAATTATGAGATGGTAAAACCGGGACAACCGATCTTATCACTTATTGATATGTCTATGTATGAAGTTAATGCTTGGATATCTGTTGAAGACGCGATAAATGTAAATGAGAATAGTTCTTTCATTTGCATTGTTTCGCTTGGAGATAAAAAAATACAATTGAGCGGAAAGCTAAAAGAAATCGGGACCAAAACCAGCTTTTCAAAACAATCGTTGCCTATAACTGTTGTAATTAATGCGCCGGATAACATAAAGCTAAGTGCAGGAATGACAACCTTTTTGGAAATCACCAATAATTCGAAAAATGCCAATGCTTCTTTTACGGTTCCTTCAACTGCAATTTTTACCGAAGATAACGAACCTTATGTCTGGGTTTATGATAAAAATACTTCAACGGTTTCTGCCTGCAAAGTAACTACCGGAAGTCTTGCATCAGATAATTCAATAGAAATTAAAAGTGGTATTACCGGAAATGAAGATATTGTTACGGCCGGGGTTCATTACCTTTTTGAAGGACAAAAAGTAAAAAAGATGGAGCAATTCTCTAAATCTAACATTGGCAATAAATTATAGAAAAATTATGACAATGACAGAATATGCATTAAAAAACAAAGTAGTAATATATTTTATATTGCTATTGGTATTAGTAGGAGGTATAGCCTCCTATTTCACCATGGGAAAACTGGAAGACGCCGTCTTTACTATAAAAACCGCATTGGTTGTTACAGTATATCCCGGGGCTTCTCCCCATGAAGTTGAGCAGGAAGTAACAGAAGTTATTGAACAAGCTGCTATGGAAATGAATAATATAAAAGATATTTATTCAACTTCTTCGGCAGGCTATTCTCTTGTTCAGGTTGATTTAGAACATGCTTTAATGAATAAAGATATGCCGCAACAATGGGATATTCTTCGTAAGAAAGTTAAAGATGTAACATCGAGTTTACCCCGGGGAGCTCATGCTCCAATGATAATTGACGATTTCGGCGATGTGTATGGAATGTTCTATGCTGTTACAGCGGAAGGATTTTCACGCGAAGAGTTACACGATTATGCCGAGTACTTAAAACGTGAACTGCTTACAGTCGATCAGGTAGGAAAAATAACTCTATTCGGAGATCCTACAGAATGTGTTGATATTAAAATCGATGACGCAAAAATATCGGAACTTGGAATTAACCCGGGTTTAATTATTCAGACACTCAATGCCCAAACAAATATTGCTCCTGCCGGGAATATAGAGCTTTCCGATAAATACGTGAGGGTAAGCGGTAATATCGCATCACAAAGTATTGATGAAATTAAAAAAACAATAATCCGGGTTGGACCGGAACAGTTTTACATTGGAGATATTGCAAAAGTTGAAAAATCTTTTCTGGAGCCCCCGCAAAATTTGATGTATCACAATAGTACCGAAGCCGTTGGGTTAGCTGTTTCAACAAAAAAAGGCGGTAATGTTCTAAAGCTTGGTGAAAATCTTGCCAACAAAATTGAACAATTAAAAGCTAATCTTCCCATCGGAATTGAACTCACACAAATATATAGCGAAGCAAAAGAAGTTAAGAATGCAAATGCTGTGTTCATCACCAACCTGTTGGAATCTGTAGGAATAGTAGTTCTTGTATTGCTTTTATTTATGGGATTACGTTCGGGATTACTTATTGGAAGCGGTCTCATTTTTTCAATATTGGGGACCATTGTTGTTATGAACATGTTCGACATTAGCATGCACCGGAATTCACTATCAGCAATTATCATTTCTATGGGGATGCTGGTTGACAATGCTATAGTGGTGACCGATGGCGCTTTAGTGAATATCCAACGGGGCATAAACCGCAGAAAAGCAATTATAGATATTTCGAGAACAACAGCCATGCCCCTTTTGGGGGCAACTTTAATTGCAGTTCTTACTTTCTTACCGGTTTTCATTGCAAAGAGTAATTCAGCAGAAATCAATCATGATTTGTTTTTGGTTTTAGCAATCTCACTTTCACTAAGTTGGTTTTTCGCAATGACTCAAACAGCCATAACCAACGAACGATTTTTGAAAGTTAAGCAAATCAAAGAAGATCCATACGATAATAAATTTTACGCATTTTTTAGGCGGTTTCTTTCTAATGTAATCAAGCACAAGTGGTTATCAATTTCCGCAGTAGTTGCGATGTTATTCATTGCTGTAATGTTATTCGGGGTTGTAAAGAAAGCATTTTTTATGCCTCTTGATAAATCTTATACACTTGTAGATTATTGGCTTCCCGAAGGTACTACCATCCATAAAGTTCAAAAAGATTTAGCAATTGCAGAAAAACATTTCCGCGAAAATCTATCCGAAATAAAAGATGTTACAACCAGTTTAAACAAAACTCCACCTCGCTATTTATTGCCCGCACATAACGAAAATTATAATACAAGTTTCGGGCAATTAATGATAGAAACACACACGCCGGATGAAGCAGTAGAAATAAGACCTTATTTGCAAAACTATTTTGCTGAAAACTTTCCCAATGCTCGCGTACGGATAAAAGGCTACATTGCCGGCCCGCCGATAAAATATAAGGTAGAAGCTCGTTTTATTGGACCCGATCCTGCAGTATTACGTCGCCTAGCTGAACAAGCAGAAAACATTATACATAAAGAACCTGCTGTTGGCGACATTACAAATAATTGGCGGAACCAGGTGTTCACGTGGAGCCCGGTTTATTCTCCAATAAAAGCAAAACGTGCCGGTATTACTCGCAGCGATCTCGGAAATGCGATACAGCGATCAACAAGTTCCGGATTAATTATAGGCATGTATCGTGAAAACGATGAGAAACTTCCGCTTGTCTTAAAAGTTGACAATAATTCGCTTAACAGTATTGAAAGCATAGAAAACACTGGAGTATGGTCAAGACAGGGACAAGCATCTGTACCGTTGAAGGAGGTTATCGATAGTATAAACGTTGGTTGGGAAGACGGCTTAATTCAGAGATATAATCAACAGCGTGCAATTACTGTTCAATGCGACCCTGCTGATCCGGACATGACCGGGGCTACATTACTCAGCTTGCTGCGCGATTCTATTGAATCCATTTCCCTGCCTGACGGTTATTCTTTTATGTGGGACGGAGAATATAAATCATCTACAGAAGCCAGTGCATCAGTCAGTGAGTATATGCCACTTGCAATGTTTTTCGCAGTATTGATCATTATTATGTTGTTTAATAATGTCCGCCAAACAGTTGTAGTATTGCTGATTATTCCACTATCAATTATTGGAGTAGCTATAGGTTTATTCATTACAAATATTGCTTTTGGTTTTATGGCAATAGTCGGATTCATGGGACTAATTGGTATGGTACTAAAAAACGCCATTGTAATGATGGACCAAATAAGAATAAATATGAGCAAGGAAGGTATTGTTCCCTACAAAGCATTACAAGATGCAGCGGTAAACCGTTTACGCCCGGTGTTTCTCGCAGCAGTAACAACTATGTTAGGGATGCTGCCGTTAGTTACCGACTCAATGTTTAACTCGATGGCTATAACCATATTTTTTGGATTATTATTTGCCACGGTACTGACACTGGTAGTTGTTCCTTTATTGTACGCGGCTTTTTATAAAATCAAAGTTCAATAAATCATAGAGAAATAATTCATCATGACAAAATATATTATAATAATTTGCTGTACGGTTTTTTGTACCGTAAACACGATTGCCCAGGACACCCTTTCGCTTGCTGAATGCAGGCAGAGAGCATTAGAACATAGCCAAAACATAAAATCGGCTCAAGCAAATCTAGAATCGGTTGAAATTGAACATACGTTAAGCAAACGAGCAAGACTGCCAAATTTTGATTTTAGTGCCGGTTACCATTATATGGATGATCCTAAACTTATGGCAATACCGGGACATGTGTTACCAACAACACAAGGTACAATCAGTGATGTATATTCACCTGCTTATACAAAAAATTTAACATACCATAATTCTTATGAAGCAACAATTGGTATGAGTCTGCCAATTTATTTAGGCGGTAAATTAAGCTGTGCGAGACAGATTGCGGATAATGCAAAAAGAATTGCAGGATCAAATGTAGAGTTAAATAAAACAGGCGTTTTAATACAAATCGAGCAACAATACTGGACACTCGTTTCACTGTTTGAGCAGAAAAAACTCGCTCAAAACTCTGTTAAATTTTTGGAAAGCGTTGTCAAAGATATGTCCAACATGTATGAAAATGGAATTGTTACTAAAAACGAAGTTCTAAAGGCACAAGTTGAACGTAACAATGCAAAGCTATTTCTCATTTCTGTGAGTGACAATATCGAAATCTTAAAGATGTCTATAAACCAATTTATTGGGAATGATATTGATACAAGACTATTTATAGAAGATTCTGTTATTCAAATATCTGAACCGGAAGCTAACATAGCTTTCAACCCGGATTATTTGGGAAATAGAAATGAAATAAAAATACTTCTCCAACAAATTGAAATAAATAAAACCACACAAAAAATGGTTCGTTCCGATTATCTGCCGCAATTAGTGTCCTATGCAAATTATACATTACAAAGTAGTAACCATCTTAGCGAAGACGAAAAAGAATTTACATGGAATGCCGGTTTGTCTCTTAGTATTCCAATATTCCACTGGGGCGCTAGTAGTCTAAAGATAGACCAAGCAAAATTAAAAACGGAAAGCATTGGTTATACATTAGATAGAACAAAAGAGCTATTATCACTGGAAATTAAGCAAGCTATTTTCAACCTTGAAGAAGCATACACGAAACTCAATTTTACTAAAGATGCACTTCTGCAGTCGGAAGAAAATCTACACCTTGAAACCAACAGGTTAAAGCAGGAATTAGTTACTACTACCGACCTTTTGAATGCCCAGGTTCAATGGCAGAAAGCTTATGCAGATTATATTGCCGCAAAAGCTCAAGTAAAAATTCAACAGATGTTGTATAAAAAAGCAATCGGCGAATTATAAAATCATTTTTGTAATGGGATATTTATTTGATAGAAAAGAAATGTAATTATATCTTTTAACAAGATGCCCTGAATATTTCGGGCATTTTTAATTAATTGGAAAATTAAAATAAGTATCCGGGAACGGCTCATGTTTGAGAGTGAAATGCCACCACTCTTTGTTGTAAGGTTTAAAGCCGTGTTTTATCATCGTGTTGCGCAACAGCATCCTATTTTCCTTTTGTTTGGCCGTTACTTTGTCGCTGCTTGGCCATGATATTGTCCCGAAAAAATCCCAGCCTGCGCCCATATCCACTTCTTTACCTTTTTTTTCACCGGACAAATAGATTAAAGTAAGATCAATAGCGCTTCCTCTTGAATGGCCTGACTTCGAAGCAATATAACCTTTTTTAAATAGAGTACTTTTTCTTTCCTCCGGGTAATATTTTGACTTGGTTAATGTATCTCCCAAATCTTTCGCCCATCTAACAAAATGATTAACAGCCTGCTGCGGACGGTATGCATCAAATATTTTTAACCCGATTCCTTTTGCATTAAGTTCGGCACTAACTTTTTTTAAAGCCTTTGCAGCTTCTAAAGAGATAATACATTTGTTTGCATGATAGCCGTCAACAGTGTCGCCTACAAAATTGTCATTTGAATAATACCGTAAATCAACTTCTATGCCCGGGATGTATTCATCTAAGTAAACGAAACCGTCGGGAGGATTATTTTGTGTAAACAAGCAGTTTGTTATGCTGCATATAATTACGGCAGTGATAAAAATTCTTTTCATTTTATTATTTATTTAGTTTTAGAATATTGATAGATAATATAGTGAATATAACGGACAATGTTCAATTGATACGGTAACGTGTCATGGACTGTCATTTCTAACAACATGTTTATAATTTCTCTTACCTGTCCCGTCAAAGTTTCTTTTTACGTAGGCTGGCCTGCCCCGTTCACCCTAGCGGGGACTTTTACCTTTATTAGAGTTTCTGCAAAATTAAATATCTAAACGTTTTGTCGGTAAATTAAGAAGAGGACTCACTTACTTAATAGAGCTAAGTCCGTTATCATAAACGGAAAAAAAGAGCTTCAAAGAGCTATCACCGAAAAAGCCGGTGCAAAATGAGCTTCAAAAAA
>JASFMY010000142.1:0-16785 GCA_050117315.1 Ignavibacteria bacterium
AGAGTGTATAGATGTTAGCCATCAATTTGCAAGAAGATTTTTTTTGTGCTGTGATAATTCTCAGATATTGATGCACTGCTATTAGATTTATCTATAATGCGTTTGATCGAACTTGCATCAAAACTTAGGACAATAAAGCTGTTATCAGATTACTTTTGCATAAACTATTCGCAACGCATTTATCGTAGAATTCCAAGCTTACTAAAGCTAAAGAAAGATTGAAGGAGTTAAAAGAGAAAAAAAAATCATAGATAGTAGGGGCAAGATTAGCCAATACCACCCTTGATTTGATAAAACAAATTCATAACAGATTACAAGGTAAAGATGGTGCTGTCCTTCGCATACCATCAATTCATCGCGATCTGATATGTGATTTCTCTATTAAGCGCTACAAAAAGAAGTTCAACGATTTCAATAAGCAGTAGGAATATCATCGATAGCCCATTAATAAAACTAATAAGGCATTGGTAACTTCTACCGCACTAATTGTCAAAAGTCAGGATGAAATGTTGCATGTGCAAGCGCAGTAATTTTAGCGGAGTTAACAAAATAGACATCACGTGGGATGTCTACAGTATCTCACTTCGGCAAAATCTGTCGTCGTATTTTTTCTAGCGAAGAAGGAGCATCTTTTTAGTTTCAATGAATTGACCGGCTTCAAGCCTGTAGAAATAAACACCGCTTGATAAATTTCGTGCGTCAAATATAACTTCATAATATCCCGGTGATTTGTTTTCATTTATAAGAGTTGTTATTTCTTTACCGAGAATATCGTAAATTTTAAGTGTTGTCCGTAGAGACATGCCATGTTTACCCGCCAAGGAGGGGCGTATCACTACGTTTGGTATGTTGAATTTTATTGTTGTTGTAGGATTAAACGGATTAGGATAATTCTGGAAGAGTGTAAATTCAGCAGGCAGTCCATCATTATCTTTAATTTTAGTAATTATATCCGGACCAGGCGTAGTTAGTTTTTTATCCGAGTAAATATGGAACTCACCGGGTTCCAGCGTTACTGCCTCTGCCGAATCAACAACATCAATACTATCACCGGTAAAAAAATCATACCACTTTCCTGATGATTGAAAATTCGGAGATATAGTTCCGGCAGTAACTCCAAAATTTCCTATTATTGTTATGTTCAACGTATCTGAGTTTAGCTGAATTCTTTTTCTTGATGCCGCTACCGATAATTGAAAATCTTCCGTCTTAAAAATATCATATTCCTTTCTTAGGTTTATCAAGGCTGAGTAAACATCGTATAGTTTTTTTCTTGCCGGTTCTTCAAAGTAGTTCCACCTAATAGGCTTTTCACCTAATCTTCCATTATAATCAATACTAAAATCATAACCGAGTTCTCCGAACTGCCAGATCATTTTAGGACCGGGTACGGTAAAGAAAAATGCGGCAGCCATTTTCATTCTTTGTAAAGCCGTTAATAAATTTTGTACATTGTAGGAACCGCTTGAATTTCCGTAAGTAAGATTTTTATACATCAACCTTTCTTCATCGTGACTTTCCATATAGCCGACAACAAAAGGCCCGGTAAAACCGGAATGGTTTTTCCAGGAAATCCTGTAAAAATTAGATTTATCGTTATCGTGATAACCCATTGTTGCTTCATTATAATTGTAGTTAAGGTTACCCCACATTAAAATCCCGTAGTTTGCTAATTCTTGTTCTTCGCTGTCCTCGGCTAAGTGCTCGAATATGGCATACACGGTTGAGTCTTGCGACCACATTTGATCCACCATTCTTTTCAGCAATCTAATTCTATCCGCGTCATACAGGCTTCCCCACGGATCACTGCTTTGAGATTTAATATTATTCCCAAATCCTTTAGTAAAATCAAATCTAAAACCGTCAATTTTAAATTCAGTTATCCAGTAATTTAATATCCTATCTACAAGCTTTTGCGTTTGAAGGCTTTCATGGTTAAAATCGTTTCCCCATTGAGCGTCGGGATTTTGAAAGTTATGTTCCTTGTTATACCATGGATTATCTTCTGTGGGTGGTCCACTATCACTTGAGGCATATAATCGAACAAACGATGAGCTTCCATAAGTATGGTTTAATACTATATCCTGAATTACTGCAATACCTCTGCGATGACATTCGTCAATGAATTTTTTTAAATCGTTTTTTGTCCCGTAATATTTGTCAGGTGCAAAATAAAAGGAGGGATTGTAACCCCAACTACTGTTGCCTTCAAATTCATTTATCGGCATTAATTCAATAGCACTTACACCAAGCGTTTCCAAGTAACTTAGGGTATCAATTAAGGTTTGGTAACTATGTGTTGATACGAAATCCCGGACGAACAATTCATAAATAACCAGTTCTTCTTTTGCGGGCCTTTCAAAATCAGTAACTCCCCATTCGTATTCGTCCTGGTCCGTTTGGAATACGGACACCGAAAAACTTGTTTTATCGGAAGGGTATTCAATTAGGTTTGGGTAAACACTCTCGTGAATTTCGTCATCTTCGCTTTCCAATATTTTATCTGCGTAGGGATCAGCTATCTGTAAATTACCGTCAACCAAATACTGGAATCTGTATTCCTGCTTAGCTGTCAGTCCGGTAATAGTTTTCCAGTATGTAGTGCTGTCCGGTGTAATATTCATGTAATAATCTTCAGACATCAGCCATGAAAGGTCTTCGTCGGGATCAAACAACCACTCATTAAAATCCCCTGTTAAATAAACGAAATTTTTATTAGGTGCATACAGAACAAGAGTAACAGTATTTGCATCTATGTAATTTATTCCCGGCTCAACTTCGGAAGGGAGATCAGCAACACTTACCGGTTCGCGGACAAAAAAGTAAAATGAATCCGACGCTGTTTCTTCGTCCTTTTTTGCGAAAATAGTTATCCATTGCCTGCCTGAGCCTTCTGTGTTTAGAACATAAGTCAATGTATCGTTTGTTGTTTGCTCTATAATATTATTCCCGTAAATTAAAAACATACTATCGGGCTCATCTGCAGTAAATGAAATGGTTATCTCTTCATTAGGTTCGGGATAAATTGGCAAAGAAGTAGGTTCAAGTAATTTTATGCTTAATCCTTCTTCAAATAGGCTAACGAAAATATCTTCTGTCTGTAATGATGCATCAGAGCTTCTAAAAACAAAATTGAGTTCTGTAATTCGTTCTGCCGGATTGGTAACACCATAAAAATCTCTCGGATTAGGAATAACAAGTTGGTATATATCTGTCCCTATTCTCGTTAAAGCGGGCTGGGTACTGTTAATTCCCCAATTACCGATTACATGCTGCCAGCGTATTGGTTCAGCGCCTCCTATCTGTGTTTGAACGCCTGTATGTGTATAAACAGTCCCTGTATAACCGACTAAATCATCTCTTGTTGCTTCTGCTGCATTAAAGGTAACTATTATGGAATCTGTTTCAGTTGCAAACTCCGGGTCAATTGTGACCACTTGAGAAAATATAGAGACCGGTAAGAATAAAAGTAATATCAAAATATATGCTTTCATATCAACCCTTCACTCTTTAAGTAAAAAGAGTAAATAAATATTATTAGTATAAATTACAACTACACAAAAGGGGAGTTTAATTTAATAGTTCCCAGGTAATCCCAAGTCTAATTCCTTGGCCTTGTTTGGGGTAATAAGGCACTATAAAGTATTGAAGGTCAAAAATATTTTCAAAAATGAAGCTTACTACTGCCGCATCCTGGAATGTGCCGGAGATGAATAAATCAACAGTAGTAACAAGGTCGGTATATTCATTTTTTAATAGCGATAAATTAGAATTATCAAGAATATATTTTACAGGAACATTCTTTTGAAAATCTATAGTGTAAAAATATTGCTGGCCGATTGAATAAAAATTAAAGCCGGCTTTTAGTTTTAGATTATTGTTGAATAAAGTGTCCAGGTAATAAGCTCCGCCTGCAAAATTGTACTCCGGATAAATTGCAGTACTCTCTTGGAAATCGGGCATATAATTTGCATTCACTTGAAATAGTAAATTCCAGATTTGTATATCAAAATTTAAGTTGAATCCTTTTTGTGAAGATGATACGGGAATAAACATTCCTATTTCATTTATTATCAACGAATCGGAAGAGTTTGTAATTACCGGTAGCAAATCGTTATCATTATCTTTAATGAAAAATGAGAACATTGAAGCAATATTTTTTGATTTGAATCCTATGCTGCTTTCGAAAACTGATATCTCTTGCTTATCAATATCCGAAGCAGGATCAATAAAGCTTGTATACAAGACCGGAAGAGGTTTTTGAAATTTTGAATAGCCTGTCATAAATGAAAGGTTGTCGGAATAATTAAAGACCAGGTTTGTACCGAATCCAAAGTTAGTTGTACCGTCATAATTTAAATATTTTGCAAAAACAGAGCCGTTAAAATTTCCGGGCAAATCAGCTTCGGTAATCCCGGAAATGCTCAAAGAGTTTCGGGTTGAATTTTCTTCAAGTATATCTGCCGTAAACTTGTTTTGTTCAACAGTAGAACTAAAGGTTGTAACTAAATTATCAAATTTAAATTTTTGTGATAACGAAAGCCCTATTGTTTTGTATGAATTATCGTTTATTACTTTTTCCAGGTAATTAAGTTCTGTCCTTTCGTTCTGCCGGTACTCGGTTTTATTAAACGTATAATAAAGGTCAACACAAGCCGGTGAATCGTTTATTATTTTTGATAATACCGTGAAAGTTAGGAAGTTTTGCTTGTATTTTTGATAACGGGATGAGTAAGTATCTGGCAAAGGGTAAACAGCATCGGCAACTTGAAAATCATATTCAATTTGATTTTTATTATTCGCGTCGACTCCGCCGAATAATTGAGTTTCAGTTGATAATGTGTTGTAGTTCAAAATTATATTTGTTGATTTCGAGAGAAGATATTTTAACCGGTAGTTGATTTTCCATCCGCCCGATTCACTGTTTTCAAATCTTGGCTCAACGCTGTAGTTGGTCAAATCAACAGTCAAATAAAGAGGCTTGAAGAGTTTTGTGTCAAACGATAGGTTTACAAACTCTTCATCTTCCGGGGCCTGATGATATCTCAACCTTGTTGTCGGCGCAGTAACTGCTGAGTCACGTGTTATTAAGTTTATTGCTGCAGCATTATTGTCGCTGCCATATAGAAATCCTTTTGTTATTGGCAATAGCTCAACTGAGTCAATTCTCTCCGATTGAAACATGTTTAAGTCATAGTTGCTGCTTATTCTGTTGTTAAGCAGAATGCCGTCTGACAAATAAGAAACACTATTAAAACCCCCGCCGAATATATTAATTTGGTGCGGCTGTCCGTTAGTCCCTAAATCATTGAGGAATCCGAAAGGTATATATGTAGTTATATTGCCTGTATATCGGTAATCTCTTTTATCTATTTCTTTTTTCGTCAGTTTATAAAAGAAGTTTTTACTACCAGACAGAGTTTCTTTTTTTAAATTTATTAAACTATCCTTTACATGGATGTTTGTTGAATCTGTTTTTAATCCTGCTTTAGGAACTAACAATGAGTCTTTTCCCCAGTAATTATAGGAAAGGAGAGAGTTTGTAATAGTGAAAAACAGTAATAATAGATACTTTGACATAGCTTATGTTAAAATTAGTTCTGCAAGTTACAAAATATTAATTTCTAAGAAAACGTGAGAGTACTGTCATTATTGGTTCATCTTATGTTGATATAAATCAAAAAAATAAAAAAAAACATAAATTTGATTTTTTTTTTATTACAAAAGTATTATTTTGAGTTAACCCTTCATTTAACAAAAAATAAAAGGTATGACATGGCAGCAAAACCATTGACAAAAGGCGACATCGTTGATCACCTTTCCAAAAAGTTGGGAACAACTAAAAAATTATCAACTCAGTTTATCGACGAGGTGGTTCAGCTAACTTACAAACAAGCTAAAAAAGGATTTACAATTCCTGGCTTGGGAAAATTCTCTACCGCTAAAAGAAAGAAAAGAAAAGGAAGAAATCCTGCTACAGGCGAAGAGATTGTAATTCCTGCTAAGAACTATGTTAAATTCAAAGTTGCCAAACAACTGAATGATGCTGTATATCCTCCAAAGAAATAATTCTCAAGGCCCGGTTTTGCCGGGCTTTTTTATTTTTCTAATAAAACTGTTCTCTTTTACCTTTTGCAGTAATTCATCGTAAAGCTTTTTGTTGATATTGCTAAGAATAATTGTGAGCAGTTTGTTAAAGCCTCCGATATGCTGGTTAAAACCTATTTGGATTTTTTGCTTACCGTCATAAAGCTCAATGGGTTTTAAATTATTACCGCTGAATATTCCGCCGGTTATTTTTTCTATGTTAACTAAATCTATTGTTATTTCTTTGTTTGAAAAAGCGAAATCACTACATGTAATTTTTCTATTATCGGCGGTTATTTTAAACGGGTATGTTCTATACATCTTTATATAAAATTTATTCAGAGAAAATATGATCACAGCATTAATAAATGCCGGAATGATGAAATACCATTTATCAGTTGAATAAGACAGAGATACCAGTAAATAAAATAAAAGCACTATGGTAACCGGAACGTTTGCATACCTGTAAATGAATTTTGCGAAAAAAGAGTATTGAAATTCTTTCATGTAAAAACCTTAAATTAGGCTTTCAATTTAATGATATAACGGTAATATTTCTTTAAATATAAGGATGAACACAAAACTTTGTTATTGTTATACCATCATTTGTTTATACTGTTTCAATCAATTTGTATAGGTGCGGATTATTAATTTTTGCTTTAAACAACTATATTTTACGGAGAAAAATAATTTATTATTTATTTAAGTAATCACTATGAAAAAATAATTACGACATAATAATAATCGGGGCAGGGCCTATCGGGCTGGTCTGCGGTATAGAGGCTGTAAAGAAAAACCTTTCGTATTTAATAATCGATAAAGGCTGCCTTGTAAATTCAATTTATCACTACCCGGTTAACATGACGTTCTTTTCCACCTCGGATAGATTGGAAATTGGTGATGTGCCTTTTATATCTCACGGTATAAAGCCAACGGGGAGAGAGGCTCTTGAATATTATAGGAGAGTAAAAGCTGCTTGGAATCTGAATGTAAACCTTTACGAAAAAGTTACAAGTATTGAAAAACAAGAAAGTGCTTTCAGTGTAAATACTGAAAAAGATAGTTACATATGTTCAAACTTAGTAATTGCAACGGGGTTTTTTGATTTCGAAAACAGGATGAATATTCCGGGTGAAGAACTTCCAAAAGTAAAACACTATTATGATGAGCCTCACCCTTATGTTGAACAAAGAATAGCAATTGTAGGCGGAGGAAAAATTCTGCTGTTGATGTTGCGCTTCAAACGTTCCGCAGGGGTTCGGATGTGACAATGGTAATTAGAAAAGATAGCCTTAAGTTGACAGCATTGGATTAAATTAATAGAACAGCAAAAAAGATCACAGGAATGACAACTTACATTGCGGAGATGGAAAAAGAATCTGTGGAAATGGCAGTTTACATTAGTGGAATAGAAAAAGAATCTATGGAAGGTAGAGTCCTGAAAAAACTTTACAGTCGGTTTTAAAGACGAGTCAGAAATTGACAGCTCAGTTTCCTTTATTTTCTTTTCTGTAAGGTCCAAATGTGAGATAAGTTCAGAAATTTCTTTTTCCAAGTTCTTATAATTTTCTAGTAATGTTATATTATCATCACTTGATACACTATCTTCATTGATATCATCGATTTTTGATTTAATATTGTTAAATTCTTTACGTGCTGAGGTTATTTGATATTGTAAATTTCTAGCCTTGGAATCAAATTTGGAATGTTCCTTTCTCAAACTATCTGCTTTTTCAGCTTTTTTAGGATCAATCCCAAATAAAAGGTATAATACAGGTTCCATTATTCGGTGATCCCAAAACAACATTTTATATGTTTCATCAAAAGAAAAAACAAAAAATTGTAAAAATACGAATTGTTCAAATATTGAAAGCTCTATGTCTTCAGTTAAATACTTTTTATAAATTTCGTTTAATTCTATGGAGGTAATATCAGCAGGGAATTCAATTATATTATCAGCTACTTTTTTTTCAAAAAGGCTTCTTTTGATTTTGTAAAAATTTTTTCCAATAGTAAAATACAAAGTTATTTCCGCTAAGTCTCTATCTTCCTCTGTTATCCTACCATCAAAATATTCTGATGCAAAATTTTTGGATTTAGAATAAAACTGTGGTATTGAGTTATACCATGAGAAGTCTCTATTTGGATTTTTTACTATCCATGTAAAACCATAATTGATAATACTAATAAAGGTAGATTTACCTAAACCGTTAGCACCAGCGAGACAAATCACATCAATCACAATGTGCTTCTTTTTCTTAAATAAAGAGAAATTTTCAATTTCTATTTTAGTAATGAGAGGAAACTGCATTTTTCATTTTTTGTCTTTTAATAATCAATACAAATTTATTAAACTATTTATAAAGACAAAGAATTGGCTATATATAAAACAAAATCTTAAAAATTAAAGAAATAATATAATAAAATGGCTCAAATAATTGTTAATAAAGTTCACATAAGTCACGGTTACCCCGTGACCTAATCTTTAGATAACTATTTCCCCTCAACAATCATAAATCTCCAAATAATCAAATTGTTTTTTTTATTTCGCGGCGGCTTTTGGTTAGCAGCTTTATCATTGCTTCAACTAAGTGTATTAAGTTCAGCAGGGCTGTGCTGTCTGTAAAATTAAAATCGTAAGTATTCGGGGTTTCCAGTATTGCTTTTGTTTGTGAGATGCCGTCGTAGGCTTTATTGTAACTTCCTTTCTCTACACGGCTTATTTTAATTACCTGTTCAATATCTGCAGGTGCAACCGGCTCTTTATATTTTATTCTGCTTTGAAAGAATTCTTCTGTTAACTCAAATTCATTTGACTCGATTAGAAACTCTTTCTTTTTACCGGATTTTAATTTGAGTTTTACAAAATACTTTGGTGTGTTTTGTGCAGGCGTTTGAGAGTTGTTTTGATTTGACATTTTGACCTCCGACGATTTTTAGCAAATAAAAGCCTCGAGATGGCTAAGGCTCGTCAGACAAGCCCCGGGTCCTCACGGATTCCCGCATCTCAAGGCAAGTAGTTTCTTGTTTTGTTTAAAAAGACAAATCCTTTATTAACGGAAAAGGTCTAACCGGTCTGACGATTTTAGCACTTAAAATGTAAAATAATCTAAGCTGAAATTCAAGAGAAGCAGTATATAGGAGATAGTAAATAGAATTTGGTTTTGAAATTGTAACAAGCAATTTTGTATCATTGTAGAACAATTCATATGTATAGTTGAATAAATTTTAATGAACGGAGACATAGATTTAATCAGCACTTCACTCAACGGGTTATTAAAACAATTCGGATTAATTCGCTACTTTAAAAAATATACCCCATACCAAGATTAAAATTAATGAACTGATCTACTTCAACTTCATAATTATTTACTGCAGAGACATCAAAGAACAGGGCATCACTCAGTTTTCTTTTCACTCCAATGCCTATTCCGTATGATAATGAAGAATGCGAGTAATAATCATTCGAACCAGTGTTTAACCTTACGGCATCTAATTCTTTTATTTCATCTGCATGATATATAAAAAAGTAATTGAAACTAATTGCGGCGGTTACATAAGGCTTAAAATCTTTTTCTCCAAAATAATATTTACCGCTTAGGTTTATCGGGATTATTCTTGAGACCTGGTCCCTTATTGAAAAGTCATAGAAGATGTCATCATTCCTATTAAACGAGTAAATGCCTGCTCCAAAATTTAAACTGACCTTATCATTAAAATTTCTTGAAATATAAAACTGGCTGCCAAATCCCGTACCGTTAAGCCTAACAACGCCGGGATGTATTGCGACTGAAACATTCTCCTGAGCATATTGATTTGAGATGAAAATAAATGAGAATAATATTAAAAGGCGTGCCGATAAAATTGAGTTACTCATATTTTATTCCTTCTTTATGTTGAAATGTTTATGAATAGAAAGTATAAAATTCTTAAGTCACCTCAATTTTTTGTTCAGAATAAAGTAATTAAACAGAGTAAATTTAACAAGGCACTTATTTTTCTACTTTCTCCTTCGGAGAGTTTTCTTCTTCAAAAAACGAATCGCTCAAACCCTGGTTAAGTATATAATTGTCGTATTTCACAATCACGACTCCCGTCATTGAATCACTCTTTTTTTCTTCTTTCGGTTTATCAAGTTCCCCGGTCATTGTTACGGGCAGTTCTAAATTCTCAACATTAAAAATGAATTTAACTTCAGAAGGTAAGTTTTTATATTCGCTGTCGTTGTAAGCCAAATCAATCCCGAAAGTGCCTGTTCTCTTTGTGGTGGTTTCTATTTTTCTGATTACATTCAATTGCGGATCTATCCACAATGATGACAAAATTACATCAGTTGTGTCAACCAACGGGACCACTTTTATCACTTCACATTCAGCACCGTCTATCGCTTCGGATTTTGTATAAATTGCAGTGAATTCATTTTCCAGTAATTTCGCGGGGGAAAAGTTTAATCCTTCTTTAGGCAGCAATGCAAACCCTTCCGAATCCATTTTAACTTTATCCGGCTGTTTAAAGTAAATTGTTGCTTTTGTTTCCGGTACTTTTAAGAAATTTACATCAACAGTAATTGTTACGTTAACTTGATAATCCTCAACTTTATTGAATTCTTCACTCAATTTGTTTATCAATTCATAAGGATCAATTTCCTGAGTAAATATTTTTCCGATAATTATAAATAATGTTAAATACTTCATTTTTTCCTCTAACTAAGAATATCTTTTTTAATAAATGTATAAAGAGTTATTAAATAAAAGCCGATTATGTGTCCGCCCAAAACCAATCCCGAATTGATAATTTTCGAATAATCAATCGGATCACCCATAAACTCCCGCCAAACAACCATATGGTTTACAAATAAGTACGGTTTAATCGCCTGAAGAAAATCAACCGGCAAAGCTGATAGAATTAAAAAGATTATTATCACCGCCATTGTAGCTACAATCGGACCGATTGCATTTTCAACAAAAGAGGAAAATAAAAACGACAATGCCAGAACGGTTGACATACTCAATGCAGCAAAACCGTATGCCAAGAAGAACCGCCATAGCACATCATCTTTTGCGAAGATGTAAATCTTTTCTTTTAATACAATCAGTTCACCTGTACCAAAAATTAAAATCGAAACACCGAGACTGAGTATAAGCATCCAGACCAGCAGCAGGTTGGTGTAAATCAGCCCGGAAAGAAATTTTGATGTAACTAATTTAAAGCGCGAGATCGGGCGTGAAATCAGCATCCTGTATGTACCCGAAGTTGCTTCGCCTGCAAGCAAGTCTCCGCCAACCAAAACAATTAAAAAAGGAATGTGAATAAACAGCAACTGCAATACCATATTAGCAATTAAGTATCCGTTCATTAAATTACCTACTATAACAAACGACTGCTTTATATTGCGTGTTGCAAAATTTATATAACCGTCACCTTCAAAATAAAGAGCAATCTGGATAACCGGAATCAGCACAGCCAAAGCGGCAAAACCGATATATGTTCTTAGCTTTCTAAAAATTTTATGAAGTTCTATTAAAATCAAATTTATCATTCCGTACTTCCTTCTGTAATTTTCAAGAAATAATTTTCAAGAGAGCGTACCGGAACTATTGATTTAACTTCAACATTATTTTCGACCAAATATTTGTTCAACGAAGGGATATCTTCGTCGGACATTTCAAATACTAACTTAGTTTTATTTTTTTCTTTCAAATAACTTTTCCATTGAGATGTTTCTAAAATGTTCAGAGCGTTTTGTATATCATTAACCTCAACAGTTACCGATAAAGCATCCGAGTTTAATAATTCTTCGACTGATCCCTCTATCTGTGTTGTACCTTTATTTATTATTATCATCCTGTTGGCAATAATTTCAACCTCTTTAAGAATATGAGAAGAGAGAAAAATAGTTTTGTCTTTGTCTTCACTTAGATGAATTATCAGGTCGCGTATTTCTTTAATTCCCTGCGGATCCAAACCGGTTGTAGGTTCATCTAGAATTATCAACTCGGGATCGTGCAGTAAGGCTTGCGCTAATCCTAATCTTTGTTTCATTCCGTGCGAAAAAGTTTTTACTTTGCTGTTGGCCCTTTTATCTAAGCCTACCAACTCGAGCATTTCCATTATTTTATTTTTTGATACATCGGCACCGGAAAGTTTACCAAGTATTTCAAGGTTTTTTATAGCAGGCAGGTAAAGGTAGAAATCAGGTTTTTCAACTATTGCACCTATCCGCTTAAGAATTGAGATTCTATGCTTTTTTAGATTCCGCCCGAAAAGTTTTATTGAACCGCTCGTAGGCGTGATTAGCGAAAGAAGCATTCTTATAGTTGTACTTTTGCCTGCACCGTTGGGCCCTAAAAATCCGAACACGTCGCCTCTATACACATTGAGGTCTAAATCTTTGACAGCCGTTACTTCTTTAAACTTTTTTGTTAATCCTTTTACTTCAATTACTTTTTCTTTATTCAACTATTCCCCGTTATTTGAAACTTTTTTAATACCGAACTTAGGATCAATATCAATAAACTTTGTAATTATAAAAGCCGGAATTGTAGTTAAAAGAACATACATGAAAAAACTCTGATACCCTATTTGTTCCTGAATCCATCCGCTAACCATTCCCGGCAACATCATTCCCAATGCCATAAAGCCGGTTGCAATTGCAAAGTGCGAAGTTTTATGATCTCCGTCAGAAATATAAATCATGTAAAGCATATAAGCAGTAAAACCAAATCCGTAACCGAATTGTTCAATTGCTACGCAAATGTTTACTATTAAAAATGAATCCGGCAGTACAGACGACAAATAAATGTAAACCGAGTTCGGCAGGTTTATGGCAACAAGCATCCACCAAATCCAATACTTCAGTCCTTTTTTAGACGCAACATAACCGCCTAGTATTCCCCCGATAGATAAAGAAATTAAACCGACCGTGCCGTAAACAAACCCGACTTCACTTGTTGAAAGGCCAAGTCCGCCGGCATCCGCAGAATCCAAAAGGAAAGGTGAAGCCAGTTTTACAAGCTGCGATTCACCTAGCCTGTAGAGAAGTAAAAATCCTAAAATGACACCTATTTGTTTTTTCTTAAAAAATAGAGAGAATGTCTTTACAAAATCATTTATGATATTTCTGCTATTAACGCTTGCAGGTTTATCATTAATAGGCTTCGGCAAAATAATTCTATGATAAATAAAGAGTACTATAAATACTGCTGCAATTATTAAAAAGGTGATGGTCCATGCATGTTTAATATTACCGGGAAACAGTTCCTCAAAATAACCTGCTAAAATTACAAGCAGCCCTTGACCGGTAATCATTGCAATCCTGTAAAAAGTACTTCTTATTCCTACGAATAAAGTCTGCTCGTGTTTGGATAAACCAATCATATAAAAACCGTCGATAGCTATGTCATGCGTAGCGGAACTAAATGCCAGCAGCCAGAAAAAAGCCAAAGTATATCTGAAAAAATTATCGGCTGGAATGGTGAGAGCAACGCAAGCCAATGCTGTACCTATTATAACCTGCATTGTAATTATCCAGAACCTTTTTGTTTTAATAATATCAACAAACGGGCTCCAGATTGGTTTTATAACCCAGGGTAGGTATAACCAGCTTGTGTATAAAGCTATATCAGTATTAGAAATATTCAATCTCTTATACATTATTACTGAAACCGTCATTACAATTACATAAGGTAGGCCTTCGGCATAATAAAGTGTGGAAACCCATGCCCACGGATTAATATCTTTTTTCATTCAATTTTTTCCGGTATTAGATTAATTTTGATTTTTGAAAAACTATTTTGTATAAATATATCTTATTAATATAATCCAATTTTGAATACTTATGAAGACATCAAAAAATATCCGTTCCTTTAAAAACAGCGATTCAGAGTTCTTATCAAAGCATTATAAGCTGTTTGACGAAATTTTCAGCGATCCGTTCAAAGGTTTTATGGAAGCCGAAATTTTCGAACAATTAAAAGAGAACTTTAACCTAACAACTAACCAACTGCTGGTGAAAATGTTACCTGCGGCAGAAATTTTTGTTAGAGCTCCTATTTCAAACTTTAATGTCGGGTCAATTGTATTGGCTGAATCCGGGAATTTGTATTTTGGTGCAAATATTGAGCTTGAAAATTGTCCATTGCAGGTAACTATACATTCGGAACAGGCTGCTATTATAAATGCCGTACTGCATAAAGAAAGAAGTATTAGAACCCTGGCAACATCCGTTACGCCATGTGGTCATTGCAGGCAGTTCATTAATGAATTAAACTCAGCGAATACAATAAAAATTTTACTCTGTGACGAACAAGAGTTAACATTGGATAATTTTTTCCCAAACGGGTTCGGACCCGGTGACCTGGGAAACAGTAAGGGTTTGATGGATAAATATTTTCAAGAACTTGAAATAGATTTTGTTCCGTCGCTCATGGAATCGGAAGCGTTAATGCAGGCTAAGTTTTCTTATTCACCTTATACAAAAACATTTTCCGGCGCTGCTTTTAAATTAAAAACGGGCGAAATTTTCCATGGAACTTATATTGAAAATGTTGCATTCAATCCTTCTGTAACCCCGATTAGTTCAGCTTTAGTTCATTGTATAATGTCGGGCAAAGATATTAACGACATATCCGAAGCTGTTTTAATTGAAGATAAAGATGTACCGAACAGTCAGATAGAATTTTCAAAAATTATTTTAAAATCAATATCTGCCGTAGAATTGCAGGTAAAAACTGCAGTAAAAATTAATTGAATGAATTTCTAAAAAATTTTTAGCGAATCATGCGCAACTTTTATGCTTTAACAGGTTATTCAATTGTCATTCCTTTTCGGTGTAGTAGTAAGAAACTTTTAACAAAATTAAGGAGGAACTATGCCGGGTACAACATTAAAAAATTATCTAGATGAACACGGTATAAAATACGTAAATATCAAACACTCTCAAGCTTACACAGCGCAAGAGATAGCAGCTTCGGCGCACATCAAAGGGAAAGGCTTTGCCAAAACTGTTCTTATTAAAATTGACGGGCAGATGGCAATGGCTGTTTTACCGGGTTCGTACAAAGTAGACTTTGATATGCTTAAAGAAGCGCTTGGAACAGACAAAGTAAGATTAGCCAACGAACAGGAGTTTAAAGATAAATTCCCGGGCTGCGAAGTAGGTGCAATGCCGCCGTTCGGCAACATTTACGGGCTTGATGTTTATGTGGCTGCAAGCTTGGTGGAAGACGAAGAAATAGCGTTTAATGCCGGGACTCATACTGAATTAATCCGGTTGGCTTATAAAGATTTTGAAAAATTGGTGCGTCCAAAGATTGTTCGTTTTTCCTTCAAGTCGATAGTTTAGCGTTATTAAATTATAAACACTTTTTTATTATGTTGATTTGGGAACTATCAATCTATATTTTCAAATATTCTTTATAGTGGTATCCCAATTTTGAAGAGGAATATCTATGATAAAAAAATATTCACTACTTGGAATTATTTTGTTTGCTGTTGCAGCCCTAATAAGCTGCTCTGATGATAATGGAGATAGTCCTACTGAATCTACCAACCCGCTGGCGGGAGTATGGCATCTGCAAAAAATTGTCTTACATGAATCCGAAGAAATCGAGGTTGTTCCTTACAACGCATTGGCTCAAGTAATATTTAATTTGAATGAAGACGGCAGCTACGAAATTACAACTACATCACTAGTAGACACTACAACGGATACCGGAAGTTGGGCTTCAACGGAAACAACAATTACTTTTGATTCCGATACCGAAGGAACGCCTAATCTAACAATTAATTATACCAAAGACGGCGATGAAATAACTGCCACCGGTGAACTTAACTTTAGCGATGACCCGGATGCAGAACCAATCAATGCAACAATAATACTGGCACAAACTGCTCCAACTGGTGTCCAGGTTACGCTTAATTCTTACGAAGAATTATTTGTAGGTCAATGGGACATGGAACAAGTTGATTTTGAACAAAACGGGCTGAATGTTACTATAACTGCTCAGAACGGCGTTTTAATTGCTGTTGCATCTTTTGCAGATAGTAAAATATTTATCTTAACTATTTCAACTGCTGAGGGTAATGACGTCCAGGGCGGATTGTGGGGTGCAACTTCAACCGATTTAATTTTCATTGATGATAGTTTCGAAGTTCAAACCGTCCCTTATGAATTGCTTGAAAATAATACCGTAGCAAAAATTAATTTACCTTATGAGTACGGCGGTACTGAATACTCTGCTGTTTGGACTTTTAGTAAACAATAAGATTTTAACTCTGCCGGGTTTATTCCCGGCAGATATTATAGAAAAGCCTACTTTTGCAAAACCAGCTTTATTGTTTTTATTTTTGAACCTGCCAGCATACGTACAAAATAAATACTGCTCGATAAACCTTCCGGCTTCCACTGCAATTGATGTTCTCCCTCAGTTTGATATTCATTCACCAATGTTTCTATTTTTTCTCCGAGAAGGTTGTAGATATCAAGAGTAACCTGTCCTGCTTGCGGTAGGCTGTAACTAATTGTTGTTGATGGGTTAAAGGGATTGGGGTAATTCTGATATAGTTGAAAATTGTTGGGTACATTCGTTTGATTATTTCTGACAGACGTTATATTTGTTGAATTTTCATACCACGCAATTTTGCTGTCAAACTTTGATGATGATAAAACGTCAATATCGCCGTCATTATCTAAATCAC
>JASFMY010000143.1:0-16362 GCA_050117315.1 Ignavibacteria bacterium
TTCTATATTGGTTAACTCGATTTTCATTCTAACAAACTTAACCTTTTTCTATCTCTTTAAACAGTCCCAAACTTAATTTTTTTTTCGGATCGTGTATATTTGGTAAATATGCGCCGGACGAAGCAGAGTACTATTACTACGTAAAAGACCACCTCGGCAGCACAAGGGCAGTAGTAGACGGTTCCGGCAACCCGAAAGAAGCCTACGAATACTACCCTTTCGGAAAAATAGCAAGGTCGACAACAAATGCCGGAATAAACGTAGATGAAAAATTCACGGGTAAGGAATTAGATAATGACAATAACGAAAGAATATATTATTTTGGTAAAAGGTATTATGACGGAGATTTAGGGAAATGGCCTAGTCCTGATCCGCTAGCTCATAAGAGTCCAGGAGTATCACCGTATGCGTATTCCTTAAATAACCCTCAAAATATGATTGATCCTGATGGTAGACATCCTTGGTTAATTAGACTTTTACAAGCAGCACAGCGGTTTGCAAACTCACCGGCAGGCAGAGCCATTCAAAGAAATGCAGGAAGGGCCTGGAATGCAACTAGGAATTTTGTAAGAAGAGATTGGCAAGGATTTACACAAAAAGTTAGAAACCTACCAAACAGAGTAAGGAACGACGCAGTCAGAGTCTTTAATAGTGCTAAAAATTTGTTTGGCAGAGGGATTAATTTTAATGCAAGTAGTAACGTTAAAGGATTAAATGTAGGAGATTTGCAGAGGTTTAATATCGGTGGAGAAGTTAAGTTGGGTTTAAAAACAGCACAAGAAGCAAGCAAAGCGTTATCACAAGGTGGTGCTGGCATGGAGGGTGTAAAGGTTCAAGGTAGTGGAAAACTTATACAACTTTTTGATGCGGGAAGTGGAAATATTAAGGTAGTTGTGCAAAAATTAGTTGATGGAAAAGTAACTGATACTTTTAATACAGTTGGTGAAGCAAGTAAATTAGGAATTCAAAATGCATCAGAGTTAATTAAAAAAGGAGCAGGATATTTTAGTCATTTTGTTGGGGAGGTTAAGTAGTGAAAATACATTTTAGAAACGAAGGAGAAACTCTTAGAATCTTTATTGAAGATGAGTACGATCTATTTACTATTGAAAGTATACATGAGTTATTAAAAGATGATAAGAAATTTATAGGGGTCAGACGAGTATTGGTTGACTGTTCTAAACTAAAAACTATTGATAGTTTTGGAGGTGAAATATTTTTAGTGAAAAAGAAATATGACATAGAAAGAATTGAGTTTATAGGTTTAGATAATAAACTGTACCCAATATTTAATAATTTTTCACAACAATTCTTCAATGAGGATTTGATTAGAATAAGTTGTTGATTAGTTTTTAAGGCTGGCACATTCACACTTGCCGGCCTAAAATTTAAAGACGTTAAGTCGTGACATTAGACAGCGAGAATTTACATAACGCGGAACTATTATGCAACACCCCCTACGGAATAAATGAGGGTTCCTTCGGGGGATGTCGCATAAACGCGTTATAGCTTCCCCGTAATGTTTTTATACGGGGTAAACTCGCACAAAAAAAAGCTGTGGCGTGTATTTTCATGGCTGTCGAGAATCATTGCAACTCCACAATACAACGGAAATATCTCATGGATGATGTGGAATAATTCTTCATTAACAGATCCGCATGGTCTTGTTGGTTATACATTTGATTACGACGATGCCGACAGGTTAAAGAAAGCCGATTACGGTTATTATTCAAGCGGATGGCAAACCACCTCTAAAAACGATGTAACAAACCTTCAGTACGACGATAACGGGAATATAACTTCACTCAAACGTTACGATATTGACGGCAACTTGATGGACGATTTTACATACCATTATACTATGAGTTCATACGGTAATAGGCTGTTATATGTGGATGATAACGCATCATCATCAATCGCGGATGATGATATAGACGACCAAGAGACCGGTAATTATACTTATGACGGAAACGGAAACATGACCGGCGACGCGGGAAAAAATATAAGTTCTATAGAGTATGATATAAAAAATCTGCCGTACCAAATGGACTTCGGATTACTGAGCCTTCTTACATTAAGCACAATTGAGATAGATAATGAGATAACATATAAAGCCAAAGACACAATAAGAACTCAAAATACGGTAATTATTCTTTCGGGTGGCGATGTAAGATTTACTTCGGGCAATACAATTATATGCCCGTCAAATGGGAGCATGGATATTCAAAAGGTATAGCTTTAAGTAAAGAACGAAGTGTCGTAATTTATTGGTTTATAATATGGTAACCGATAAATTCTAAGGTTATCGAGAACCCTTTATTGCCAGCCGAGGACCATTCCTCGGCTGATACTAATTCCTAGGTGATGCAAATTTTGCATCACCTACATGGAAAACACATTCTTCAGCAGTCACGGATCTCGTATATATACTGACGGACAGAATCCTAGTGACCGATGCTGTAAAAAAAGATGAATGAGAATTTAGAATAGTTTTACAAGGTCTTTAGCTTAGCAGCTTTGCTATGACTATTTTCACAGATAATGTCCTTTAGCGGAGTGGATTAAAACTCTGTTATCAAGGACTTTATAAAGCAAACGGTGCTCTCGGCTTATTCTGCGAGACCAGAAACCCGGCAGGTTATACTTTAATTGTTCGGGTTTACCGGTACCGGTAAAAGGATGTTCGGTAAGTTCTTCAAGGAGAACGAGTAATTTTTTCAAAACTGTTTTATTGCCGGAATTTTTATGAAAGGCTATATCATCTTGTGCTTGTTTGGAAAAATCTAAATGGTAGGACATTTAAACGCCTAAGAACTTTTGTAAATCTTTCATATCAACTCTTTTGAACTTACCATCTTCAAACTCTTTTTTACTTTTTTTTATTTTAGCTACAAACTCAGGATTGTAAGGACTTTTTCCCGATGAATCGGGACGGGCTTTAGAAATCTCGAACTTTATTTTCAGAGCCTGCAAAAAAGCTTTTAAGGCATTTACTTCTTCGGTCGTCTTTGGATGAGCTATAACTATATCTTGGATTTTCATTTTGTTCTCTAAGTTTTTTATGTTCTCGGCTATTTTCATAAGTATAAGTTTTGACGTAAAAATATCCAATAAAGCTAATTATGTCAACATTATAACATTTTATTTTTTACCGGGAATATATTCCCGTTCACCCTATACGCTCCTTCCGTAGCATGAGTGAGTAGAAAAACAAAAATCCATTGCGTCCCACCGTTCCCCGTAAAAAAGAACGGGGCAGGCACACTGTGGCATAATAGCTGGGTTTGAAGAAAAGGTTGCAAAAATAAACCCCTCTGAATGCCTGTCCACCTTAGTTATTTATACGAAGGTGGGGTCAGTGACGGTAGTGAAATATTACTACTAAAAGTATTGACAATGGTATTAACATATGTTATACTTAACTGAAATAAAAAACAATAAAATGAGATTACACTATGGCAGGAGTAAAAACAGCAATATCGCTTGAAAAAAAGTTATTTGATAAAGTTAACGAATTAGCTGCGGAAATGCATATTTCCCGCAGCCGTTTATTTACCCAGGCTTTAAGAGAATATATAAAAAAAATCGAAAATAAAATTTTACTTTCCGATATAAATGCGGTTTATGAAGATTTTCCAGGTGAGGAAGAAGCAATGATTTCCCGTGTAATGAAAAACAAGCAGCGAAAAACAATTGAAATTGAACCATGGTAATTAAACAGGGGGAAATTTACTGGATCAATCTTGGCGAGCCAAAGGGTTCTGAGCCGGGATATCGTCATCCTTTCGTTGTGGTTCAGAACAATATTTTTAACATCAGTAAGATAAGTACAGTTGTCGTTTGTGCTTTAACATCGAACCTGAAAAGAGAAAAAGCTCCAGGAAATGTTATTCTTGAAAAAGGAGAAGCTAATTTACTAAAAAAAAGTGTCGTTAATATTTCACAAATTTATACGGTTAACAAGACTGATTTGTTAGAAAAAATTGGTCAAGTATCCCCAAAAAAGTTTCAAGAAGTACTTGCCGGTATTAAACTTCTTTTAGAACCACGGGAAATTTAACAATTTACGAGAAAAGAAATTTCAAGGCTGTCGAGAACCATTTCTCGACACGAAACATCTGAAAAATTAAGGGGCCTTATTATTGCACTGAATCTTTACTGCATTAATTTATATTGTCATTTCACATTTCGACTTAAATAGTTTTTGCTTTGGTGATTATTATGCAATTTATTTGAGATACAGGGTTCTGTTTGTCTCTGTGCTCATAAAATAAATCTCAAATAACAAAAAATGAGGTAAATGATGGCAATTCGTTATTCGCTGTTTGAGAATTACCTAACTTCCGATCCGGACGATTACAGCGCAAAGGTATATCCCACGTGCGTTGCAAATCTTGAGGACGTAATCGACCGGATGGTGGAAAGAGGCTCAACTGTTACGCGGGCCGACATCTTAAGCGTTATGGATGATTTTGAGCTTGCCCTGCAAAGCCTGCCCCGTTCTTTTTTACGGGAGTCGGTGGCAGCAATGGATTTTTTACCTCCCCAGTTTGCTTCATCCTCTCGAATTTAGCCTTGTTTTACCTTTTTCGACAGTCTCGTTATACCGTATATCTATAGAGTTTCTGCAAAATAAAAAGCCGGTCATTTCGAACCCGTCTTTTTGGCGGGAAATCTTTCAATTAGAGTATGATTTCAAAGATTTCTCCCTCCGGTCGAAATGTTTAGATATCTAATTTTGCAGAAACTCTTATGTACTTTTAGGAATGATAACTGGAATTACCTTTCTTTTATCTTTTCGATAAATTTTAAAGTCTCCATCTAGGGTACAAATTAAACTGCCTGAAATCTGTTCCGACATTCTAACTAAACAAGCATCTGCAAGTGACATAGATACATCACTATATTTAGTCAACAGACTTAAAATCGATACAGTTTCAGATTCAAGGTGAAAAGGTATTTGTATTAATTCTCTTTCCAATAATTTGAATGTATTTTGAGCTCCATTTTCTGTATGTCTAAGCAAAAAACAAACCTCGGAAATTACTGCTTCACAAGTGAAGAAAGGAGGGGTCAATTGAGCAAACTGCATTACTGCCCATTCATGAAAGTAATCTGATTTATTCAGAAATGCTACTAATGGACCAGTGTCTAATATTACTTTCTTGGATTTCATTTACCATATTCCGCTAGATATTTCTTGTTTGTCGAAAGATCTGCCGAGGCTTTTACGCTTCCAGCAATATCTTTAGCTAAATCATAAAATGTCCCTTGTCTTTCTAAATCATCACTATTGAAATAGTCTAATAAAGCGTTTCTGACAATTTCTGATTTACTAATACCTTTACGCTTAGAATAACTTTTAAGTTTTTCTTTGATAGAACCGGGTATTTTTAATGTTAATGTCTCCATCACACACCTTTTGTATTACTTATCCGTCAAGAAGGTAATACATTTCATGGAAATAATCAACACTTTTTCTAATTTAAGAATTCAACAGTATACCGGGTAGCTAGGAGATGTCACATCTCCAAGTCCCATAAGAATCCGGCTGTTGCGCATAGGCGTCAACTTACTGCGAAATATTTTTTTTTAGCAATAGCTCCAACTTTTTCAAAATGAATCCCTACCGGGGCAAGTTGGGGAAAGGATGATTGACACACAACTATGGGCTTTCCCGGAAAGGGATCCTTCGGATAACCCAAATCATTAGTTTTTTGGGGACTATCCAAAGGATTCACCGTAGGAGTTCTACGAACCTGTGGAAAAGTCCGGGAATTTTAGGGTAATATTAACCTCCGGCATGAAGAGTGTGTCGGAATTAAAATAAATAATCATAGCCACGACCTTTCAGGTCGTGGACAATGAGTCTCAACAAAAACTCTGGGCTTTAGCCCAATTTTCTCTAATATTTGGGCTAAAGTTCGGGTTCTATTCGGTTTCTTATTTCCAACGTGCTGAAGCACGTGGCTATTGAAGCACCTAATTGAGTTACGCAACACACCCTGAATGTCGGAGCTATGAAACACTACATCCATTTTTAAGTTGACGCTTATGCGCTTTTCGGGACTCAAGCACTTTTCAAGCCTTTCTCCTTAGAGGAGAACCGACAATTATTAAATTAGTTAATTAATTTTTACTGCCGTCACTGATTCCCGAATTGCCTGATGACGAGATTATTTTATTTTTATCTTTTACTGCCTTTTCTCAAAACCCAGCTAGTGTGCCTAAAGGCCGTAGTTTTAACGAAGGAGGGCCTGCCCGCCGTAGCATCAAGCGAAGGAGGGGCCGCCTGTATTTTGGCGTGGGTCGGTGGCAGCAATCGAATCCCCAATTACGAAAATGCCGCCCTGTTGTAGGCGGGTTGATTTGCTGGATATGTACCGATTTTTTATGATTATATTTGATTGATAAGTAATTATGAGACAAAGGATTAAGTTGTAACTTTCCTCTTTGTAAGTAAACTATTTTTTTTTCGCTTGCGTTGTTTGAAATATTCCGAAAGCTTTTTTTCTTCTTCCTTTGTCAAAGGCTTTTGTTCACCAATATAATCAACATCTAATTCTATGTTTTTTTTGCGCTTCATATAATTATGTTTGAATAATATTTGTTCATTAAGTTTTTTGCGGCACCGGTTTCTATTATCATAAGTCTACCGCCAATATGCTTAGCTCCCAAGCTTTCAATATAATGATTAATCAACTTTGTCTTTGAAATGAAAGCTACATTTCCCTCATGACCACGTTGAAATGATAATTTACATGCAAAAGCAACTAAATTGCCGGGAACACCAGAGTAAACCTTGTTTTTCCCTTTGTTAAATGGAGCACTCTCAACTAAATGCATATATACGTGGTCTATTTTTACTTCCAAACTTATCAAACCTTGGATGATTCTCTGATTATTAACAATTGTAAGTTTGAATACATCTCTTTCCGGGAAACTAAGCTCTTGTCTCCAATCAAATAACCATTTTGTTTTAGGCAACAATTTTACATCAGATTGAGTTATTCTTGAAACAACCGTTTCGAAATTGTCGCCGGTTACAACATTGCGTATTGAGTTTGTAAGTTCATCAATCTCAAATTCTAAACCAATATTTTCATCCGTTGCCATATTTAAAAGTAATAAATATTATTTGCTTTTCCTCAGTTTTTCTTTGCGAACTATTTACTCACAAACAACTCAAGGTACATACCGGGCAGCCGGGAGACTCCAAGTCCCCTAAGAATCCGGCTGTTGCGGGACTAAAGCACTTTTCAAGCCTTTCCCTTTATGGAAGACCCGACAATTATTAAATTAGTTTATTAATTTTTACTGCCGTCACGGATACCCAAATTGCGGGATGACGGGATTATTTTATTTTTATCTTTACTGCCTTTTCTTAAAACCCAGCAAATTATAATAATGAATCGTAGTGTTACCAGATTTAAAATGTTTATAAATCTTGGCGGGGAATCTATTTTTCTCTTGCCTGTCCGCCGAAGTTTCTTTTACGTAGGTGGGCCTGTCCCGTTCATCTCAGCGGGGACTTTTTACCTTTAATATGGGTTATACCGCAACTTTCTAAAATTGAGTTTAGTTCTATATTTGATGAGTGAACCATTTTAATTTCGGAAGGAATTTGTAATCCAATACGATCGTATTCATCCTCTCTAGTTACAATCAAAAACATAAGTTTAGATTTTTTTGATTTACTAGCTGAATATAATTTTTGAATGGACTCTGACAAACTTTCGTTTTGTCTTTGAATTTTTACAGTAATCGGAGTTTTATCGAAATCATATCTAAGTATTGCATCGATCCCATTATTTCTTTGCACTGGTATATAATCTAAACCATCCAAAAAGTAACTTAAACCTTTGTGTGCATTCTCATAATGCTGTTCACCATTTTCAAGTAATTGGGATTTACTTTCTACTGGACTTTCCAACCTTTCATTTGAAAGATTAACCGCATCTTCCGAAATGTCAATACCAATATAATTTCTGTTTAATAGTTTTGCAGCTACCAGAGTGGAGCCACTACCACAAAATGGATCCAGTACTAAATCACCTTCATATGTTACAAGCTCAATAATGCGTTTTAAGAGTATGATTGGTTTTTGAGTCGGATATCCAATTCTCTCTTTTGCTTTTGGATTGAGAAATGGTATCTCCCAGACATCTGACAAGGGAACTCCTTTTTTCTCAGTATTGATTTTTACTTCGCCGTTTTCTTCACGGTCATAAACTGATTTACCGAATTCATCACGCTTTCTGTATTGTAAAATTTGATCAACATTCGTAGTTAATGAATAATCGGTGTATACTTTATTAAATTTGAACTCATTGTTTTTAGAATAGAACAAAATCGTTTGATGAGCAGGTAACAGTCCTTTTTTGGAATTTGACCAGCGTTTGAATGACCAAATAATTTCTGATTGAAATGAATCACTTCCAAAAACCTCATCCAAAATAAGGCGAATGATATGAGAAGCATTTTTATCAATATGAAAAAATAGTGAACCGGTTGATTTAATTTTAGGATAGATTGCTTCGATTCTTGCAACCAGATAATCAGCGTATTTGAAAATTGAGTCCCATTTGTCAGAAAATCTATACTTAAAATTCCTATCGCGTGATGATAAAGATTGTATTTTTTGTGTAAAAAAAGGTGGGTCTAAATAAACTAAATCTATGCTGTTCTCAGGTATATCACTTATTTTATCTAGACAATCACCCAGTATTACTTTATTTAGTTGTTCCATTTGTTCTTTCATTCGCTATTTCTTCTAATATTTCTTTTAAATCAATTTCTGTTTTCTCTTTAATATATTCCCAAGCAGTATCGGCAAAATAATATTCACCTTCAACTCCTTTATATAAAGTTTCTAAGGTCGTCTGTATTCGTTTTGCTTGTTCTCTATTTGGATAATAAAACATTACACGTATAGGTTTGTAGCCAGCATTATGAATAGCAGTTATTCTGGTATGTTCTTTTGTAATATGGTCACCATCAGTGGTTGCGTCACGCCATTTTATTTCAATTGCATCTTTATCATTCAGGCAATCAATTTGAAAGGTTTTGGGTCTTTTCCCTTCTGTATTATCGATGACAACAGAGCCGGAGTCTGGAAATTTCTCCTTAAAACATAAAATTGCAGCTTCTTCAAGAAAAGAACCAGCATATTTGTATAAAAAACGACCTTTGTTTTGATATTCGTCAATAAGTTTGCCTTCACTATCAGCAATACCTAAAACTCGATAAATTAAGTAATGGCTATTATCATCCTCCTCCATTTCCTTCATTCGTTCGTCCATTTTTTCTTGTAGCTTGGAAGCATAATCATCTGCTAATGCTGCGATTTTTTCCTTAACGCTCATAATTTTTCCTTATTAGAATTAGTGTTACCAAATTTAACAAAAACTATACATTAATACGGCGGTATAACAACATTTTCTTATAAGGAACGTTTAACTTGGATTACTGCACTTGCCGTTATCCATGTTTTCAATTTTCCGTCGGGATAAACAGCATCCCTATTTTGTTAATTAGTTTATTTACACCCCGTGAGATAACTTTTTATTCTATTTTTGATATATCTTTTACCCCATGCTGTTTTCAAGTACTTTGCTCTTTTCGTACTATCTTGCTGATTTAAAATACATATCAGCGTCTGTTTATCTCACGGGGCTCTTTGTGGATTTTTATAGTCAAGATAAAATTCGATTAAGTATTAATCTTAAAATATGAAAACAGCTTTTTATACTCAACCATTAATTCCTCCTTCGCTAAAAGGTAGCTACGGAGGACGTGTTCACCTTCGCCAAAGTTTACCGACCATAACTTTAGTGGCGGTTGGGCTACGGCGGACGTGTCCGTCTTCGTGTTAGTTTCGGTGGACAAACTTCAGCGTAGGAGGGCCTGCCCGCCGTAGTTTTAACAAAGGCTGGTCTGCCCGAAGTTTCTTTTTACGTAGATGGGCCTGTCCACCTAAGTTGTTCTATAGCATAATCCGGGTTTACTTCAGGGAAAAGGGAAGAGACGTGTTATTTTCTCAAAAATAATTTTTCTCTTTTGTATAAAAATAAGCTTTTTGTGATATCACTTATGTATTACAAAAAGAATAGTACCGGATATTGAGGATTATTAAAATATGGTAAATCTTGAGAATATACCTGCTGAAGTATCGGGTTTACTCCAGCCGGAAATAGCATTTGAAAACAATATACTTCCGTTAAAAAGGGAAAACGGGACTTTGTTTGTCGGTCTGCCGGATATAAATGATTTAAAATTGATAAATGACCTTGGTTTTGATACCGGGCTAAAGATTGAACCGGTAGAAATACCGGCCGAGGTCATATTGAATAAGCTGAAAGAACTATACCCGGATTATGAATTCCAGGCGGGGAACGGCTATCAGAACGGTTCGGGTAATATTACATCGGATTATTCAAACGTAGAGTTCGTAAACCAGGTTATATCCGCGGCTATAAAAAGTAAGGTAAGCGATATTCATTTCGAAGCGCTGGAAGATTCGTTCAGGGTCCGCTGCCGTATTGACGGCTATCTGAGGGAGATATCCAGAATACCTAAACAAAGGAGTGCGGGAATATGTAGCCGCATAAAGGTTATGGCAAACCTGGATATATCCGAAAGAAGAAGACCGCAGGACGGCAGGATACGTTTTAATTATCAAGGACGGGATGTTGATATTCGTGTTTCTTTTCTCCCGGCAAATTACGGAGAAAAAATAGTGTTAAGACTTCTCGACAAAAGCCAGTTAAAGCTCGATCTTTCCAAGTTGGGGCTTACTAATAAACAACTTGAGCTTGTACAGGAGAAAATAAAACTACCCTTCGGTATGATACTGTTAACCGGGCCTACCGGCAGTGGAAAAACAACAACATTGTATGCCGCGCTCCGGCATATTCACACAATTGAAAAGAATATATTGACGGTTGAAGACCCTATAGAATACAATCTTGAAGGCATTAATCAATGCAACGTTAAGCCCGATATTGGTTTCGATTTTGCAAACGCTCTTAGAACTTTTCTGCGCCAGGACCCCGACGTAATAATGGTCGGTGAAATTAGGGACAGCGAAACTGCGGAAATTGCGATCAGATCGTCGTTAACCGGGCATCTTGTTTTTAGTACGCTGCATACAAATGACTCTGTCTCCGGCATTTCACGGCTTATTGATATGGGAATTGAACCTTTCCTTGTTGCATCTTCCGTAAAAATGATAATTGCCCAAAGGCTGGTAAGAACACTGTGCAATTGCAAAGTTAAAGAAACAAATCCTACTATTACAAAAGAAATTAACTCGGAAAATATCTACAAAAAGAAAGGCTGCGAAAAGTGCAATTTTACCGGCTATACGGGCAGAACTGCAATTTACGAGATGTTTAATGTTTCCGAAGAAATAGCAGAGATGATTTCGGGGCATGCAGCAACGGCTGAAATAAAGCGAAAAGCCAAAGAACAGGGATTCAAAACTTTACGTGAATCCGGAATTGAAAAAATATTACAAGGAGTATCCACATATGAAGAAGTACTTCGCGAAACAACATTATAAGCTGTTATTACTACTGTTCTTTGTTTTTAATATAGTTACAATGAGCGAAGAAGCCGATTCATTAAGTTCTTCGATGAATGCTGACACGCTTAACTGTCCGCCTAATAGTTCCCAGCTTATTCCTGCTCTCAATTTTAAGGATACCGACATTAGGGATATTTTGCGCGGGATTGCACTGGAATATAAAACAAACATAGCTGTGGATAATTCCATTAACAAAAAGGTCTCGGCAGCCTTATTTAATGTATCCGTTTTTGATGCCGTTCAAATTATAGCTGAAGATAACGGGTATGAATTCAGCTATGACGACAAGAGATTTTTTGTAAATGTAAAGAAACCTGAACCGCCTCCGCCTCCCGTTGAACATGAACCGGAGATTACATTTTATAAAACACCGGGAAAGATAGATATTAATGCGCAGAATGTTGATATAAACAAATTTGTGGAAGAATTAAGAAAATCGACCGGGTATAATTATTTACTTACCGCCGGAACATCGGGTAAAATAACAGGCAAATTAAAGTCGGTTGATTTTCGAATAGGTTTGCGCAATATGCTGCAGAACAACGGTTTTTATTTTGCTGAGAAGGATTCGATATATTATATATCCCGCTCGGCTTACTTTTCAAGCGTAGGGGAAAATGCCGGTAGTAATAATGGAGTATACTGGGTGAGCATTCAGAATAACCTGATTACCCTTGATGTAAACGATGCGGAAGTCAACAAAGTTTTGGATGATATTACCAACCAGCTTAACCTGCAGATTATAAAGCTTGATGTACCGGATAATAAAATTACTATAAAATGCAATGCAGTTCCGCTTGAACAAGCGCTTTGTTATTTATTTAACGGAAGTGAATTCACGTTTAAGAAAGATAAAGAAACATATATAATCGGTAGTAAAACGTCAAAAACCCTTGAAACTGTTAAGCTCGTAAAGCTGAAAAACCTGAGAGCAGATAAAATAATTGAAAAAATTCCTCAAAAATCTTTTCCCTCGGTGTCTATACAGCCCGTTATTGAGCATAACGGATTACTTCTCAACGGGTTGCAAGAATCTATAACTGCTTTTGAAGAGTACATTACGGCTATAGATAAACCGGTTCCCCAGGTAATGATAGAAGCGCTTGTTGTAGATTATGATTTGGAAAATTTGTTTGAGGCGGGCTTATCGGCGGGGACAGATAACTCGGTAACTTCGACAAATACGGATCAATGGTTCCCGGGGCTTGATGTAACGGCAAGCGGGAAGAAAATAAATAGTCTTTTTGATAAGATAGGCAGCTTTGAACTGTTTGGTAATAATATAGACCTCTCGAAAGTAACACTACCGGATGATTTTTATGCTACACTGAAGTTCCTGGAAACTGAAAAAATCGCAGATGTTAAATCACGTCCCATACTATGTACCCTTAACGGTCACACGGCATCATTAGAAACCGGTTCAACACAAAATTACATAGTTAACCGGGTAAGTTCAACAAGTACTTCATACGTACAAAACGAAAGCATAGAAACAATAGAGGCAAACATATCATTCGAAATAACCCCCTGGGTAGGACCTAATAATGAATTAACTTTAGAGTTAAAGCCAAGTTTTGAAACGCCTGTCGGTACGTTCTCTCCCGATAAGGATGAAATCCCGACGATAAATACCAGGTCATTAGAGTCCACTGTTAAATTAAAGGACGGAGAAACAATAGTAATCGGCGGTTTAATTGAGGAAACTATATCGGTCACAGAATCAAAAATGCCTTTGTTGGGAGATATTCCGATACTGGGACAATTATTTACCAGCACTAATAAAGATAAAGGCAAATCGGAGCTGATGATTTACGTAACGCCGAGAATTTTTTATGAAGATGAATACGGTTATGCCAGTTATGATTATGCAGAATAATTTCCGTTGGATGTTGTAAAGTAATGTTATGTCAACAACTAAGTATCGAAAACTACAAGATTGTCATTTCGAAGGAACGTTTTGTGTGACTGAGAAATCTCTATCTGTGCGGCGTTCAGATTTCTCACCCCGATCCGCCGCGGCGGATCGGGGATTCGAAATGACATTCACAATTGTGACACGTCAGCGTCAGTAGTTTTCTGATATGAATAGAACACTAATTTTAATGTAATATTTGTTCGAGAAAATATGAACGTAGAAAATATAAATAGTCTATTTGATAAAGTAAGCTACTTAAAACTTGCGGGAATAAATAAATTTATACTCCTGGACGTATATAAGAATAAGCTGGATATTCTTTTCCTGGAGAATAAGGAACCTGTATATAAGTTTACAGCCGGCTTAAACATTGAGGATTATGAAATCTTATCTTTTGAAACAGGGGAATACTCCGGCAGAACGGAAGATATTTTGCCTATCCTAAAAAAGTTTACTCAAAAGCATCAAGCGGAAGATGTTTATTTAATAATTGGAATAAATGAATACCGTACAAAAACTCTAATTGTGGACAAGAAAACCGAGGATGTAAATCTTTGGTTTCTCGAAAACACAGAAAAATTTATACCGGCGGGCAGACCTGCTAAGGAGTTCAGCTTTACCTATGAAAAATATAAAGAGGACGATGATAATTATTATTACTTAGTAGCAATTACAAGGGAAGAGTATGTTTCGGAATTGACAAAGACGTGTTTAAACAGCGGCTTAAAAATATTAAGTATAACTGCTTTTACACTTTCATTCCATTCATTAGCCTTTGTGAAAGATATTAAAGCCGTTTTTATAAAAATTACGGGCGATGTTATCAGGTATTCTTACTCTGATGTTAATAATAATCTTTTTATAAACGAGCATTACCATAAAATATTTTTACCGTGTTCCGGAAACCGGGTAAATCAAAAAGAACTGGCGTATTCATTGCAGCAAATCGGGGAAGCCGTTAAAATAGCTCCCGGCGGTAATGAGCAAGGAGAGTTAAACGTTTATTTGTCCGTTGAGAAAGATTATTACGAAGCATTTCAACCGGGAATTACAAAAATATTAAACCCTGCAAGTATAAATAACGGTTATGAAAAATTTAATGCAGCATCACTTTCTTCTTTTTTTACGCTTCTTAAAGAACTAAGCTGTACAAATGAAGGTAAACTCAACTTTTTGAATAATGAAACAGCGCTGAAAGAGAGAGACTGCATAGAAAAACAGATTACGTTTTGTACTACTCTTGCAAGCGGCGTGTTATTGATTTCTCTTCTTTTAATACTTTTTACATTTGAAAGTTTTGTTTCCGGCAGGATAAAAGCAGGGCAGGAAGATGTGCTGGAGGTGAACGCTAAAAGTGCTCTTATTAGTAAATTTGAAGAAGAGAACACGAAATTCAATATGAGCCTGTCTTTATTAAAAAAGCTAAAGGATAAAAAAAGCACCTATTCGTCACTAATTAAATCTTTATCCGAAATAGTAACTTCAAAAAGCTGTTTTACCGGGTTGAAGCTTAATGAAAATGAAAATAAAGAAAACAAAATTGAGATTACCGGTGTAGCTCTAAATCGACAGGAAGTTGCTAAACTAATGAAGAACATGGAGAATAATGCCGGCTTTTCAAATATATTGCTTTCTTATTCAAACTCAATTGAGTCAAAAAAAATAGAAACAAATATAAGGATAAAGCAAAGCGAAATTATAGAATTTAAAGTAGTCTGCGAGTATAATAATGCCGATTAAAATTCCTAAATGGCGGAACCTGGTTTCCCTTATACTGCTATTTACTTTCGTAGTATTGATTTTTGAAGTTTTCCCCGGGATTATAAGCAATTTTAATTTAGTTTTGGAATGGATTGAACAATCGAACCGGATAGATAAGATGAGTGAAGTTGAAAATGAATTACAAACAGTAACCAAAAGGAATTCTAAACTTAAGGGGAAGATAAGCAGCATTGTTTCCGACTATGAAGACAGCCGGAACGCATCTTCTATTCTTAGTATGGTTGATGAGATTGCAAGTAAGTCTAATGTGGATATAGAAACTATAAAACCCCAAAAAATAATTAAACGTGATAATTTATGGTTACAGTCAATCAAAGTTGATCTGACATCTAAGTATGAAAACTACTATAATTTTATAAGATTACTTGAGCATTCTCAGAAAGTTGTTCTGATAAAGGAGATATTCATAGAGCATGAAAATAGTATAAACGGTAATCTGCAAATTAGTACAAAATTAGAGGTATACCTGAATTTATGAGAATATCCCGTGGCAAAAATAACAAGGTCCTAATGCCGCTTACCATTGCATCGGTTATAATATGGGGAATAATTTTATATAATATAATAGCGTATTTTACCTTGCCGTCTGATCCGGTTGTACACAAAACGGGTGAAAATACCTTAGTTACGGCAGACGAAGTTAAAGTTAATCAAACAGATGAATTAAAAATTCTTGAATACGAAAAATTACCGCGTGACCCTTTTCTTTTTGCAAAGACTAAAAACCAGAGAGTGGCTAAGAAAATTCGACGGAAGAAGAAGCCGGACAGTCCTCCGATCAAATATAGAATAAACGGGATTGTTTTGAATAACAATAGCCGGTTAGTTGTTTTTGAAGATTTGACAAATAAAAAGACTTTATTTCTTAGGGAAGGGGAAGCTTATAGCGACATACAAATCAAAAAAATTAGTGAAACAAACATTATTCTTACAGAGAGAGGTGAAAAGAAAGAAATTTTGATATACACACGCCAAATTGGTTTTGGGATTTTACCATAAAGTCCTCTCTTTTTAAGACCTGCCCGCCGTACGAGACTTTGGGAGGCGGGGAGGATTTAGGTGAGTTCTAAATAAAAAC
>JASFMY010000144.1:0-16334 GCA_050117315.1 Ignavibacteria bacterium
TATCTTAATCCGCCGGAAAAAGCACTCGTTATCTGTGTTGATGAAAAGAGTCAAATTCAAGCATTAGATAGAACACAACCCGGATTACCAATGAAACCAGGTTGAAAAGGTAGAATGACACATGATTATAAAAGAAATGGAACTACATCACTCTTTGCAGAGTATGCCCCGCTGTCGGTATCATACTATCAAACGAATTTAGAATTGCCCCCTGATGTTTAGGGTCTGTGTAATAATTCTCTTTTGGAGAAGATATTTCGATTTGTTTTAACTGCTTTTTTATTTAAAACAACGGGTATGAGTCTCTGTGTTCTATCAAATTAACTCCTTCATATTTGTTATCCTTCAATTTATCTTTATTTTTAAAGATCACATCTATAATTTCAACTTGGAGAATTACCTATGAGTGAAAAAACAATCCCTCAATTATTTGAAGATAGTGTTGCCAAATATGCAAACAACATTTTAATGTGGGAAAGGAAAGCTGATAAGTACGAAGGGTCTACTTACCTGGAAATTAAAAATGATGTTTACAAATTTGCTGCTGGATTAATTTCCCTCGGCTTGCAGAAAGGTGAAAGAACAGCATTAATTTCCGAAGGAAGAAACTCCTGGGTAATTAGTGAAGCAGGTGCTTTATACACGGGAGCAATAAACGTTCCCCTATCTGTTAAGATTGAAGAACCTGAAGAATTAAAGTTTAGACTAGCTCATTCCGGGACTAAAATTGCAATCGTTTCGGGAATGCATGCACATAAAATTAGAAATATAAAAAACGATCTGCCGGATCTTGAAAAAACAGTTATTCTTGATGATATGCCGAATATGAAGGATGATGAAATTTTTTTTGATGATGTGCTGAAACTTGGTGAAGAATATTTAAAAGATAATGAAGAAGAATTCAATAATATATGGCAGTCAATTAAACAGGATGATATTGCGAACATCTGTTATACATCCGGAACAACGGCAGATCCCAAGGGCATAATGCTTTCGCATAGAAACTATACGGCTAATGTTGAGCAGTCGTCTGCAATGCTGCCTATACCTGAACACTATGTTTCGCTTTTAATTTTACCGTGGGACCATGCATTTGCACACACTGCGGGAATTTACACCTTGCTCAGTAACGGCGCAAGTTTGGCATCTGTTCAGATTGGTAAAACGGCAATGGATACGCTAAAAAGCATTCCTCAAAATATAAAAGAAACAAAACCTACCTTTTTATTAAGCGTTCCGGCACTCGCAAAAAATTTTAGGAAAAATATTGAGAAGGGAATTAAGGCAAAAGGACCGAAAGTAGAAAAACTATTCAACAATGCATTAAAGCTTGCTTATGAGTACAACAAAGAAGGGCATAATAAAGGAAAAGGGCTGCAGAAACTGAAAAGGCCTTTACTTGTTTTATATGATAAAATATTGTTCAGTAAAATAAGAGAAGGCTTTGGCGGAAGACTTGAATTTTTTATCGGCGGCGGCGCTTTGCTTGATATAGAATTACAGAGATTCTTTTATGCGATCGGGATACCGATGTACCAGGGATACGGCTTAACCGAAGCTGCACCTGTTATTTCAGCCAATGTACAGATGAAACACAAACTCGGCTCATCCGGTTATATTGTACAAGATCTTGAAGTGAAAATCTGTAATGCTGACGGGATTGAATTGCCGGTCGGCGAAAGGGGAGAAATAGTATGCCGCGGCGAAAATGTAATGAAAGGCTACTGGAAAAATGAATCTGCAACAAACGAAACATTAAAGGACGGCTGGCTTTACACTGGCGATCTCGGCTATATGGATGGTGAGGGATTTCTCTACGTGCTTGGCAGGTTTAAGAGTTTACTTATTTCTGGCGACGGCGAAAAATACTCACCCGAAGGAATTGAAGAAACAATTGTTGACCGTTCAAACTTTGTTGAGCAAATGATGCTTTTTAACAACCAGTCGCCTTACTCTATTGCGCTTATGGTGCCGAATAAAGAAGCTGTTTTGGAAAAACTCAGGAATGATAATTTAGATATAAAATCGGATGAAGGAAAGAAGGCCGCTATAAAGATCTTTGAAGATGAGATTAACAGGTACAAGTGCGGCGGTGAATACGAAAATATATTCCCCGAAAGATGGCTGCCTGCTTCATTTGCCATTTTAGGGGAAGCTTTCACAGAGCAGAATAGGTTTTTGAACAGCACTCTTAAAATGGTTAGAAATAGGATTACTGAATATTATAAACCAAGAATTGATTACATGTTTACTGCCGAAGGAAAAGACATTTACAATCACCAAAATAAAAATATAGTTGCAAAATTTTAGTTTATAGAAAGCCTAACTTTTCAAAAAAGTTGAACTTCTGCCTGGGAAAAAAAGCAAACTAATTTAATAGCTACTCGTCTAACTGTTTTCGTTCAAGCAACAACTAAAAGGGCAATTAATGAAAAAATTCAGAGCATTTAGTTTCGTTTTATTAATTCTAATGCTGTCTTCTTTTGTCAAGTCCCAGCATATAGTACATGTAGATTTAAATGAAAGAGAAGATGATTTATTTTATGTGGAAGTCTTCCCGGAAAAATTGTCTAAAGAAAATGGTGTTTTCAACTTTGCCGCAACCGCGCCGGGTGCTTATCAAAGGATGGATTTGGGAAGATACGTAAAATCATTCCAGGCATTTGATAAAGACGAATACGAAATTGAAGTTGAGCAGATTTCTACGAACAGGTGGAAAATTGCCGAGCCTGAAAAAGTTGAAAGGATATTTTATCTGATTGCCGAAACATGGGATACACCTGTTGAAAAAGACCCGATTTATAGGATGGCGGGATCATCAATTGAAGACGATAATGTTTTGATAAACGGGAACTGCGTGTTTGGCTATTTTGACGGTATGCAGCATTACCCGGTTAACTTGGAATTAAGTTATCCATCGGATTGGATAGTAGGAACTGCTCTGGAAAAAAACGGGAACGATTACTATGTTGTTGAAGATTATGACCACATTGTTGATTCACCAATTTTGGCCGGCGAACTTTCCAAAGCCTCACTTGATATTTCCGGGACGGAAGTAGATGTATTTACTTATTCTAAAACCGGGTTAATAAAATCTCAGGACTTGCTGGATTCCGTAGAGGATATTTTATTTGCTGCCGAAGATTTTATAAACGGCTTGCCGGTCGATAGGTACGCTTTTCTTTTTCATTTTGAAGATGTTGGAGCCGGTGCGTGGGAACATAATTATAGTTCGATTTATGTAATGCAAGAAAGTGAGCTAACTGATCAAGTAATTCAAGATTTGAGGTCTATAGTTGCACATGAATTTTTTCATATTGTAACCCCGCTTCATATTCACAGTGAACTGGTATCAAATTTTAATTTTGCTGAACCGGATCTTTCACAGCATACTTGGTTTTACGAAGGGGTAACCGAGTGGGCATCGGATATCTTACAATTAAGAGACAGCTTAATAACCCTGGAAGAATATTTAGCTCAAATGACTATAAAACTCAGGCAGGCAGAAAACTTTAACCATGAATTAAGCTTGAGAGATTTATCGGAAAACGCGATTGAATTGCAGGACCAGTTTTACCTTTTCTATTGTAGGGGCGCTGCTGTAGCTTCGCTGCTTGATTTAAAACTGCTGAAATTATCCGGCGGGAAAAGGGGGCTCCGCGAAGTTATTAACGAACTGGCAAAAGATTACGGTACTGAAAAACCTTTTGGTGAAAAAAGTTTTTTTGATGAATTTGTAAATAGAACGTACCCTGAAATTAAAGATTTTATAGACAACTATATTAAGGACGCCAAGAAGCTTCCGCTTAAGGAATTGTACGAAGAGATTGGAGTTAAATATATTGAAGTAGCGGGATACGACAGCAGCAGGATAGGGTTTGATTTGGGCATCGGGTTCAAAGACAACAAGTTTGTAGTTACAAAAGTTGAAAATGATGAATATGATATTAGACTTGGCGATGTATATTATAAATACAACGGAGAGGAAATAACACAGGAAAATGTTCAGGAGATTTTTATCGGTTTGACATCTTCCCAACCGGGCGATACGGCAAAAATAACATTCAAACGCGGTGAAGAAGAGTTTGAAATTGAATATGTTTTCAAGCCGAGGAGAATAAAACATAGTTTCGAAATTTCAGAAAATGCTACCGAAGAACAACTGAAATTGCGTGAAGTGTTTATGAAGAATTTGTAAGGCAGAATTTAATTCTGCCGGAGACGGTTTGAAAAATTTGTAAACCTAAATATGTAGCGCATAAAATCCCCGAAAGTAGTGGCATAATATTTTTAAGTGACGATTATGAGTTTGCCGGAAAACTCAGGGGATTTTATAGGTTACCGGGTGGTCATCGGTCTCAATTAGTTTTCATTACTTCTTTTCTTTTTGAGGAATAGGTTTTAGAACAATATTGGTTTTAGCTGCCAAACAAACGTGTATTTCTTTAGTTTTATTCTTAATAATTTCAATTGCTCCCCCACTATACCATGAATCATACGAATGTTTGTCAAACTGTAAATTCCTGGAGTCATACTGTTCGTCGTTAACTGTTGTGAGTTTTGGCGAAAATTTTTCCGGTAATTTTAGAAAGAAAGTAACCGACTCACCCGGTTCAATTTTGTCCTTTGACGGATATTTTGATTTATCTTTCACTAATTGTAATTGATCGCCTTTGTTAGTAATTATTTTGAAAGTATCCGTTATGTAATTAAGAGGTATTGAATTTTGTGATTCGTTTACAACCTTTATCTCAATAACTTTGACAGTAAAATCAGCATATGCATAAATATTTGTGTTCATTTCACGGGAACTGTAATATTTTGCTCCCAAAATTTCATCATAACTTACAATCTTAAATTGATCGCTTAATAAAGGATCCATTTTAATTCCGAAAAAATCATCCATTGTAGTTGTTGAACTACAAGCTAAATGAAGTAAAATTGTTACAAAAATTGAATAGCTTGAAAATTTTTTTATTAACATTTTTTATTTCTCCATGACGGAATGTTGAAATAAAATTATTCGTTTATAAATGAATAATCAATACTATTACAGAAGGATATTTTTTTTTGACCAAGAATTATAAAATTTCTTTCAACGAATCATAGTGTACAGAAATCGTTTTATCCAGGTCTTCATCAGTATGCGCAATTGAAATAAACATTGCCTCGAATTGTGCAGGAGCTAAATAAATTCCTCTTTTCAGCATTTCATGAAAATATTTGCCGTAAAGTTCCGTATCCGAAGCAACGGCATCTGCAAAATTGTTAACCGGATTCTCATTAAAAAACATACAACTCATCGAGCCGACCCTGTTCATAGCATAATTTCTCCCAAGCTTTTCTAAATTTGCTTTAAAGCCGTTTTCAAGTTTTATTGCTTTTTCTTCCAATAAATCAAACAACCTGGGATTATCTTGAATATGTTTTAACGCCGCATAACCTGCTGCCATTGCAAGGGGGTTGCCGCTTAATGTGCCGGCTTGATAAATCGGCCCGCTAGGAGCAATCCTTTCCATAATTTCTTTTTTCCCGCCGAATGCACCAACAGGTAAACCTCCGCCGATAATTTTCCCGAATGTTGATAAATCCGGTGTAATTCCGAGCATTTCCTGTGCACCTCCTTTTGCAACACGGAAGCCCGTCATAACTTCGTCAAATATCAAAACTATATTTTCTTCGTAGCAGATATCTCTCAAGCCTTTTATAAAATAATCATTGGATTTTATAACGCCCATGTTACCGGCAATTGGTTCAATTATTACAGCAGCAATTTTATTTTTATTTTTTTGAACAAGATTTTTTACCGATTCCAGGTCGTTATAATCCGCAAGTAAAGTATCGGCAGCATTTCCTCTTGTAACACCGGGACTTGTCGGTACGCCCAATGTCAACGCGCCTGAACCGGCTTTAATTAAAAAATAATCCGCATGCCCGTGATAACAGCCTTCAAACTTTATGAATTTTTCTTTCCCGGTATATCCTCTTGCAGCACGCACCGCACTCATTGTTGCTTCGGTTCCGCTGTTTACCATTCGAACTAATTCGACTGAAGGTACAAGCTCTGTAATCAATTCAGCCATTTTAATTTCAATCTCAGTCGGTGCACCAAAGCTGGTACCGTTTTCAATGCTTTCCAGTAACGCCGATTTTATAAACTCCGGGTTGTGTCCGAATAAATGAGGTCCCCAGCTCCCGATGTAATCAATGTATTCGTTGCCGTCGGCATCAATCATCTTTGATCCTTCGCCCCGTCTGATAAACAAAGGGTTTCCGCCGACAGACTTGAAAGCGCGGACCGGCGAATTAACCCCCCCCGGGATAAACATTTTTGCTTCTTCAAATAATTGTTCACTTTTAGAAATATTCATCACAGCTCCGTAGTCTTAAGTCTACACAGTAAATTTATCAATAATATTTTTTTCTATGTATCCGTTAATCATGTTTAAGTTGACCCCTGCATTTTTCACACAATCCCCAACTGAAATTCCGCCGATGTAATTACCGCTTAAAAATATACCGGGATTATTTTTTTCTAAATCCTTAAACTTATTTAAGAGTGTTATGTAACCCAAATTATATTGAGGAATTGCTTTTTTCCAAAATTTGGTTTTAATGAACTCCGGCTCGCCTTTTGCGTTCATGATTTCACTAAACTCAGAGATTACTTTCTTGGTTAATTCGTTTTCATCTAATTCAAACAGATGAGGGTTGCGTGCACCTCCTATAAAAATTGTAAAAGCAGCATATTCATCTTCACATCTTTCGGGGAAAATTGTTGAGCTCCATATTGCTCCTAAAAAAGTTCTCTTTTCTTTTGAGGGGATTAAGAATCCGAAGCCGTCGAGTTTTTTCCCGATATTTTCTTTTTTGAATCCAAGGTATAAATTCTTAAGCGGTGGGTAATAAATTTTTTCAAAAGAGTTTTTAGCACCGGGTTCAATCGTGCTAAAAATATTCGCCGCTGCATAAGAAGGTACAGTTGATAGAATTATATTTCCTTCAATTTCATGTTTAATATCCTGCTCAAAATAGACAACTTTATAGCCTTGTTCTGTTTTATTTACTTCTTCAACAATTGCATTTAGTTTTACTTTATTTTTTAATTTTTCATAAATCGCACCGGGGAAGGACTGCATGCCTTTTTTAAAAGAAAACATTTTTGCTGATTGTTTTGATTCTTCATTTCTTTTTTTTCTTTCACGTGCACCTAAAATTACTCCTTTAAATATGCCGCCGTATTTTTCTTCAAGCCTGTATAATTTCGGGAATGCAGACCCAACGCTTAATTTATAAGGGTCGCCGGCAAATACGCCGGAAACAAAAGGATCAATAGCGTAATCGAGAAATTCTTTACCAAGTCTCCTTTCAACAAACTCTGCAATACTCTGAAAGTAGCCGTCTCCCGATCTGCTTATAAAGGGTTCTTTTAATAATCTAAGTTTAGCCTTGCCGGAGAAAAGTTTTGTTTTAAGAAAAGATTTTGGGGAAACGGGGAGTACATGTAATTGACTGTTTTTCAATATATATCTTTTGTCAGCTGATTCATTGGCTAAAATTAAGTCATCTTTCAGACCAACCTCTTCAGCTAATTGTCTAATCAAGGGTGTTGTTAAAAGTCCGCTGTTGCAACCATAGTCAACTAAAAAACTATCCGATTTTTCCGTATCCATTGCACCGCCGATTCTTCGTTTTGCTTCCAGAACCGTTACATTGTAGCCTTCTTTGTTCAGCCAAAAAGCAGTGGATAAACCCGAGATACCTGCTCCCAATACAACAATTTTTATATCTTTTTTATTCATAGGCTATTGGTTTTTTATTGCATTCAGTGTTAATGATTTTAATGCGTCGATAAAAATTAAGGAATCGTTTAAGCCTTTCATAACAACATAATTTTTTACGTTGCATTTTTGTGCAACTTCACGGTATTCAATATCAAGCTCGTAGCTTGTTTCAACATGGTCTGAAACAAAGCTTATAGGAATGACAAGCATGCTCTTTTTGTTTTCTTTCGCAAGTTTTTCTATCGTATCTTCGGTGGATGGTTCAAGCCATTTAACCGGGCCTACTTTGCTCTGGTAACAGAGGTGATGAGCATAGTCGTAATTTCTTAATTTCATAATTGCGTCAACTGTTTCTTTGATCTGTATACTGTAAGGATCACCTTTTTTAACCATGCTGACAGGCGTACCGTGAGCGCTGAAAACAAGTTGTAGGTTTTCTTTAAAACCCTCCGGCAGCCTGGAAATTGATTCATTTATTCTATCGTTAACGGCTTCAATGTATTTGTCGTCCTTGAAGTAATCGTTAATATAAATTATTTTTGATTCTTCTCCATTATAATACCGTTTCCATTCATTAAATGAAGAGCCGGTTGTTGAAATAGAGTAATGGGGATATAGCGGGAGTAAAATTATTTTATCATATTCATCGTGTTTAAATTCTGCGGCAACATCTTTAATTAAAGGATACCAGTATCGCATTGCAGTTATAACATCAATGTTTTCGATTTCTTTTCTAAGCTCGATCTCAAGATTTTTTCTCTGGTGTTCCGTCCAGTAACTAATCGGGGATTTGCCGCCTATCATTTCATACTCGCTTTCTACTACAGGTGCTCTACGCTTTGATATTACTCTTGCGAAAAACTTTTGTCCGAAAGGGATTTTAAAAATATCCGGATCGGAAAATAGATTATATAAGAAAGGCTGGACTGCTTTCAGTGAATCCGGTCCTCCTAAGTTCAAAATTACAACTGCGTATTTTGACAAGTTTATTCCTTTCTTTTGTTAAACTGTTCTTGAATATTTTGCTTTGTCTTCTTTTCTTTCAATATAACCGTCAAAGTTCATGGCAATATTTCTGATTAGCAATCTTCCTTTATCCGTAACTTTGAAATTATCGCTGTTAAGTTCAATTAGTCCGTCTTTTGCAAATGCTTGAAGGTTATTTAAGCCGTAAGAAAAATAATCATTAAAATCGATATTAAATTTATTTTCTATGGTTAAAAAATTCAGTTCAAAATCGCACATCACTTTCATTATTACTTCTCTTCTTAAAATATCGTCGCTTGATAATTTATAGCCTTTTTCAACCGGGAAATTACCGTCATCAATGTACTCAAAATACTTTTTTTCTTTTTTATAATTTTGCGCATAAACATTGCCAATCTGGCTGATACTTGTTATCCCGAACGCGTATAAATCAGTACCTGCATAAGTACTATAACCTTGAAAGTTTCTGTAAAGTTTCTTTTCTCTTAAAGCAACGGATAATTCGTCATCCGGTTTTGCGAAGTGATCCATCCCTATAAACTCGTACCCTGCGCCGGTAAGTTTTTCTATTGTCATTTTTAGGATTTCAAGTTTTTCTTCTGCAGCAGGAATTTCTTCTTTTTTGATTAAAGCCATGTGTTTTTTCATCCATGGGACGTACGCAAAGTTAAATACTGCAATTCTGTCGGGAGAGATATCAATTATTGTATCAACTGTTTTGGCAAAGTCTTCTACTGTTTGATAAGGCAGCCCGTAAATTAAATCGAGATTAATACTTTCAAAACCAAGTTCTCTCACCCAGTTTACCACCTGTCTAGTCATCTCTTCGGGTTGTATTCTGTTAACTGCTTTCTGCACTTTTTCATTAAAGTCCTGTACGCCCATGCTGATCCTGTTGAAGCCTTCCGACCTTAATGCTTCAAGGTGGGCTTTGGTTAATTCACGCGGGTCAATTTCGCAGCTTTGTTCGGGATTCTCTTTGTAATCAAAGTTTTGATTAATAAATGATTTTAATTCAATGATTTCTTCCGGCAATAAATGAGTTGGTGTTCCACCACCCCAATGAACCTGCACAACTTTTCTACCCGGTTTTAGGTATGTTCTTAATAAGTCGATTTCATTTTTTACGTAATTTATATATTTGCGGATTCTTTCTCTGTTGCGGGATATTATCATATTACAGCCGCAGAAGTAACAAAGCGTATCGCAAAAAGGGATATGAAAATAAAGCGAAAGATCGGGTGCGTTTTTTTCGTTGTTTGTTCTAATGATCTCATCTAAAAAGTTTTCATTTGTAAACGATTCATTAAAATGCGGAGCCGTGGGATAGCTTGTGTATCTTGGACCGGGTCTATCATATTTTTTAATTAAGTCTAAATTTATTTCAATCATTGGGTGCCTTTTTCTTTCTCTGCAGTAAAAAGAAACCACAGAGTCGCTGAGACGCAGAGTTAAATAAATCCGTTTACCATTCTTTTGAAACCATCAATTAATTTCGGCACGTTAAAATTTATTAGAAGCCCTAATCTTTTATCAGCAAGTTTTAGATATGTTAATAACTGTGCCTGGTGAACCGGCAACAAAATTTCAACAGCTTTTAATTCAATAATAATTTCGTTCATTACTAAGATATCTATTCTGTAATCAGCATCAAGTTTTTCGCCTTTATAATTAATTGGAACCGGAACTTGACGGGTACAATGAACATTTCTTAGTTTTAATTCTTTTACCAGACAATACTCATAAACGCTTTCCAATAAACCTGGTCCCAATTCCTTATGAACTTCAATTGCGGAATCTAATATTTTTCCACTTAGCTTATTTAGTTGTTCTTTATTCAACTTGTTATCGATAATTAGTTCTCTGTGTCTTTGCGTCTCTGCGGTGAAAATAGGAAAACCACGGAGTCGCTGAGACGCAGAGTTAAATAAAAATATTAATGATAATTTTTGCTATTTTTTTTTACAAAATCAACTAAGACTTTTGCATTTGCCGGGGGAACGTCAGGCAAAATACCGTGTCCAAGATTAAAGACATGCCCGCTCCCTTTTCCAAATGAATCAAGCACTTCTTTTGCTTTTGATTTAATAATTTCTTCGTCGGCATAAAGTACAGTAGGATCGAGATTACCCTGTAAGGCTACTTTATCACCGACTAATTTTCTAACTTCTCCGATATTCATTGTCCAGTCTAAACCGATTACATCCGTTCCCGAATTTGCTATTTCAATTAAACTATGATGCACGCCTTTTGAGAAAACAATCACGGGCTCTTCATTTCGTTTTATATTGGAAATTATTTTTGTTATATATTCCAATGAAAATTCCCGGTAATCACTTGGTGATAATATTCCTCCCCACGTGTCGAAAATTTGAACTGCATTTACTCCTGCTTCAATTTTAGCCGATAAATATTTTGTTACGGAACCAGCTATTTTATTCAGAAGAGAATGTGTAAGTGCAGGGTTGTTGTATATTAATTTTTTTATTTCCGAAAAGTTCTTTGATCCTTTACCTTCAACCATGTAAGTTAATAATGTCCAGGGTGATCCTGCAAACCCTATTAACGGCACTCTATTGTCAAGTTCTTTTTGGGTTAAGCTCACGGCATCCAAAACATACTTTAAATCTGTTTGCGGGTCAATATCTTTTAATTGTTTTGCGTCATCTTCATTTCTAACGGGATGATGAAAAACAGGTCCCTTGCTTTCTATCATTTCAAGTTCCATTCCCATGGCTTCCGGGATCACAAGTATATCGGAGAAGATAATAGCAGCATCAACACCGATAATATCAACCGGCTGAATCGTAACTTCGGCAGCTAATTCGGGTGTTCTGCACATCGTTAAAAAATCCGATTTTTCTCTTACTGCTCTATATTCAGGCAAGTATCTTCCTGCTTGTCTCATTATCCAGATCGGCGTTCTATTAATAGGTCCTTTTTTACAAGCTTTTAAGAACAAATCGTTCTTTATCATAAATAAATTTCTCCGGTTTTAACTTGCCGTTTCTTTTTCCTTAAAATAATTAATTATTTCATAAGCAAGATGAATTAATGTAAACTTCTTAGGTATTATATCAACATTCAGTCCATTTTGTTTTATCAAGGTTGCTGTTGTGGGTCCAATGGCACAAATGGTTTTATTGTTAAAATACTCTCCTGATATATTCATTATTTTCAGAAAGTTATTAAACGTTGAAGGGCTTGTAAAAACATATATATCCGGGATTCTTTCTTTAATAATTTTAAGTTCATTTGCCAAATCTTTTTCATCCGGTTTTATAACATCGTAGCTTTGTATTGAATGGACTTCAGCTCCCAGGTTTTCCAATCCTTCTTTTAGTTCGTCCCGTGCAATAACAGAACTGGGGATCAATATTTTTTTGTTTTTAATTTCTTTTTCGGAAAGCAATTTTATAATTCCGTTTGCGCAATAATTTTCCGGGATATAGTCAACCGGAATATCAAGTTCTTTGCAGTATAAGGCCGTCTTCTCTCCTGTGGTTATTACCTTAACTTTACTGAAATCCAAGTTAATATTGAGAGATTTCATTCTACTTTGAAAATATTTACATGCGTTAGTTGATGATAAGATCAAATAATCAAATTGACTAAAATTTCTAAATGTGTCGTCAAGGTTTGAATAGTCTTTAACCGGGATAATTTTTATAGTGGGGAAGTTGATTACTTCTCCACCTTCACCTTCCAATAAGCCGGCAAATTCGGACGAGTTTTCCGTTTCTTTGGTAACTAGTATAAATTTGTTTGTTAGTAAATTTCCCAATTACTTGCGAACCTCGTTATATATTTCTTTAAGAATTTGTTTTGCCCCTGCTTTTAACAAATCTTTTGCAAGTTGTTCTCCGAGTTTCTCAGCACCTTCTTTGCTGCCTCTTAGTTTTTTTCTAAAAGTTATAGTGCCGTCAACGGAACCTACAACAGCATCAAGATAAAGTCCGTTGGATTTAACTTCGCCAAAAGCGCCTATTGGAACCTGGCAACCGCCTTCAAGAGCTTTAAGTAAAGCCCGTTCTGCAGTTACAGCATAAAACGTATTATCATGATGCAGAACTTTTACAGCTTGTTCGGCAAATTTATTATCGGCTTTTATTTCAATTCCCAAAGCGCCCTGACCAACGGCAGGAAGAATTTCATCATTACTTATTATTGATGAAATATGTTTTTTCAGTTTAAGCCTTTCTACTCCGGCCCTTGCAAGTATAATCGCATCCCATTTTGATTTTTGGAATTTTTCAATTCTTGTCGGGACGTTACCGCGTAATTCAACAACTTTAATATCAGGCCGCAAATGCTTTAGCTGGCTTCTTCTTCTAAGCGAACCCGTTGCCACAGTTGCGTTTTCGGGAAGCTTTTCAATTGTCATTCCTTTTTTTCTAGCAATCAATACATCTTCAACATCATGTCTTTTTGTTACACACGCCAGCCTTAATCCTTTTGGAATTTCTGTCTGTAAATCTTTTAAGCTGTGAACGGCAATATCAATAGAACCGTCAAGCAGTTTTTGTCCCAGCTCCTTAGTGAATAAACCTTTATCACCTATTTTTGATAAAGCAACGTCAAGGATTTTGTCGCCTTTTGTTTTAATTATTTTTATCTCAACTTTTATTTCTTTGTTCTTTTTCTCCAATTCTTTTTTTACATGTTCCGCCTGCCATAAAGCAAGTTTACTGCCGCGTGAGCCAATTACCAAAATTTTTTTGTTTTTCAAATTTTTTCCAGTTCTTATTTTTCGTCAGAATGTTTTCCGTTTAATCCGAATAGCTGTTTTATTAAAAGAGTATTATTCATTGTTTCCTGTGTATGGGTTCCGCTTTCTGCAATTTCTCTTAATTTTATTGTCGGGTTATGAAGCAGCCTTCCTATTAATCTTTTAGTCATTTCTTCTATCTTTAAATAATCCTCTTCGGTTACTTTGTGTTTAATTTTCTGCAACTCATCGTTTGATATATCGTCGAAGAATGATCTTATAGTTTTTATTGTAGGTACTACTTCAAGAGTATTGTACCATCCGAAAAATGTAACCAGTTCTTCAAAAATAATTTCCTGAACTTTTGGAATTTCGTTCGCTCTTTTTTTTATGTTTTGGTCAACTATAACTTTAAGGGAATCAATATCGTTATAAAATACATAGTCGATATTTTTAACTTCGGGATTTATATCTCTTGGTACCGCTATGTCCACTAAACATATCGGCGACCCCTTTCTTTTTTTCATTACCGATTTTATATCATCATTAGTAATAATGAAACCGGGAGAACTTGTGGCGCTTATAATAATATCAAACTTATGCAGGTGTTCCGTGAAATGATTAAAGGGGATTACTCCGCCATGTACCTTATTGGCAAGTCTCTCTGCCTTTTGTATAGTTCTGTTTGTAACAGTGATTGAACGAACTCCTTTATCCCTCAAATGGATGGCCGCCAGTTCGCCGGTTTCTCCCGCACCAATTACCAGAGCATTTTTAGTAGTAATGTTTGCGAAGATTTTTTCAACTATCTGTACCGCGGCATAACTTATCGTTACTGCACCTTCTCCAATTTCGGTTTCTTTAATTGCCCGTTTTCCAACTTTAATAGCGGTATCAAAAACTCTTTTTAATACGGAGCCGACAAAATTCATATCTTCCGCTATTTCAAAAGCTTCTTTCATTTGTCCGAGAATCTGGCTGTCTCCTACTACAAGCGAGTCAATACCTGAAGCAACCCTGAATATATGTTTTACCGCTCCGCATGAAAAATATTTATCAAAATGATTTGGTTCTATGTTTTCGTTCGGTTTTAATTTTACCAGTTCGTTGGCTATATGGTTGAAATCAAGTTTGCCGGCTTTTGGATAACCGAAAATTTCGGTCCTGTTGCATGTTGATAGAACAAATCCTTCATTCAAAATTGATTCTTTCGCTGAAGAAATAAATTTGATTATCTCATCACGGCTTAGGTGAAGAGCTTCTCTTAATTCAATGGAAGCTGTATTATGATTTATTGTAATTCCTACTAAATTCATATTTTAGTAATCTTTCAAGTTATTCAAATATATGAAAACTGTTTTGTAGTACATTTGAAAGAACAAGTGAAAACATTGCCGCCGCAAACCCTACTAAAGATAGAATGATAAGTTTTTTCCCGTACCAATGAGAAAATATTTTATATGCTAAAGCTGATCCGTAAATCAGCCAGATAAATGCTGTTGTTATAAGCTTCGGATCGAAATAACTAAAGTTTGGGAATGCATCCGGAAGCCATATTATTCCGATAGTTATAGCAATGGTTAATAACACAAAACCAATTATTAAAGAGTAATAGTTTAATTTTTCCAGGATTTCCAGGCTGGGCAGTCTGTTAAAAAATATTCCGAACTTATTTTTCTTTATTGATTTGTACATTTGCAGGTATAATAGTCCATATACCGCAGACATAATGAACCCCGAGTAGCCAATCATTGCACTGATAACATGGCTGGCTAAAAATCTATTTTTTAGCACTTCTGCAACTTCGGTTAAATCTTCAATGAAAAATGAGGAAAGCGCTTGAAAGATTACTGAGAAAAAAATTATAAATAATCCCGTTCCGCGGATATCGGTCAGCAATTCAAGGAGAAAATAAGAGAAAGCAATAGTACAAGCTAATAATGTAAATATCTCAAATTTATTAGTGATAGGCGCATGGTTAAATTCGATGGTTCTGAATATAGCATAAAACGAATGTAGTATTAAAGTAAGAAATAGTATTGTCCGTTTAAAATTTGCAAAAATATTCTTCTCATTTAGAAAGTCGTAAAGGTAAGCTGCAAACGTAAATAGATACAAAAGAGGAAGTGTCGCATTTAAAAAGTGTATTGTTGGTAACATAAATTATTGCTTTATTTTATAGCGTAAAATATTATAAATAACAAATTCAAATTTATTGAATTATTTATAAAAATGATAAAGTAATTTCCATGAAGTTGCTCGATTAAAAAATAAAAGAGGGCGCCTCACAAGGCACCCCGATTGAAAGAAAGTTACAATAAAAAATTATTTCATTAATATCAGCTTTTTTGTTTGTTTGAATTGCGGAGTAATTAGCTGGTAGAAATAAACACCGCTGGATAAATTTGATCCGTCGAAATCTACGGTATAAACACCGGCATTTTGGTTATCATCAACTAACGTTTCAACAAGGTTGCCAAGAATATCATATATCCTTAACTGAACTCTGCTGTTTTGAGGAAGTGAGTATTTAATCGTCGTACTCGGATTGAACGGGTTTGGATAGTTTTGTTCCAATTTGTAGTCGGTAGGTAATTCGTCCAATTGTTCCACGGCAGTAATTGGAAAAGCAAGAAACGCCATTTGATCTTCGGTTAAGGCAGAAGCAAACATTAATTGATGTGAATCCCAGGTGTCTTTACCTATCGAAGACCAGTCTTTTGAATTACCAAGCGGGTCGTCTGTATTCCCGTTATAAGTAATGAAATCCATTTTTAACGAAGTCTCATAATCCGGCGGGAATGGAACTATACCTTCCAAAGTTGTTAATGTGCTGTCTGTATCACTCCATTGGG
>JASFMY010000145.1:0-16191 GCA_050117315.1 Ignavibacteria bacterium
TCTTCCAAGGTAGGCGCACCGGGGAGGATTGAAACAAATCTTCCAAGGTAGGCGCACCGGAGAGGATTGAAACAAATCTTCCAAGGTAGGCGCACCGGGGAGGATTGAAACAAATCTTCCAAGGTAGGCGCACCGGAGAGGATTGAAACAAATCTTCCAAGGTAGGCGCACCGGGGAGGATTGAAACAAATCTTCCAACCAAGACGCACCGGGGAGCCTTGGAACAAATCTTCCAACCAAGAAACCGTAGCGGGGAACCTTGGAACAAATCTTCCAACCAAGAAAACCGTAGTGGTGGGCATTGGAACAAATCTTCCAATGAAGAAAACCGTAGTGGTGGGCGTTGGAACAAATCTTCCAATGAAGAAAACCGTAGTGGTGAGCATTGGAACAAATCTTCCAATGAAGAAAACCGTAGTGGTGAGCATTGGAACAAATCTTCCAAGGTAGACGTACCGGGGAGCCTTAGAACAAATGTTCCATACCACTTAAAAATTGTTTCTTTGAAAAATTTGTTCTTACGTTCTAAAAATGACGGCATGAACATTTTTTTCACACAAGAACGCCAACACTTCTCCTTTTAAGGAGATTTATATAAAAGCAGCATCATAATAAAAATCAAATTATCAACCGGCTTCCGGTAAATAATATTGAAAATTACGGGAGCTAAAAAACGGAGGAATCAATGAGCGTTCTAAACAAACTAATCGTCTCGTGCCGTACAACAGAAATTAATGGAACGGCAAATCGAATAATCATCAAGTTTGATGAAGGAGATTGGAGTTCCGATACCCATCTAACGGGTATTTTTACCCAATTAAAAATTGCCAAAGAAGCGCTAACTACAGCAATAAACCGTTCAAAAGCTCAAAGCAATCTTGATGAAAAAGACGAGATAAGAGACAGCAAAGTAAGGGGAATTCATTACTTGCTTCAAGGTTATCTCTATTACCCGGATGAAGAGATAAAAACAGCAGCCGAAAATGTTGACGAAGTATTCAACCGGTACGGAGTTGAAATAGTTAAGGATAGCTATGTAACGGAAAGCTCCTTAATAAATTCGATGCTGGAAGATTTATCAACAGCCGAAATGCAAACTGAAACAGCAAAGCTGCCGGGTTTGGCAAATCTTATAACAGAGTTAAGCACAGCTCAACAAGAGTTTGAAACCGCACGGGTTGAATTTGAAAGCGAACAAGCCGAAGAAGGTACGGAAGAAAACGCTACAGAACTTAAAAAAGAAGCAGCATTAATAATTAACGAACAACTTATAGTCTATTTGCGAGCGATGCAACAAGTAGATGAAGAAACATATGGTTCTTTTGCCCGCGCTGTTGGTCAAATAGTAAACGATACCAATGAAGAAGTTAAAAAGCGAAGAAAAAATTCGGAACCGGAACAAGAGAACGCATAACGTTATAAACCTGCGAGGTCTTTAATAAGTCGGCTTAGGGGTTAATAAACAGAAGACGGAATCTCTCAAAGAGATTCCGTCTTTGAGTTGTGTGTGTCTTTGCTTAGTATGATTTCTCCGAACTTTCTCTTAAATTCATCTTCCCATAGAAAATTTAGAGAATAATGAGGTTGTTTAATTACTCCAAACAATTTTTCCGCTATTTTATAATTTTTATCCAAAACGGTAAATAGTAACGCTTTTATTTCATTTTCAAAGTTGGTTTCATTTTGGGTATTCTTTATTTCCAGAACTGTAAACTCAAGCATTGGAAGCCAGTTTGTATCAATCTCTTCATTATTTATTTTATTTAATAATGAGTGCCAATTATTAAGAAAGTGTTGTGCTGCCAAATATGCTCTTATTTTGTCATGTTTGAAAAGATAATTGTCCTCTCTTTTGACAATAAGTTTTAATCTTAGTAATTCATCCCTAATTTCATCAGGTAAATGAGAATTCTTGTTTTCGAAAAATTGATCTTTTGAACAAAGCATTTCATAAGCACGTTCATAGAGTAGTCCCGAATATTGTGCGTGATCATTTTGTATCCAAGAGTTAGCTGCCGGAGCTAATATGGCTTTGTATAACTCACTGTATAAGGGTGTGTTGCATAACTTTAGAACAGGGTCGTCACGGACCATTCCGTGACGAAAAACCTATTGTTCTCAAAATGAGGTGGCTCAGTCGAGGTATGGACCTCGACTGCTCTGTCTTTGAGTTCTGCAACGCACCTATAATACCGGGATTTCCCCTTTTTGTTCAATTATATTTATAACAAATTCGCAGTCTTGCGGTAGACGGCATAGTTGACATGTATCTTCTGAAAAATTTGATAAAATTTCTTCACCTCTTTGTGTTCCAAAATGTTTAATAACCATTTCAGATACTTCTTTTTTACCAAAAGGATATAATTCCATATTTTGTATTCTATCAAATTCAGAATATCTAGTCTGTGAACTTAGCAGGAAATAAATTAACCTCGGAATACTTATCAACAAATGAGTCAATATCATATCTTGTTTTTTCCTCTATTTCATTTAATCCGTCAATAAAAATAATAAAACTGCCCGGCTGTATAAACCACCTTAAAAGAGTATCATCTGTTATTTCACCAAACTTAGAGAGTTGTGCAAAAAATATTTCTTCAGTAATAATTCCCCAATTCCTTTCACCCCCTAAAATAATCTCAATATTAGTACGAAAAACTTTGAACTTTTAGATGTGTTTCCTATTTTCCATACATACGAATCTGATTTTGCAATTATTTTACAAGAGTAAAATGAAATTTAAAGATATATACTGGAAAGTGCTGTTATTCGTTTTAATGGCTTATGTAATTGTTGCCGGCATTTCCTTTCCTATAGTTAAAAGCCCTTCATCCTGGTACGAATTCCCGAATATTCCAGGGCTTGAAGAAAAAGCAAAAATAATTTTCTTTCACGTACCGACAGCATGGCTTGCGGTTATCGCTTTTTTAATGGCAATGATTTACGGCATAAAATATCTTGCAAAACAAAATCTTGATGACGATGCAAAGTCAAATGCTGCTCTTCAACTAGGAATGATATTCTGCATTCTCGCTACAGTAACCGGGTCAATATGGGCAAAATTTACATGGGGAGCTTTCTGGCATTGGGACCCCCGTGAAACCAGTATATTCGTTTTATTGTTAATATATGGTTCGTTATTTGCTTTAAGGTCGGCAATAGAAAATGAAGACAAACGCGCTAAACTTTCCGCGGTTTATTCGATAATAGCTTTTTTAACTGTTCCGTTCTTTATCTTTATTATGCCGAGAATTATGCCGGGTCTGCATCCGGGTTCGGGCGACGATGTCAACTCTGGACCGGTTGTGGATTTTCAAATGAATGCAAATATGCAGATTGTGTTTTATATGTCTTTAATTGCTTTTACAATTTTATATTTCTGGATGTGGAAGATAGGTTATAAATCAATTATAATTAAAGACAAACTTTCTAAAAAAATAATCTGAGGTAGACTTGGACGGTTTATATAATTTTCTTTCAGACAATTCTATTTTCATTGTTCTTTTCATCGTTCTTGTTGTGTGGATGGGAATTTTTTTCTTCCTGTTCAACACGGATAAACGCTTAAAAGAAATTGAGAAGGAACTCAAGGAGAATTGAAATGAAAAATAAATATATATTCGGCGGATTTATTATAGTTGTTTTTCTTGGAATTATGGGTTACTTATTTACTCAAACAAACATAAGTTACGAAGAAGATTTTTCCGAAATCATGAAAATAAATAAAACAGTTAAAGCAACGGGTCAATGGGTTAAAGAAAAAAATTATCACATAGATAAAGAAAAAAATCTTTTCTCATTTTACGTGAAAGATTACAACGGAACAGAGATGCAGGTAATCTATAAAGGCGTTATCCCGAATAATTTTGAATCCGCAACAAGCGTGGTTATAACAGGCAAATACAACGAAAAAGGTTATTTCCATGCTACCGAAATTTTAACCAAATGTCCTTCAAAATATGAAGAAACATTTGAAGAGGCATCAAGTTAATAAAATTTGAAAGGACAAAAAAATGATAGGCAACATACTACTTACTCTCGGCTTAGCTGCAGGAGTATTCACGGTGGTAATGTATTACCTTACCTATAAAGGTTATGAAAATACTTTGAGCCTTGCACGTATTGGTTATCATGCAATGACGATAAATGTTGTTGCCGCAAGTGCAATACTGCTTCACGCTATTTTAACACACCAGTATCAATATAAATATGTTTACAATTACAGCGGAAATGATCTTCCTACCGGCTTGCTGATGTCTACATTTTATGCCGGGCAGGAAGGAAGTTTTATGATCTGGCTTTTCTTTACTGTTATAGTAGGGCTGATACTTCTCGAATATACTTCCAAACGCGGGGACCTTGAACAGAGGGTAATGATGGTATTTTCACTCGCTGCAGCGTTTTTATTGCTGATGGTTAACCCAATGCTTAAAAGTCCTTTTACTTATTTATGGACAGACCCTTCATACATTGATGTAAAAAATATTAACCATTCGTTTCTATCAATGCCCTTTATTCAAAACTTTTTGTTTGATGACACCGGCGGCGGAAAAACATATGTAAAGATCAGTACGGAATTTGCGGGAATATTAAAATCACAGGGAATAGCTTTTAATGATTTTCTTATCCAGGGGAAAGGATTAAACCCGCTATTGCAAAATTTCTGGATGCAGATTCATCCCCCGATATTGTTTGTTGGATTTGCAATGTCAACCGTTCCGTTTTCATTTGCTTTTGCTGCAATTCTAAAAAATGAATATAAAGATTGGGTTAAGCAGTCGATGCCTTGGGTATTAAGCGGAACAATGGTTTTGGGTTTAGCCATAATGCTCGGCGGTTACTGGGCTTACGGAGTATTGGGCTGGGGCGGTTATTGGGGATGGGATCCGGTTGAAAATGCAAGCCTTGTACCCTGGCTGATCGGTGTTGCTTCAATTCATACTTTACTTGTACAAAAGAAAGCGCAAAAAAAAGGTCCGCCAAGGTTTGTGAAGACGAATTTAATTTTATGCATAATGACTTACGTACTTGTTCTCTACAGTACGTTTTTAACTCGAAGCGGAATTTTAGGCGATGCATCTGTTCACTCGTTTGTTGATCCGGGGATGACAGTGTATCTTATGTTAATTGTATTCGTTTTGGTCTTTGCACTTCTCGGTTTCGGCGGAATTGCTTGCCGGAGGAAGTATTTAAATGATAATTATGATTACAAAGAAAACCTTCTTTCAAGGGAGCTTGCTTTATTCACCGGGGCTGTAACACTAATTGCTTCTGGTATTATTGTATTGCTCGGCACTTCTGGTCCAGTACTTCATATGCCAATTAATTTTTTATTAATACCTCTTCATATATTATTAAAGATATTATTTGGTATCGACTTAGGATTTGTGCCCAAAACTTCTGTCGATATCAGATTTTATAACGAATTGAATTTACCAATTGCAATAATTATTGGATTACTGAACGGATTAAGTTTAATGCTGAAATGGAAATCAACAAACGGAACGGAAATCTGGAAAAGTTTCAAAGGAAGCATAATTGCAACGGTAATTTTGTCGGCAGTAATAATTGTTGCCGGAAGTGTATACGATGTTATGCTTGCATTGCTGACTATTTCCTCTGTTTTTACAATTATAGTCAATTCCGAAATTGCATATAGAATTTTTAAAGGAAGAGTTTCATACGTAGGAGCATATATTGCGCATGTAGGGATTGCACTGTTTTTACTGGGGGCAATTGCGACAGGCGGATTCACTGAAAATCGGCAGGTTGATCTTATAAAAGGTCAGCCCAAAAATGTTTTGGGTTATGATTTAACTTTTACAGGTTACGATTTAATTGAAGGCGGGAAAAAATATGCATTTAATATTGATGTAGAAAAGGGTAGCAGCAAATCGAAGGCCGCACCTGTAATGTACATTGCAGAATTCAATAACAGCTTAATGAGAGAACCAGATATCTTAAACAAATTCACAAAAGATTTTTATATTTCGCCGATAAGTTATGATGAAACCGAAAGCGGCGATACCAGAAGCCGCAGTGTTACTTTAAATAAGGGTGATTCATATAATTATAAGAATACTAAAATATTATTCACCGGTTTTAATTTCCCGGAAAACCAGATGAGCTCAATGATGGGCGGCGGCGCTTTTGAAATAGGCGCTAATCTGGAAATTGAATACAACGGAAATAAATACAACGCGGAACCGAAGATGGTAAACCAGTCCGGCGGCAGATCTTTTATTGCTGCAGAAATACCCGAAGCAAATTTAAAAATTGATATGAGCAACCTGGATGCTTCAGGCAAAGTGACTCTTGAGTTTTTATCTTTAGATGGGTCAGGTTCTACATCTGCTCCGGAAGTTAACAAAGAAGTGTTAACTATAGAAGCAAGCATTAAACCCTATATAAATCTTGTTTGGGCCGGTGTTTTGATAATGGTACTCGGGTTTATAATTTCTGCTTACAGACGTTCAAAAGAATCATAAATATTGATCAAATTCAATTTTCTTCGGTACCCGCTTCTTTAGTCTTCTGCTCCCGGTGCATATGAATTTCTTTCATTGCATTTTGTTTTTCCTTATCCAGCATATCCTGGGTGGCCCCAAAAACTGCATTTGAAGTCCCTTTACTGGGACTTGAAAATTTCATGAAAATTGACATTATTATTGCAGTGACAATTACTCCAATAACAATAATTAAAAATTTCATGATAACCTTTTATTCTAACAAACGTCAAAAAAAATGTTCACTATTATAAACATTGTATTTTATTTTATCCATTTATTTGACGCAACTGTTTACTAGCAGTTCTTTTTTTTTGGTTTTTATGGCATTTGTATTGCTTAGTATAGTTTTTTTTACAACCAAATAGAGGGATTTATGAGACGTTTGTTGATAATTACTTTCTTAATTACTCCTTTTTTAACGAATGCACAATGGGATATGGCTTCATTTAAACTTGGTGCTTTTGATCCCGATGCCGCTGGTAGCGGCTTTATTATAGGTTATGAAGGCGGAACATTTGTTGACCGGAATTTCAACTACGGCTGGAGCATTGACTGGTTTCACAAAAATTATACTGATGAAAATTTGGTAAGGGAGTTTAACGACGAGTTCGGTTTTATTGATTCCGAAGTAAATGAATTAAGAGCCAAAACAAATCTGCATGATATCCCGCTTATGTTTAATATTACGGGGAAATTCCCGGTTGCTCCAAAGCTGAAAGCCTATATTACGGGCGCTGCGGGCGTTGAAGCTCTACTTATTTTTTATAGAAGTTATGAAAGACCCGAAGATGATGAATTCAAAAGCGCGTTTGATTTTGCATGGAGACTCGGTGCCGGCGTAAATTATAGTTTGGGGCACAGGTCCGAATTCCTGGTTGAATTAACTTACCATAATTCCGAGCCAAGCTGGGAATTTGAAGTTGAAGACAACGGCAGAAAACGTGTTTTTGAAAGAAAGTACGATATGAGCGGCATTATGATGAGATTAGGTTTTAGATTTTATTATTAAAAAGAAAATAGAACCTGCCTGTCTGCCTCAAAATAAAAACGGCAGACAGGCACAGGTAGTTATCATGATCATGATAGTTTATGATTAACCATAAATAACCCATTGTTCTAATATAATTAGCAAAGGCTTTACTCTGCAAAGTTACTGTCCTGTGATTGAGCCTCACCTCCGGTTGTTGGAATTATTGCTACGATCTGCAGAGTCTATTGTGTAACTATCGGACTCTGTTGCCACAAACCACTCAATAACAAGAACAAATATTAAGCACATAAAATCCCGAAAATCTATTCCTTAGAAAAAAGAAGATTTCGGGGATGTGAAAACTAAGGAACGTCAATGCCGGATAGTTTTGTAGTGCAGATTGTTAACAATTTGCACTACATCCGTTATGTTAGGAAAAGTTTTAAAAATGCATAATTTTGACCATAAAAATTGGTTGCGTTTACCGGGATAATAAACTAATTTAAACCGGTTCTAATTTTCAAAGTTATGATTTTTCAATGAGTTGCATCACTTAAAGAAATTAATATCAATTTTTAGAAATAGTTAAATTATCACGCTAATCTTTTTCACTAACAAACTAGAGGGTGATGCAATGGCTAAAAGTATCATTACGGTTGTATTTCTTTTTTTATTGTTTAATTCAAATGCTGCGGCACAGCAGGAAACAGTTAAATTTCCCGCAAGACAATTGTTAAGAATTGTCAACAAAGCGGAGACACATGTTATGTTCAACACTAAAGACGGTAAGCTTTATATACTTGACCAGGATAGAAACGCATTGTATCCGAGTAGTTATGAAGCACCGGATGAGGAAGTATTTTATGTATACACAGTAGATTATGTTGTAAACTATGTGAACCAAGCAGGAACAAAAATAATAACATTTACAAAGGACGAAAGCGGTGTTGTAAGACTCGGAGATGGTGGCGGAGAAATGAAAACTATGGACCTTATTCCTGAATGTCCTCCTCAATGCTATTAAGTTTATATGGAAAATGAACTAAAATACTTGCTTTACTTAAGTTGTTTTATTTGGATTTTACCTCCAATCAGACAATACAAAACAAAACTGTTTACTTTGTTTTTAATGATATCATTGGGATATATTACATCACTTGTCACTTATTTTTTTATAATGCCAAATACTTATTTACCATTTATTACAGCATTTTATATCGCTGCATTATCTTTTATAGAAAAAAAATTATTAAAGAAATCTTGGCCTATATTTTTATCCATATACATATTAATGGTAATTATTTTTTTCTTTACGGATAAGTGGCAATATCATTCAATTATTCTTGGAATAAACGAATTATTCATAGTTGCGATATTAATCTATAAATTCATGTTGGACTTATTGGAAAGGAGATTTAATATTTTTGTAATTGTGTTGTTGACCTATTTTTTTAGTCTAGTTTTTACTATTGTTTTAATTAATCTCTTTGATTACAAAATAATGTATAGACATTTCTATTATTCCGAATTTTTTGAATTCTTACTTGGTGTTTTCTTCATCATATTTAGGACAGACAATGATAGATTCATTATTAAGCTTTAATAGCCCTGCTTTTTGGGGTGTACTGTCAACTGCAGTATTTATTGTAACGGCATTAATTGTCTTTAGATTTATAATTTTACCTATGACAAAAAATTTTTTAAAGATGAAGAAAGAACTTGAGACACAAAAGCTTAAAAACGAAGTACTTGCACAAAAAGTTCGCTCTACAGTATTCCTTGAAACAATTGAAAAAGAAAGAAAAAGAATCTCCAACGAGCTGCACGATTTGTTAATGCCTGTTCTTTATACAGCTAAGTTTAATATTGAAAATGCACAGTCACAAGAAAATATTAACAATAAGCTGTTAAACAATACTGTTGATTTTCTTGCAGAAGCGAGCGACGATTTGAAAAATATTATCTATGAATTAACCCCCGTAGAGCTTGATGTTGTTGACCTTGAGCAGGGATTGAGTAAATTAATTAATAACTATACAAAGTTTCACAACTTGAATATAGATGTTAAGGAATACTCAATCCCGCCGGGTATTGAAAAGGAGACAGAGCTTGTAATATTCCGCTCAGTAAAAGAATTGCTGCAAAATGTAAAAAAACATTCAAAAGCAGAGACCGTGAGCTTAGAGATTTACAATGAAGACAACAAGGTAATTATAAACCTCAAAGACGACGGGGTAGGATTTGAAGTAAAGATGTACGAAGTAGGCAAAGGGTTAGGATACGGTTTGAGCAACATACTCTCCACGGTAGAGCAGCTAAACGGCGAGGTTGAAATAAAAACCGCCAAAGGAGAAGGAACCGAAGTTTATATTGAAATACCTATTTGATTATTAAGTAACAGCGATCTAATAAGGTAGAGGTTTTCAAGTAATACCAATTGCTCAATAAACAGCCCGCCATATTAAAGCCCGTTTTCCCTTAAGAAAACGGGCTTTATTTTCCCGGAATTATTTATCTATTAAACCCGTTAGCCTATAAATTTAGGCTTTTAGCTTCCAATTTGATTAAAAAAAACTTCAATTTAGCAGCTAAAACATTGGATTTGAACCTTGAAGGTAGAAATCTGAACCTAAAAGATAGAACGTTGAACCTCGAAGGTAGGAATTTGAACCTAAAAGGTAGAACGTTGAATCTCAGAGGTAGGAATTTGACTCTTCGAGGTCTGAATTCAGGTATAAAAGACCTGGGTTTGCTGCATTGATACTTTTTTTCAATCACCGGGGAAGCGGTTTATTCTGACAAACAAAAAGCCCGGTTTTGGGGAAAAGCCGGGCTTTTGCCGTTTTGAAATTTAAGAGTATCTGTCCTCCATAGTTTTAACGAAGGAAGGCATGTCCCCAGTAGCCAGCCTTCACTGAAGTTTATCCACCGAAGTTTAACGTAGATGGGTTACGGCTGTAGCCTTTAACGAAGGAGGACCCGTCCTCCGAAGCTGTCTTTTAGCGCAGGAGGAGCATCTTTTTAACTTCCCGGTATTTACCCGCTGTTATTTTATAAATATATACTCCGCTTGCCAGATTGCCCGCATCAAATATTTTTTCATATTTCCCGGGCTGCAGCATTTCGTTTACCAATACTTTTACTTCTTCTCCTAACGTGTTATATACTTTCAGCGTTACATTACAGGTTTCAGATATACTGAATTTTATCTTGGTTGTTGGGTTAAACGGATTAGGATAGCTTTCCTCCAAGCCGAATTTGTATACTGATTTACTTTCGTCCGAATTACTTTGCTCTTCCCTTTCATTTGTAAATTCAGATTCCGATTCTATTTTGATGCCTCTCCTTAGATATATTATCTTAGCTAATTCATCTTCGGGATATTTCTCTATCAATTCATCATAGTATTTCTCTGCTGCAGCTTTATCATTCTTAAAGGATTCATATAAATTCCCGGCTTTGAACAACACTGCTTTCTCTACCTCTGCTTCCGGCTTGCCGCTTATTATTTCTTCATACATCTTTATTGCCGTCTCTATTTCCCCCTCATTCGCTTTTTTATCTGCTGTTAGTTCGGTAAACAGCGCTTCATATTTTGAATCTATCTTTTTGTTCCTTGCATAACTGGAGAAATCACCATTTAACTTGTTGACGCAGCCGCCTAAATGAACTATGATAAACCGGGTTAAATCATTACTGCTGTTTTCTTCAAGAAGTTGTTCAAATAACAAAACTGCATTGTTGTAATCACCCTTGCTTTTCAATACTAATGCTTTTGATAGTTTTTCATTCGAACTTGTTTGACTTTGCGCAGAAAGTTTTGAAAGTGAAGGTGCGCTTGATAATGCAGGTTCATAATTAATTGTGCCCCCGTTATATTCAAGGAATCCCGATGACGACGGCGGATAACTACCCCACCAGTTATAACATGCATCCACCCATGAGTTATCAGAGGTTACAAATGAGGGATAATTTGTAATTGAATTGTAACCGCCGTTTCCGAATAATTCGTCTCCGGCTAAAATACAACTGCTCCCGCCGGCGTATAGCGCAGGCCCTGAATATAAGCCTGTTCTACCGTCTTTTATCTGGTTCTTACCGGAACCTAATATTGTTTTTTGTGCGAGAGTTAAATCGCTGCTTGTTAGCGCTTTTATTCCGCTATAGTAACTGCCGGAAATGATATTTTTATAAAGATAAGCTGTTCCGGAAACTGCAAGTACGGAATTAAAGCAATCGGTAAAAGAACAATTCTCTATTATAATATCATTGCTTGAATACACCGCAACACCGGGAGATGCATTATTCACATTAGCATATTTTATGCTTCCACTGCTGCCTGAGTTAAATTGTATTCCTCCCCATTGTCCGCTCGTTCCGCTTCTATCAAAAGTAACCGGCTGGCTTGAGGTACCTTCTGCGTTTAGCGTGCCGTTAACTTTAAGGCTTTTAGCAGAGGCAAATTCATACTCGCTGCCTTCTTCAATGTTCCAAATATCCCCGCTTTGGATAGTTATATCTTCTGTAACGTAAAATTCATCATAATCGGTATAAATATCTAAATTACATATTCCACCGCTTATACTATTGATTTTAAAGCCTATTGATGTTGCATTATGATTTTTATCCTGATTGTTTGGATTAGTCCACGGATTAAACTTTGTTTTAGTACTCATATTAAAAACATCATTTCCATAACCGATTCTTGCCGGGTATTCAATTGGATTTCCATTTTCATCTTCAATAAATAATATTTCATCAGCCGGATAATTTACTCCATTATAAATGTAAGGTATTCTTTCAATTTCATGATAACCTTCAACCATATTTAGATTTTTTCTATTAAATACGGGCAGTGAATCAGGACTTTCTCCATACGGATTATCTGTCATTTGATTAACCTCCCATTCATATCTCCCCCCGGAAGGAATCATGTACATCCATTTTGCGCCCGTATAATCAGAAGCTGCATCCTGCCTAATAACAAATATTCCTTTTTCCGTAGAAAAGCGTGAACATCTATCCCACCTTGAAATCTGCTGGTGGTTCTCAATAAAAAAATACTGGTTGGTAGCATCATCAATTTCAACACAATATGCATCCCCGGTTGTGAGAAAATCGCCTAAAGTAACATTTGTTAAAGAAGGATCGGTGTTCTCAACTTGAATAACATTACCCCACCCAAGTCTCATTCTTTCGTAAGAGTTAACCATATAATCGCGGACTTCATAACCGGAAAGCATTGCCCAGAAGCCGTGCCCGTTATGATATTGGTTCCCGCCGAGTAAATAATGGGCAAACTCGTGAATAGCAAACCTAAAAGGGTCCTTATAAAAATAACTTGGAAGCGTAATTCCCGAACCATAGTCGTTCATCACTACTGTCTTACCATCAACGGTAAAATTATTGGAAGTCCCTACACCAAGTGAACCATACCATCCCATGTTTAAATCTCCCATAATATCACTTCTATCTTCTTCAGGTAAGTCATCTACCATATTTCTCCATATCATAAAAATAAAATCAACCTTGTTATCGGGTGTGTTGGAGTGATCATAAAAGCTGTTTCTTTTCCAGTTATCGTATAAACTGAAATCTTCCGAAGATTCGAGACTTTGAATAACTTCTTTGTGGATAAACGCTCTTTCCTTGGAATTATCAAGGTACCACTGCCTTGTATGCGGGGCAGTTACGGATACGGCTTTTCCCGTAATCTTTAGTGCGTTTAAGGACATTTGATTAAAATAATCGGTTAACGAATAAGCCGTTGCACTTGAGCTCCATGTTTGATCAATCCAAGAATTCATATTTGCAGGAGCGCTGCCTTTTTGCCAATCCGAATTATAAATATCATAATTGTCGTCAGAGAATTGAGCAAATACTATTAATACATGGATTTGACCGTGTGAAGGAAGGGCATAACCGTCTGTGTCCCCCGTCCAGCTTCCACTTGTAATTTCCCCGTGGAAATAATTATAGGTTGCTTCGCTTATTTGTGCATTAGTTTGTCCTATTATAAAAAATAAAACAGCACATATAAATATGAATTTGTTCATTTTTCCTCCTTGTTACTTCAACAGTAACATTTTTTTGTTTATGGATATGTTCCCGGCAGAAAGCCGGTATATATAAATGCCCGAGGGCAGATTCGATCCATCAAACAAAACTTCATGCTTTCCCGCAGTTTGGTAAGTATTAACAAGAGTTTTAATTTCCCTCCCGAGTATATCGTAAACCTTAAGGTTAACATTAATGCTTTCGGCTAACTGCCAACTGATTACCGTACTTGGGTTGAAAGGGTTGGGATAGTTTTGATACAATTCAATATGAGAAGGGAGGATATCTTTTCCTGTCTCTATAGAAACAATTGTACCGTAAGTTTTCCCGTTAATTACAGCGCCGGTTAAAATTTTATAAGTAGTTTCTTCATATTCTTCAATTACGCCGAATCCTTTAGCCATAATCCTTATGGGCTGTGCGAGGTAATTACCGGGCCAGCTTATTGTATCGTCAATAGTGGTTCCAAAATAAGCCACGCCGAAAACATCAACGGAGTCTCCAAATACTTCTACTTTATAAGAATCGAATACATATCCGACATATTTTGATTCATAGTCGCTGTAGATTATCCATTCTTTTCCTTTTTCTAACGGAAAAGTATATTCTAAATCATTACGTCGTGTAGGCGAAATGAAAATGCTATCTTTGTTTCTAGTTATTTTATATTTCCACTCAAACATTCCTGTTTGGTTATCAAAGTTCAAAAAAATATTTCCATCACTATCAACAGAATCTTTAGTAATAATATCTGTTTTAAAATTGCCTTCCATAGTTTGATACTGCCAAGTATTGCCGACAGCATGAGGGAAGTAATCATCTACATTCTGGGGTATTATTATTCCGTTCATCAATAAGAACAGCAAACATATTGTAGTTAACTTTTTCATTTTAGCCTCACTTTGTTATTACTTTGTCCTCCGTAATTTGTTAATTAGCGAAGGAGAACCCGTCCTCCGTAGTTTCAACGAAGGAGGATCATTTTGTTGATTTTGTTTATGTTCCCGGCAGAAATCCGGTATATATAAATGCCCGAAGGCAGATTCGATCCATCAAACAAAACTTCATGCTTTCCCGCAGTTTGGTAAGTATTAACAAGAGTTTTAATTTTCCTCCCGAGTATATCGTAAACCTTAAGGTTAACATTAATGCTTTCGGCTAACTGCCAACTGATTACCGTACTTGGGTTGAAAGGGTTGGGATAGTTTTGATACAGTTCAAATGATAAATCAAAATCCGTTTCATCTTGAATACCGACTGTGGTAGATTTATTTGTTAATATTTTACCGTCCAACCCACCGGAGAAAATGTATTTCCCGTTTGATGAAACACTCCTTGGCTTAAAATCGGCCGGGATATCTAATATTGTCCAGCCGGTGCCTCCGTCTTCCGTGTAGCATAAATGAAAATTAGCTGTTTTTTTTGTTATTACAATTGCAGCATAACCCTTTTTACCGTTAACCTGGTAAAAATCATAAAATCTGGGCTGTCCATAGTATGGAGGGTCACCGTTAATAATTTCATAATTAGAATTCCATGTAAAACCTCCGTCAAATGACTTTGCAAAGCCGAACCAACCTGCCCATAAAGTATCCTTATTTACCGCAGATAAAACTAATGTATGTGCACCGTCAAAAACTGAAATACTGTCCCAATTATTTCCGCCGTCATTTGATTTATAAATATAAATTGGGGAAAAATTATCCAGCCCGACGCTCCCCATAATATAACCGGTTGATGAGTCGGCAAAGGCTATGTCAGAAAATCTTATAATGTCATTTTTTATTAATAATGTATCCCATGATAATCCCCTGTTATGAGTCTTTAGAACAAATTTGTATATCTTTTCGTTTTCTTCCTTAGCAGCAATCATCAAGCCGGTACTATCGTTACAGAAGCTTACTGTCATATAATATTTCTCAGGGAACACATTATAAATATTCCAATTAACTCCGCCATCTGTGGTTCTAAGTATTCCGTATCCTAAAGCAAATCCAACTTGATTGTCTAAAAAGACAATTTGTCTATACTTTAGGGAATCAATTTCCTTTTGATTAATCCACGTTTCTCCTCCATCGCAAGTATGCATTATGGCTTTATCTCCAAGCGCCCAACCGTTTTCTGAGTCCGCAAAAGTAATATCTAAGAAGTAGGTTTTGATTCCGGTATCAATTATTCGCCATTGGGAATAATTTAGAGAAGATAAAAAAAAGGAAAAACCAATAAATATAGATTTTGATATGAATATTTTCATATTTTACTCAAAATAATTATTGATAATTAAATCTTATTTTATCCAAAAATCAAAATAGTAGATATATCTATAATTTGAATGAGAACGTTTATAAAGATCAATTGACATGCCAAGTTGTCGTAACATAATTATTGAGTTTGTCGTAAAAAAACTTATTCAGAGTGCGAAAAATAATTACACGGTGTGAAATTCATTCATAGTTAAAAGGATAAGACATAAAAAAACTGTAATTGACTCTTTGATATCTGAATTTACTCTTTGCAGGAGTTTTAGTAATAAGAAGTTATGTTTAAAAAGGAAAGTCCCATAATTGGAAATAACATTGAAAAAAGCAGTTAAGCAAAATAAAATAAAAAAGAGCCACCTTTCATAAATTTGCAGTAAACCCATACAAACAAAAA
>JASFMY010000146.1:0-16016 GCA_050117315.1 Ignavibacteria bacterium
GGTTGGATTAAACGGGTTTGGATAGTTTTGCTCAAGACTGTATTCGGTTATTGCATCCAAGGTTACTTCTACCTCGTCGCTGTATTCATAAGCTCCGTCAAAGTCTATTTGTTTTAACCTGTACTTAAATGTTGCTCCGCCGGTTGGAATGTCTGTATAGGAATAGCTTTTGGGCGAATTGCTGTTCCCGTTGCCGTTTACAAAACCAACATTTTTCCAACTTTGAGAGGACGTAGTCTCTTTACTTTTATCTTTTATCTTTAGTCTTTCTACTTGGAATCCGTAGTTATTTACTTCGGTGGCGGTTTGCCATAGAAGTTTTACATCACTGCCAAGTTGTAAAACATTGAAGAAAGTTAACTCTACGGGTAATGACACATCCATTTCTATATTATCAACTACAGGGTTTATATTTCCTCCGGTCTGGTTGGTAATAGTAATTGAAGTAATTCCAACAAAATCAGTCCCGAAGTCTACCGTAGCACCGTCACCTCCGTCAACCGCAATGCTTTTTGCAGAGCCCGAACTTGGAGTAAAAACCCAAGTATAATCGTTGGAGTTGACTTCACCAACACGCATAGAGCCTATATTTACGCTAGCATCAAAAGTGAGAACCATCTGGGTTGCTGATGTCCACTGGCAATAAGCTACGTTAGCGGAAGTGCTCCACTGATCACCACCATTCACTAAGTAAACATGGTCACTAGAATTGGCTGTGGCAGATACAACCAAAGTAACACCATCTACCGTCTGAGTAACAGTGGTTGGTGTGCTACCGGTTTGAGAAGCATCTGTAAAATCAAATGTACCTGTCTGAGCAAAAACTCCGACAAAACTGGAAAGAAGAATTGTTGTTGTAATAAAAGTCTTAGGTAGTATTCTCATAATCGCTTAACCCTTTATATTATTTTATACTTGATAAAATTCCGCATATTACCAATTGAAAGCTCTACATCTATAACCAATAGTCACTATCCTAACAAATATAATAACTTATTTCCGGGACCATTATATTTATGTTTTTGTCGGCCCGGAATTTCTAAAATTCTTCCTTATAGTTATTTTTTCTAAATCTTATTTCCTACAAATTTGAGTAACAATTCTTAGCAATAATTTACTCAGCATTGTAGATTAACAGAATATAATAACAATATATGATTCCTAAAAATAAATTGAATATAATAACTCTGCATAGTTATAACAATGTTAATAACAAATTATTTTTTAGTCTGAAATTGATTATTATGGTTTGAACTATAGCATAAATATCGTTTGTAAGATTACTTGCAGCAAATTGAACTTCATAAACTCCGGGAGATTTTCTGTTCGTCAAAAAGTATTGTTACCTGTTGGGCAAGAGAATTATAAACAACCAGGCTTGCATTCGTAGAGGAAGCAAAATTTGCTTCACTTGTATTGGGTATACTGAATTTTATTGTCGTTACCGGGTTAAATGGGTTGGGGTAGTTCTGTTCAAGACTGAATTCTGTAAAGCTGTCTAAGGATATTTCAACCTCGTCGCTGTATTCATAAGCTCCGTCAAAGTCTATTTGTTTTAACATGTACTTAAATGTTGTTCCGCCGGTTGGAATGTCTGTATAGGAATAGCTTTTGGGCGAATTGCTGTTCCCGCTGCCGTTTATAAAACCAACATCTTTCCAACTTTGGGAGGACGTAGTCTCTTTACTTTTATCTTTAGTCTTTCTACTTGGAATCCGTAGTTGTTTACTTCGGTGGCGGTTTGCCAGTTTAACACTACGGGTTCACCGTTTTGCTCAGCAGTAAAAGAGGTTGGTTCAACCGGCACCGGGGCGCTGTCATTTGAATATATACTTGTTGCAAATTGTTTTTGGGATTTTGTTTTTATTTAAAACTCACCTAAATCCTCCCCGCCTCCCAAAGTCTCGTACAGCGGGCAGGTCTTAAAAAGAGAGGACTTTATGGCAAAATACCAAAACCAATTTGGCTTGTGTATATACCGGGCTAATTACCAAAGTATTGCAGCTTTTTCTAGAGTATTGGATAAAAAAATAATAGTCGAAACGAAAGATTCAGCTTTCCATCCACTTTTTGAAAAGAGGCGCTTTTTCTCTACTCACAATTATACTTTCGGACGTTTCAGGTTTCAGCCTCAGTTTTAATTTGCCGCGGAAAAAATAATGCACGCTTATTATTGATTCAATGTTTACAATGAATTGGCGGTTCGCGCGGCAGAATATTTGCGGGTCCAGTTGTTTTTCAAGTTCATCAAGGGTAAAATCGACGAGATGTTTTTTCCCGTTGAAATGAACGAGATAGGTCAATTTGTTTTCCAAAAAGAAGTACGCACATTCTTCGGCACCCATCCTTATAAATGATTGTCCGCTCTTAACAAGAAATCTTGTTTTAAAAATTTTTTTGTTTTGAGTTATTGTCTCCAAAAACTTTTTTAAATATCCGGTTTCGCTTTCTGCGGAAAACTGTTTTTTCAATTCTTCATATTTTTTCAGGCTGTTGCGCAGATGAACCGCCTCAATAGGTTTTAGAAGATAGTCGATGCTGTTCACTTTAAAAGCTTGAATAGCATATTCGTCGAAAGCTGTTGTAAAAATTACAGGGCACTTTATTTCTACGCGCTTGAAAATTTCAAAACTGAGTCCATCCGAAAGTTGTATATCCATAAAAATTATATCGGGCTGCTGACCGGCTTCAATCCGTTTTACCGCCCTGCTTATACTGTCTATTATATCAATAATTTCTATCGAAGGATCAACTTCTTTCAATACCGATTTGAGACGTTTTGCCGCGGGCAGTTCGTCTTCAATTATTAGTACTTTCATTTATTTAGGAAACCTTTCTCCGGGTAATAATGGTAAAAATATTTTATAAAACACACTGTTTTCTTCAGTAATAATTTTTCTATCGGATAGTATTTCATAACGATGTTTGATGTTGGTCAATCCATATCCTGTAGACGGCGCCGTTGAAATTCTTTTCTGTAAATTATTTTCGATTGCAATATAATCTTCTCCGTCGTAGTAAATCCTTATGCGAAGCGGCATTTCCGAGGAAATAACGTTATGTTTTACGGCATTTTCCATGAGTATTAGCAAAACAAATGTCGGGATATATTTTTCCAAAATATCTTCCGTAAACTCAATATCAATAATAAGATTTTCGCCGAATCTTTTCTTTTGTAAAAAAATATAATGCTTCAGAAACTTTATTTCTTCGCGTAAAGTAACTATATGATCATCCTGCATTTGCAGAACATGACGGTAAAAATTTGCCATGTGTTGAACAAATTCTATTGCCGTATTTTGATCTTCCGATATTAGCGAGGTAAGAGTGTTCAATACATTAAATAAAAAATGAGGATTGATTTGGCTTTGCAATGTACGTAATTGTGCGTGAAGATTTTCGACTTTCAACTTTTCCGCTTCCAATTGTGTCCGTACCCATTTTTTATAAAAATACCCGCTGAAATAGATGGCGTAGTATAACAACAACAGCGCCGTCATGTAGAAAAAGACTTGCACAAAAAGTCCTTTATATTCGTATAGCGTATGCTCTTCAAGGATATGCGGGTACAGAATTATAGTGATGATTCCATTTGTAGTCATTATTACGGCTAGGATTACAAGCGTAATTAAAGAAGTACCCCCGATATGAATTATAAGTCTTAAAAACGGCTTTTTTTCCCATTTAATCAAACCGTCCATTTTACCGGCAAATCTATTGTTAGCTTGCCAGATTAGTCCGAAACTAATGCTCAGCATTATTAAATCAAGCAAAATAGGAATTAAGTCGTATTGCTCCGGCACAACTCTCTCAGGGAAAAGAAGGATGAACAGGAAATAAAAACCCGAAGTAATTGCAAAGATTACTAATATTTTTATCCCGTTGATTTTTCTTAACATATCCGGCAAAAAAATTGTGAAATAATTTTATCTCTATCGAAAGTTAATATAATAATTTTACATTTGTTCCAGAACAATACCGGCAGCTAGTTCATATTATCAAGTATACTTGTTGCAAATTGGTTTTGGGATTTAGTTTTTATTTAGAACTCACCTAAATCCTCCCCGCCTCCCAAAGTCTCGTACGGCGGGCAGGTCTTAAAAAGAGAGGATTTTATAGCAAAATCCCAAAACCAATTTGGCTTGTGTATAACTATAAACCTCGCCTATATAATTTGTTTTATGTAATAATAATTTGAGCGGCCAGCCTAATTCCCAGTTTCTCTCCCCACCGGGAATGCTTATCGAAGCGGCCGGGAAATATATTATTCAGCCTCCACGAAATTACTACCGCAATATTTATTGGAACAATATCCAATGTAATTATGAAACGCATATGAGCATGTTTCAACTCCTCATGAAAAAGTAAAGAGAATAAAACATAAAAACCGCCTATTATTTTAAACGAGTAGCCGATTTCTTCCCATGGGAATTGCATAAATCTCAACATACTTTTAACCGATTGAATAATCATTTTAGTTTTGTGCTATGACAGTTCCGGCCGCTTTTTCATAATCTGTTTTTGCAATAAGATAATTGTATACTTCATTGATATAATTTGTTTTAGCCTCGTTTAGAACCAATTCGGCATCAAGCAAGTCGCTTAGTTTTGAAAGTCCTTTTTGGAAGCGGCTTTGTGTTAACGAATAATTCCGTTCTGCGAGTTCGATAGTGTTTTCGCGGACAGCAATATTTTTTTCCGTTTCAATCAAAGCGGAAAGCGCTGCCTTTAGTTCAAAAAAAATATAATCCTTGAGATTTTTTAATTGCTCTTCGGTTTTGCTTTTTTCAATCTCTGCCTGCTCGACCCTGGAAGAGGTTTTGAAACCCGAAAACAGCGGCACATTTAGCTGAAGTCCGACATAAGAACTTGTGGGCCACTTGTAATCGTCGAATTCGAATGACTTATCCTCTGCTTCAATTTTTAGCGCACCGAATAAGCTTAAGGTAGGAAGATGAGACGACCATTCTATGTTTTTCAATTCTTCCGCTCCTTCAATGCCGATTTCAAGAGCTTTTACTTCAGGCCTTTTTTCTATAGCACTCGAACATATTTCAGAAAAAACGAAATTGTCTGTTTCCTTTTTATAAATTAGTTCGTCTGTCAGTTCAATATCGTTTCCCGGCGTTATTCCCATCAGGAATTTCAAATTGTTCTTCGTATTGTCAACCGCACTGATTAGTTTTAATTTGTCCGGCAGAATATTTTCGCAACCGATGAAAGCAGTAAGCGTATCCACCTCGGAAGCAAGACCCTGCGCAAACAAAAGTTTTACGTCGTTCAGTCTTTGTTCGGCGCGTTTCAAGCTTTGTTCAACAAGCTCAAGCTGGTGCTGCGCTATGAGAACCGTTAAATAAGCTTTCTTAACATCAGTAATTATTTGGGATTTAGCGTTTCTTTCGTTTTCAATGTTTATTCTTTCTTCGGCTTTTGCAGCCCTAATTCCCGAATAAATTGCATTGTTAAAAACCGGCATCCGGAATTTTAAATAACCTTCGTAAGCATTCTTCTCGCTTATTTCTACAGGAATACTTTCATCCGTAGTAAGCCCGAAAAACTCTGCGGGCATAAAGAAAACAGGGAGTTTGGTGTTTCGCGTATAAGTCCCTTCGGCAGAAATTTCCGGCAGTAAATTTCCGTACGCCTCATTTACTTTTTCCCCCGATTGAGTTTTGGTTAACCCTGATATTTTTAATTCACGGTTATTCTTAAGCGCAATATCTACGGCATCGTTCATGGAAAGTGTGAGTATTTGAGCGTTCATGTTTCCGCTCAATAAAATAAAAATTAAAAGGATGCCGGTTATGCCGCTTAATTTTTTAGCCTTAACAGATAAAGCGGTTTCGGGAATTTCATCTCCGGCATCTTTATCTCCAACAAATAATCTGTTCTTTATTCGTATCATAAATTCTCTGAACTGTTCAATCTTTGTGTACATAATAGGCACAAGTATGAGGGTTAAAAACAAAGAGCTTGTTAATCCGCCGATTATTACGATTGCCAGCCCGGTTTTAATTTCGTTTGCTGCGCCTTTTGAAACAGCAATAGGCAGAATACCGAATATGAGTGTCAGCGTTGTCATTAAAATAGGGCGGAGGCGTGTTCTTGCAGATTCGATAATCGCGTCGGTCGTTCCCATTCCATTCTCTCTGTTCTGGTTTATTCTATCGACAAGAATAATGGTGTTCTTACCTACAAGCCCGATGAGTATTATCATTCCAAGCAGCGACATGACATCTAGATTTTTCATCGTAAGCGCCAAACCGTAAAGTGCGCCTATAATAGCGAGGGGGATAGTTAATAAAACCGAGAGCGGGTAAACAAAAGAATTGTACAGGGCAACCAGAATTAAATACACAAATATTATTGCGGCGATAAATGCGAGTCCCATACTTCCAAACGCTTCATCTTGTGTTTCCAGATCGTTTTCATAAGTAATTTTTATCCCGGCAGGGAGTTTTAATTTATTTATTTCCGATTTGATATCATCACCTATGTTACCGACCGCACGGCCGACTGCACGCGACATAACGGTGATTGAACTATTTCTGTACCGCCGTTCCAATTTGCTTGGGCCGGTTGAATAAGTAATATCGGCAAATTGATTTAAATAAATCTTTTGCCCGTCGTTGTTTATAAAAATGATATTTCCGATTTCCGCCGGGTTATCCTTATCGAAATCATCGTACTTTACCCGGATGTCGTATTCGGAAAATCCGTCGCGGAATTTTGTGCTGTTGTCCCCGTAAAGAGCGGCACGAAGTTCGGCCCCTACATAATCGAGCGACAAACCAAGTGAATTCATTTTCTCGCGGTTAACTTGAATTTGAATCTCAGGTTTCCCGGTTTTGCTGCTTACTTGTATATCGCTTGTTCCCGGCGTACAGTGGAAAATTTCTTCAATTTGTTTAGAAACTTTTTGTACGTCCTCGTAGTTGGAGCCATTAATTCCGACTGCTACGGGACTGGCGTCTGTACTGCCCCAAATCACAATCGGCGCAACACGCGTTTTAACTCCCGGGTATTCACGCGCTATCTTTTTAAATTCTTCTCCGAGTTCCGTTATGCCTTTTGTTCTTTCATTTTTAGGAACAAGAGTGATGTTCAATTCAGCCACGTTATTTGAAGTGGAGCCAATAAATCCTTCTTCGGATGAACCGATATTGGAGAAAATTTTCTCTACTTCAGGCATTGATAAAATTCTGTTTTCTACTTCAGCGGCTATTGAGTTTGTTTTTTCGAGCTTTGCGCCGGGTTCCAATTCGATAATCATTTGCAGATCGCCTTTATCCGTGAAAGCGAAAAATTCATCACCGATTAATCCGAGCGGAAAAAATGAGAACGAAGAAAAAAGCAGCAAGGTTATAATTGTGATTACAAGCCCTTTGTGTTTCAACGAAACTTGAAGAAGCGAAATATATTTTTGCGTGAAAAGCTTGAAAAGTCTTTCGAACCATGCTGCAAACTTTTCCATCAAAGAGTTTTTTGCAATCTGTTCTATTTTTGAAAACCGCGAAGCAAGCATCGGAGTAATTGTAAACGAAACAAATAAACTCAATAATGTAGACGTAACAATTACAAGTGAAAACTGGCGGACAAGATTACCGATAAGTCCGCCGACAAGTGCGAGAGGAAGGAATACAACAACATCAACAAGCGTTATGGATAATGCAGTAAACCCTATTTCGTTTCTTCCTTCGATTGCAGCGCTTCTTTTATTTTTTCCCATCTCGAGATGGCGGTAAATATTTTCGAGCACAACTATCGAGTCGTCTACGAGGATACCGATAACAAGCGACAACGCAAGCAGCGTCATTAAATTCAAAGTAAAATTAAAAATATACATTGCAACAAATGTTGAAATGAGCGAGCACGGGATAGCAACCATTATTATTACAGAGTTGCGAATGCTATGGAGGAAAAGAAGCATTACAAGTCCAACCATCAATATGGCTATAAGCAAATCGAACTCTACGGCATTGGCCGACTCAATTGTAAATGTCGACATGTCCTGCGCAACGTCGAATTTTATATTGTCGGCTGAATACTCCGATTCAATGTTACCTAATTCTTCTCTCACAAGCCTGCTTACTTCAACTGCATTAGCGTCGCTCTGCTTTTGGACAAAAATTCCAACCGCAGCTTTTTTATTGAGCCGGCTTATGGAAACCGTTTCTTTTGTCCCGTCGAAAACGTCGGCAACTTCGGAAACTTTTATTTTGCCGAATTGAGAATTCTCACGGATAACAAGATTTTTGATTACGTCAACGGACTGAAACTTTCCCGTCAACCGTACGTTGTATTGTCCGTCCTCATCTTTAACAGTTCCGGCTGGGACATCGAAGTTGGATTTTTTTATAGCTTCAACAATTTCAAGAGCGGAAAGATCATAAGCGTTTAGTTTCTTTTTATCAATATTAACCTTTATCTCGCGTTCCTCTCCGCCGATTAACGATACGAGCCCTACGCCTTCAATTCTTGAAAGACGCGGTTTTAGCTCTTCCTTTAAAAATTTATAAAAATCCTTCCCGGGCATTTCGCTTACCGCACCGATCCTGAGAATGGGCATTTCATCAAGAGAAAACTTCGAGATAACCGGTGCTTCGCATTCTTCGGGAAGCGATGAAATTATTTCGTTAACTCTTCTTTGAATTTCCTGAAGCGCCGTGGCGTCATCTGCGCTTTGAATGAATTCAGTAAAAACAAGAGACGACGATTCGAAAGAGTAAGAGTTTACTCTTTTAATTTTTTCAACATTATTTACGGCGTCTTCTACTATTTTTGTTACGCTTGTTTCAACTTCTTTCGGCGCGGCGCCGGGATAAACAATACTAACGCTTATCATCGGCGGCGTAACGTCCGGTAAAAGTTCATAGCTCAACTCTTTGTAGCTGAAAATTCCGAGTAGTATAAGCGATAAAAATATTACAATAATAAGCGGGGGACGTTTTATTGAAAGTTCTGTAATTGTCATTGTGAGCCTCTGTAGTTAAAATGATTTCCTATTTTTGATGATTACGTCCGAACCGTCCTGAAGGTTGTTCTGTCCCTCGGTTATAATTTGTTCGCCTTCCGAAATTCCTTTTAAAACAATCAACCGGTCACCGGCCTCGTCGCCGATAAGTATATCCCTTTGAATTGCTTTATTGTTTTGAACAACATATACTTTCGGATTTTTAATACTTCCGGTCAAAGAAACGCGCGGAATGTTAAGAACGGAGCCTTGTGTTGTATATTCGAATTTAACGTCAACATACATTCCTGCCGAAAGAATGTTTTTGGGATTATCAATTATCAGCTCAACCGAATAATTATGCGATTCGTCCGCCTTAACGCTTATGCTTTTTACTTTTGCTTCCAAAGTTTTGCCGGGATATAGATTACATGTAACGGATGCTGTTTGTCCTATTTTAATTTTTGTAATATCTTTTTCCGGGATACCGGTTTTTATTTTCAGCCTTGATATATCAACAATATTTGCAATGGGTGTTCCGGGAGCAACTGTGCTGCCGATATTCACATAGCGATTTACAATTATCCCGTTAATCGGGCTTTGGATTGAAGCGTTCGATAAATATTTTTTTGCGATAACATACTGTGCCTCGGCATTTTTCAACGAGATTCTCGAATTCTCCAGATCGCTTGCCGATAAGTTGCCTTCCTTCATCAGAGCCTCGAATCTTGAAAGATCGAGTTTTGCCTTTTCTAAAGCAGCTTCGGCAAGTTTATAGTTTGCCTGTAAAATTTGGTCGTCAACCTTAACTATAATCGAATTGCCGGTAACGCGGCTTCCGTTCTCCACAAAAACTTTTTCAACCTTGCCGTCCGTTTCGGAAATTAATTCAATATCGTTTACCGCTTCCGTAATGCCGATGTAATCTAATTTGGAAATTAACTCCTCTGGTTTTACTGATTCAACAGTAACGGAATGAATGCCGTTTTTTTCTTTCATGATTCCCGCTTCAAGCTTCGATTTATTATTTACGAGAATAAAAACAATAAGCGCTGCGGCTATTGCAATTCCAATCCAGTATTTAAGATTTTTCATAACTCTCTCAATTTTTTATGCTGTTCAAAATTATCCGAATGCTCCTAAATAAAGAATTTCTTTATTGCCGAAACGGTATAAGACCCTTCCGAATTGGTGAAATTAAGAGCTGAAACGAAACGGGAAGTGGAAGTCTATTTCAATGGGCTGATGACTTCGTAATCTTGTTAAGATCGCAGAGAGCATCAAAACGAGTCTTGGAGGGAATAAGCAAATGGATAGAAGAAAACCTTAAACTGCCGGTAAATATAGAGAAGAGCCAATCAACGAAAATAAGAGAGGTAACGTTCTTGGGTTTTCAAATATTAGCCGGCAAGATACGAGTAAGCACAAAATCAAGAAAAAAGTTCAAGGAAAAGATAGGGGAACCGACACATTCTCAGAAGCCACGGGCTATTATTAAATACCGGCATTGATTGTTATTTTGTCGTGAAAACAATGTTCGAATATGATTGGAATTTATTTCAACAACATTAATTTCTTTACCGACACATAATCCCCGGCTCTAAGTTTATAAAAATAAATACCGCTTGCCAGGTTAGCCCCGTTGAATTCAACTTCATAAACCCCGGCTTTTTGTACTTCGTTAACAAGAGTTTTAACTTCTCTGCCGAGCATATCATATACTTTCAATAATAGAGTTTCTGCAAAATAAAAAGTCGGTCGGCGAGGCGTTTTTTGCCGAAGCCTGTCCGCCGTATCCCGACGAGTCGCATAGGCGTCAACTTAACTATGATGTAATGTTTTAATAGCTCCGGCATTCAGGGTGTGTTGCGTAACTAATAATAGCCCGTGGCTTCAGCCACGGGACTATCAAGATTCTGAAACCTATAGGCTTTAGCCCCATTTAAGCTCTAAATGGGGCTAAAGCCCGGATTCTATTCGAGTTTTTATTTCCCATGTGCTGAAAGCACGAGGCTATTGGAAAACCTAATCGAGTTCTGCAACACACCCTTCATGCCGGAGGTTAATATCATCCCCAAGTTTTCGGACTTTAGTCCAATAAACTGTTTGGGCTAAAGCCCATAGTTGTGTGTTGCGATCATCTTGCCCCAACTTGAAAGTTGGGGTTATTGCAAAAAAAAATGAATATTGCACCTTAAGTTGACGCTTATGCGACGAGTCGGGAGAAGGTGGGCAATCTTTCGTTTTTAGCTCAAAATAGAGATCACTTCGCTTCGCTCGTGATGACAAGCATACTTTTGAGACACCTTCAATGGTCCGTGACGACCCTGTTCTAAAGTTATGCAACACACCCTTTTTGGCGGGAAATCTTTCAATTATTTCTAAGATTTCTCTCCCGATAAAAAACATCGGGAGAGAAATGACAAAACGTTTAGATAGCTAATTTTGCAGAAAATCTAATACTTTCTCCGTACTTGCTACTCCTGCCTTGCCGGCCAATGCTCTCAACTTAAGGATTGACATTCCGTGATGGGTTTACACGGAATCTATTTTGCTACAAGATTTCCGATAAAGACACTCGGGAATGACTCATAACAATATATACACAAGCCAAATTGGTTTTGGGATTTAGTTTTTATTTAGAACTCACCTAAATCCTCTCTTAAAAAGAGAAGACTTTATGGCAAAATCCCAAAACCAATTTGCAACAAGTATAGGCTTAAGTTGACAGCATTGCTTGCCTGCAGACAGGTGATACTTGTTGTCGGGTTAAAAGGATTTTGATAATTCTGTTCAAGGCTATATTCTGTAATTGCATCTAAGGTTACTTCTAATTCATAAGCGCCGTCAAAGTCTATTTGTTTTAATCTAATGTAGTACCTGCGGTAGGAGTATTAGAACAGTAACGACATTAGGCTTAATTATCTTTCTTATTTTTAGATAATCCTTTTAAAATATTAATTTTGTTATTTATGAGAAATCCTTATTTTATATATAAGCCGATATTCAATAAACAACTATTAAATAAGTTGAAAATGGATATTGGATATTTACCCCCATAATTTTACTTCGGCTTACTTATTTATTCCTTTTTTCCTAAGTCATATTTAATATAATTAATACAAACGAGGAGGAAGCCAATGGCCGAAAAGCTATTACAGTTTTATGAAAAAACTAAAGAGCTCGGCGGTTTAAAAGCGACGATGCGTCTTGCTGTGTTGACAAAGATACCGAGCGCAAAAGCTCAGACTGAACCGGATTCGATTGAGAATATTAAAACTTTCGAACGGGCGATAGAAGAAATTAAAAAAGAATTTAAATAAGGAGTAATATTATGCCGATTGTATCAAAAAATGAGGTCAAGTATAATCATTACTTCGACCGAAAAGTTTGTCGCCATTATGTAAATGGTATACTTACTGTACTTCATTGCCATCATTATACGTGTCTTTATACACAGTTGGCAGTCGACGCGGGTGAAACCGATCTTCTCAAGGAATCATCAAGGGAAATTTTTAGAGACGTATTGGATAAGTATTTTAATGAAAATCCCGAAACCGATATCCTCCAGTCTAAAATAGAGATAGGCTGCCAATACTATTCACTGCTTGGACTAGGAACAATGAAGGTTATTTTCCTCGGAGATGATCATGGAAGGGTTGAAGTTCCATCTTCTCATACTGATAGCGGGTGGATTAAAAAGTGGGGCAAGTATGATAAACCGGTTAATTATATAACTGCCGGATATATTGAAGCTCTTTTTGAATCAGTTCTGAATACACCCCAAAAGACGTTTGCTGCAGAAGAAATCCAGAGCATCGTTATGGGCGCTGATATTTCTAAATTTAAAGTATCAAGGAGGTAAGCCATGGCTATTGATAGAAAGAGAATTATTGAGCATATGTCGCAACTTGAAATAATACCTGATAAAAACGGAATAATTGAGGGATATAATGTAATTATCAGTCAACTTCCTGCAAAATTTTGGAATACGTTTGCCGAGCGACTTACTTCAAAAGCGACTAAAGATATGCTTGAAGCCAAAGAATACCTTCTTTATAATGCCGCTCATGAGTGCGGTTATCATACGGGTTACGGTATTATTACTTCAGATGAATGGAATGCCGTTGTAAAACCAATGGTAGAAAAAATACCGGAAGATATTTTAGACGGAGCTTATGCAGTATTCACTGCATGGGGTTGGGCGAACTCGGAAATAGTTGAACTTGTACCCGCAAAAAAAATGGTTGTTCATGCATACGATTATTACGAATCGGATGTAGTAAAATATGGTTCTTCCAATAAAATGAGTGCGTATATGATATCCGGCGTATCATCTGCTTTCATGGAACTTGCGTATGCCGGAGAATATGATCCCAAAGGGAAACCTATTGGAACATATGAGTGCAAACAGGTTAAGGGAATTGAATGCGGCGATGCTTACGGCGAATTTATTGTAACAAAAGCCGAATAATTGTATCTCCAAATATTGAGAGGTAGCTAAGCTTTAGCTACCTCATCAAATATACACAAGCCAAATTGGTTTTGGTATTTTGCCATAAAGTCCTCTCTTTTTAAGACCTGCCCGCCGTACGAGACTTTGGGAGGGGGGGAGGATTTAGGTGAGTTCTAAATAAAAACTAAATCCCAAAACCAATTTGCAACAAGTATAAATCCAAGTGGGAATGATTTATTTAAATAATGCAGCCACAAGTTTTCCAAAACCGTTACAGGTTGTTGAGGCGCTTAAATCGGTAATTGAGACCCCGCCTTTTCATAATGCGCGTATGGGCTTTGAACGTGAAGCCTTTGATGTTATTACCGAGTGCCGAAAACTTCTCTGCGATTTATTTAATGGAGAAGATTACAACCGGATTATCTTTACTTCCAATGCTACAGAATCTCTTAACCTGATAATTAATGGACTTGATCTCAAAGGAAAACATGTTGTAACAACAGTAGTAGAACATAATTCCGTACTTAGACCCCTTAAAACACTCGAGCGAGAGAAAGCTATAAATATTACTATTGTTGACTGCGACGAATTTGGTTTTATACAACCTAAAAACGTAATTAATGCTATCAAAAAAAATACAGCTTGCGTTATTATTAATCACTGCTCGAATGTAACCGGAACTATAAATGATCTTTATTCAATTGGTAAAGTTGCAAAGATGAAAGGAATTCCGTTTGTTGTAGATGCATCGCAGAGTGCAGGAATTATTCCGATCGATATAAAAAAAATGAATATTGACTTTCTTGCTTTCACCGGACATAAGTCCTTATATGGTATCCAGGGAATCGGCGGCGCATATATAGGTGAAAAAGTGAGACTGCGTCCACTAATTATTGGCGGTACCGGTGTGCGCAGCGATTATCTTTTTCAACCCGAGGAATTACCAATCTATTATGAAGCAGGTACCCCTAACATTCCCGGTATTTTTGCTTTAAACGAAGGCATCAAGTTTGTATTAGAGAAAGGAATTGATAATATTTTTGCGCATAAAATTCATCTTATTGAACTAATGCGAAAACATCTTTCTGAAAAAAGAAGAATAAAAATTTATCCGGGTATTAAATGTAATCAACCGACAACGGTTTTTTCTTTCAACATTGGCGGAATAAGTCCGGATGACGTTGGGTACATGCTGGAAAATATGTTTAATATTATTGTTCGCTCAGGTTTGCATTGCGCGCCGCTAATACATAAGCATATTGGAACATCCCCGGCAGGGTCCGTACGCGTAAGCCCTTCGTATTTTACTACCGAAAAAGAAATTTCCGTTTTTAGTAATGCAATTGACGAAATTTGTAATATATCTTAACTATTTATGAAAGTAATTAATTTCAAACATGTTGAAGATTGTTTTGACGGATCGGTAATCAAAGAAATCCTTTTTGATACCGACATAAATAAGGAATTTATTTTTAAACTCAGTGAAGGAGGCGAGATAAAATATTACGATAATTTTGCCAGACCCTTTTTCAAAATACGTTTTGCTGAGTTATATGACTTAAAAGGAATTGAAGGAAATAGAACAATACGCATTCATATCAAATCGCCAAGTGAGTATACATTCGAAGATTTTTTAAAAAAATTAGAAAATCTATAGTTAAAGAATCCACCTTCAAAGAAGGTGGGTTTCTGAGTTAGTATTAGGGAACTCCTGTTGCTGTTTACAAATCCGGTTTTCTTCTTTATTGAAGCCCGAAGACGCTGTATCAGATTTGAGAGCCGCAAAAATATATTTGATTTTAAATGTATGAGATATTAATATTAACTAACTGAATTGATTGCTATTGCAAATATGAATGATACTTATATTGTAAACCCTTCTTCTTATCATTTTTATTATAGCTTTAAGGTAGATAAAAATATAAATATCTTAAAAACGTATATCCATTGCGGCTATATTACCGCCCGGTACATTAACATGCAGTGTAATATTGTAATGCTAAAAACCGTTAACAACAAAAACAATATTAGTTCCCCGAAAGAGTTTACAGCGCCCTGTAAGGCATTAATGAATGCCCTCAAGATGTTCACAATATCTCGCAAGGCGCTGAGGGAAGTCCGCATCGCACCGAGGGAATCCCTCAACATAACGAGGGAATCCCCCAACGTACCGAGGGAATCCCCCAACGTACCGAGGGAATCCCCCAACGTACCGAGGGAATCCCCCAACGTACCGAGGGAATCCCCCAACGTACCGAGGGAATCCCCCAACGTATCGAGGGAATCCCCCAACGTATCGAGGGGTGTTAAAAATAAACTATGGATATTAACAAATAGTGCAAATAACGGGAAAGAACCATCATTTTCCTTTACCCCGGATAATGCATTAGAGAAAGAATAATTTCTGTAATCAATTATAAAATAAAATGATACAACGATTCCGGTTTTAACAATCCCTAATGCTTAATTGGGGTTAACTTTAAAGAATTTTATCTGGAAATGAGAAAAAAATATAAAGGCGGCTAAAGCTATATTATGTCATTTACAGATAAAATTCTGTTGTGCGAAACCATCCCCCTTATTCTATGGGGATTTAATACGGTTTCT
>JASFMY010000147.1:0-15931 GCA_050117315.1 Ignavibacteria bacterium
TTTTCGCTATCTGTTAACTCGTTTTTCATATTTATCAAGTTAACTATTTTTTTCTTCTTTAAACAGTCCTCCGCATATTTTTTTCGGCTTGTGTATATAACAACGGTCCCCAGAATTATTAGAACTAATCCCAGTATTTGAACTTGGCTTAATTCCATTAGCCCTTCATTAATTTATTTTACTCTTCTGAGTTTTTTTCTTGAGGGGAGTTCGCTGTCATATACTCTTTTTATACCGTCGCCTAATGCTTTTTCTATATCTCTTATATTTGATACCAATCTAAAAAAACCTTGAATTTCAACCGATGCCGCTTGATCGGTTCCCCACATAGCTCTATCTAAAGTAATGTGTCTTTCAATAAATGATGCACCTTTTGCAACTGCAGCAAAAGAAGGAGCAAGTCCGGTTTCATGGCCCGAATATCCAACAGGTACTTCTGGATATTTATTCTTGTATGTATCAATTACATTTATATTTAGTTCCTCAACCTTACAAGGATATGTAGAGGTTGATTGTGCAATTAATAAATTTTCCTTTCCAACTAAATTTACAGCTTCTTCTACTTCTTCCATTGTTGACATTCCTGTCGACATCATAATCGGTTTGCCCGTTGCTTTTACTTTTTCATAAAGGTTTTTATCTGTCAGCGATGCAGAAGCCATTTTATACATTACTGGATTAAACTGTTCTATAAAGCTCACCGCTTCTTCGTCCCAGGGTGATACAAACCAGTGGATGCCTTTTTCTTTGCAATATCCGTCAATCTCTGCATATTCGTTTTTACCAAATTCTACTTTATGCCTATAGTCTATGTATGTTAATCTTCCCCAAGGGGTGTCGCGTTCGATATTCCATTGATCTTTAGGAACACATAATTCCGGTGTTCTTTTTTGAAATTTAACCGCATCACATCCTGAAAATACTGCTCCGTCTATTAATTTTTTTGCGAGTTCCAAAGAACCGTTGTGGTTGATTCCAATCTCTGCAATGATATATACAGGTTCTCCGTCACCAATAAAACGGTTGCCTACTTTTACTTTTCTTTCTTGAGCCATAATTATTCCTGATAGATTTCTTTTGTTATTTATTGTTTGATTTTGCGTGAATTATTATTTCTGCAAAGTCTCTAAAAGCCCCGTAGCCGCCTTTGCTTTCCACAATTACATCCGCTACTTCTTTAGCAAATTTTGTTGCATCACTCGGACATGCAGTAAAACCGGATAAATTCATAATCTCAACGTCGTTTGTGTCGTCGCCTATAAAAGCAATTTCGTCAAAGCCAATATTATATTTTTCGCAAAGGGACTTTAGTACTGCAACTTTATCTTTTATTCCTAAATGAATTTCCTCTATTTTTAGTTTTCGTGCGCGGTGTTTCATTATATCGGTATTTTCACCGGATATAATTCCCGTTTCAATGCCGGCAAATTTTCTTAACCTCTCAACTCCCATACCGTCACGTATTGAGAACCGCTTCATTTCTTCGCCTGAATGAGAGTAATAAACACCCGTATCGGTTAACACACCGTCGCAGTCGGTCATTACAAGCTTAATTCTTTTTGCTTTTTCTAAAATCTGATTACTTAATTCCATTATTAACCCGATAAATTAGTAACTGAACTACCAGCAAGTCCAGCCGCCGTCAACAATTAAGTTTGCCCCTGTCATGTAACTTGAAGCATCACTTGCCAGGTAAATTAACGCGCCTTTGTAGTCTGTTGGTTTTGCCATTCTATTTAACGGTGTTTTCTCAGAATATTTTTCCACAAAGAATTCGTCCTGGTTATTTTCAACACCGCCGGGTGAAAGAGTATTCACCCTGACATTTTCTTTCCCCCAATAAGCAGCAAGATAACGCGTAAACATTATAACTGCGCCCTTTGTTGCCGAATAAGCAGGCGGTTTATAGAACGACTGCTTTCCTTCTTTATCAATATATAAAGATTGATTAGGCGCGGTTATGCCGTATGTAGAAGCAACATTAATAATACTTCCGGATTTTTGTTTTGCCATTTCATAGCCGAATATTTGAGAGCATAGGAAGACACCTGTTAAATTCACATCAACAGATTTTTGCCACAACTCAAGCGGGTAGTTTTCAAACTTGGATTGTTCGGCTGCCGCTTTCGGGTTTTCGAACATATCGTTTATTGCCGCGTTGTTTACAAGTATATCAATCTTTCCGAAAGTTTTTAAGATTTCATCTTTTGCTTTGTTAAGATTATCCGGATTTGTTACATCAAGTTTTAACCCGATGGATTCGGTATCCAGAACCTTAGCAAACTCTTTTGATTTTTCTTCATCAATATCTGCAACAATAACATCAGCACCTGCTTCCGACAATGCTTTGCAGTGTTCTTTTCCTATTAAACCAAGTGCACCTGTTACAATTGCTGTTTTATTTTTCAGTGAGAATATATCCATTATTTTTTCTGCAAAGGTTTCATATTAAAATTGTCAGTTTTTCTGAAGACCGGCTGAACAGGCGTACCTTTTATTAAGTCTTTTACGTTGCCGTCTTCAACTGCTTTCTTTAAGATCGGCAACACTTCTTCATAAACTTTTAATGTGTAGTCAACATCTTCGTCTGAGTGTGAGAAGCATAAATTATGGAATCCCGACCACAGAATTCCTCTCTTAATAACTTCCTGCTGTACCAGTGATTTTAGTAATAAAGGATCGCCTGCAGTTGTATCAAAAGTCATCATGGAACGGAAGTTATAACCGATAGCTTTTGTATAACCCATATCAAGTCCAGATGCAATTTCGTTATAACCGTCTTTTAATTTTTTGCCCTGGCTGTCTAAATATGTTTGAACATTTTTTTCTTTCATTTCTTCAACTGTTGCCTTTACGGCAGCTAAGGATAAGGCTTCACCACCGAATGTAGTGTAAAAGAAAACCTCCTCATCGGCCAGATCCATAATTTTTCTTTTTCCTGTTAAAATCGAAATAGGCATGCCGTTGGCAACAGCTTTAGAATAAGTTGCGAGGTCCGGAGTAATTCCAAAATATTCCTGTGCGCCGCCGAGAGCCATTCTGAAGCCCGTCCACATTTCATCAAAAATTAATAGAACACCTTTTTCTTCGCACAACTGAGCAACTTTATGAAGGAAATCATCTTTTGGTTCTTGAAACACTACCGGTTCTAAAATCACTGCTGCTACATCATCTTCAATAACATCTTTTAACGAATCAATATCATTGTAATTAAATGTATAAGTGATTGCTTGCACTGCTTCAGGGATTCCATGATTTCTAGCAGTAACACTAACATACCAGTCATGCCAGCCGTGGTAACCGCAGCATAAAACTTTGTTTTTGTCTGTGTATGCACGCGCAAGTCTTACTGCAGCGCTTGTTACATCCGCGCCTGTTTTGCTGTATCTTACCGCTTCTGCATTTGGGATAATTTCTTTCATTAGTTCCGCTACTTCAACTTCCAGCGGGTGCATTAGTGAAAACGTGATACCGTCTTCAAGCTGCTTTTTAACAGCATTATCCACTTTCTCATAGGCATAACCAAGCGACAACGGGCCTATTCCCATGTTGAAATCGATATACTCATTGCCGTCAACATCCCAAACATGAGAACCTTTGCCTTTAACCAGGTATTTGGGGGCAACCCCGTTTACGTGCTGGGTGGGTCCTTTTGCTAATGTTTGAGTAACGGAAGGTATTAAACCAAGAGCGCGGTTATACAATTCGTTTGACTTTTCAATTACAGGATAATTTTCATTAAAACTTACTGTGTTTGGCATATCTATAACTCTTAATTATTTGTTAAATGTTATTGTTTTTTCCTTTTTTAGTTTTCTCTTTAAATTCGTCAATATTTTCTAATTCATCGAGATGGTTTTCATACCAGTATCTTCCAGCGTATTTGTTATTGATTATGTATATATACGGTTTTTCTTCAAGAAGGTTTAAAATATCATACAGGCTGAAATTTGGTTTATGCGGGTATAATTCTTCGTATACTGTCCTGATAAAAACATAATCCTCCTCGTAATCAATTGTCCATCTGTGAGTTGATGAAAAGTCATGGTTCGTTTCCCAGAGAATATTGTTGATTTTAAATTTATCGGGATTTTCCCAAATATACGGGGTAGTGTGTTCTCTTTCCAATTTACGTTTTGCTTTTTTGTGAGCTTTTTCCAGAACGCTCATTTTCATTATTTCAACATCGTTGCCGTCGGGAAACGAAGCGGGGTGAAGGTTGCTTACAAAATCATATTCGGGATAGTTGTCTAAAAAATTTTTAATTACTTTATCAATTACATGCGGATCAATTAACGGGCAATCGGAAGGGATTTTAACAACTGCATCAGCATTATATTTTTTCCCAACTTTATAATGTCTGTCCAACAAATCATTTAAACTTCCCCTGTAAAAATCAAGCTTATGGCTTATACAAAGTTCTTCAATAGCATCGTCTTCTTTTTCTGTTGAAGTAGCTACAACAACCTGTCCGCAAAGTTCAGACAACCGGACTCTTTCAACCATTCTAATTAGAAGAGGTTGACCGCAAATAGACATTAAAACTTTACGGGGCAATCTGCTTGAGCCAGTTCTGGCTTGAACAACTGTAACTACTTTTAATTCTTTCATGCTACCTTTCCCGGCATCAATTCATCTGAGAATATTTCTTCTCTGACTTCGAATTTTTCAATAATTTCTTCGGAAGCTATATTTTCGTTTTCCAATAATTCTCTTCCGATCTTTGCAATTCTCTCTGCCGAAGTTCCGTTATTTTGAATAGGTGTTAACCTTTTCAACTCATTCAGATCAAAATAAGAATAAACTTTTTTGCCCAAAGCAATACCAATATATACAACCGATGAATACTGGCAGATCAATACGTCGCAGTTAGCTATCATATGATCCGTGTTTCCCTTTTGATAAACAAGAGAACCCGGCGCCCAGGTCTCAATTTCTCTTTTGGCCCTGCCAAATTTTTCGTTTGGATGCAGTTTAAATAAAAGACGCTTATCACCGGCTATTTTTTTTGCTTCAAGTATTGTCTTTTTCCTATTTTCATATTTAAATGTTTCCCTTGCATCAGAGGTAGCTACCATAGCATAATTTTTATGAGGGAAATCATTCTTCAAAAACACTTTTGCATTGTCAAAATTCGGAATTCCCGTAACAACGAGCTTATTTCTATCGGCACCCTTGTTAGCAAAATGATCTTTATAACCATGAGATGCAACACAAAACAAATCGTAGCAACCTGATGTTCCGGTCATTGCAGTGCTTGCCATCCATCTCGGTAGTTTTAACGTTTTTACAATGTGATACAAGAAATTTTCAGGGTCAGTCATACCTTCCTGAACATGTATCACTTTCTTGTTTCTAATATTATTAGGAACAATCAAATCGGAGCTGATAAATACAAGATCATAATCATTGTTTAGACCGCGGTAGTCAAGTTTTAGATCGTGTTTCTCAACGTATTTTATTGTTCTATCTATATGTTTTCTACCGACTACAGTAAAATTTAGGAATCCTTTTTGAACCAAATAGTTTATAAATCCATCCGCATAAAAGCCCGTAAAATAACAGTGATAGTCATCTGATAAAAAAGTAGATATTTTGTGTAGCATTGAGGTTTGATTTATAGAACCACCAACAAACAATATTTTCTTTTTTTGCATATCCTCTAACAATTAATTTAAGAACAAATCACCAAAGCGAACACTCAAAATATAAAAATAAGTCTATTTTTTCTAAAAAATCTTCTATTAACAAATTGTTAATAGAAACATGAAAATTACTTTCCCGGCATTAAGTTAACGCTAATTTAACAAATGGGTGTTCAAAAAAAGATTATTTTTTAAAATAATTTAAATAGTAAATCTGAATTAGGAAGATATAACCTCTTTAATATGAAAATAGCCCATTTATCCGACCTTCATTTTAGCAGAAAATTTAAGTCTGGGAATATCAAAAAATTTAAAAAGCTTATCAAATTTGCTCTGGATCAAAAATTTGATCATCTTATTATTACAGGGGATATTTCTGATAATGCCGAAGAAATGGATTTCGAAATCTTAAAGGGAATTCTTCAAAACAACGGACTGTGGGATCCGCAAAAAGTATCTGTTACTATAGGCAATCATGATATTTTCGGCGGTGTTCAGACAGCGTTGGATGTTGTTAATTTTCCTTCAAAATGCAGAAAGACCGATTATGATGCAAGAGTTTCTATCTTTTATGAAATATTCAAAGATCTAATTGAAGGTGCTATAACTTTTGATGATACGCCTTTTCCGTACTGTAAAATTATTGACAACGTTGCAATATTTGCACTGAACTCAATTGACAGATATTCAAAACTGAAAAATCCTTTTGCTTCGAACGGCAAGGTTTATAAAGGACAATTTTTAGCTCTTGAAAAATTGTTGAAGAGAAACGAAGTTGAGGATAAACAGAAGCTTGTAATGGTGCATCATCACTTTTATAAAAGTGATGATGAAGCAATAAGTTCTCAAAGCCAGTTATGGAATAAAATTGAATCTTATACCCTGAAACTAAGAGGAAAAAAAAAGCTAATGAAACTCTTCAGGGAAAACGGGGTAAGCCTTGTTTTGCACGGGCATAGCCATGAACTGGTTGAGTATTTTAGGAAAGGTATAAGGTTTGTGAATGCAGGTGCCTCAATAGATAATCATAATCCCGAATATGCAGCAATTTACTTTATAAACATTGAAAAAGAAAAAATAAGTGTAAAGTTGGAAACTTTACGAAATTCGAATTTTGAATATTCAAAAGAAAAGTTCAGAAAATATTTAGCCCCTTCATTAGTAGACAAATCAGCTTAGTAATCAGATAGCAAATCTTTATTTTCTCACCAGATATCAAATTTTTTCATTTCTGAAAAAATTGGGAAATGGAGTCAATAATTAATATATTTTCTCTTTTAAAAAACTAGATAATGCAATCTATTTTTATTTTTTTTGTTATTAAAAAGAAGATATAGCTGGCATAATTTATGTCGCTAATGTCATTTTACTAAAATAAGGCATACGGTATAAATATGAACTTATTCAAAAAGTCTAAATCTTTTTCCGGCGGTGTTCACCCTCCAGAATTTAAAGAATTAACAGAGAATTTATCATTCGAAATAATGCCTAACCCTAAGAATATTATAATTCCAATTTCACAACATATTGGTAAACCTGCCAAGCCTTTAGTAAAAAAAGGCGATGAAATAAAAGCAGGTCAGATTGTTGCTGAAGCAGACGGATTTATTTCTTCTCCCATTCACTGTTCTGTTTCGGGAAAAGTAAAAAAAATTACGAGTGAGTCTAGCGTAAGCGGTTTTCCGAAAGAAGCAATTTTAGTTGATGCCTCGGAAAAAAACGAGCTTGACAAAATGCCTACTCTCGATCCTAAAAAAGTGACGCCCGAAGAAATCAGAGAAAGAGTAAAAGATGCGGGTATTGTTGGTCAGGGCGGAGCAGCATTTCCTACTTTTGTAAAATTGACCCCTCCAAAGGATAAAGAAATTGATACCGTAATAATTAACGGCTGTGAATGCGAGCCTTATTTAACACGTGACTATAGGTTTATGCTTGAAAGAACAGAAGAACTTTTGGGCGGATTAAACTTAATTATGAAAGCGCTAGGAGTAAAAAAAGGCGCAATGGGAATTGAAGATAACAAACCCGAAGCAATAGCAAAATTAAAAGAAGCGGCAAACAAATATGAGAACATCGTTGTAGAGGTTCTTGAAACAAAATACCCTCAAGGCGCTGAAAAAATGCTTATTAAAGCAGTAAATAACAGGGAAGTTCCTCCGGGAAAACTCCCCCTTGATGTTGGTGTTGTAATTCAAAACATCGGAACTGCGGTTGCAATTTATGACGCAGTTGTAAAAGGGGAACCTTTAATTACTGCAGCTATTACTGTATCGGGTAAGGGAATAAATAATCCCAAAAATATTATTGCTAGGGTTGGTACACCGCTAAGTGACATTTTGGAATACTGCGGCGGTGTTAAGGAAAGTGCTGTAAAAGTTGTTGTAGGCGGACCTATGATGGGTGTTGCACAATTCGATTTTTCAGCACCGGTTATGAAAGCAACTTCGGGTATTTTAGTTTTGACTCAAGAGGAAGTAAATGATCATCCGGAGACTACATGTTTAAGATGCGGTAAATGTGTTGATGCTTGTCCCCTTCATTTAACCCCAACTAGGTTAGCAAGATTAACTCAAATGGATAAATTGGAAGAGGCTGAAAATTTGGGTATTACTGTTTGCATGGAATGCGGAACATGCACTTACACATGTCCGGCTAATATTCCTTTGGTACAGTGGATAAGACTAGGAAAACAAAGAGTAATAAGTTTACAAAGGGAAAGAAAATCGGCTTAAATAAAATTATCCAATTGCAGAATAAATAAGAGAAAAAATGTCAACTTTAACAGCAAGTCCATCTTACAAATTAGAGCTTACAAGCTCGCCTCACATTCATTCCAGGTGGTCAACAAAACAGGCTATGTGGATGGTTGTTTATGCTTTAGTTCCAGCGGTAATTTCTGCAGTTTTATTCTTTGGATTTTACCAGTTGTTGATTATTAGTATTAGTATCGGTTTTTGTGTTTTAACCGAGTCGGCTATCAAGTATATACGCGGGAGAGAGATTACTATTATGGACGGCAGCGGAATTATTACCGGTTTATTACTGGGATTAATTTTGCCGCCAAATTTTTCATTATTCGGGACAGCACTTGGCGCTGTAGTAGCAATTGCACTTGGCAAAGAAATTTTCGGCGGGTTGGGATTTAATATTTTTAACCCGGCTTTGGTAGGAAGAGCTTTTTTACAGGCGGCTTACCCGGTTCCGATGACAACATGGTCTCAGCCGAGTTACGCTGTTGATTCTGTTTCATCCGCTACACCGCTTTCAGCAATGAAATTCGACACTGTATTTGCCGGGAAAACAGAATTGTTATTCGGGAATATAGGCGGTTCACTCGGTGAAACTTCGGCATTGGCAATTTTAATAGGCGGTATATTTTTAATTGCAATTCAAGTTGTAAACTGGCGCATTCCGGTTTCAATGATTTTAAGTATTTTCATTTTCGGCGGAGTTTTCTGGGTTATCAATCCTGCAGTTTATCCCGACCCGATCTTTCATATCCTCTCCGGCGGGTTTTTGATGGGAGCTTTATTTATGGCAACCGACTGGGTTACCTCTCCGCTAAACTCAAAAGGGATGTGGATTTACGGTGCTGCAATTTCGCTTGTTGTCGTTGTTATTAGACTGTTCGGCGGTCTGCCTGAAGGTGTTATGTACGCGATCCTGCTTATGAACGGGTTTGTGCCGCTGATTAATAAATATACTGTTCCAAGAATTTTCGGAGAAGCAAAATGAAAACAATTATAAAAATGCTAATAACACTTTCCGTGATCGGCATTATATCGGGAGGTTTGCTGTCCGAAATAAGTGAATGGGCAGATCCTCAAATTGCGGCGCACAGAAAAGCTGCTACTGAAGAAGCCGTTTATCAGGTTCAGCCTCAGGCAAAATCATATGAACAATTGAATTTGGATTTCGAAGTTTACAAGGTGTTTGATGAAAATGGAAACTCGCTTGGTTACGCTTTGCCGTACGAAGGCAACGGGTTTCAAGGTAAGATAAGACTTATGGCAGGATTGAATGAAGAGTTAACTCAACTTACCGGCTTGCAGATTTTGGAGCAAATTGAGACCCCCGGACTCGGAACAAAAGTGGTTGAAAAACCTTTCACAGATCAATTCATTGACTTAAGTACAGAGCCGCAAGTTAACTGGGTAAAAGGTGTTGATCCTTCCAACCCCAATGAAATTCAAGCGATAACCGGTGCAACGATCTCGTCAAAATCAGTTGTGTTTATTTTGAATGATGGAATTAAAAAATTACGTTCCGTTGAAAATGCGGGAGGTGTTAAATGAGCAAACAAGTAAGTTTATCAAAAGAATATATTAAAGGATTGTGGGAAAACAACCCGGTCTTCAAACAAGTATTGGGAATGTGCCCGACGCTTGCGGTAACAACATCGGCAGAAAACGGAATAGGCATGGGACTTGCGACTACGTTTGTACTATTTTTTTCCAGTCTCATTATTTCGTCAGTCAGAAAACTAATACCTACACAAGTTAGAATTGCATCATACATTTTGGTAATTGCCACCTTTGTTACAATTGTTGACTTAGTGATGAAAGCTCAATTCCCTTCATTGAGCAAAGCTCTTGGCCCTTTTATCCCGTTAATTGTCGTGAACTGCATAGTGCTCGGAAGGCAGGAAGCCTTTTCTTCAAAGAACAATCCTTTCAGGTCTCTACTTGATGCACTCGGAATGGGAACGGGATTTACGATTGCACTTTTAATGCTCGGCGGTATTAGGGAAATTCTTGGCTCCGGCCAAATATTGGGAATAACAATTATGCCGGATATGTTTGAACCCTGGTTAATTATGATTTTACCGGCAGGCGCATTTTTAACATTAGGATTGATGATGGCTTATTTTGCTCATCTCTCATTAAAAAAGAAAAGAATAGAAAGAGAATCTATTTTATCAAAGTATGTAAAACATAAAGGACCGGTTAAAATGGAGGAAGCTGAATAATGGAATTATTTTTGATCTTTTTCTCGGCAGTAATTGTAAATAACTTTGTGTTGAGTTATTTCCTCGGTATTTGTCCGTTCATAGGAGTTTCAAATAAAATATCATCTGCATTCTCAATGGGGCTTGCAACCACATTTGTAATGACAATTACATCGATAGTTACCTGGTTAATTTACCACATGATTTTAGTCCCGTTTCAATTAGAATTTTTAGAATATGTTTCATTCATTTTAGTAATTGCATCACTTGTTCAGTTTGTTGAAATGTTTATTAAAAAAGTAAGCCAGCCTTTATACAGGGCGCTGGGTATATTTCTTCCTTTAATTACAACAAACTGTGCAATCCTGGGTTTGGCCCTATTTATTGTTTTAAGAGAATATTCCTTTATTCAGGGTTTGGTTTACGGAGTTGGCGCAGGGGCAGGTTTTACCCTGGCAATTACTATTATGGCGGGTATAAGAGAAGAATTGGATTTAGCTGATATTCCAAAAGCATTTCAAGGAGTGCCTATTACTCTAATTGTTGCAGGGATACTTGCTTTGGCTTTTATGGGATTCTCAGGATTAATTTCTGTATAATAAATTTTTATTTCTGGAGGAAATAATGGATGCTACTTTAATTATTGCAATTGCTACAATGGGCGGTTTAGGCTTTATCTTCGCAGGCGGGTTAGCAATAGCCGATAGAAAACTAAGAGTAGAAGAAAATCCTTTAATTGGTAAAATAAATGATGCGCTTCCCGGCGCAAATTGCGGCGCCTGCGGAAAAGCAGGCTGCTATGATTTTGCAGTTAACGTTGTTGAAAATGGGGCACCCGTAAACGGATGCCCGGTTGGCGGGGAAGATACTGCAAAAATTATTGCAGATATAATGGGTGTTGATGCGGGCACTTCACAGAAAATGGTGCCGCGTATTTTATGCAGAGGCGGCAATAGTGAAGCGGTAAAAAAAATGGCTGATTATTACGGCCCGCTGAGCTGTTCGGCTATGGACATTGTTTCCGGCGGAGATAAACTCTGCTATTACGGATGCCTTGGCGGCGGCGATTGTGTTGAAGCTTGTCCTTTCAACGCGATGTTCATGAACTCGAACGGAATCCCGGAAGTAATTGAAGAACTATGCACGGGATGCGGCATGTGCGAAAAAGCATGTCCCCGCAATGTTATTGAGATGCATCCCATAGACAGAAATGTGTTTGTATTTTGTAGAAATCATGATGACCCTAAAAGATCAAAAGAAGTATGTTCGGTGGCGTGTTTAGGATGTGGAATTTGTGCCCGTAAATCCGACGGCGGTGTTGAAATGGATAATTTCTTAGGGAAAATTAATTACGATAAATTGGATGAAGCGAAAATACCTTTTGACAAATGCAAAACAGGCGCAATAAATAGATTAATTAAAAATACGGGGGAAGAGACAGTTAATTAGTCATGGCGGAAGAATTAATTGAAGAAGGAATAATTTTAGAAAGCAGTAACGGAATTGCTGAAGTAGCTTTAATTGAAAATGATCATTGTGAAGAATGCTCTGCAAAAATATTCTGTAATCCCAGAGCAGATAATATTAAAACTCTAAAAGTTGCCGACCCTTATGGTACAAAAGCAGGCGACGAAGTGAAAATTTCAATTAAAGGCAAGGCAATTGTCAAAGCTACATTTGCTCTTTACGGGGCTCCCTTACTGCTTTTAGTAATAACAATCTTTACATCATATGCTTTTTTCGAACAATTTGAATTAAAGGAGCTGTATTCTTTTCTAGTAGGAGTTTTTTTACTGGTAGTTTATTATTTATTATACTTTTTTGTCATGCCTGTAAAAAACCAATCTTTTCACCCAAAAATAATATTCGTTAAAAGAAAAGCCTAAAATAATATTTCGGGCTAAATTTTTAAATTGAATATACGATAATATTAGTTGATTCAATGACTATTTTACAAATACCGTTCTCATAATATTGTAAAGGAATAAAAATGCTGGTTGAAAATAACTCTTCAACAAAGAAAAATCAATTTGAAGCCATTTCAATATTTGAAGCGGCTGATGTCGGCATTAGTATCGTAAATAGGGATGGATATTTTGTTGATGTTAATGATGCCTTTTGTGCTTTGCACGAATGTAGTAAAGAAGAAATAACCGATAAACATTTCACCACGATGCTGCCCTTAAACGCAGTTGAAGATGCCAAAAAGGCTCATGAAAATTTTTTCAAAAACGGCAAGATTGAAAAAGGAGAATATGAATTAATAAAAAGTACCGGTGAGAGATTTCAAGCAAAAATAACAGCAAAACTAATTTATGATAAAAAAGGCGTTCCTTATAAAGCCAGTACTATTTTCAATATATCAGAGAAAAAGTACAGCGAAGTACTTCAATCTGTATTATTGGAGATTTCACAGGAGGCTGGATTTATCGAATCGTTAAATGAATTATTTGCGCACATCCATGTTTTGATAGGAAAATTAATGAGTGTGGATAATTTTTATATAGCTATTTACGATATGGTTAACGGGATAATTAGTTTCCCATACATTGTTGACAGAGAAGAGCCCGATATTACCGAACTGGAATTAGACATAAATAAAAACAAAAGTATTACCACCCATATAATAGAAAAAGAAGAAGCTGTCTTATTCACAGAGAACGATATTTTAGATTTAATAGCAAGCGGTGAGATTGTACAGATAGGAGGATTACCGAAAATTTACCTTGGCGCACCGTTAAAGTTTAGAGAAAAAACAATCGGTGTTATTGCATTACAGTCTTACCATGATGATAATGTATATACGGAAAAACATAAAAAAATTCTTGAGATTATAGCCAACCAAATTGCAAGAGTCATTGAAAGAAAAAACTTTGAACAGGAATTAATAGTTGCCAAAAGAAAAGCCGAGGAATCCAATAGGATCAAATCGGAATTCCTTGCTCAAATGTCGCATGAAATAAGAACTCCGATCAACTCAATTTTGAGCTTTTCTTCTCTTATAAGAAATGATCTTGAATGTGTAGTGAGCGGTGAGTTAAAGGAATGTTTTGACTTAATAGAGAGAGGCGGCAAAAGATTAATTAGAACCATAGACTTAATACTTAACGTGGCCCAGTTGCAGATGGGCAAATATAAAGTTGATTTGATTGATATTGATCTTGCCGACGACATCTTATCCCCTTTAATAGTTCAATTTGGAAAAATTGCCGCACAAAAAGGGATTACCCTTACTCTAACCAATAAAATCGACTACACGAGAATTGTTTGTGATTACTATTCTGTGAACCAGATGTTTATTAACCTAATTGATAATGCGATTAAATATACTCCCAGAGGGAAAGTAGAAATAATTGTGAAGAAAAATGATAACGGAAATTTAGTTGTCGATATTATTGATACCGGCATAGGAATTTCAAAAGAGTTTCTACATGAAGTTTTTGAAATATTTACGCAGGAAGAAACCGGTTACACAAGGAAATTTGAAGGGACAGGTTTAGGACTGTCCCTTGTAAAACAGTATGCTGAATTAAATAATGCAAGAGTTACAGTTACGAGTGAAAAAGGGAAAGGAAGTAAATTCTCAGTAATATTTAATTAAAGCAGCTATGTGTGTCGATTTTTTTAATAATGAAATTATAAATACCTTTAAGAGAATTTCTTATAAATTTTTCTTTTCGCTAAGTAATTTTCCGTTACTATAAAATGCCTCCCTTATTATTTTTCCGTCTCTGTCATAAGAATACACTTTCCCGTTAAGCAAGTTATTATCGTAAATAAAATATTCTGATATTTCTCCGTTTTCATAATAAAATGTGGATATACCCTGCTTGTTGCCTTTATGATAATTTTCTTCAGAATAAAGTGAGCCTCTTTTATAATAATTTTTTACCAGCCCGTCAATCTTACCGTTCTTATATTTTTGCTCGGCTTTGAGTTCACCTGTTGGATAGTAATTAACAGCTTTCCCGTTTAAGACATCTGTAACATAAAGCCGCTCACCGATTAGAATACCTTTCTTGTTAAATATTTTTTCAGTACCGTTCTTTAAGCCGTTTGTATATTCTACAATTGCTTTAATTGTACCACCGTCGTGGTAATAAACACAGGTACTGTCAAGTTTGTCGTTAAAATAGTTTAATTCGGATTTTATAAAACCGCTCTTGTAGAAGTCGTTATTTATTCCGTCTTTCTTGCCTTCCCTATAATTCAATTCACTTTTAACCGTCCCTTCATCGTAGTATTCGGTAAAACTTTCTTCTACTTTATCAAAATTTCCGGCTATGTCATATCTAACTCTTTTTACAATCTGTCCTCTTGTATATGTATCTACAACTTTTAATGATCCGTCAGGATAGTAAATATAAGAAGTTCCTTCAAGCTCATCATCAACATAGTGAGCTTCTAAGGCTAAAGCTCCGTATTCATAGTAAACTTTACAAATGCCGTTTAGTTTGTCATCAACGTACGTTCTTTCTACTTCAACCTGCCCGTTCTTAAAAAATATTTTTGAGATGCCGTTTAGTTTTCCGTCACTGTAAAGCCAAATACCCTGTATCTCACCGGTTAAATAATAATTGGTTGTAAAACCCTCTCTTATCCCGTTAACATAATTGGGTTCAGACCACAACTCCCCTGTTTCCCGGTACCATTTGGAAATTCCTTCCAGTTTACCGTTTTCGTATTTCCACTCCATACTTAAAGTGCCGTCTTCAAAATACCAGCGGGAAATGCCTTCTTCTTTATCATTTACAAAATTCCATTCTTTCCACACATTCCCGTTTTTATAAAATTCTTTATATAAGCCCTGGCGTTTCCCGTTAACGAAAAGCCCTTCGGTTTTTAATTCCCCGGTATCATAATAAGTTCTTTTAACTTTGGTATCGTTGCTCTGGCTTGCCAATAAAACAGGCATACAAATGAGAAATATTTTCAGCAGATTCTTAAACATAATGCCTTATACTAAATAAATTATTAGACAATTATTTTATAAATTTGTCACAGAAAATAAAAATAAATTTCGGAATAATAATGATAACGAGTGAATTTATTGTGAATTTCTATGATTGTGACCCGGCGGGGATAATTTTTTATGCCAATATATTTAAATATGCCCATTCAAATTATGAAAAGATGATTGAGAGCTTCAAATTAGCTCACGACTATTTTGTTAATGATTCTTACGTTGTTCCGATAATTCATTCCGAAGCAGACTATTTAAAACCGATTAAGACTGGTGAAAAAATAAAAGTACAGACTACCGTGACAATATTGAAAGATGCATCTTTTGAATTAACACACCGTTTTTTTGATGATCAAAATGAATTGAAAGCAAAAG
>JASFMY010000148.1:0-15638 GCA_050117315.1 Ignavibacteria bacterium
TTTTATTTTCTTTTTATCAAGAATTCTCTAAAGCTTAGAAAAATGGCTTATACACTGAGAGCTTTGTGCCATAAGCAACATAGGTTTGAATTTTGCATCTGAGAACTTCAGCAATCCCTAATTAGAGAATTATCGAATGTGTAGAGTGAATAAACACCGTTTATTTTGGTTAGTATTTTGCTGGTATCACTTATTTCAAGTTCATAACACTTAGCTCCAATAATTGATCCGTTGGGAGTTCGCAGGAGCGGGGCTTTTCTCATGCAACACATGAACATTAATGAGGTCAAAAAAATATATATAATATTTCGCATTCTTGTTAAGATGGTCATGTCTCTTTAGCCATTAAGCATTGTTTTTTGTTGAAACGAAAAAATGCACATGCTTTGGAAAATTTATAATTATAAGATAATGAAAAGCATAAAAACATAATAATCAAATAAATTGATTTTTATAATAAAAATTATAATATTAATTGAAATTAACACATAAAAATATAACTAGTTTAAAATAGATTAATGAAAAATGATTTAATTAAGGGAAACTTTGGTCTTCAATGATTATAGAAAAAATAAGCGAAATAACAATTGGCCAAATCTGTATTACGTGTAAATCCAGCAAGCTATATAAGCTAAAACATAATCGAATAAAATGTTCTTACTGTAATAATAGCCTGTATAGTAATCAAATAGTTACAGTTATCCTTATATTTGTGGTCATTATACTACTTCAGGATCGAGTCAACTGTAAATAAACCAGCAAAAAAGATATAGGGGGCAAATTATAAAACTATACTAACAAGAATTAATAACTTTTGAAGACAACCAACTTACTACCAAAAGAATAATTTTCGATTACTTAGTAAGGAGAAATAAAGTATGATGCTGTTTTAAACTTTGTCAAACCTATCCCGTGCTTTTTACGGGAAAACAAATTGACCTGTCCACCGATGCAATTTTCTGCGAAGGTGGAAAGCAAATCACAACAAAATTTTGCGTGCTGTTTAAGGTTTTCTTTCACAAATTCTTTTATAACTTAGTCACCTTATTTCCAATCCATTACATTTTTCTTATTTTGTTTTAACCTCGGTATCCAGCGGGGAACATTCTTTTTATATACCAGGTATTCATTCCCAAACTTCTTTTCCAAGTCCGGTTCCTCATATAAAACAAAATATATATTATTGATAATGAAGAAAATTACAGCCCATATAAAAATGTTTACGGATAAAATTGCAATTGCTTCTCCCGCCAGTACGGTTAATACTCCCATTATCATCGGGTTTCTGACATATTTATATATTCCTCCCGTTATCAACTTTTTTGTAGGACTCCACGGAGCCAGAGTTCCTTTTCCGGTCCTTACAAAAGTTGATATTGTTATTATCATTACGGAAAGACCTATGCATATTAAAATAAAACCTATCACCGACACAACTGAAATTTCTACGCTAATATTTTTCACGATATAAAGCGGAACTATAATCAACACTGTTATTGGAAGTATAAATGAGACTATCTGCTTTATGATGTTCTTCACGTTATTTCTCCCGTGTTATTCACCATGCTTAATCCGCTAATATCTCTTCCAATATCTCAACCGCATCCTTGATGCATTCGTTGCATATTTTATTTTTCAGGTTATTCTCCTTAAAATATTCCTGTCCCTTCTCATCCGATAGGTTGCATCCGTCGAGAAGTTCGAGGCAAATAAACGTACCATGTTTTGTTTGAAATTTATCCAACAGTTCTTTGGTTTTGGCATAAGTTTTTTCGGTCAAAGCCTGGTCATCATTTTCACCTCTTCCGAACTTTGCTCCAATAGCAATTATTCCCCCGGTAACCGCACCGCAAACTTCCTGTCTTCTTCCCATCCCGCCGCCAAAGCCGCAAGATATTTTTAATGCAGTGTCTTTATCTATACCGACATTATCGCTATATGCAAACAGAACAGACTGCGCACAGTTATAACCTGAAATAAATTTTTGTGATGCAGTTTCAATTTTGTTATCCATTGCAATATCCTCTTAATTTGTTTTCAATTTATTTACTAACTCACCTTACGCAGGGAATTCTTACTCTTAATCATAATCCTAATCATACTCTAAAAAAAGATAAAGAAGATTATGATTAAGAGTAGGATTATGATTAATACAATACAATTTGCGTAACGTGACTTACGAAATAGTTTTTCCTTTATTTTGATTAATACATCAATCGCAATTCTTAATAGTAAAAGGAAGCATGATTTTTTGTGTAATTTACAAATTACAAAATTAGCAGCTTCTTCATCAAATTCTTAATAAAAATAACCGGGACTGTTTTAAACTCTGTTAAACCTGACCTGACCGCCGCAGCATCGTTTCGCGAAGGCGGAAAACAAATTGCCTCATAGGAATGCCTTCGGCAAAAGCAAATCACAACGATAGTTTGTTGGGCAAGCCGGTAAAACACATCGAGAAAATTGATTTGGAAGTGGTCCATAGCGAGATAACTCAATAAGCTTTTAATTGTTTATATTATTAAATATAAGGCAAAAAAAGAAATCAATTCCTTTTTATAAGAATTCTGAATAAGTTAGAAGTAGTAAATAGTTCACAATGTCCCTAAATTGCAAATCAGTATTTTTATATTTTATATATAAATATTATCAATAGGCATTGGAGATACTATCATGAAAAAGTGTGTTTTTTTATTTTTGCTTTCTTTCACCTTACTTTCATCAAGTATTTGGGGCTTGAATGAACAAGAGGACAGCACTGCAGCAAGCCCATGTTCTTTTGAAATCTCATTCTGGAAACCATTGATATTCGGTGGTTACACAGAAGTTAGAGAATGGCAGTATATTGGACAAAAGTATAATCTTAACGAGGACCTGGGCTTAAATAGTCTTGAATCATTTGAGTTTACTTTCAGCTTTCCGCTAAGCAGAAATCATCATATTAATGTTTTACTTGGAAGATATTTTTTCCAGGGACACCAGTTGCTTACCGAGAACGGGTATTATAACGGTACGGAACTGACAGAAAATACCGTCGCTTCTGTTGATGCTTCGCGTTATATAAGAATACTGTTGCTCGACTATTTTACATTAAGCGAAACAGAAAAAGAAAAACTTCAATTGGTATTTGGGATATCGCTTGATGCAATAAGATTTCTGGTTGATGCGCCTTATACTCCAACTACACCCCGTAAAGAAACTTTCGAACAATTCGATAAACAAATTGTCCCTGTTCCTATGATAGGAATAAAATGGAATAAGCATTTGTCGGATAACACTCTTCTTCGCGCAGAAGGAAGAGCGGGAACCTGGCCCGGTTTAGATACATGGTATGATGAAGAAGGTACCATTAAAATATGGCAATATAATTTGGAAACTTATATTGGAGTCTCTAAATATTTCGGCAATGTCGTATCCGAACTTAATTTTAACTTTAGGATGATATATCTTAAAGGTGAAAGCAATGAAGATACTAACGAAATTTTTATCCACGGTTTTGGGCCGGAACTAAGGATCGTGTATGAATTCTAACTTCAATTGTTATACACAAGCCAAATTGGTTTTGGGATTTAGTTTTTATTTAGAACTCACCTAAATCCTCCCCGCCTCCCAAAGTCTCCTACGGCGGGGAGGACTTTATGGCAAAATCACAAAACCAATTTGCAACAAGTATATAAAATCTGTTTGTGGACCCCAAAAGCCATGGTTTGAATCCTTTGGGGAATCAATCCTTGTATATATAAGTTGAAACATCTTTTTACAAAGGTGGAACTACTCGTCGATTCATTCTTGTATGGGAACTGTAAAGCTGAATGTACTCCCCTTGCTTAGTTTGCTTTCAACAAAAATTTGTCCGCCGTTTTTTTCTACGAAATCTTTGCAAAGAATTAACCCCAGGCCTGTTCCCCGCTCACCCATAGTACCCACGGTTTTAACATCTTCATCAATTTTAAAAATTCTCTTCATAGTTTCATCATCCATACCCGTCCCGTTATCCGTTACGGAAATTTTTGCAAAACCTCTTCCGGTTTTAACGGATACGGTTATCTGCCCGCCGGTATAAGAAAATTTTACGGCATTCGAAATGAGATTTCTTATAACCGTATTAAACATGTAGGGATCTGCAAAAACAAAAACGCCGTCTTCAAAATCCGTTATAATTTTTATGCTTTTTAATTTAGCCTGATGTTCGGTTATTTTTATATACTGGTTAATAGCCTCTTTGACATTAAACTTAACGGGCGAAAATGCCATTTGCCCGGTTTGCTGCCGCGACCAATCCAAAAGGTTTTCAAGAATTTTGTAAGTATTATCAGCCAATTCATTAATGGCTTTTGCGCTTACCTTAATTTCTTCTTCGGTCATGTCTTCATACTCGTTGCTGAAAATATCCGAGAGTCCTACAATTCCGTAAAAAGGGTTTTTCAAATCGTGAGCTATTATGGAGAAAAGCCTGTCCTTTGAAGAATTCAGCTCCCTAAGTTCTCTCTCAGCGTTTTTTCTCCGTGTTATATCATAAAAGGTAAATACCTTTCCCATAGTATTTCCCCTTACGTTTGATATACCCGATATTCTCACATCAAAAATAAATTTTCCGAGTTCAACTTCATACAATTCATCATCTTTCTCCATAAACCCCGGGTCAATGCCCAGCCTTGTTAATTCTCCTTTGATATTTCTTCCTACAATTTCACCGCCGCCAAATATCTTTTGCATATAAGGATTAATTTTTATTATCCTTTCCATGCCGTCAATAACAATAATTCCGTTATTCATTGATTCAATTACTACGCTATGCGCCGCCGGAACAAGATCAAAGAGAGCGAATCTTCTGCCTGCAACTTCAACAAGTATAAGAGAGAGAATAAAACCGACAGGGGTTATGTCTATCCTCATATAACTGTTCATCCCGGTTATGTAAATTATATTTGCTATCCAGGGCAGCACGGCAATAATAAAGAAGAGTACTAATTGCCCTTTATAAAAATCACGTGATTTCCTTATTGCTATCAGCAATACAATGCTTCCTATAGTCAAAATAGTGTAGGAATAAACAACATTTATATAATACCAGATGCCGACTTGTTTTTGTATCAAAAGAAAATGTTCGTCCCTGTAAAGCGACATTTCGGCGTAAACAAGATGGTGAAGATCGTTTGTCCATATTAGCACCATTGTTATAACGGGAATTATTAAAAGAAGTATAAACTCGCTTTTATTGGGGTGTTTTCCGAATGTTCTCATGTGTAGTGCAGCGAATAACCAGAATACGGTAGTAAACGGGATACCTAATGTATACTGAATCTGAACGCCTAAAAATTTAACTTCAAGCGATTGCACATAAAACTCAATTATGTATCCAACAGACCAGATGGATACCGATAAAGCAGTTAGTGAGAAATACAACACACCTGGAGTTTTTTTTCTTTTGTATAGAAAGTAGGTAACTACAAAAGACAATAAAGCGGTTGTAAGAAGTATGTAAAGAATAATACTCTGAATATTAAGCATCGAAAGCCTCGTTTAAAACAGAATCGAATTTCTCAATGCAACATAAGTATACGATATTAAATATGAAATTTAATTTCCGATAATGTTTAACCCAGATTATGCAATAAAAAGGAAAGAATTTAGTGATATACTTGTTGCAAATTGGTTTTGGGATTTAGTTTTTATTTAGAACTCACCTAAATCCTCCCCGCCTCCCAAAGTCTCGTACGGCGGGCAGGTCTTAAAAAGAGAGGACTTTATGGCAAAAAAAAAACCAATTTGGCTTGTGTATACATTTAGTTTCTATGGGTTACAAATAATATCCAAGATCAATAAAGATTAAATAGAAAATTGTGACAACCTTTTTATTTATTATACGGTATTGGATATTGTTTTGCTCTAATGCATAATTAGGGGTTAACGAAGTTGGAACCCGTTTTTTGCTCTATCTATTAAGAAGCAATAAAGCCGGCATTAACAATATTTGTATCCCGATATAATCCCGGGGCTTTTAATAACGTATATTTCTAAGCGGTACCCAACCAAACTCGCCGAACATTTTTTCACACCATGCCCAGCCGTTAAGCTTGTTGTAAACCAACAATTCATCTCCTACAAGCACACTTAATTCTTTTGCTGAATAATCACTTAAGGCTTTTCCGCTACTTCCGTTTATGGCAAGTATTTGCTCAGGGACCCAGCCTTTTTTACCAAAATTATTTTCGCACCAGCGCCAATTTTTCCAGTTGGGGTTACCGGAATATTCTTCACCTACTTTTACGGTTTCTCCTTTTTTTATATAAATCGGTTCTTCATTTGCGGAATGATAATCTTCAATTACTTCGCATCTTGTGGGTGCCATATATAAACAATGTTAATTATTAAATACGGCAAAAATAATTACTTCAGCCAATAGTGTGTGTTACAAAAAAGTTAAAAAATCTTTAAGGAAACTTTAAGTTATTCCTGCTTTTGGATAAGCCATGTTGCGGAAGTAAATGATGAGTTTAAAAACTCGCATTCTTTAATTTGATTTTTCAAGTATTCATCGATGATTTTTGACTTATCGGGCAGCCTTTCTTTTAGTTCAATTGCATTGTTTTGAATTATATTCATATATCTTTTATTAACCGCAGCAGTTTCTTCTTTGGGAGTTATTATTTCTTTGATAATAACATCGTTATAAAATGTTAGCTGGTTAATTAGCTCTTCATCCGTTAAGCAATTTTCGTAGCCGCTTCTCTTTTTACATTTGCTGTCGTTTAAGAATCCGTCGTCAAAAATTATGTAGCCGCCTTCCCTAATTGTTTTCCTGAGACCATCAATTGTTTTTATGTAATCACCGAATATAGGACCAATGGATGCAAAAACCACAAGGTCAAAATCCGTATAAATTTCTACGGCTTTAAAGATATCACCGTACTTAAATTTAAGCAGATCAGTTAAATTCTTTTCAATGCTTACCCTTTTCGCTTCGTCAATGAATGCTTTCATACCGTCAATGCCTATTCCGCCGATACCGAATTTCTCGGCAAGTGCAATCAATATTGCACCTTTGCCGCATCCCAAATCCAGCACTTTTGAATCACTGCCGAGGTTTGTAACCGAAAAAAGTTCAACGGCATTATTCACATCGCCGCCTAAGTCAAACATTCCTTTGAGCAACTCCGGCAAAAGAGGAGTCATCTCTTTGCTTATATCAAGACTTTTGGCTACGGTATTTTCAAAGTTTTGGTTCATGTTTTTGCTGAATCAATGCATATCCAGGGGATAGTTAACAACAAACCGTTGGATTGTGAAGATAAATTATTTAATTCTTTTTCAAGTTCTTTAAATATAAATCCTCTGTCATTTTTATCAACGATTTTTTTCCATTCATCTATGAAAGCAAATTCAATTAGCGGGTGCTTAAACATAACCGAACCGCTGTTAAATCTTAGGTTAAAAGAGTCTTCGAAAACAGAGTTGATTTTAAATCCGTTTTGCTCAACCAGATTTTTTGTATACTCAAGCGGTTTCCTTTTATGAAAAATATGTTCTTTCATATACATTATTTCTTCCAGCTTACCGTACTTTGCCAATACATTTTCATATAGGCTGTAAAACTCCATCATAGTATCAGGCATATTAACGGTAACAACAAGCTGGCATCCCGTCTTTGCCGTTCTATTAATTTCTTCAAGAACTTTACGATCGTCTTCAACATTATTTATGCCGTTATTGGAAATAATCAAATCAAAATAATCATTTTCAAACGGAAGTTTTTCCGCTTCTCCCTCAATTATTTTAACATTGGTCATTTCCCACGCGTCGATCTTTGCTTTTATTCTTTCAATGCCCTCCTTCCACGGATCGATTCCAATAACTTCGCAGGAATTTCCCAACCTACCTGCAACTTCAATTAAAGGAAACCCCAAACCACTCCCGATATCAAGCACCTTTATATTTTCTTTATACTTTATTACATCCAGTAATTTTAAACCGAAGGGAGCAGACCATAACGGAAGATCGTCTATTACAGGGACTACCTTTTCTCTTTTCATCGAACCAACTTATTTAATTAAAACCGAAACAGCTTATTTTGATAAAATATATGCGCCGGAACCGATCATAATTGACCCGGCTGTTTTATTTACAATCTTTATTGATTTTTCATTTTTCAAAAAAAGTTTTGCTCTAACCGCAAGAAAGCTGTATGTACCTATTACAAGGTAAGAAACAATTGCTACTATTAGTACAATTGCAAATCCTTCGCTGAATTTCAACTTGTTTAAATCGATAATAGTTGGAAGCAGGCTTGCATAAAAAATTATTGCTTTGGGGTTACCGAGTGTTATAAATAATCCGCCGAGTAATGATTTTGCCCTGCTCTTATTTTTTTGAGTGTTATTTAGTTTGAATTCACTTTTGTTGTTACGCCACATCTGAATGCCGAGAAATATTAAATATAACCCGCCGATAATTTTAATTACAAAAAAGAATTCACCCATTAAAATAGATACAGCAGACATGCCGAAAATTGCCAGCAGCAGGAAAAAAATATCGCCGATAATTAAACCCGTTAAAAAATACATTGACGAAACAAATCCGTTGGATAAAGCCTCGGCTAATGTAGAAAAAACACCCGGCCCGGGTGAGGCGGATAGTATTATCATTGCAATTGTGAATGCTGCTATTATTTCGAACGACATTTCAACACCGATTTTAAATTCAATTTATAAAAAAACGATAAATTAATATATGATAAACGAAAACAAAAGACCTGCTTTCAACGGATTACAAAACAATCCTTTTATTGAGTTTTTGTATTCGTGCATTCGTGGCAAAAGATGTTTAGCCACGAATACACGAATGTCTTAAATTAGGCTTTTACTACCCCGGTTATTCTTTCTTCTTGAACATTACCACCACCAAGACAGCTATTATTATTATCACTACAACTACAATTATGTAATTCAGGTAATTAATATCGGTTTCTTCTTCTAATAATGATTCGTTCCAGTTAGCAAACCTAAATTCAATGGTATCTTTCTGTTCCCGGGTAAACATTTTATTTTCAGTTAAAAACGGGATCCAGTTTGGTTTTATTTCATTGAACCAAAGACTGTCAACGAAAATTTCGTATGTCTCCTCTACATCACTTTCCTTACGAATGCCAATATTTTTTATTTCATCATCAATAAATGCTAGAGCGCTTGTTGTAAACTCTTCCCCGTTGCCAAAGGGCTGAAGGTTTATCTCTTTTCTTTTAAAGGTTTTGTAAAGCGCTCTCCAAATTTTATTGTTCAGCGTTTCATTTAATTCCGAAAATTTTTCATTGATTCCCGCAATGCTTTCTGTTTTGTCTTTATTGTTTAAATATATTTCAGCCAGCCTTGGCCCTATTTTATTCCATGTAGCCTCAAACTCTTTATAATCAATTTTTAGTTGTGCAAAATCTTCAGTCTGCAGCCTAGTGGCATTTAGAAAACGAATGTTATCCGAAATAGTCTGTTTTACGTTATAGAATAGATTATTGTATTCAACATATTTTCTAAGCGAAACTTTTTCTGCACTGTTAAGTGTAAAAGTATCTTTTAAATAGTTATTAAGCAGACTGTCTACAATATTCTCTACTAATTTATCCCTCTTTTTGATATTCGATTTTAATCGGGAAGTTAACCTATTTAACGAATCAATTTTTTCCGCATCTTTGCTTTGACTGTTTTCCAAATCTTCGATCAAATTAAGAAGGGTAGAGTTTTGCCTGTCGAGAGAATTAATTTTATCCTGGAGTGTCGAGATTTTGGAAAAATCGTTTTTCCTTGTTTCAAGCAGCTCTTCAAGTTTTACGATTGACTGCTCAAAATTCAACGGGTAAAGTGTTTTATCCAAAAGCTCTTTGTCATCTATAAATTCATTTTTAAAGTAGAGAATTATTGTTTCTATCCCGGCACAGTCGTCCAATAATTGTGCATTGATGATTGATTGTTCAATTTCTTTGTACTTTAAATTGAATTTTTGAGTTTTCTCGTAATCCGACTGTGAATATATCAGATTAGCAAATAACACTGCAAACAATATAAGAGTAATAAAAGGGGGTTTAATTTGGGGCATGGTTACTTCCTTATAATTCCTTTACTGGATAAATTATAACTTTTGTCACCGTCTATTAATTCAATATAAGGCGATCTTTGATTCATAGCAGGATTCCGGAGTCCCTGTTCGGAAATCAATATCTTATTATTTAATGATAATGACCCGTTACCCGGCTCAAATACGTAAACATTTTTAAACTCTTTAGCTGTTACAAAATAAAAACCGTTTGTGTTTCTGATAACCCTAATTTCTTTCGGACCGGTAAAAGTTGAATCACCGAATTCGGACAAGTAAATTTGAGACACGTTAAAAGAAATCGAATATCTCTTATCCTCAACAGTATCGTTTTCATCAGCCGTTAAAACCGCTTCAACAGGCCATGCAAAATCAGCGGGTTTTAATGTTAAGGATGAACAGGAAAGTAAGAACGGAATGACTACAAAAAGAGAAACGAAAAGTTTTTTCATGCTGCTTCCTCTGAAATATTTTTATTTCAAAGATAAACAACAAATATTAATTATTAATAACTAATTACTTCTGAAAAAATTTTTACACTCAAACAAAGAAATATTTTTTAGGAGAGTGATCCGACTTTTGTTTTTAACCTCAAAGTAAAATTGTCACTTATGAAAAGTGTTCCGGGTAATAATGCTATTGTTAAAAATATATTTGTATCGAATCGATTTTATTATTTATAGGAATCATATATACTTGTTGTAAATTGGTTTTGGGATTTTGTTTTTATTTAGAACTCACCTAAATCCTCCCCGCCTCCCAAAGTCTCGTACGGCGGGCAGGTCTTAAAAAGAGAGGACTTTATGGCAAAATCCCAAAACCAATTTGGCTTGTGTATATCTTCATTAGAGTTTCTGCAAAATAAAAAAATTGACGGTTCGAACCCGTTTTTTGGGTGAGCCTGTCCGCCGCCTGTGCGTCTTTGGCGTATCTTTTTGACGGGAAATCTTTCAATTAGAGTACAATTTCAAAGATTTCTCCCTCCGGTCGAAATGACAAAATGTTTAGATATTTTATTTTGCAGAAACTCTATTTAAAAAATTCTTTTCATCACTTTTGTCAGGTATGTAGCTTCATCTTCTTCCTCTTTGGACAGATCGTTTATTAAGTGCGTTATATTTAGCGCCCTGCAGCCAAGGCCGCAAACAATATTAAATATACCGTGAAGAAATAAATCGTTATTTATCATAAACTCGTTTTTTAGATATTCCAATAATCTAAGCATAATTTTAATAGGCACCTGTACGTCTTTTAAGAATTTTATAATATTACAGAGTTGCAGCATGTTAAAATGTGACGGGTCTTCCTTTGAGATATTTTCAATTCCGTTCAACAAACGATCAGCGTAATCGTATAATGCCTTAAAGTAAATATTGCAGTGATTATATTTATCTTTCTTAATGAACTGTTGCATTATTTTTACAAAATCGGAGATAATTTTTACGTTAAGCTTTAATTCATTGGTTACCGTTGTTATAAATTTTGTTCTTAACGAATAAATCTCAAGCGGGTTCTGCAGGTCATATTTTAACCGTTTTTGATCTTCTTTTATCAGCGTAATATCTTCGCTTATAACCAGGTAACAGGTTATGGATTTACTTTCACCGAATACCGGGTATATTATTGAATAGTCCCAGAAAAACTCACCGTTTTTCTTTTTCTTTTTTAATTCGCCGTGCCATTCTCTTCCCCGGCCGAATGTCTGCCATAATACTTCATGTTGATTATCTTCAGCATCCCAGCATTTTAATACGGTAAAACTTTTTCCCTTTATTTCTTTTGAAGTATATCCCGTAACTTTTTCAAAGCAAGCATTTACATATTGAACTCTTCCTTCACAATTTAATAGAAGCACCGAGCTTATACTATTCTCAAAAAGAACGTCCACAAAATTTATGTACTCAACTTTCAGATTAATATCAGAATCGGGGTTGAGTGTCTCACAGTCATTGAAGGGTTCCATGGCAGCAGAAGTTTCCAATTTTAATATGTTCATTTCTTTATCAATTATTGAAGAATCATTCTTGGGGTTGCAGGATTTAATTGATCTTTTCTTGAAATTGAAATAATCCATACACTTATTTTTGCACCTAATTATTAATTCCATGTTGAACCTTTTTTATTTTGGGGAATCAATTAAAAATCCGGTTCAAAAATAATTTTGAGAACAGAAAACGGATATAACAATCCTTGCTAAGTATATAATAAAATTGCCAGTAGGTTTGTTTTTCCGGTCGGTTTATAACATTTGGGTCAAATAATAAAACAAATCTTTCAAAAGGGTTGAAAAAATATTTTCGGGGTCAAAAAGGGGGGAGGGAAATTAGAGTTTCTGCAAAATTAGATATCTAAACGTTTTGTCATTTCGAAGGAGCGTTTTGTGCGACTGAGAAATCTTTCTTTTCTCCAACTTATAAGATTTCTCACCCCGACAAACAACGTCGGGGATTCGAAATGACAGTCTCTAATTGAAAGATTTCCCGCCAAAAAGATACGCCAAAGACGCACAGGCTCACCCCAAAAACGGGTTCGAAAAGACAGACTTTTATTTTGCAGAAACTTAATTATACTACTATCATGTTGTTCCATTTATAATGTAGTTTCGAAATTGCCCGTATTTAACTTCTTAGGTTTATTTTGTATTTAATAGGGCTATAGAAGCCTCAATTTGAACTTGTAACGCTTTTACTGCTTCTATAGTAGACGAATTGACAAGATCATCTAATTGGTTTTTTATTTTTTTGATTATTTTTGATTTGTCCTTCATTGAGTCCAGATAATCAGTTTGTGTATTCCGTACCATTAATTTACCTTGATTTTTCTTATCATTATCGAAAAGAATTAGCAATCCTTTAATGATAAAACATTTGCTATAGCAAGCAAACATATAATTATTCAAAAGATTTAGAAATTGTAGGGAGAGTATCTACAATTTTGAAATGACGAAATGGAGTAATAATTTCAGACACATACTTGAGATTAAACTTTATGTTAGGGAATTACGAATTGTGACCTGATTTTAACTTGCCAATCAAATAAAACACTGATAATTCCTAAATTGTTATCAGGTAAAATTTAGCAATGAATTATATACACCACTATATTTTTGCTACAATGAATAAAACCTTTCTTAAAAATTAGAGTTTCTGCAAAATTAGATATCTAAACGTTTTGTCATTTCGATCCCGATGTTTTTATCGGGAGAGAAATCTTTGAAATCACGGGTTCGAAATGTCTCTTTATTTTGCAGAAACTCTATTATACTTTTTCTATACACCTCCAAGTTCATTAAGCATTTCTTTATTAAGAAAGTGAATAGCTATTAACATTTCAAAAGAATTAACAATATGGAAACAGTTTTCATTTGACTTGCTAAGTTCAAAAGCTTTTAAGATTGACGTTATACTTTCCTTATTTTCATCCATAACGGCAGGAATAATATTCTCGTAAAACAGTTTAGTATATTTGTGGGCGTGGGACCAATTTTCATCTTTGTTGGTATTGCCGGTAGTACGGTATGTTTGATATGCTTTATTACTGATAATTGTTTTGGCTCCGTTAGACATATTACTGTTAATTTTCCCATCGTGCAGATAATTTTTCTTAATATATTCTTTTATATTTTTAAAATCTTCCTTTTTGTAAGTTTCCTTATTAAATAACCGGTCTCGAATATAATCACAGGCTGAGTGATAATTTTGTTCAGCGGTTGGGTTTGGATCTTTTTCCCATCGATAATAGGCATAAAATAGTTTAATATCACTTAACCACACTTGCTCGAAAATTTTAATCGAATCCGAATCAAATTCCCGGAATTCAAATTCTTCACCCTCCAATATTTTTAACACAGTTAATACGCAGCCATTGTACCAATCAAGAATCATTTCTTCCTCAGTGCTTATAATTTTATCGATCTCTTCAAGACGATCTTGATACTCTTTAAATAATTGTTTTGTTCTTCTTGCATGACTATAGTACTCTGCTGCCATTTTTATAAATGCTCTTGATTTATCATAAGATATGTTACGTAATTCAGATGCCGGTGCTTTCATTATTACTCCTCCTTTTTATTTTCATGAATACCTTTTAGCTTATCATGTGCTTTAGCAATAGAATCTTCTATATTTTTCTGTAATTCTTTTACAGCCTTTTTAGTAGTTGAGCTTACAAGCTCATCTAATTGCTGTTTCATATTTTTCATTATCTCATCGATTCCTTGTTCACTATGTGGGTGACCTTTTTTTTTCCCCATTTCGTTCTCCTTTAGTGCTTAGTTAAGATTTATTATATATTTTACCTTTTATAATTATTAGTTCTTTCTAAGGGGTGCAATTTTATTTAATATTTCATCACATATTTCTCTCAGTGATTTAATCTTTTCCTCTCGTAAACTTATTTCCTTCGGACAGTCTTCAGTATCTAATATTTTCTCATCATTTATTCTATTGTTTAATTCTGGCCAAAATTTGTTGAAAATCTTGTTTTGTTGATCAGATGATAGATTAGCTTTCGATTTTTCAAAAATAAAACGAAATAATTTTTTTGTCCCTCTTTCATCTGAATCCAGAGCTTGGTACTGACTTAGAGGGCCTGGGAGGTTATTATTTTCTATACCTATCAAATAAGGAATTACTCCCTGTGATATTGGACTTTGAGACAGAGCCCCAGCTTCAAATAAGAGCCAATCTGAGTTAATATTATCTTCCGTAATACAAAGTATGCCCATATCATTAGATCTTAATTCGTTTTTTAAAACTTCTGACCACAATTTTCCAGGAGGAATATCTTCTGATGCCAGCCAAGTTTTAACAAGTTGGCATTTTAGCGGTATAAGTTCGTGAAGAGCTTCAGCAGCTTGATGACTCCTCTTTCCTGACCAACTAATAAACACCTTCATTTTTTCATTCTCCTTATTCATAAACCCTCCATCATAATATTAAGACGTACAATCAGTTAATCATTTTAATTATAGACTAAACGTATTTTCCCTTTAAAGTTTCTTTGCTATTTATTCTGACTCACCTATTATGTTTATTATTAAACTATGAAATAATAGCAAATACATTCACCATTATACTATAGAATTCCATTAAATTATTAAGCAGCATTTCTTCAGGAATCGGTTCCAAAACATTTTTTTTGATAAAAAGGAATATTTGTTCCTCTACTTTCTTTTCAAATCAGATAAATTCAGAATAGTTAGTATTTCTTATAGCTCATGTATTATGTATAAAGAGAGTGGATAAACACTGTTTTCTTTTATTGGAAATGAAAAGCCCTCCTAATAAAGCACCCAAATATAATAAAAAACGTTTAAACATCAACTTTAAAATATTAATTTCATAAATACGAATTACTTCAAAAATAATGCAGCTACAAGGGGACGGTTAAATTGCTTCTTGAAACATATTGCCGGGATGTCCCAAGGTTGAAGCGTCCTGAAAAAGGTTGACTGTATTATTAGATATTTTTGTTAAATAAATATAGTCATTCTTATAGTTTTATTCTATCGATCAGCTAGCTGATCGATAGAATAATTTTTGCCGTAATAATTT
>JASFMY010000149.1:0-14995 GCA_050117315.1 Ignavibacteria bacterium
TTTTTGTTTGTATGGGTTTACTGCAAATTTATGAAAGGTGGCTCTTTTTTATTTTATTTTGCTTAACTGCTTTTTTCAATGTTATTTCCAATTATGGGACTTTCCTTTTTAAACATAACTTCTTATTCATTATTTTTGCTCCTTAATCACACCGTTATTTTGTTTATATTTTATTAGATTTCTTCATCCACATAGGATGAGTAACATGTTCAAAAAATAAAAAGGGAGGTAAAATGCTTAGCATTAACCTCATAAAAGATATTAACATTATCATTTTTTTATGGCATGTCTCAAGCAGAACCCCGTTCCATATTTTAGATTTTTCAAAAGCCCAGCTTGAAACAGCCAACAAGTTGCCAATCGGTGAACAGAGAATTAAATCCACTACACAGTGTAGCACGAATAAAGACCTAATGACAAAGTCTGTCCCTTGCGTGTGTTCTGCGGCGTACATCCTCCAAAAACTGGCAGTTCGTTTTTAACTTATTCTCAAAAAGTAGGGACCCCGTTCGAATTCATTAATTTCATCTTGTTTTTTTATAAAAATTGATTTTTTCAAATTATCCATTGAACCCTCACCAACAATTTTGTTTTGGAAGGCACTTTTAGGTTGAAAAATATATAAATGTACTTTTTGGCATTTTATATCTAAGCTGAAGAAATTTAACTAAATTTTCTTAAAACTGAAGGTAAATTACTATTTCTTGGAAAAAAACAAATTGTCAAAATGGGTTTTGTTTTGTATTTTTTGGCACAATTGTTTTATTATTGAAACGGTTTTATCATTTTGAAACGGTTTTACATTTATGATACGTACAAAATATAGTTCATTCAATTATCTTACGAGTACAGAAGCCGATAGGTTTTGGGGACTCTATGTTACAGGGAGCGGAAGCGCAGATATTCCACCAAATACTAAATATCCACCCACCCGACACCCCGATACCTATATGTTTGATTGGAGCCACGGCCGTGTTTTGCCGGAGTTTCAGACCCTTTATATTACCCAAGGTGAAGGTATTTTTGAAACAAAAAAAAACCGGCAAGAAAAAAGTTTCTGCCGGGGATATAATGCTCCTTTTCCCGGGAATCTGGCATCGTTATCAGCCGAATTCTAAAACCGGATGGAAAGAATACTGGATTTCTTTTAACGGCAGACAGCCTGAAATATTTAGAAAAAACGAAATTCTTCATGAAAATAATCCCGTAATAGAAGTTGGCCTAGATGAAACACTAATAAATTTATACCATCAGATTTTATCATTAATTGAAAGTGAAAAGACCGGTTTTCGAGAAATAATCTCAACTCTTACATACCAGATTATAGCACAAGTTAATGCTATACAAAATTCAAAAAGGTTTGCCGGAAAAGAGATTGAAATTACAATTCAAAAAGCGAAAGCCTACATTATTGATAATATTGACTCGAATATAAAATTCAAAAAACTGGCTCACGAACTCGGAATTGGATATTCATGGTTTAGGCACATGTTCAGGCATTATACCGGCTTGGCGCCCACTCAATATTTATTACAGATGAAGCTGAATAAAGCAAAGGAATTGGTTATAGGAACTTCGCTTTCAATAAAGCAAATTTCGGTAATGCTTGGCTTTGAATCTCAATATTATTTTTCAAAGATATTTAAAAAGAAGGTGGGAATGTCGCCGATTCAACTAAGAAATTATTCTCAGAAAAGAAATTGATGAAATTAGTTGGTGATATTTTAGAAATTGATTTTTATAATTGAATCATAAAAGGAGAAACCCCGTTTTAACAGCATGCTAAAACGGGGTTCTATTTATTAACTTCCTACTTCAAATGCATGTCCATGAATTTTAAATAAACATCCCAGTCTGATGTTCCATCTGTAGTAAGCATTCCATGGTGCATATAATAACCTATATCATGAAAAATTGGAACGCCGCTTGGCGGTAATTTATTGGTTCCTAATCCCTTTTTCCCATGAAGTTCATAAACAGGTTCTGCCGCAACAGCAGCTTTAAATTCGCCCATGGGATCAGACCATTTATCAGTGTCTCCTGTTTGTAAAAGAATAGGGCGGGGAGCTATTAACGAAATAAGCATATGTGCATCAACAGGATTTGTATCCGGGTTATCTCCATACTTTGAATAGTTGGTACAGAATTGATAATAATACCGTGTAGACGAAACAAGATAACTTAGTGTTTCCCCGTAGTCGCGTCTGCTGAGTGCGGCACCTCCTTCTCCTGAGCAGCTCGGTATTGCCATAGCAAAACGTTCATCTCGTGCGGCTGTCCACAACGCTGTTTTACCTAAACGGGATACTCCAGTAATTACCACTTTTTTACCATCTACATCAGGATCGGTTATTAAATAATCTAAAGCACGGCTAAGTCCCCAAGCCCATGCCGAGATTGCTCCCCATTCATCTGCAGCAGGTTCACTTTGACCGGATTTTAGATAAAGTCCGCGTATACCGTGAACTATACCGCCGGGGAAATCCGGGTCTATATCTCCGTAATAAACAGTAGCAAATCCGTATCCTCTTTGTATAAATTTTATAACGTTAATTTTTCCGAAGCTAAAGTTTGTATCGGCTTTTACTTTCTGTTTTTCCCTGTTCCATATTTTCCCAACTTTTACTCCGGAATCGTTTACAGTTTGACAGTTTGCCATAAAGCTAATATTGAGAAGTAACGGAACAGGGACATTTGAATTTGTCGGAGTATAAATTAAAATCTCCATCTTTGGGGCAGTCTTTTCTTTTGAGAAATAAATTGTAACTTGTTTCCGGAGGGCTTTCCCTTCAAAGGCCGGTGTGCCTTTATCGAAAACTTCAAAGCTTACATCTTCAATACGCCCCGGAGAGCGGCCGAACTGATTCTCTTCGAATAATTTTATAAGCTCGGGACGGCGTTTGTTAAACCATGTTTTCGTGTCCGTTACTTTTTGCCCGTTTAAAAGCTTTAAGGGATCGGGTAATATATAAGAGCCTACATTAGCTTCGGTGTAATGAATAATAACACCGTTATGTTCTTCATCGGGCCAATCTCTAATTTGGGCTATGGTAATATTGGTCTGTAATAAAAGAGCAAAGGTTATAAGGATAAAATTGAGACGGCATTTTAAAAACATGCATAACCTCCTTAATTGAGATTAATCATTAGTGAAGTCCTTATACTATTTTATACACAAGCCAAATTGGTTTTGGGATTTAGTTTTTAGAATGATCGGCACAAAATATTGGAAAACAAAAAAAGGGGATGAAATTTTTTTCATCCCCTTTGAAAGTTAAATACCGAAACTAACGCTGAACATATGAACAGCATCAAATATTCCAAAATCAATATATGAGTAATCAAATCCAACAGTTGTAGTTCCCATAACATTATACCTTATCCCGCTTCCGAAATTTAATCCTTGTTCTGAATCTTTTGCAAATAATCCCTTATATCCGACCCTTACGGAAAAGATATCATGAAATATATACTCCGTACCCACGTTAACTGACTCTACGTCATCGCTAGGGTGAAGTGCATCGGCAGATATTATCCAATTGCTGTTTGCCAATCCTTTTAGAATATCCATTGAAACACCCACACGAAACATTAATGGAAGATCAAATTCATCGGTTTCCAAATTTGCGTTAATATATTCATTATTTCCTTTGACATTTTCAGCTATATCATGCTGAACCAGCATATCCTGTCCTTCAAGCTGCATTTTTGTACCGTAATTTGATATACTCATACCCAAAGTTAAGCCGTTAAAATTAGTTCGGAAAATAGCACCGACATCAAGAGCAAATCCGTTTGCATTTGAGTGATATAAACGTTCATTAATGTATTTGGCATTAAAACCAATTGCAAATTGATCGGTTAATTGACGGGCGTAACTAATACCGAAAGCATAGCTGCCTGCATCAAATAATTCTCCGGTTCCATCCGGACTGGCAATAGTTGTTCTTTCTATTTCATCCATTGTAAGAAATGTTGCGTTAACACCTAAAGTTCCAAAATTGCCGAGGGATAATACTGCGCCGGCATAATTGAGAGACAAGTCTGCAATCCATTTGGAATTTAAAAATGTGGTTTCAAAATTCTCCACATTTGCTATACCTGCTGGATTCCAGTACATGGCTGTAGCATCATCGGCAATGGATACAAATGCGCTCCCCATTCCGGTTCCTCTCGGGCCAATATCTATTGCTAGAAAGCTTCCTGCAGTAGTACCTACCTTGGTTACCTGAGCTTGGTACTGGATACTAAACGCCAGCAGCAAACATAAAACCAACTGAAAATATTTTCTCATTTTAATCACTCCAATTTTTATTTGTACCGGTTCGGGAAAATAAATCCGCTTCCATGGGAATTGATTATTAAAAATTTTGTTTGCTTTCATGATATCCCCCTACTTAATAATCACAAATTTGCCGATCTTTTCACCGATTCCATCAGCTTCAACATGGTAAATATATATACCGTAGGAAATTTCCAGATTATCTTTTGAGAGCATATTCCAAATTTCGGTGCCGTTATCTATTGACGATTCATGGTAAATTGTTTTTATCAACTGACCCCTTACGTTGAATATTTTAATAGTACACTTTGCGGGTAAATGAGTGAAATGCAGTTCTCTATCACCGCGTCCGTTTGAATAAGGATTAGTTGGTTCCCAGGCATTTGAAACAATGTATGGATTAGGCACTACTCTTATTTTATCCATATCCACTTTAGCCAAGTCATCATCTATGGAAGAGGCAAGTATTGTAAACTCATAAGAATCAACAGATGTAAAAGGCCGGATAAATTCAACATGGAACTCGTCGCCGGGGCCTACTGAACTTGTATCTTCAAGAGCATTTACCGAAACTTTGAATAACCAGCTGGCTACTTGATTTTCAACATCTTTCAAGAATATGATCTCATCGGACCTTCTTCTGTCCATATCGAAATCAAATTTACCTGTTGTTGTTTCTACACGGTCTCTAAAAGCAAAAGGAACTTTTTCGTTTGTTTTACTATTGAAAATAGTAAAGTTTGTAGGGACAGCTGGTAATAAAGTAGAGCCCCTCATAAACACTCTTGAAGTATCAACACCAATATCACTAAAGATTATATCGAAATCTCCATCTAAAAGCCCGTAAGTGACGCTGCTTAAAGTGATGGGTGCAAAATCCCAATCAGGAATATCCTCCCTGTTCCAGCCAGTATTTGATGTATCGATAGTCAACTTATCAGGATTATCGAGAAATGATAACTGGAAACCATCGGTTACAGGTAACCCCTCATATTCATCACCTTCCAAAGAATAATCTTCCAATAAAACCTCACCGCTTGTTAAATCTTCAAGTGTAAAGCCGCTGGTTGTGGATAAGCGGCTAATTAAACTATCCGAAAATGTTATTTTATATGTATGATTATCCTCTATTTGTGTGTCATCAACAATTTCTAGGTTAACAGAACCTGCAGCTACGTTTTCCGCGCCGGGAATCAGTTGTGAATCCTGGAGTTGAGCTTCGGTATATCCTGCTGAAGGAGCTTCAGGTCTAACAACCACTACGTTTGTTCCTTTTTCAACTTCACCAGAAGTCTGGACAGCAACGTACTTAGTACATTCAGATGGATCAATACCTCTGTCCGGATCACCATGATCGTAAGAAGTAACTGCATAATAATACTGTGTTCCGTTTACAGCGGTTGTATCTACCCAACGATGCCTTAATCCGGTATTGTCGCCTAAATAAAAATGAATACCGGCCTGATTTGTAGCTACCTCGGCAAATCCTTCATATTCATTATTATAATCGAATTGTGCCATAGGTTCACGAAAAATAACGGTGCCGTAACCGTCCGTAATAGGTGTTGCATCCTCCCAGCCCGGGTCGGTTGAACGATAAATTTTATATCCTTCAAAATCTTTTCCGCTAATGGGATCCTCTGAAAATTCGGCATAATCATCCCAAAACAAAGTTACTTTATTATCTCCAGCAACTGCTCTTACAGTTGGGATGTAAGGAGCTTTTGAAAAATTATAATTCTGATTATATGCTAAGGCAACATTTTCTTTGGTTCTCAGCAAAGCATCATAAGTTAAACCAGCTAGAATTCCCATAGAAATTCTTTCGGTCTGACCCGGTGTTGAGGGGAAATAACCTGAACCGAATAATAATTCAACGTTTTGTTTCTCTATCGGTAAAGCAAATGTACCGGGAACCATCAAGTTCCAGTAGTTTTCATCATCATATTGCGGTACATCACTCCATTCGTATAGGTTACCGCTTGTTAATCCCAAAAGGTCGGTTTCGTCAACGTCGGTTTTGTCGAAATGAGGTTCACCGGGGCTTGGCACACCATCTTCTTCTCCCGTATCGGCACCGGGGTAAAGCGGGTTACCAGGCAGCAACCCATCGGCACCGGTATCATCGGTTGATGGATCCCAGTCACCGTCATTATCAATGCCATCGTCACGCCTTTCATCTAAAAGGATATTGTCTGATCCTACACCTGTTATGTAGTTTACAGATTTATAACCTACATAAAGATATTGTAATACCCCTTGTGCATCCTCCGCACCTCTGCTTTCATCTATTACTCCGTTAAGATTATCGTCAAAAAGATTATCCCCTTTCTCCTCCATAGCTTTACCATCCCAATACTTATATGTTCTTGCGTTAAGAGTAAGAACCAAAGTATCAACCGAACTTTTACCTTGTGCCTGGAGAGCAGCGTTTAATGTTGTAACCGAACGCTCATAAGTTTCGTAATCAATTAATATTATTTGATCGTTCAGATTAAGTGTTATCGGTTCAAACATAGATTCGGTAATACTAACCCCGGAACCGGTTTGACCGTCGTTATCATTATCAATCCCATCATAGGGATTGCCGGGACTTTCAAGGAATGCACCGCCAAAGTATCCTACTGGGCTCCATGACCCGGCTCCGATATCATCACCATCCCACATATAAGCCATGCTTTCATCCCTATTAAATGCAGCGTTATCATCACTTCCATCATCACCAGAGGAACTTTCGCCCATATTGTTCCCGATTTTATAGGCAAAGATCATTTTATCGTGCTTAAACGTACCAATATTTTCTATGTCATAAAGACAAAAAAGTGCATCTTGAACTGCTGATTTAGCCCATTGAAATCCTCTTACGTAAATTCTTAATCCAAGTCCGCCCCTTGTCAGGTCTGTACTATCAGGAGTAAACCGGTTAATAAATTCAAGGTTGTTATAATCATCTGCAACAAAATAACTTTCTTCATCGGCATTATATACATCTTTCCCGAAATAACCATTCCATGAACCTGCCCAGCCGTCTGCAGAATAAATATCGTACGGATTATCAACGTCGCTTATATCCGGCCAAAAACCCGGCCATGAATTTTCCCATTCGCCTGAACCTTTTGCCATGGCTACATTTAATTCATCGGGATTTGCAAACCCCGGTAAGGGTAAAAACGTATACCACTCGCCCGTAGATTCATTCTGGTCCCCGCGTGAATTACCTTCATTGGCGCCTATATTTTCACTTAAAATGTGAAGCAGATTTTTTTCGTTATCCAATAACTCAGAGCCCACAAATATATTACCGTCCACCAGATAATAGTGTCCCGAGTTGATAGGCCATTCGCCTATTATTTCGTCTGATGTTCGAGGACTAATAGCCCCGTATGTACCGTCATTGTAAAACGTAACTCTAAACTGGTTACCCGCATGAACACCCATACGAAGCTCGTTAAATGTACCGTGTAATCCACTCATCTGTGCTTTGGTGATGGAGAGAGTAATACACATAAAAAATGTCATCACCATAAGAAGTTTTGAAAATTTATCCATTCTATTATCTCCCTGAAGTTAAATTAAAAACCAAATATTACACCAAATTGAATTTGTCTCGGACTAGTATACCAGCTTGGCTGAAGCACATAATCTTCAACCGTGCTTACCCGGTCAGAATTGTAAAGAATATTATCAGGATTAATTTCGGTGGTATAATCCGGTGATCCGGTATCGCTGTATACGTTCGTAGCATCCCTTTGATCTAAAAGATTGTATACATTCAAGAACACATCGAAATGGAGATCTTTACCTAGGTTGAATGACTTATTAATTGTAAGATCAACAATTTTCTGGTCAGGAAGCCGTGCACTGTTGGTAGTTAATCCTGATACTGTAGAACTGCCGACAGTTTCTGCAACCGGGAAACTAGGTGTATATGGCTGACCGCTCCAGTATCTTCCTATTAGTGAAAATGTCCAATCTCTAAGCCTATAAATTAACTGTGCATTAAATGTATGGGTTTGATCCCAGTTCATCGGCAATAAAGAAAGAACCGGTGCTTCATTCGCTTCAATCGCGTTAAACGCATCGTCCGGGTCAGAATATGTACCTTCGGCTACTTGGTAAGTATAATCGGCACGGAAAGAGAAATCATTAACAAAACGTTTTTCTATCTTTAAGGTTACACCGCGAACATTTGCGTAATCTTTGTTTTCATAGACAGAATATTCAACCGAAGTTCTTGCCGTTTTTACTAAAGGACTTGTACCAACCCAATCTCGAATATCTTTATAAAATAAAGTTAAATCCACCCCTACATTTTCCGTAATTTCCTGCTGTAATCCGATTTCATACATAACCGTTTTTTGAGGTTTGAGATCGGCATTTCCAAAAAGTGTATTGGCGGCACTACTGCTGAGAATAAAATCCGGGTTGCTAAATAAATATTGAAATTCCGGCATCTGGAAAAAATGACCGTATGAGAAATGAATAACACCCCTATCTGTAATTGGAAAAGCAATGCCAAGACGCGGACTGATTGCAGATTTTGCGTCAACACTTTTTTGCATAAAAGCCCTTCGTTCTTCGGGAGTATATTCCCAAATAGTCCCTGCCTCTAATTGTGCAGAAATATATTGATCGATTGTACCTGAATAATTATCAGGCATGTCAACCCAATTAGCATAAATGTTGTCATTTTTGAACGGGTTATAAATATTCGGGTCAGTTTCGTCAGTTGGAACTACTGAATTTGCATCAAAATAATCAAACCTTACACCAAGGTTAACAATTATGTCATCAAATTCAATTTTATCTTGTGCATATATAGAAAATTCCTTCGGTTCCCTTACATAATAACTCCGGTTTATAGTACCAATTTCCGGCACCCCCGGTTGAAAAGGTGTAATGGTTGTTCCATCCTCGTCTGTCGCCACAATTACGGAATAACTGTCTAACTTAAGTTTGTAAAACCTTCCTTCAGCACCAAATTTAAGCTGGTGCGTTTTAGTTACCTGGCTTGTAAGATCCAGCTTGCCAATCCAGTATGCCGTACTGCGTTCGGAACGAGTGAGGTCCATACCTTGGTTCTTAAAGCTGTAAGAGGTAGGGTTGTTAGTTACAAGATCCGAAGCTATGTACCCCTCCGGTCCGTTAGGGTCAATAATATATGAGTAACTGCCGCCCTGTGCAATAATAGACTGTAGTTTAGCTTGCCCTTCCTCAGTAAACGGATCAAAAGTTTCTGCAACAATTCCGTTATCCTCATCTTCTTCCACACTCGCTAAATAGTTAACCCCTTGATATGGATTATCAAACACAGCCTGCCGGTTTCTGGTAGTATACCTGCTGACACGAAGTTCATAAAAGGTTTTTGAAGATAACACATGATTTAATGAAAATAAATTGTTTGTTGCTTCGGTGACAGATTTAGGCAAAGCATATGGAACATATTTATAATTATGTGAATTGATATTACCATTTGCATAAGTTCTGTCGCGGGTATTTTTATTCCAGAACAAAGTATAGCTTAATCTAATATTGTTGCTCAGTTTGTAAGTCAATTTTGTCTGAATTGAATTAGTAACCAAGGGATTCATTGCAACTAGAGAGCTGTCCCCCGGACCACCGTTTGTTTTATACCAGTTTACTCCATAATAATAACCTTCGTCCGAGAAATAACGCCCGTTTAGAAAAAAAGTTAAATCATTACTCGTAAAAGGAACAGGCCCGCTTAGACTGAATTCTCCATTTAAAACCGGGTTTACTTTTTCTAACGGATTTTCTTTTTCCGACGACGCTACATTTGTAAGACCGGAAGACTGATCCTCTTCCGTTACAAGTTTTTTGTACACACTGTATTTATCATCGCTGCTTATATAATCACCGCCGTAAAATTTGACCTCGCCTGTGTAGTTCTCCGTACCGTCCTTCGTTATAATGTTTACTATTCCAGACATTGCCTGCCCGTATTCGGCGTTGAATGTTCCACTTATTACTTGAAGTTCCTGTATGGCAGAGTTTTCAACAATGATACCCACGGAACCGTTATATACGTCTGTGGCGGGTATACCGTCAACCCAGTATGCAACCTCGCCTGATCTACCTCCGCGAATATGTAGTTTGCCGTTGTCTTCAATTACTCCCGCAGATAATCTTAAAACCTGTTGAACGTTTTGAACAGGAAGATTTTGAATTTGGTCTGCAGAGGTTGTTGATAAGGATGAGGTCATATCCTTGATAACAAGGTTTCTTTCAGCCGTAACAACAAGTGTTTCCAGTTCTACAGATGACGACTGCAACCTAACATCTATATTTGTGGTCAAGTCTGTACTTATCTTAATATTCTCATACTCTACTTTCTGGTAACTTATCATTGAAACTACTACTGTATAGATTCCAGGTGATACATTAAGAATAACAAAATTACCTTCAAAATCAGTTGCCGCTCCCATAGTAGTACCTTTTATAACAACATTAGCACCAAAAAGAGGCTCTCCTGTACCTGCATCGGTTACAACTCCTGCTAGTTTGCCCGTAGTACCGGCATATAATAAGCTCTGACATACAGTAAATAACAGTAGTACAAACAAAAAATTTGTAATTCTCACTTTCATATCATTTGCCTTTTATTTGTTTGTATGGGTAATTAATTATTTGTATCTCACAAAGAGATAAAGACAAAAACTTTGTAAAATTTTCATGGATATAACTCAATAAACTTTGACTCCTATAATTTTTCTTAAAACACTTTTTCTTCCGGTTCGCTCCTTATAACTCTGTCATTATATCACTGCTGTTTTGCATAATCTAAATTACCGGAGCGAAACAGTACGGGAAAGCCCGGTACAGCATTTGGGAACGGTACACCGGGACGAACGGCTAAAAAGTCAACCTTTGTTAATGAAATCCTTTCCAATTCTTCAGTATTAATAGTTACAATTGAACCATATTCTTTTTGCAAATTCATAAGATATGATTCTTTGTATCTCAACATTCCCAAATTATTCTCTCTTGTTATAATCCCCTGACTGAGTGCTGATTTAATGACCCGATTCATTTCGCTTGTTGCAGATAAATAATCTTTCCATGTATTAACCGTTTTGTCAATTTCGTCTAACTTATCAAGTGAAATTTTATAGGCTTCCTGTGTTAAATAATAGTCCCTAATCATGTCAACAACAGCTAACCGAAACTGTTCTTTAAAGTTATCCCTATTGATGTCTTTTGTTCTAAAAACAAGAGGGTGAACAAGAAGCTCTTTCCTAAAATCATCAGCCGTCCATAAATTATTATCTATCGAAAGAAAAGGGGCATCCGGTTCGACACTTGATTTCAGCAACGGATTCTCACTTGTGGAGATATATAAAGAATCACTTTCAGTTTTGCTTATGTAGTACTCCATTGCTGCATCAGCCAGGGTGTTAAATGTTTCTTTGTTAAACTCTAATCTTTTTCCTCCCATCAGTTTTGTTTGAAATGTCCGCCACAGTTTTCTTGCTTTAACACCGTGCATTGTTTGTTTTGCTTTTTCCCACTGTTCTGCTTGTTCTATCCCTCCTATGATGGGATAGTCTACCCAATTTAGCACCTTCATTAAAATATAAGTACCGTTGGTCAGTTTAAGAGGGCCAACAACAACTCCAGTATCAATAGGTTCCGAGAATAAGGCTTCATGAATCGCATCATCATCTTTATCTTTAAAGGTAACTTTGCGTACAGGTCTTTCCCCAATTGTAGTTCCCAGTTCCTTAAATACTTCGCCGCTTATTCCCGGGACAGTATCAAGTACTGCTTCAATATCATCTGCAAATACTTTGTTTTTTAAGACATAAAATTCAAGCTCGTATTCTCTTAAAGATGCTTTATAAGCAGCCCTAAGCTCAGCGGGCTCCAGCTTTATTTTATTGAAAGCAATTTCATGGTAAAGACTGTCTCTCATAGATTGTTCTTTAAGACCTTTAAGTATTCCCTTGAATGCAGGTTTTTCAAGAACCTCTGAATTTTTCTCTGCTTCCAAGGCAAGAATCTTTTCAAGTATAAGATTGTTCAGTGTTGTGTATTTGTCTTTAAAATTTTGTGGACGGATTGTTAATTCACTTCTTTCCAAGAATTCTTTTACCGTAATCTCTTTTGAACCAACTCTAGCAAGTACGGTATCTTTAGATATATTTTCAGGTAAAGTATGACCGAGAAATAAAACTAACGCTAAAAGAAAAGCTACATTATTTCCCTTCAGTATTTGAAAACACACGGTTAAAAACTCCTTAATGATGACTAATTTTTTATAAATTCTTTTGACTGTAAATTGTCATCAAATTAATACTTTTAGTTACTCTTCTAATAATTTCTGTTTTTGAACTTTGCTAATCCTTTATATCCTATTTTAGTAAAATCATCTTCTTAGTATAAGCTATATTATCACTTTTAAGCTGATAAAAATAAACACCGCTTACAAAACCGGCTGCATCCCATTCTACGAAATGAACACCGGCGCTTAATTCTTGAGACACCAATTGTGCAACTCCCTGGCCCATAGCATTATAAATATTCAATGATACATGCGATGTCTTGGGAATAAAAAATTCAATAGTTGTACTTGGATTAAACGGATTGGGATAATTTTGTGATAAACTATAATTTGTAAAAATTTCTTCGTCAACCTTATCGTTAATGCCGGTTGGCATTAAACTGTTAATCGTTAACGTGTCGGATTCTATTTCAACACCGTTATTATAAGCGACACCGTAAAAGCGGTTTAAAGAACCAAAAGGAATTACAATGGTATATTCCAAAGAATCGGTTGCCCTGTAATTTGAATAAAGCGAAAAAGGATTATCTTCAGACTGTTGCCTATAAAGCTTCAAATACTCTCCACTTTTTGATGCCTTTTCTGCATAAACACGTATCCGGTTAGTATATGTTGTGGATGAAACCAAAGTCCAGCTCAATAACGGCGCATGCACCTCCCTGCTTTCAAAAACTTTCATTTCACTAATCAGAATCGTAGAATCTTCGGCCAAACTACCATCCGGTATTTCAAACCTGATAAAGTTTGCATCCAAAGTATCAAATTTAGCTATAAGATATGGCTTGCTTTCATCTCCTGCTAATGAAGAATCGACAATAATAGACCATTCTGTTGAATCTTGTGAAGCGGAAATAGTATATGAAAACTCAGGCGGAGATTCCACAAAATGGATTTGAATCATGTCAATACTATAGCTGTCCAAAAGATTGATTACAACAGGGGCACTTTCCGAATCGAAACTAATACCGGTGGTTAAATCCAGATCGATTAGTTCCGGCAATTCATTTTCAAGTTGAAGTGCTTTTTTATTGAAAGTAACGTTATTCTCTTTTTTTTGTTCAATTGCATTTCCCGTAAGCTCTTCGTAAACAATCTTCGCCATAAGCTCCGACCCCTCTACCAATGGGTGGATACCATCAGGCATAAAATCGCTTTTATCAAGAAACGGTGTATTAAAATCGATTATTGTTAAACCAAGTGAATCCGCAATTTGAGTGATCATAGAAATGATATCCGCAACAAGAACAGAATCTCTTATATCGTATGCATCACTGAAAGACGGAGGCGGATAACATATATATATTTCAGGATCACTTGTTCCCTGCTTAAAGGTATCAATCATCGCATAATAATCGGTCAGGAATTCATCTTTAAAAACCCAATTCTGAGGTTTCGTATCATTCGTACCCAATAATATAATTACAATTTCAGGATCAAAATTTATGGCATCTGAAAAAATTTCTTCGTTCCAAAGGGGATAATCTCCCTTTTTCAGTAATGTTCTTCCCGATTTGCCGAAATTCCTTACATCATGATCATCTCCTAAAAACCGGTTTAGATCAGCAGGATATGCATCTAAAGAAGGCGTTGCTATTGATGTACCTTCCGTAATACTGTTCCCCACACACGCAACCCGAATTGGATTTTGCTGCGAGTAAACTATATAAGGCACTGAGAAAAGTAACAAGAAATATATAGTCCGTTTTGTCCGTTCCAACATCTGAATTTCCATTATTATTACAGATAAAGATTAAAGCGTATCGAAATCTTTTTCAAAACTTTCTCTAAAAAAGAAGCTAAGCGCGATGCTCAGCTTCTTTATAATAACCGAACGGAGGTGCTATGTGTTCGGTATAAATATTTGATTTTCACTATCGCCCTTTACTACGGTCTGGTATAAAACTTTTCCTCAAAGTTTTAATCCGTCTTACTTAAATATTTTTATTTAAGTAAGACAAGTTTTCTTGTTTGTATAAACTCTCCAGCTCTTATCTGATAATAATAGATTCCGCTTGAAAACCCTGCTGCATTCCATGTCGTTGTATAAACGCCTGGATTAAGTTGTTCGGAAACCAATTGAGCAACTTCTTGTCCGATAGAGTTGTAGATTCTCAAAGAAACATGAGTTGCTTTTGGAATTGAGAATTCTATTGTTGTACTAGGGTTAAACGGATTCGGGTAATTCGGAGACAAATAAAATGATTCCGTTATTTCAGTTTCAGGGTCAAAAGTAACCGCTGTAACATTAGCCGGATCATACCAATCGGCGGCATTTGCATTAGAAACAGTATCGGTACGAGGACTAACGCTTGCATCAAGTTTTAGTTTGTTTCCAGACAAGAATGTAACCGAACCATGGTAAGCTGCGTCACTATGGGCTGCATCTACTACTCCTGCCGACCACTGTAACA
>JASFMY010000150.1:0-14812 GCA_050117315.1 Ignavibacteria bacterium
CGTATATATGTATTGCAAGGCTCGTAGTACCGGCGGTAGTTCATCTCTGCTTTTTGTCGGTATTTTTATTTCCTCTATTGGTGTTGCTCCTAATTCCAATTGTATCTCGAATCTTTTGCGCATGGGGCGTTCTCCTTGGCTTTTTTCGGCGAATCTTGATGGGATTTTTGCCTTTTTATGCAAAAAAAAGCTTTTTCTCTCTCTTTTTCTGCTTGCTTTTTCTCCTTAACTTATTTTATTCCCCCCACTTATCGTTTTACGTCCAGCCACTACCTAGGGACGCTGGGAAGTATAAGCTAAGAATGCTGAAAAGTACTTGCTAGGATAGCTAGCTGGTATGTGCTAGGGTGACTAAGAAGTACTTCCTAGGAGAGCTAACCGGTATAAGCTGGGGGTATTGCAAGCCGGAGTCAGCATACCCGGAAAGTACGAATCAGTAACACTAGAAGGTACTTTCCAGCCTCGATTAGTAGTGCAGATTGCTGGCAATCTGCACTACATAGCCGTCAAATGTTAAGCCGCCGTAAGTGTGGCTCCTAATCTGCCTACCCTTACTGTATTGCCGGTTTTGGTCCTTACTTCTAGGGTATATTCTCCGGTTGTTATTTCAAAGGGTATCATAAACATTAACGTAGAGGGTTTATTCTGTCCTATTATTGTTACCTTGAATTCCGTATTGTCGTCCTTAATAAAATAAATTCCTTCCTCTTCAACTTCGGGGTTAACTTTTAGTCTGTGTCCGAGTATCTGTGCCATGCCGCCGGGTGTAATAGTAGTGTTTCTCTGACCGGTAGAAAAATCGGTAAATTCCGATACATTCGGTTGCGGTATTACCGTTTCTTGTTTTTCAACCGGGATACCGTTCTTTAAGAATTGTTTTAAATCTCTTCCGGGCAATAAGTTAATACTAATATGATGTCTATTGGAATCAAAAATATCGGTTTTGCCTTCAAAAACTCCCTTGATGCTTGTAGTATTATAGTTGGCAAAGGGTAAATTGATTGATGCGCCTTCATAAATAAAGCTTTCAAGAACTTTTTGGAAATCTTCCATAACACTAAGAATATCGGCTTTAGTAATAGTAGAACCTCTTTGAATCATCCTTTCAATTACATCTTTGATTTCTACGGTTCTGGTGGGGGACACCGAAGCCATGTAATCGTTAGGATCGGGAGTTAAATGGTTTTCTCTTAAGGAATACCGGATAGGCATAAGTTTCCTCCGTGGATTGTTGTAAAAAATTAAAGAAGTGTTGTTGAATATAACATTAATTGAATAATAATAACTGATAATAGTAAATTAATATAATATCTTTCTCTAAAACGAGATATATAAAACTCTAATTTTAAGAAAGCCGTTAAATACCACCTAATGCAGTTCCCGGATATCCGGTAACAGTATGTTCTTGTAACACAGATTATTAATCTGTGCTGCTTGAAACCAAAGACAAAATACTTAGAGTTTCTGAAAAGTTAGATAATAACTAAAGGTTTTGACATTTCGATCCCGATGTTTTTATCGGGAGAGAAATCTTTGAAATCTAATTGAAAGATTTCTCATCCCGCTCTGCAGGATTCGAAATGATTGACTTTTTATTTTGCAGTAACTTTAGTATATAAATAACCGGAATTTCCTCTCAAACCGGACATGTAGTGATTTCGGGTATGTATGGCAAGCTATATTAAATAAAACAAATTTTTAATGGTTGAGTATAAAAAGCAGTTTTCATATTTTAGAATTAACACTTAACTGAATATCATCTTAACTGTAAAAACCTACAAAGAGGAAATGGTAATTTCCATTTTATAAAAATAAATCGGACGGTGATGTGAACACCGTCCGTAATTTGGCAAACAAACCTATCTCACCCTGGCAAGGTGAAATGACTATACACGCGAAGTATTAGTTGTTTGTTTGCCATTTGAAAAGTAATAATAATGAAACAATATTTAAATCCCAAAAGGAGGTGAAAAGCCTGATTTGTTAATTAAGATTGAACATGCTTCTATTTTTTTAATTAACTAAATCAAAAAATTTCTGAGGAGAAAATGAAAAAGTTATTCTTTCTTATTTTTTTCAGTATCAATATTCTAACGTTTGGTTCTAATGTCTATTTCTTGAATGATGGTGACGGATATATTTATACTAATGGTCAGACTTTTTATAGTGATTCATTGGGCCGAGCATTAATAGCATATCATCTATGGGCAGATCCTACTAAGTATATTATTGATGAATGGGGTGCAAGATTTCAAGATACTGATGGAAATTGGTCGGATTGGAGTGCTTTGTCAAGTAGCTACGGAGGGCACCAATGCTTGAAAGCTGGAACTTGGCATGTTCAAGGACGTGTGCACGTGGATAATGACATTTATGGTTACAGTGATTATTATATGGAAACGAGTTTTACATTATACTTTTATGTTGTTGATAATTATGCACCTTCGATACCACAGAATTTAACAGTAGGTTCAAATCCAGGTGACGATCTAGTAAGACTACAATGGATAGCCAACACCGAATCAGATATGGACTCATATGAAGTTTCAAGAAAACTATATACTAACAATTGGGTTGTCATTGGAAATACTACTAATAATTATTTTGTAGATACTGATTGGTATATAATGGGCTGGAGCACCATACATATGTATTATAAGATACGAGCAAGTGATATAAATAACAATTATTCCGGTTATAGCAATGTTGTGGACTGCTGGCCTTATCCAGCAAAGAAAAATCCTACGGATACATCAAATGTTGTCTATCAAAATTATTTAGATTATAGAATTTCCAATAATTACCCAAATCCATTCAATCCGACGACGAACATAGTCTATCAACTAAAGGATAAAGGTCTTGTTAGCTTAAAAGTTTATAATATTCTTGGACAAGAGGTAGCTAATCTTGTAAATGAAGAAAAAGGAACTGGAACTTATAAAGTAGAATTTAATGGAGCTAACTTACCCAGTGGTATTTATATATATTCATTAAAAGTAAATGATTTTACAGCGATAAAAAAGATGTCATTAATGAAATAAAACATCATAAGGGCAAGGTTAAACTTGCCCTGTTTTAAAGTTTTAAGAAACATCAAATGTCGAAATAATTATAAGGCTAAATAATGAAGAAAATATTATTCGTTCTATCATTTCTTTTAATTAACGTTTTAAAAGCACAGGAAAACAAACCTTTTTCCAATTTTGATATTGGTTTTTATGGCGGTATTAATTTTTATAATACAGACAATATTAGAGGCGATTTTCTTGTAGAACTTAAAACGAATCTCATATCTTCACTTAAACTGAAAGCATCTACTGGTTATTTTAGAACAATTCAACCATACTTTTACACTGTAAGAAAATACTCTGAAAATACTATAATTGATACTCTTCCGAAATTTTTTGCAACTAAATATAATTTAGTAAGTAAAAATTATGATATTTTCCCGCTTACCTTAGGCATTCAATATAATTTCAATCAAAGTATTTTCTCGCCGTATCTTTCAATAGATGTAGTTTATAACTTTATCAATACGTCCATAGAGACTTCGCCGCCAGAAGTTTGGTCTTATAATTCAATAGATGGGATACCTGCCGAATTTAAGGAAAACCAAAAATATGAAAAGCTTCCAGACAGTTCGTACGGAATAATATTAGGAGCCGGTACATCATATCATATTTCTTCAAAATTGAATCTTGATATTAGATACTTGTTCAAATACGATAATAAGATTATCAACACGCATCATTTCATTGCAGGGATTTATTTTTAAAGGAGTCAGAGATGAATTTAGTAAATAAACTTATTTGTCTTTTGTTTTATTGTCTGTTAGTAACAGAAGGTTTTGCACAGGAGCAATCTTATAATTCGGGAAACGGAAAAACTTTCTTAACCAGAAATATTTACATGATGTCAAATTTATCAACTCCGTCAAAAAGAAATAATTCATTTAATATTTTAGATAGTCTAGTTATTATATATGAAAACGATAGTAGAACTAGGATTACATATACTTACAACAATGATTTGTCGTTAAATTATTTCACAAATGCAATTTGGTATAATGGAGAATGGATTAATTCCGGAAAACATACAAACACGTACAATTCTGATGGAAATCTTGAATTAGTTCTTTGGGAATGGTTTAATACATCATCAGAAGAATGGCTCAAAGACGCGAAGGATGTTTATAATTATGATTCTTTAGGAAATCGGATAAATTATTTACATCAGGTTTATAATGGGCAAGAAATTATAAATAAATTTAGATATGAATATTGTTACAATACTACAAACAACGTTATCTCATCATTAAGGGAATCCTGGAATAATGGTAAATGGGTAAATGCTTCTAAAACAAGTAATACATACAGTAGTGCAAATCTAAAAGATACTACTTTAATGCAGTATTGGGAAAATGACCAATGGGTAAATTACCAGTTAAATATTTATGAATATGATGAAAAGCTTAATATCATTTCTAATCTAGCAAAAAGATGGCAAGACAATGATTGGTTGAATGTTGGTATGGGGTCATTTGAGTATGATGTTAATAATAATTGCGTGCTGGAAAATTGGGAAATAGCAAGTAATAATAACTGGGAAAATTGGTCTCGAATATTTTATGAATATGATGATAATAATAATTTAATTCATCTATTTGGTGAAGAATGGAAAAATGGCCAGTGGGTTCCAGAAAATGAACCTCTAAAAGTAACAAATCCTGATGGTATTTTATTCGGGTACTTAGCTAAGGAAATATTTTTGTATTATAGCAAACCTACAAGCGTGGAAATTGAAAAAATTATTGCTGATGGATTTAATCTTCTTCAAAACTATCCCAATCCATTTAATCCTAGTACAGTAATTTCCTACAATATTCCGGAGCATTCCTTAGTTACATTAAACATTTATAACCTTCTGGGAGAGAAAATAAAAACTTTAGTAAAACAAGAACAAACTCCAGGGAAATATCAAATTAAATTTGATGGGAATAATTTCCCAAGCGGGATTTATTTTTATCAATTAAAGACAGATAAATTCCAACAAACAAAAAAAATGTTGCTGTTGCGGTAATTGCCTAACACATATTAAAGGAAAAAGTTTCACCTTCGGTGGGACAGGCAAGAAGAAAATAAGCTCCCCGCCAGTATTCCATAGGCAGCGATACAAGTAATAGTGAGGATGCAATAAGAACATTTTTAAAATCCATTCAATATTTTGACCGTAATTATGATTTTGCAATTGAAAAACATAGTAGCTACAGGTATAAACAAGTGCTTCAAAAATTTGAGTCAACTAAAAGTTGTTCGGAAATAACTGCAAGTATTGAACAGCAGTTTTGCAATTCTTAAATGCCTTTAATTTGTTTTCTAATTTAACAGCCTCATTTCTGCTATTTTCCATGGACCTTTGTTAGCAGTGAACTTACTTCTATTTGCATTATGCCTTTTAAGTCTATTCACCAAATCTTTTGATTGGCCAATGTAAGAATGACCTTTGTCGGAAAACAATATGTAAACATAAAATTTACTCATAACGAAAAAAGCCTTGTAAAAAACAATTACAAGGCTTAATTACTGTGGGGCCTACAAGACTCGAACTTGTGACCCCCTGCTTGTAAGGCAGGTGCTCTAAACCAACTGAGCTAAGGCCCCATTCATTATGTGTTAAAAATTAGTTCGTAATAATATTATATTTATCTTTTACTTGCAAGAATATTTTCCGAAATATTGTAAATTAACAATTGGACCTGAAATCTTTTTTCTGTTTAATAAAGTGAGTATTTTCTTCGATTATAACTATTAGTGAAATTTTAACTTAATCGATTACTGATGGACAAAGAAACAATCAAAATATTACTTTTTGAATGCAGCAGTGATGATGCGAAGGTTATAGTTAATATGCTTAAAAGAACAAGCGGGCATGGGATAGTTATAAAGCATATTGATTGTGTTGACAATTTTAACCTTGAGTCCGGTGAAGATTATGACTTAATTTTGCTTACCTTGAATTTACATAACTCTGTCGGTATAGAAATATTTGACAGGATTCACAGCCGATTTAAGGACATTCCAATTGTTGTTCAAACAGAATTTGAAGATGAGGAACTTGGTAGATTAACCATGTCTAAAGGCGCTCAGGACTTTTTGGTAAAAGGAGAATACGACAGCAGGCTTTTACTCAAGTCGATTCAGTATTCAATTGAAAGAAATAAGTTATATAAAAAAATTCATGACGAAGAGTTGTTAGCTGAAAAAGAAAAAATCTTTAAGGAGATATTTGAGAATTCTCCTATAGGAATGTACAGGGCGTGTAAGGATGGAAAAATTTTAGTGGCTAACAAAGCCCTTGTTAAAATTTTAGGGTATAATTCGGTTGATGAATTGAAGGGTAAAAATATTGCAGATGCTCATGTAGACCCTGAGGAAAGAAAAAAATTTATAAGCCTTATCGAAAAATTCGGGAGCCTTTTTTCGTACGAATATAAAATGTTAAAAAAGGATAACTCAATTATTCAAATAAGTGAAAACTGCAGGCTGGTAAAAAACGAAAATAATGAAGCACTTTATTACGAAGGTTTATTGGAGGATATTACCTTAAGAAAGGAAGCGCACGAAAAAATAAAAGAATACAATAGAGAACTAAAGCAATTAAATGAAAGTAAAGATAAATTCTTTTCAATAATTGCACATGATTTAAGGAACCCGTTTAACTCGCTGTTCGGGTTCATACAAATGCTTATAGAGGAGTATAATGAACTTACGGACGAAGAGAGAATCCATGTGCTGAAAGAAATGGAAGAATCTACTAAAACTTCATACCAATTGTTGGATAACTTGCTTCAGTGGGCCAGATCGCAATCCGGTAAAATGGAGATCAGAAAAATAACATTTAATATTAATGAGGTTGTTAACAGAAATATCAAATTATTATCTAACATTTCAAAAAGAAAAAATATTGAAATTATAAACTGTATTGATACAGATATTTTTATAAATGCCGATGAACAGATGATTGATACGGTTGTCAGGAATTTAATAACCAATGCAATCAAATTCACGAACTACAATGGTGAAATTAAGATAGATGCAGATATAAAAAAATCAGAGGCAATTGTTTGTATATCTGATAACGGTATTGGAATGCGGAAATCTACTATGGACAATTTATTTAAAGAAGGATACGAAATTTCTTATGTTGGTACCGATAATGAAACGGGTAGCGGCTTAGGTTTGCTGCTTTGTAAAGAATTTATCTCAAAAAATGACGGTAGAATTTGGGTGGAAAGCAAGCTTGGTTTCGGCAGTAAATTTTATTTTTCCCTTCCTTTTGTAAATATATAAAACACAGGTATCAGCAAGTTTACTTCCGTTGCCATTGACTAATCAATAAAAAATACTATTTTAAAAATTCTCCAATTCCTCTCGTTTTTTCATAACTGAAGAGCATATTATGAAAGAAGAAAGACTTATCGAAGAATTAAATAACATTAAGGAAGAGAACAAAAGGCTAAAGACCAAGGTTAAGTCGTTAGCCGTAGAAATTGAAAAGCTGCGGAAAGATGAAGTTGAATTTAATAAAATAAAAAGAAGCGAAAAGAAATACAGGGAAATATTTAATTCAACGAACGATTCAATTTTTATACATAATGCCGAAACGGGAAACCTTGTTGACGTAAATAAGGCAATGCTTGAAATGTACGGTTATAAATACGATGAAGTATTTGAACGATCGGTAGAAATTCTTAATGGAGCCGGAGACCCTTATACAATTGAAGCCGCAAAAGAAAAAAGAGATAAGGCAATCACCGAAGGTCCCCAGGTATTTGATTGGCTTGTAAAAAGAAAAAACGGCACAAAATTTTGGGTTGAAGTATCGTTGAGATATTGTGAAGCCGGTTGCGGTAATATTGTTATTGCAGTAGTGAGAGATATTACCGAAAGAAAAAACTTTGAAGAAAAAATTAAAGAAAGTGAAGAAAAGTTCTCAAAGGCTTTTCAGCTCAACCCTAATTCTGTTGCCCTTATTACTTTTGAAGAAGGTAGATATATCGATGTAAATGAAGCATTCGCTAAAATTTTTGGATTTACCAAGAAAGAAGTAATAGGCAAAACATGGACTGAACTAAATATATGGAGTAATCCCTCTGAAAGAAAGGAAGTTATAGAAGAACTTAAAAGAAAGAAAAAAATTCATAATAAAGAAATCCGGTTTAAAACCAAAAAAAACGGAATAATCATCGGCAGGTATTTTGCAGAAATAATTGAAATAAGAAATCAGACCTGTCTCCTGAGCGTTGTTGAAGATATAACCGAATTAACAAAAGCAAAAAAAGAGAGGGATAGGCTTACTAATGTAGTTGAATCAACAAGTGATATAATAATCATAAACGATCCCGAAGGAAAAATTATTTATTTGAACAAAGCAGCTAAAGAATTATATGCATTTAGGAGACATAAAGATCAAAGCAAACTAAAATTAAATGATTTTCACCCTAAGTGGGTTAGGGACATCCTTCATGACTCAGCTCTTCCGGCGGCAATAAAAAACGGAATGTGGCTTGGCGAAACGGCAGTTTACGGCGGTATCAAAAATGAAATACCTGTTTCGCAACTTTTAATGGCACACAAAGATAACAACGGAGATATAGAATATATTTCTTCAATAATGCGTGATATCTCGGAAAGAAAGCAGACAGAAGAAGCTTTGAAAGAAAGCGAATCGAAGTTCAGGAAACTCTTTGAATCGTCAACCGATGCAATCTGTATACTTAAAGACGGCTACATAGTCAACTGCAATAATAGAACCCTAAAAATGTTTGGCTGCAGCAAGGAACAGATAATCGGTTCAACACCTGATATTATTACGCCCGCTTTTCAAGCAGATGGCTCCCGTTCAAAAGTTAAATTAAAAGAAAGAATTAATGCTGCTCTCAAAGGAGAAGAACAGTTTTTTGAATGGATATTTAAAAAAAATAACGGGGCGATATTTGATACCGAAGTTAACTTTAATTTGGTCGAATTTGACAAAGGGAAATTTATACAAGCTATAATTAGAGATATTACCGAGAGAAAGAAAAACGAAAAAATAATAAAAGCAAGCGAAGAACGTTTTCGTTCGTTTATTGAGCAGACATCCGAGGCTATAAACTGTTATGAATTTGATCCCGGAATTGATAGTAATCTTACACCGGAGAAACAGGCAGAAAAAATTTTTGAAGGAAACTTAGTGGAATGTAATGATGCATTTGCCAAAAATTATGGTTTTAAGGAAACTAAAGAATGTTTGGGCAAAAAACTTATTGAATTTGTTGGCGACGATAAAAAAGAATCAATCAAAAATCTTTTCATTAATTTTATTAACAACGGCTATAAAATAATAGATGGTGAATCGGTTGAGGTATTAAAAAACGGGTCGGAAAAAATATTTCTCAACAATGCTTACGGAATAATTGAAAACGGAAAGCTGTATCGTATTTGGTCGGCAGTTAGGGATATTACCGAAAGAAAACAATTGGAGAAATCAATAACCCGGCAAAGGGATATGCTGGTTCAGGCAAGTAAACTTTCCAAGATAGCCTTTTGGGAATATGATATACTGAATAATAAAACTATTTGGTCGGAAGAACTTAAACAATTGCTTGGCGATGGAAGTGGGGAAAAAATTATGAGTTACGACCAAGGGTTGGATATTGTACATAAGGAAGATTTGCAAAGAATAAAAGGAATAGATGAAAGAATAAGAAACAATGAAATTGACGAATTAGAAAATGTCGAGTATAGAGTTGTAAAAAATAACGGTGAAATTATATGGTTTTGGGAGAGAGGCAAGGTAGTAAAAGATAAGAACGGCAGCCCGTTAAAGTACTCGGCAGTTGTCCAGGATATTACTGAAAGAAAAGAAATTGAAAAAGATTTACAAGTAAGATTGGACTTTGAAAAACTTGTATCCAAAATATCAAATAAATTCCTAGGTCTTTCCGCTGAAGAAATTGAATCGGAAATTTATAACGGTTTAAAAAAAATTATAAATTTTATAGGAGCTCAAAGGATTACCATCTTTGAATTTTTGAATAAAAAGGAAATTTATTCTACTTACACATTTTCTGCAGAAGGTACTCCAGACCTGCCATATTTCAATTTAGCTGAATCCCTTCCGCGGTTAGCAGAACAAATAACAAACGGTAGAGTTATCCTAATAAGAGATATTTCCGAAATACCTGAAGAGGCTGTTGATGAAATCGAATATGTTCGGCAAGCGGGTATTAAATCTTCAATTACAGTCCCAATAAAAATAGCTGCTAAGATTGTCGGCGCATTTAATGTTACTGCATTTGAGGGAGTCAAAAAATGGACGCAGGATGATGTTAACAGGTTGACCATACTATCGGAAATTATTGCAAATGCAGTTAACAGACTGAGATATTTTAGAGAACTTGAAGAAAGGTCCTGCTTTGAACAAGCTATTTCCGAAGTTCAAAGTAAATTAATTAACATAGCATCCGAAATATTTGAAAAGGACATGATTAAATGTCTTGAAATAATAGCCGGCAACTTCGCAGCAAGCAGATGCAGGCTGCTGCACTTTAAAGAGGATATAAAAAATTTTGAGATGTTATATTTCTGGAACAAAGATAACCGCAACCCCTTAGAGGGACTGGATTACGATAAAGATTTTGTTTGGGAATGTGAAAAAATTATGAAAGGGGAGAATATTGTTGTAAACAACATAGACGACCTTCCGGGGATAGCCGAAAATGAAAAAGAATACTATGTTAAACAAAATATTAAATCGTTTCTGGAGGTGCCGATATTTGTAGGTAATGAAATTTTTGGTTCAATTGCTGTTTCGGAAACTAAAAAGAAAAGAGCATGGAATAAGGATGACATTCCCAAGCTTAAAATATTTGGAGAGATTTTAGCTAACTCCTTAATGAGAAAAAAAACTGATGAAGAGTTAAGAATAAGTGAAACAAAATTCAGAAGTATTGTTGAAAATTCCGACGACTGCATAATACTTGTTAATGAAGAAGGGAAAATTATTGAGTGGAATAAAGGAGCAGAACAATTAACCGGTAAATTGAAAGAAGAGGTTTTAAACGAATGTTATGTAAATATTATTGAAGATTTGTCGGAAATTCCCTCCGGCTTGAATTATAACGGTGATCAAAAAATAGAACAAATTGAAAACGGGTTGAAAAGTATTGACAAAAATCTTTATAACAATTTTGATGAATTCGAACTTCACAGGCCCGATGGGCAAATTAGGTTTGCAGCTCAAAATCAATTTTCGATAAAACGTCAAAAAGGCTACTGGCTGTGCAATATTGTAAGGGATATAACAGAAAAGAAAATTTATGAGAGATCAATTGCAGAAAGCGAAAAAAGATTTAGAACATTAATAAACACAACTACTGCTTCAATATTTATTATCCAGAACTTCAAAGTAATATTTGTTAATAAATGCGGTGAAGGTTTGCTTGGCCTAACAAAAGAAAATTTACAAAACGTTAATATACTTGATTTATTTACCGGCGAATATAAAACACAAATTATGAATCAAATGAATGATACACTGAAAGGGATTACAACTGGACAGGTAGAAGCAAAGATAAAAAATAAAGACGGCAGTGAATTCTGGGTTGAATATTCATCCGGATTGATAGACGTTGATGGTAAAAGGCTTTTAATAGGGACAGCAGTTGATATTACCCAAAGAAAACAAGCAGAAGAAAATTTGGAAAAAAGTAAAGAAAGTTATAAAGAGTTATTTGAATTTTCCCAAAATATTCTTGAAAATGAAAGAAAAAGGCTGGCAAAGGATTTGCATGATGTTGTAGGGCAAAGGTTAACTTTCGCAAAAATAAATTTGGAAATGATGAAAGAAGCCGATAAAGTTGAGAACTCCAAATTGCTAAACGCAATGGAAAATATTATTCAAGTAGGCAAAGACCTCAAAAATATTGTAAGTTCTTTAACGCCTTCTTTAATTGAAAATTTTTCTTTGTTGGAGGCCGTTAAAAGATTAATCAATGAAATAAAACTGAACATGGAAATTGAAATTTCATTTTTGTTTGAAGAAAACGGCCAAGTGAAAAATAAAAAAACCGAATTAAATATTTTTAGAATTATACAAGAATCAATTAACAACTCCCTCAAACATGCTGAAGCAAATTCAGTAGATGTTTTTCTGAAAATTGGACAAAGTGAAATCACCGGTAGGATAAAAGATAACGGAAAAGGATTTGATCTTGCTCACTCATATTCAAATTCAACAGGTTTTGGACTGAATAACATGAAGGAAAGGGCTGAATTATTAGGAGGAAATTTGTATATTTCATCAAGAATAGGCAGCGGTACAACAATCGAATTTAAGTTACCTCAATAGAAAATGAATAAGAAAAAAATTCTTTTGATTGATGACCATAAAATGGTAAGAGAAGGTCTAAAAATGGCCTTAGAGTATGATAATGTATTTGATATTGTTGGAGAAGCTAACAACGGTTTGGAAGGAATAGAAAAAACAAAGGAATTAAAACCCGATATTATTATTATGGATATTGATATGCCGCAATTAAACGGCATTGATGCTTCTATAAAGATAAGGGAATTTGATACTGATGTTAAAATATTGATTTTAACTATGTTGAGTGACGAGGAGTTGGTTTTCAAAGCGCTCTCCGCGGGAGTCGACGGTTATATTTACAAGATGGCTGAAATTAAGTTATTCAAAGAAGCAGTTAAATCCCTGGCAGTAGGTGATACGTATTTTTCCCAGGAGGTTACAAACCTTGTTATTAAATCTCATATCAGATCGGAAAACAAATCTATTCAAAATGAATTATCCGGAAGAGAAATTGAAGTTTTAAAATTGATTGTTGACGGACTTACTTCCCAGCAAATTGCCGATAAACTTTTCATAAGTTATTTTACTGTGGCAAAGCACCGGAAAAACATCGGCGACAAGCTGGGGATTAAAAATACTGCCGGACTTATAAAATACTCAATAGAAAATAATCTGGTCTGATCTATACCTAAGAGTAAGTATTTATAGTACTCACCCCTTTTATAGTATTATACGAAAGCTTGCCAATAAAATTACTCCTTTGTAGGAATTGAAATTAGAGCGGGTTAAGCTTTAATTTTGCATAACGATATAAAGCGAATTGATGTTAGAAATTAAGGTCAACGAGTAATAAGGAGTAAGATGAAGTATTTATCCAAATTAGGCAAAGATGAAATTAAAGAGACTGATTATGATTTGATCATTAAAGTCAATGTGAAAGATATTAAAAAAGAAGCCATCAGAGTAAATGTTTCCGAAAATTTTTTAACAGTTGTTGACGACTCTAGTGAAAAAAAAGTTCTGGATTACACGTTATTACTTCCCCATGAACAAGTTTTATTGGACAAGATATATTACGAGATAATAAACAACTATTTGATTATCATCATTCCTAAATTAAATAATAAGTTTATGAATAAAGGGAATTGGAACTCTACGACAAAAATTAATTCAAAAGTTAGTAACTCAGTTTACAAAATAAAAAAAACAGATTAGTTTTTTCTCCATCTCTTTTAAGCTCGTTAGATTATTCCGTCTAAATCTTAAATTAACTGTTTGCTGTAAATAGAAGAGAGAAATTTATATGTAATAAGTTAATTGCAAAAGTTTACCGTTACGGGCAAAAGTAAAATTTAAATAATGAATTATCAAAGAAGCAGCAGTCACAGAGTATCAAGATTTGCGCATCATAATTTTTCCACTTTGGAGTTTATTCGAATTATAATGTTACTCAGTTCCAATTTTATCCTTAATTTCTTTGGGATTTTCGTAGGTTTAGTTTATTATTGCCGACAAAAATATTTGATACACTAATTTTACTAGGTTATTTTTATAATCATGCACGTTGATGAAGCAGACATAACTGAAAAATTGGTTAAGCTTATTAGAAACAACGATCATTCAGCTTTTAGTGAATTTTATAATTTGCTTTATCCTCAGATTTACAATTTCATTTACCGGAGCACATTCGATCAAATTTTAACCGAAGAAATCTGCCAGGAAACATTTATTAATTTCTGGGAAGCTAGGAAAAACGTCTCAACTGAGAAATACCCCAAAGCATACTTGTTTAAGATTGCAAAAAACCTTCTTATAAATTTTTTTGAGCGTACAAAAAAAATGTACTCTCTTCATAATACTGAATTTAGGAATTCTATATGTGCAGAAAAAATTAATGAGAATATGCTTGAGTATGATTTGAAAAAGGCGATTCTCAAATTGCCGGAACGATGCAGAGTAATTTTTATATTAAATAGATACCACAGTTTCCGTTATTCGGAAATCGCAGAAATATTAGACCTATCAATACAGACAGTAAAAAACCAGATGAGCAAATCGATCAGAATATTGAGAAAATATCTTAATAATTAAAGTGTTGAGTTGATTTTTCTTGACCGCTATTCTTATTTAGACTAAATTTAGATAAAGGAAAATGAATCCTTCAATAATACCTTTTTCGATTCGGTAGTATACAACACCAAAGAAAAAAAGTTAAGAAGTTTTGTAAACGGTGAATTTACAAACGATGAAAAAAGAGAATTTGAAAAAATATTAAATGAATCCGGCGAATTGAAAAAGGAGTTTGACGAATTCAAAAGAATGTGGAACAGTTTTGATATGGTAACAGTCACCGAAGAACTTAATAAACCCTCTGCGAAATAAAATACTGTTTAAAGTGCTTCGAAATAGTTAATATTGTAAAAGGCAAAATATGGTAGAAGAAATATGAACAATCCAATAT
>JASFMY010000151.1:0-14694 GCA_050117315.1 Ignavibacteria bacterium
TATTAGGATTTTTTGAAAATGCTGAGAATATGAAAGAGGAATTAGAAAAATTTATTGGGACTCAACTGCATCTTTTGAAGCATACCTAATTGCCCTAAAACCAATTTGGCTTGTGTATATTTCGGCTTCTGAAGGAAGCTTAGCAAAAATTAATAGTGATTCACTTCAGTCGGTCAGTAAAGCAGTAATTACTCTTAAAAAAGGAACAGAAATTATTTATGATAATTATAATTTAGGATTAATAAACTGGGGCGAGAGCAGCTTATTCAGAACAGACATAATTGAAGTAGAAGCAAATGAGCTCTACAATCTCACACAGTTAGAAATGATGGATTTAATTTAACAAATGATGATGGTAAATTGAATATAGATGCTAGTGTTGAAAGCTATACAATTGATGGTTGGATGTATAGAATTGGTGGATTAGGAGATGCTACGTTTTGGCTATTTTACGCAGGATCAGGTCTTTATTATTATGATTCCGGGAAATGGTGGGGGCATGTACAACATGGTTCTGGATGGTCCCATGAACCACAATTTGGTGGAGTTGATGATACTTGGAGACATTATGCTGTTCAAGTTACATATGAAGGAGCTCAATATATAGTTAGAGTGTTTGTTGATGGTATTCTAAGAACATATGGTTCCGCACCAGCCGCATCGGGAGTAGTGACCATGGTTGGGACACATCACGATGCTACGGCAGGACACAGATGGGATGGTATTAGGGTTAGGAAAGATTTCACACTAAGTTCAGGGACTTCCCTAGGACAACAATACTTTAATCCACTAGAGCTATACGGGCAAATCTCTAATAAATAGATTCATCTGATAATGAGAAATTTTTGAAAGGGTTCTTAAAAAGAACCCTTAATTAAATTTTGTTCTTTGCATAGATACCCTAAAATTTTTTTTTAACAATAAAAAAATATTGCCGATGAAAAAATTACTAATCTGTATTATCACATCCGAACGTACATGGAAGAACCTTTCAAAGTTTAATTTTGATATTGAATTAAGAAAATTAAGAAATGAATTTGATTTGGCAGTTGTTATGAACGGTTACGCATCTGATGCAATCGATTACTATAAGAATTTCCAACCCGAGTTCTTTTCCCTTAGGCCGAATGTTGGCTTTGATACTGCTGCCATAGCTTATTTTATTGATTTAGCTCCTAAATATAATCATTATCTATTAATGCACGATGATCATTGGTTTAAAAATCATGACTGGCTTGAAAAAATTAATTGTCTGATAAATGAAGATAACAGTGTTGATATTTGGGGAAATATATTGATGCAGGAACCACTGCCAAATTTCAAGAAATATTGTGATGATGTTAATTTACGAGAACTAGCTAATTGTGGCAAAATTGATTTTTTGCATGGAATGTGCGGACTTTTTAATTATGACTCAATTTCTAAGCTGAAAGAATTTAAAGTCCCTTATTTAATGAGCAAAGATAAAAAGATTGCTTTTTTAGGTGAAAGGTTATTTTCAAATATATTATTACATCTTGATATAAAATTTTCACAATTCTCGGATGGTATTTTTAATTTCTTTCTTCATGGTGATGATAACTATAGGAACCATCTGTTTTCAACGGCAAATGTTGCTTACCATAAATTTGATTTCACGAAAGCAAAAGAATATTATTACAAATATTTTGAATACTGTCAAAAGAATAATTATTTTGATGATATGCCTGTGTTGTTTAATAATCTTGCAAATACTCATTTTGAATTAAATGAAGTTGAAGAGGCAAAATGTATCTGGAAAAGTTTATTAGACAAAATCCCAAATTTCCCGCTTTCAGAAGGCATAAAAGAATTAATTAATAATCCCCAAAATTAGAATCATGTATGATTATCTCATAGTTGGTACTGGTTTCAGCGGTACGGTATTAGCTGAAAGGTTTGCCGGCAAATTAAATAAAAAAGTTTGTGTAATTGATAAAAGAGATCACATTTGAGACAATGCATATGACCATGTAAATGATGATGGATAAATACAAACTACATTGGTTTCATACAGACAGTGATGTAGTCTACCTTTCCAATTGATGCTGGTGGAACGACATATAGTGTTTATATTGACGACTTGCAATTACTTATGACAAAACTTACGAAGAAAATTTCATACCGGAACAACAGCAATAAAATCCTTGCATTTATTTTTGATTTTAACTGTGCTATATTTATAGAAGAATTTCAATGGTTATAACTACTTTATATTTTTAAGGAGTTCTCTATTAAGAGAGCCCTTTAAGTTCTTTGAACTTTTTGCATTTATATGAATTTTATAAAGCTATCTGCCGTAAAAGGCTGAATTCTATTATTAAAATATCTTATGGCGACATGGAAAAAATCTTAATCAGCATAATTACATCGGAAAAAACATGGAAAAATTTTTCAAAGTTTGGTTTTGATAAGCAAGTAATAAAACATAGAGATAAGTTTGATTTTGCTGTTGTATTGAACGGCTATGCGTTAGAAGCAATAAATTATTACAAAGATTTTAAACCGGAATTTTTCTTTTTAAGACCAAACTTGGGCTTTGATCCTGCGGCTGTTGAACATTTAATAAAAATAATACCTGTTTATGATACCACACTGATACTAAATGACGATTATTGGTTCGAAGTGGAAGACTGGGTTTCACAAATAGAAGAGCTAAGAATTGAAAAACCTGAAATTGATGTATGGGGTAATTTAGTTGTAAGTTTAACAAGTGAGATGGTGGGGTATAATGAATATTGTAGTAAAGCCGATTTGGGATTTTTGAAGAATTATGATTCAAAAATAATGCTGCAAGGGATGTCCGGAATATTTTCCTCAGATGCAATTACAAAGTTGAAAACAATTAATTACAATTTTTTTCTTGAAAATAATAAACAAAAAGCTGAATTAGGGGAAAGAATATTTAGTAATTTTATTAAGTATAGTATGTTAAATATGAGTTGTTTCCCACAAGGTATATTCAAATTCCTATTACATAATGATACTAACGAGAAAGATCATTTGTTCTGGACAGCAAATGAACTGGTTTTGAAGAATAATTATATCGAAGCAAGAAATCTTTACCTTGAATATTTAAAGCATTGTGAGAGAAATGAATCTCTTTTAGCATTCTACAATATAGCTCAGATTTCGTCAGTTATTAAGGATTATGAAACTACAATGCTTTATTGTAAAAAATGTCTGGAAATTGTGCCCGCTTTTCCTCTTGTAACAGATTTGTTAAATAAAATAGAAGCGAAATTTTCATGAATATAGCTTTTCATTCTTACGGATTTTCTTTGAGAGGTTGTGATATTGCTCTCTTTGATTATGCTTATTACAATGAAGAATTGCTTGGGAATAAATCAATTATTATTATGGATGGAAACTCAGTTCATAAGAATGAGAACATGTTGACTATGTTTAAGAATCGATTTGGCAAAATTTATTTTTATAATGATGTCGAAGATATTGACGAGATAATATCCCAAAGTAAGGTAGAAATGTTTTTTTTACTAAAACATGGTTTTAACGATGGTATATTATCCCAAAAAGCCAAAAATTGTGTCCAAGCTGTTTTTAGAACCCTTGAAGAACATGGAGATGTTTATGCCGTTAATTCAGAATGGTTGAGCAGAGGTTATAGTAAAGGTAAATTTGATTATGTTCCGCGTATTATAAACTTACCCGAGGTAAATTTACACTTTAGAGATCATTTAAACATACCTGAAGAAGCAATAGTCTTTGGACGCTACGGCGGGTTTGATACATTTGATATTGACTTTGTTCATGAAACTGTAATAGAAATTGCTGAAGAAAGGGATGATATTTATTTCCTTTTTATGAATACGGACGATAGTTTCTTAAAAGGGAAAAAATATGACAATATTAAATTTTTTGCCGGTACGGCTGATTTAAAAATCAAAACCGCATTTATACAAACATGCGATGCAATGCTGCATGCAAGAAACCGCGGCGAAACTTTTGGAGTTGCAATAGGTGAATTTTCTTCCAAGAATAAGCCTGTTATAACTTTTGCACGTTCGCCTGAGCAAGCGCATTACTGGCACTTGAAGCACAAAGGGATATACTATTTCAGTAAAGAACAGCTTTATGATATCCTAACAACTTTAAGAAAGAATCCGGGCTATAATTACGATGTTTTTTCGGAAAAATTTTCTCCTGAAAGAGTAATGCAAAGATTTAAGAAAGTTTTTATTGATGATTAAAAAACTAAGTCCTATGAAAAAAATCCTAATCAGCATAATAACATCGGAAAAAACATGGTCAAACTTTTCCAGATTTGAATTTGACAGGCAAATAAAAAAATTAAGAGAGAGGTTTGACTTTGCAGTTGTACTGAATGGTTATTATCATGATGCAGTAAATTTCTATGCGCAATTTAAGCCTGAATATTTTTTCCTAAGGCCAAATATTGGTTATGACCCGGCGGCAATAGAACATTTATTTAAATTAATACCTGTCTACAAAACAACATTATTACTACATGATGACCACTGGTTTGAAGATGAAAACTGGTTCATAAAAATTGAAAATCTTAGAAATGAAAAACCTGAAATTGATGTATGGGGAAATCTGGTTTTAGGATCTACAAGTGAGGTAGACGGTTATAAAGAATACTGTGATTTAACAGGCTTAACCTTTTTGAAGGATTTTAGTTCATTGCAAATGCTGCAAGGAATGTCGGGCATTTTTTCTGAAAACGCTATTCGAAAAATTAAAAGTGTAAACTTTAATTTCCCTTTGATAAATGATAAATATAAAGCAGAGATCGGTGAAAGAATTTTCAGTAATTTAATAAAATTCAAATCCTTAAAAATGAACAACTTCCCGGACGGTATATTTAAATTTCTAATGCATGGTGATGATAATTTCGCAGGTCATTTATTATGGACAGCCCATGAATATTATTCTGATAAAAAATTTGAAAAGTCAATTGAAATGTATGAAAAATATATTGCCGCCAAAAAGGATTGCAGCATCGATATGCTAGCCGGGCTTTATTTAAAATTGTCATCGTCTTATCTGAACATTAATAATGTTCAAAAATCAAGGGAGTATTTTGAAAAAGCCAAATCTATAAAACGAGGTTAGCTATTATATGAAGAAATTCCTGATCAGCATAATAACATCGGAAAAAACATGGTCAAACTTTTCTAAATTTGGGTTTGACGAGCAAATAAAAAAATTAAGAGACAAGTTTGACTTTGCAGTTGTACTTAATGGTCATCATTATGATGCTATAGATTTCTACAGACAATTTAAGCCTGAGTATTTTTTCTTAAGACCTAATTTAGGATTTGATACTGCGGCAATAGCATACTTCATAGATTTGGTACCTGAATACGATAGATACTTGATTATGCATGACGATCATTGGTTTGGAGATGACAATTGGTTTGACCGAATCAATAACTTAAAGGATGAACAAAATGATGTTGATATCTGGGGAAATATATTGATGCAGGGGCCAATGGCAAATTTCAAAAAATATTGTCACGATGTAAATTTATCTGAGCTGGCAGATAATGACAAAGTTGACTTTCTACACGGTATGTCCGGTCTTTTTAATTTACAAGCTATCAGTAAGTTGAAGAATTTTAAGATACCGTATATAATGAGCACAGAAAAGGAAGTAGCATTTTTAGGTGAGAGATTATTCTCAAATATTATTGCACACCTCGGCCTTAAAATGGCTCAATTCCCGGAAGGTATTTTTAATTTCTTTCTTCACGGGGAGGACAACTACAAAAATCATTTATTTTCAACTGCAAATGTAGCCTTTCTTAAAAAAGACTTTCAACTGGCAAAAGAATATTACTATAAATATTATGAACACTGTGAAGGGATTAATTTTTTTGACAACATGCCTGAGTTGTTTAATAATCTGGCATGTACTCATTACGAGTTAAAAGAAATAGAAGAAGCAAAAGTAATCTGGAAGAATCTACTGGCTAAAATTCCTGATTTCCCGGTTCCGGCTGGAGTGAGAGAATTAGTCAATAATTAATTCGGTTAATATTATGTATGATTACCTTATTGTAGGAGTCGGTTTCAGCGGAGCAGTACTGGCAGAAAGGCTTGCAAGCCAAGCTGATAAAAAAATCTGTATAATTGATAAAAGAGATCACATATGCGGTAACGCTTTTGATTATTATAATGAAAACGGGATATTAGTTCATAAGTATGGTCCCCACTGGTTCCATACAAACAGTAGCGAAGTCTTTAACTACCTTTCCCATTTTACTGAATGGATATTTCACGATCATATAATAAAATCAAAAGTAAACGGAGTGTTATACCCGTTCCCGATTAACATGAATACCATTAATTCATTCTTCGGGGTTAAGTTAAAAACCGAAGATGAGGTGAAACATTTCATTGAGTCAAAAAAAGAAAAAATAAAGAATCCTAAAAATGCCGAAGAGATGGTGCTAAGTTTGCTGGGAAAAGAACTATATGAAAACTTCTATTTCAACTACACTATTAAGCAATGGAACATGCATCCGAAAGAACTTGCGGCGAGTGTAACGGCACGTATCCCCGTAAGATATAATTCAAAAGAAAGTTATTTCAACGATACATACCAGGCAATGCCGAAACACGGTTATTCCAAATTGTTTGAGAAGTTATTAAACCATAAAAATATTACAATAATTTTGAACAAAGATTTTGTTGATATTGAAAACGAAATAAAATTTAACAAGCTTATTTATACAGGTCCTATTGATGAGTTTTTTAATAATAGTTTTGGAGAACTGCCGTACAGGTCTTTGGAATTTGAACATGAAACTTTGAACCGGGAATACTTCCAGGAATGCCAGCAGATCAATTATCCCAACGATGAAAATTATACCCGGATTGTGGAATGGAAACACGCTACAGGCCTGAAGAGTAATCCGGCCTGCCGGCAAGACAGGAAAACATCAATAATGAAAGAATATCCTGTTGCATACAAAAAAGGCATGGAGAGATTTTATCCCATTCCTTTGGCTGAGAATAACGAACTTCTTATGAAATACGAAAAGGAAGTGAAAAAATTAAACAATGTTGTCTTTTGCGGCAGACTTGCAGAATATAAATATTACAACATGGACCAGGTAATAGCCCGCTCTCTAAAAATTTTCTCGGACTTATCAAAAAAGTAAGTCTTATTCCGGGAAAAATTTATGAATAGAATTGGAAATTATTGCCGGCATATCTTCAATTGGCGCTATAATACTTGCAATCCTTAAATCAATTACCGATTTGGGCATCGAAGGCATAATAGCTTCGGAAGGTTCCTGTGCAATAGATAAGCCGCCTGCAGCGGAAATGTAGCCCGACCCGATTGTCCCGTCATGCCCCATCCCGGTAAGTACAACGGAAATGGAATGTTTCCCGAAAGTTTTTGAAACGCTTCTAAAAAGAGGATCCGCCGACGGACGAACCATATTTTCCGGGGGATTGTCGTTTAATTGTATTGTCATGGTTTGCGGGTCAATTGTCATGTGAAAATCATCCGGTGCAATGTAAATCCTATCGGGCAATACTCTTTGGTTATCTTCCCCCAGATGAACAATCATATTTGTTTTTTGGCGCAGCCTTTCAGCAAAAGATTCCAGCATCCAGCCCGGGCTTTGTAAAACAATAAAATAAGCGGTATTTCCGTCTGCTTTTAAGGCTGTTAAAATTTTGAGCAATGCCGGCTGGCCGCCTGTACTTGCCGTTAAACAAACCCCTGCAAAACCGGCTTCCTTGAATGTATCCTTGCTTTCGTCTAATGACTGTTGAGCACGGTCAACATTTTGCCGCATCAAACAATTTTTCAATCTTTCTAAAACATCTCTTTTTTCAATTGGTTTTGCAATATAATCATCGGCCCCGGCATCAAGTGCTTTAATTCTCGCTTCCTTGGAAGCTAATGCAGTTATTACCATTATTATGGGGACAGGGTTTACTACTTCTCTAATTCTTCTAATTAATGCGATTCCGTCTAATTTCGGCATCATCCAGTCTGTTAGGACTGCATCATATTTCGCTCTCTGAACAAATTCGAGTGCTTCCAAACCATCGTTTACTACATCAACTTCGTAACCTTTTTTTTCCAAAATCATTTTTAGAAGTTGCCTACTTGACCCGTCATCTTCCACTACAAGTATTTTCATTTAGCCACCAGATTGATTTAATGTAATTTAGTAAAATTGGATGTTTTTTCCTCGTCATCAATAGAGGTATTGACTTATTTTTTTGTTTTAATTATTATCGAATAGTTAATTGTAATCTTTATGGCAATTAAGAGGGTAGATAGTACTTTATTCAATAACTTTAAATCAGTTGGTGTAAGTGATTTAAAAGAGGTAGCTGATTTAAAGATAAAATCGATTAATAAATCGGTTCATGAAAATTTTTATGGTGATAAATATATAAAGTATACCGGTAACCCGGTAAATGATGAAGTAAGGAGAAAATCTTCTCCGCATCTTAAAAGCGACTCGCAAGCATCAAGTATTTCGGACTCTCATAAAGCAATGTTCGAAAATAAAAGTAAAAATGTTTCCCGCAAGTCAATTGAGCTAAATCTAAAGTCGGTTGAAATAGAAGAAGCTGATTATGTAGAGGTAAATGACGAAGGGGATGAAATCGGGAAGGGATATTATTATTCCCCAGGCAGCAGTTCACTGAAAGGATGGAAAAATAATCGAATTAACAATTATATCTTTGAAAAATACACGAACCAGTCTGTTTTACGTAAAGGCGCTTTAGTTAACCTTACTGTTTAATCAATTCAGAATATTTTTGCTGAACTATTTTTTTTATTGCGACTGCAATATTGTTTAACGGAACTATATGTTTTGCGAGATTTAACCCTATCACGTTTTTAGGCATTGATCCGATTATTGCCGTTCTGGGGTCCTGCGCAATGACTGTTCCGCCCGATACCGAAATATAACCGGCTCCAATACATGCATCGTGTCCCATGCCGGTTAAAACAACGGCAACACTATGTTTCCCGAACGCGTTTGCAACACTTTTAAAAAGGGGGTCTGCGCTTGGTTTAACATAATTTTCCGGAGGAGTGTCAACTAATTTTATTTTCATTTTCAACGGATCAACAATCATATGTATTTCTCCCGGAGAAATATATATTTCCCCGCCTTTAATCGGCTGGTCATCATAAGCTAAAAAGACGGGATAATTTGTATCCTTTCTAATTCTATCGGCAAATGATTCAAGCATCCAGGGGGGGCCGTGAAGTACTACAAAATAAGCAGCATTCGGGGATATTTCAATTTCGTTAAATATTTTTGTTAAAGCAGGAGGACCGCCGGTGCTAGCAGCTATTGCAACACCTATTAAAGTTGGCTTTTTTCCTAATGTTTGACCCGGAGAAATTTCTTTATGAGATAATTCAACGGACCTTCTTTCAATACAATTTCGTAGTCTCCTGATGACGTCGTCTTTTCTGATCGGCTTGGCTATATAATCATCAACACCTGCGTCAAGCGCTTTTTGTTTTGCATCTTCGGAAGCTAGGGCGGTAATCATCAGCATGGCCGGAGGATTTGTTTTGATTCTCCTAATTTCTTCCACCAATTCCAGGCCGCTCATATTAGGCATCATCCAGTCTGTTAATACAGCTTCGTAATCGTTTTTATTGATAAGCTCGATAGCCTCTTTACCATCGGCAACAAGATCAATTTCGTATTCCAAAGCTCTTAAAAATTTTTTTAAGAGTAATCTGCTGGAAGCATGGTCTTCTACAACAAGTATCTTCATCAGGATATTTTAAAATTATTTTTTAAGTAAAATTAAGTATTACAATCTACAAAGAAGAAACAAATATGACAAAATGAATGTGTTAGCCGGTGAAGCTAATAACAATTAAGAAATGTCCGCCAAAAAATGGCGGACTTAAAATAATAGTGTTCAATTTGCCGGATAGTATAGTCCCGCATCGGGACCTACATTCCAGCCTGCTAATATCCATATAATCAATATCACTGCCCAAACAAGGAAGAAAAATATTGTGTAGGGAAGCATTGTTGCAATCAAAGTTCCTATTCCTGCTTTTTTGTCATAGCGCTGGAAAAAAGCAACAATTAACGCAAAGTAAGACATCATTGGAGAGATAATATTTGTAACCGAATCTCCTATTCTGTAAGTATTTTGAACCAGTTCCGGGGAGTAGCCCAGGAGCATAAACATCGGGATAAACACGGGAGCCATTATTGCCCATTTTGCCGAAGCGCTTCCCATAAATAAATTGACGATTCCCGCCAAAATAATAAATGCCACCATCAAAGGAATATCGCCAAGCCCCAATGATTTGAGAAATTCCGCCGCTTCTATGGCGAATATTAAACCGAGATTAGTCCATTTAAAATAGGAAACAAACTGTGAGGCAAAAAATACGAGGACAATGTATATTCCAAGTGTTTCCATAGCTTTGCCCATACCTTTCATCACATCGCTATCGTTGCTGTAAGTTTTGGCTCCTATTCCGTATGCAATGCCCAATAAGGCTGAACCTATAAAAATAAAAGCCACAATGCCGTCCAGAAACGGGGAGTGAAGAACATTCCCGTTTTTACCTCTTAAATATCCGTCAAATGGAATTATTCCTATCAACACAAAAGCCAGCAGGACTAAACCGGCAATTAATGCAAACTTAAGCCCGCGTTTTTCTTCCGGTGTTAAATTTCTTAACTCCTCAGGTTTTTCATCACCTTCGTATTTGCCCAAACGCGGGATAACAATTTTTTCCGTAACCCAGGTACCGGCTATTGCAATAAAAAAGGTAGAAGCAAACATGAAATAAAAATTAGCGGCAGGATTCACAAGATATTCGGGATTAATTATTTTTGCGGCCTCTTCAGTTAAACCGGCTAACAATGGGTCAATGGTCCCCAGCAAGAGATTTGCACTGTATCCGCCTGATACGCCTGCAAATGCCGCTGCCATTCCTGCAAGAGGGTGGCGGCCTACAGCTAGGAAAATTATAGCCCCGAGCGGAACTAACAAAACATAGCCTACTTCGCTTGCGGTATTTGAAAGAATACCTGAAAATACAATAACAAAAGTCAGCAGATTTTTGGGGGCGGAAATAACAAGCATGCGCAAGACCGTTGCAATAAATCCGCTGCTTTCTGCAATTCCGATTCCGAGCATAGCAACAAGTACGGTGCCTAAAGGAGCGAATCCGGTGAAATTCTCGACCATGTTTGTTAAAATTCTGTGAAGACCGTCTACGGATAATAAGTTGACGGATGTGACCATCTCTCCTGTCCTGGGATGTGCAACTTGAATATCAAAAAAGCTGAATAAGCCTGAAAGCAGAACTACCAACGCTGCAAAGATAGCGAACAGAGTAGCCGGGTGGGGTAAAGCGTTGCCCCCTTTTTCAATAACGTTCAAAAATTTGGAAATAAATTTGTTATTCATAATCCTCATTTTTTATTGAAAGGGAAGGTTGAAGATATTATTAATCATTTTTTATAACAATAGTTCTTTTTGTGGATTGTTGAAATTTTGAACTCTATGTTGAATTGTAAAGAACTGTTATTCAAGAGGTGCGGAAACAATTGCTTATATAAGAGAAATTTTAGAAACTCATAACAATTCACTGTTTATAATTCTGAACCATCATAGTTTATCTTTGCTTGAAATTTTCGATAATAAATACAAAGTAAAGACAAATAAGTTGATTTTATCAAAAAGTGCTGACAAGTTTGTTTATGTAATTTTATGTTAATATTTCGGAAATGAAACTATGAAAAATATTCTAATCCTCGGCGCCGGACAAAGCACCTCTCATTTAATTAAATACTTGCTTGAGTATGCAAATAAAAACAACTCGACTGTAACGGTTTGCGATAAGAATGTAGAACTTGCTAAAGAAAGAATTAACGGACACGCGTGCGGCAGGGCAATTGAATTTGATGTAAACAATGAACAATTAAGAAAAGAACAAATCGGAAATGCAGACATTGTAATTAATTTCTTAGCCCCGATCTTTCAGTATTTGATTGCGCTGGATTGTTTAAGCTACGGGAAAAATTGTGTTACCGCTTCTTATGAAGATATTAGAATTCGCGATCTGAACGATGATGCAAAGAAAAAAGGGATACTGATTTTGAATGAAATGGGACTTGATCCGGGAATCGATCATATGTCTGCTATGTCTTTGATAGCAGACATCAGGAATAATGGCGGATACGTAACGGAGTTTTTATCTTACGGAAGCGGGCTGCCTGCACCTGAAGTCCAATCAAACCCTTTAAGATACGCTATTACGTGGAACCCGAGAAATATTGTAATGGCCGGTTTTTCCGGCGCCCAGTATATGGAAAACAGCCAGTTGAAAATTGTATCGCATGGTCATTTGTTTCAAAGAACATGGCGGGTGGATGTTGACGGTGTCGGTACACTTGAAGCATACCCAAACAGGGATTCCCTTGTTTACAAGGATTTATTCAATTTGGAAAAAGTTAAAACGATGATCCGCGGTACGTTAAGATATCCCGGCTGGAGCGAAACCTGGCTGCAGATAATTAAACTTGGAATCCCAAATGAAGTGCTGAAAATTCCTCGTCTAAACGAGATGACATACGCTGAGTTTACCGAGTTGTTTTTGCCGCTCAATTCAAACGGTACAAAGCTTGAAACGAGAGTTGCAAATTATCTCGGCATAAATCCAACCGGTAAAATTATGGACAACCTAAAGTGGCTGGGTTTATTTTCCAAAGATAAAATAAAGGGGAACCCGAAGACATCAACAGAAGTAATGACGGATTTATTAAATGAAAAAATGCCTTTGCCGGAAGGTGAGCGGGACATGGTTATTCTGCAGCATGAGATTGAAGCAGAGTATCCTGGGGAAAATAGGAAAGAAAAAATTATTTCTACATTAGTTGAGTACGGTGAAACGGAAGTATTCACTGCAATTTCCAAAACGGTTGGAATACCGGCAGCTATTGCCGCAAAGCTTATATTAAATGGTGAAATTACTGAAACAGGAACACATATCCCAACCAAGCCAGAAATTTATTCGAAAGTATTAAAAGAGTTGGAAGAGATCGGAATTAAGTTCAAAGATAAAAGAGAAGATATCCTGTAGGTGATGCAAATTTAGCATCACCTAATTAATAAAAGACACACCTAGAAGTAGTTGCTAATATATATTAAAAAAGATGAATTTTGTCCATAATTGACGTAATTTTTGATATCAATATACATGACAAAACAATTGGTGAAATTTATAATCCCATTTACCTATTAAATAAAAGATTATACCTACAAAAGAATTATAAGAAGAAAAAAAAGCCAAAAAACTCCTGGAGTAAAAAATGAAAAATCAAACTTATCAATTATCCCTAGCAGTATTATTTCTCATATTCAGCAATTTAACTTTCTCTCAGTGGCTCACAAATGGTAGTAATATTTTCTTTAATTCAGGCAACGTCGGTATCGGAACAACGAGGCCGGATGAAACCCTAACAGTAAAAGGAAAAATCCATGCAGAAGAAATAATAGTAGACTTAAATGTACCCCACCTGGATTATGTATTTGAAGAGGATTACAAACTAAAATCAATAAGAGAATTAGAACAATATGTAAAAACAAACAAACATTTACCTGGTATTCCAACTTCAGAAGAAGTAAAAGAAAACGGATTGAGTCTTGGTGAAATGCAGACAAAGTTATTAGAGAAAATAGAGGAGTTAACACTGTACACAATCAGCCAAGAAAAAGGATGGAGAAGCTGGAGCATGAGAAATTAGAATTGCTAAAAAGAATAGAAAGGCTTGAAGACAAATAGAATAGAACGAATAAAGTAAAACAGTAATTACTCACGGAGTCAAAATGAAAAAGAAAAACTATCAATTACCTTTAGCAATATTATTTCTTTTATTCTCCAATTTAACATTTTCACAATGGGAGACAGATTCAATAAATAACATTTTCTATAATACTGGCAACGTCGGCATTGGTACGATGAATCCGCAGCATAATCTGCAAATTGGAAACGGATCTTCTTTGTCTTTAGGATTAAAGGGAGGCATTGCTGGAGCGGATGCCCGAATCATTTTTGAAGCCAATGATGGTTCTGATAGATTTCAAATAGTATCTGATATGGATGGATCAACAAATAATGATTTATTAAGATTCCAAGAACAAGGTAATGATGTTTTAGTTATAAATGGTACTGGCAGCGTCGGCATTGGCACGATGAATCCGCAGCATAATCTGCAAATTGGAAACGGATCTTCTTTGTCTTTAGGATTAAAGGGAGGTATTGCTGGAGCGGATGCCCAAATCATTTTTGAGGCTGGTGATGGTTCTGATAGATTTCAAATAGTGTCAGATATGGATGGATCAACAGATAATGATTTATTAAGATTCCAAGAACAAGGTAATGATGTTTTAGTTATAAATGGTACTGGCAACGTCGGTATTGGAACAACGAGTCCAGATGAAACCCTAACAGTAAAAGGGAAAATCCATGCAGAAGAAATAATAGTAGACTTAAATGTACCCCACCCGGATTATGTATTTGAAGAGGATTACGAACTAAAATCAATAAGAGAATTAGAACAATATGTAAAAACAAACAAACATTTACCTGGTATTCCAACTTCAGAAGAAGTAAAAGAAAACGGATTGAGTCTTGGTGAAATGCAGACAAAGTTA
>JASFMY010000152.1:0-14690 GCA_050117315.1 Ignavibacteria bacterium
TAGAAACCGTATTAAATCCCCATAGAATAAGGAGATGGTTTCGCACAACAGAATTTTATCTGTAAATGACATAATATAGCTTTATCCGCCTTTATATTTTTTTCTCATTTCCAGATAAAATTCTTTATTAGCCAGATCGGCGGCGAAAACTGCTCTCGCTCCGAGTGCATTGTTTGTAATCAACTTTTGAGGGCTGAATGAACCATTGCCGTCTGTGTTTTCAAACCAATGGATTTTATTGTCACCAAAAGATGCGGACAATATATCACTATCGCCATCATTATCGATATCGGCAGTTGTGACAGAAACTACAGATTGAAGAGAAGAAGCGATTTGTTTTTTAGTACCAAAGTTCCCGTTTGTTAAATTTTGAAACCATGCGATTTCATTACCCGTTGCAGCAAGTATGTCCGCATATCCATCCAGGTCAAAATCAGCCGCACAAATTGAATGTGCAACCACAGGTGCATTATATATTTCTTTGGGAGTGTCAAAATCCCGCTTCCATCTATATTTGTAAATAGAACAAAGGAAGTCATGTGGGCCAATAACAGATCGATATCTCCGTCGTTATCCATATCTGCCGGGAAAATAGAATTTGTGTGAGTGTTATTATTCATAATAGTTTTTGCCTCACTAAATGTGCCGTTATTATCCATGTTTTGAAACCATGCAAGTTGGAAGGATTCATTTGTTGGAGAGGCTGCGATTATGTCCGGATCGTTATCATTATCCAGATCAGACGCACACACATCTCCGCCCCCATGTATTGAGGTCGATAGTACATTTGGAGTGCCAAAACTCCCTTGACCATCCAAATTTTCATACCATGACAAAATGTTATCCTGAGTGGAAATAGATATAACATCCAAATCATTGTCATCATCTAAATCTGATAAGTAAATTGCAAAACCGCCATCAATAGAGTTTGAAATCACTTTTTGACTGCTGAATATGCTTTGAGATAATGCGGTTAAAGGTGTAATGAAAAAGGCACAAACAATTACATTCATTATTTTTTTCATCAATATCTCTTTTTATGGTTAATAGTTAATTTTATCTTAACAACAGCATCTTTTTAGTTTGGATGTGTTCACCCGCTTTTATTTGATAATAATAAACCCTCACATCCGACAATCCATCCCAAATCCTGATTAATAAAATGTACAGCATTTAGATAATTTGTTATCCCACTCTCTTGTTCCTGAATTTGAGCAAATGTATTTAAGCAGACGGTCAAAAAAAAATTACCGGGATAAGTACACTATTCGGTTTCATTTTTGTAATCTCCTGTAATTTTAATTGTTAAAACTAATACACAGTAATAATTGATTCGTTATAATGGTTTAAGGAATTTACCGGTTCCGGATTGTATGCTTTGTTAAGAGCAAGTATAGGAAAGATATGTTATTTATTAAACAGCCATTTATCCAATAGCCTGATTCTGAGGATGAAAGTATATTATGAATTATCCAGTGGGTTATATTTTTAAACAGATAAGTTCTTCATAAACTGCATAAAAGATTCTTTTCTACTTTTGGGCACCGCTACGCTATACCCGTTGATCATTTCGACATAACAACCGGATTCTTTATGAAGCATTTTTACGTAATTTATATTTATTAGGTAAGATTTATGAATTCTGAAAAAATTTGCACCTTTAAGCTGATTTTCAAATTCTTGCAGATTCCTGGATGAAGTTATTTTTTGTCCGTTATTTAAATGAACCTGGGTATAGTTTCTGTCGCCTTTAAATAATATAATTTCATTGATATTGATGTATATAATTCCTTTATGGGTCGGCATGGCTAATTTTAATTCATGAATATTATCAAATTTTTGAATTAACTTTTCGTATTTAAGAAACTCATTTTTATTCTGCTCTTTATTACTTACAACCTTTTGCACTGCCTCAATAAGTAAATCGGGATTTACAGGTTTTAGTAAATAATCAACAGCACAATACCTGAATGCATCAATAGCATATTCATTGTAAGCAGTAATAAATATAATATGATATTTTTTATACGGAATTTGCTTCAGTATATCAAAACCTGAACCGGGATTTAAATCAATATCAAGAAAAATAAGATCAGGATTTTTTGAGCTAATTTCATCAACGGCGCTTTTAATGTTACCGGCTGTCCCGGTAATATGAACATTGCCGCAATATCTTTTAATCATCAACTCCAATGTTTTAATTGCATTGGGCTCATCATCAATTATAATTCCTGATAACATATTTTTCTAATTTTATTATAATTCACAAAAGTAGATCAGGGTGATGTTCTCTATTCTTAATCTTTCTCTTAATCATAATCCCCCAAAAGAGAGTAAAATTACGATTAAGATGCTTAAACGTATCTCATGAACTTATCTCCCTTAACCTAATATACTTTAGCTAATTCAATTTCTATTTTTGTTCCGTTGGGCTTACCTTTTTCATCTGTTAAATCAAATACCTCCACACCCATATCTTTTTTATATAAATGGTTGAACAGTTCTATTCTACTGGATGTTATCTGCGTTCCCGAAGAAATCATTAAATTTATTCAAATGATTAAGCTGTTCTGCCCGTTTGCGCCCGATTCCATTATCCTCGATAGAACATAAGATATGACTATTTTTCCGGCTAATTCTGATTAAAAGATTCCGGTTATTTTCTTTATGAGATAAACCGTGCCTGATTGCATTTTCAACATACGGCTGCAGCAATAATGCAGGTATTTTTAAATCAAGTAAATTTATAGCCGGATCAACGTCAATCTCAAAATTAATATTATTTTTAAAACGCAATACTTCCAGTTCAATATAAAGTTTTAGCGCATCTAATTCCTTTTCCAGGGAAATAAATTGTTCCCTGGAATTTTGCAGAATAATGCGCATCAAATCTGCAAATTTCGAAATATATTTTATCGATGAATCTATATCATTTTCCAGTATATAACTTTGAATTGAATGAAGGGTATTGAAGATAAAATGCGGATTCATCTGCAAACGTAATGCTTGCTGCATATAGATATTCAGGGTGTTTTGGATTTCTTGTAATTTACGTTTCTGTTTTTCCCTTATTAGCCAGAATATTACTAATCTCGTAATAATTAATAAACCGATTATGATAAACATGCTTGTCAGCAGAATCCTTTTTTTATCAATTTCTGCCCGGTATTCCATTTCTTTTTGCTGTTGCAATAATTCTTGTTCACGTTGTTTCAGATCAAATTCATGCTGCATTTGCCTTTTTGTAATGGCTTTTACATTATGTTCGTTTAACAAACTATCAGACATTACTTTATATATTTCATAATATTTCAAAGCATTTGCATAATTTTTCTGTTTTTTATATAACCGGTACAAATTCCATGAAGCGTCTTTTGTTTTAATTTTTCTTTTCAATTCATCCGAAATAGTAAAAGCTTTTTTAAAATAGAATTCTGCTTTATTAAAATCACCCAAACCTTTATATGCTGTACCTAAAAAATTACTCATACATGCAATTCTGCTTTTGTTATTTTGTTCTTCAAATATTTCCAGCGCTTTCTTAAAATATTCAACGGCTTTATTCTTATCGGGGCTTAACCATCCGGAAAAAGCATAAGAATAACCAATTTGTTCTTTGCAGTTTAATTTCTGAGCAATTGCCGATGCTTTAGAATTATAATGAAAAGCCGAATCAACTTTGTTCATCCTTAAGAAAGTATTTCCAATATCGAAATAAACTGAACCAATCTGTTTTTTATTTTCTAATTCTTTGTACGCTGTTAAACTTTCTTTCAAATAGTTTAATCCTTTTTGCGTGTTTCCTGTTTCAATATAATGCCTTCCAAACGACTTGTTTACCCGGGCGGTATATTCCTTATCATTCAGAATTTTTGCTATTTCATATTCTTTTAAAATATACTCCAGGGATTTATCATGATTACTTAATATGAAATAATAATTTGACAGGTAATTATATACATCAGCAATTCCTTTATCATTTTTTGTTTTTTGATAAAGTTCCAGTGCTTTGTTATAACACTCTAATGATTGGTTGTATTTTCCGAGCGCGAACTTTGCACAACCTGTTTCATTATAGGCGCAGGCTATTTTGTTTTTAAAATTATTGCCCGGGTTAATCGAATCTAAATTTTTATATAAAATAATACTTTGTGAAAAACACTCTATCGCGGTTTCATATTTTCCAAGATAAAAATTAGCCAAACCTTTTTGATAGCCGGACACTGCCAAACCTTTAATAGAATTTATTTTATTGGAAATTTCATATGCTTTCTCGGAATAAAATAAAGCTGAATCGAAATTTACATTAAAATAATGATCAGCTAATTTGGTTAGTATGTTTGCTTTATTGGTATCTTCCTTTGATGCCAATGATAATTCTGCATGCAGACTGTCAGTTAAGATAGTACCGGAAAAACAATAGTTAGTGATAAAGGAGAACAGGCAGATAATATATAAAGTTCTCATCAATTTATTTTTTATTTTAAATTCAATATCTGTCTTGCTAAAGTGGGATGGGACCCTTTCGATTTTATTTCCGAAACAAGAATTTTTATGCCGATAAAAGTATTAAATATTATTAAATATTACCAACCACAATTTAGTGCATACGAAGAATGTACCGTCCCTCCTAATAAAACATGAAGTTCTTATTTAATTTTAGAGTTGATATTTGGAAGACCCTATTCAGCATTAAATTTAATTCTTGCAATAAGTATCTTTTCTAACTATTCTTATTCGGTTTTTTTTGAATTTGTGGAATAAACTAAAATGCAAGAAGACCTTCAGAAATTAAAAGAGAGAATCCGCAGCCAGATACCAAATTTAACAGAATCCCAAAAATTAATTGCAAATTACATTGTTGAAAATACTCAAAAGTTTGCGCTTAGTTCTATCCGCGAAATTGAAGAGGAATTAAATACAAGCAAATCAACAATAGTGAGACTGGCACAGGTTCTCGGTTACAATGGTTTCCAGGAATTGAAGTATACATTCCTAAAAAAAATCCGTACGGATTTAGACCCTGTGAACAGGTACAAACTTTATCTCTCAAGTACGGAAACCGAATCAAATTACCTTGAAACAATTGCCCATGAATCATTAGAAAATATTAATGCAACGCTTCAGGTTATTGATCAATCTCAATACAAAAAAGCAGTAAAACTAATTGAAAGCAGTGAATATGTTTACACACTTGGACACGGTATCTCAGCTTACCTTGCAGATTTGACATCCCACCTGTTAAACAGTGTTGCAATAAAGTCTACAAAATTAAGATACGGCGGAATAACATTCGCGGAAGAGATAGTAAACATCGGCAAAAAAGATTTAATTATTGCCCTCACATTCCCGGAATATTCCGATGAAACAATTGAAGCCTGCAGTTATGCTCATAAGAAAGGTATAAAAATTATTGCCATAACGGATAAAATGACAAATGAAATTATTCAATACAGCGATGTTCATTTGCAGGCTCTTGCCGAAAGCCAGCTCTCTTCAAGCTCAATTATTTCGCCGATGATGCTTTTATATTCCCTCTGCGCACAAATAGGATACGACTTGAAGAACAAAACCTTAAAAACAATTGATTCAATTGCTCACGTAAGGAAAGAGCATTTGCACGGCAAGGAAAAAACTAAGAAAAGCTGATTGTACCTTTGGAATTTTTTTTTGATTTAAGTTCCCCCCCAGAAGAATTCTTTTTTTAAAATTACGACATAGTCCCTTCAATTTTTCTTGACATTCAGCTTAACTAAATATTATTTTTGAAACGTTGATGAAACATTTGTTTCATAAATCTTGTGCGTAGAAACATAATGTTCGTTTCCGGTGAAGTAAAACTTATTTAATAAGAGGATAAAATGAGTATCAGTCAAATCGCAAAATCAATCAAAACTTCTCCAACTTTAGCCCTAAATGAAAAATTCGCAATATTAAAAGAAAAAGGCGATCCCGTGATTCATTTAGGGGGAGGAGAACCCAAAAGCAAAGCTCCGATGGATGCCATACTTGCCGCATCGGCTCATTTAAATACCGGTGAAATCAGGTATGCGCCGGCTGACGGTATTCCTGCCTTAAAGCAGGCAATTATCCGTTATACCGAGGAGCATTACAATAGAAAGGTTGCACCGGAAAATGTAATGGCTTCAAGCGGAGCAAAGCAGGCAATTATGTGCGCGCTTCACACAGTCTTAAACCCGCAGGAAGAAGTTATTTTCCCTGCGCCTTACTGGGTAAGTTACCCGGAAATGGTAAAATTATGCCAGGGTATCCCTGTTCCGGCTCACGCAGAGGACGGCTCTTTTTACCCGAGAATCCAGGATATAGAACAAAGGGTGGGGCAATATACAAAAGCTGTTATCATCAACAGCCCGAATAACCCGACCGGGGCAATGTACTCGGAAGAGTTTATTGCAGATGTTGTAGACTTCTGCGAAAGAAAAGATATTTATTTAATAATGGATGATATCTATCACCGTCTAATTTTTGATGGAAGGAAACCTATCAACTGCTATAATTATGCAAAAGACTTTTCTGAAAATTCCAAACTCATTGTCGTCAACGGCGTTTCAAAATTATATGCGATGACCGGCTTTAGAATAGGCTGGGCTGTTGCAAGTAAAAAAATAATTGAAGCGATGAGCAATATCCAGGGCCATCAAACTTCAGGCCCGTCAATACTGTTGCAAAAAGCTGCCGTAGGCGCGTTAAACGGTTTGCAGTCGTGCATCAGCAATTTAAATGTAACATTGGAAAACAACAGGAACGTACTGCTAGATCATTTGAATTCTTTTGAAGGAGTTAAAACCTATAAGCCGGACGGCACATTTTATACTTTCGCAGATTTCAGCGCATACGAAAAAGATTCAACAAAATTATCCAACTTTTTAATTGATAAAGTTCAAGTACTTACAGTGCCTGGTGTTGAATTCGGTCTGGAAGGTTATTTGAGATTGAGTTTCTGCGGCGGAATAAAAGATATTACACAGGGCATCGAAAGAATGAAATGGGCTCTTGACTTAAATTCTCCAAACGAACTTTACATTGGCGACAGAAAATTAGTGAGGGACTGGGCATGAGCAAATACTTGGAATTCAAAACTCCCGCAAGCAATGAAGCTATGGAATTAGCTTCGGACTTCCGTCTTAAAAACCAGGGCTTAACGCATCTTGATAAAGTTTACTGGAACCTGCCCGATTCAGCTTTGTATGAAGAAATCGTTTTTAGAAACGAAGGACATATTGCAAACCGGGGACCGATTCTTGTCAACACGGGTAAACACACTGCAAGAGCTGCGGCTGATAAATTTGTTGTTAAAGAAAATTCAACTGAAAAAAATATTTGGTGGGGTGAACACAACAGGCCTGTCTCCGTCGAAAAGTTTAATTCAATCTGGGCAAGAGCCCAGGCTTACTGCCAGGGTGAAGAATTATTCGTGCAGGACTGCTTTGCAGGCGCCGATCCCGAATACAAGTTACCTGTTAGAATTATAACAGAGAAAGCATGGCAAAGCTTGTTTGCCAGGAATATGTTTATTACTACCGAAAACAGGGAGACATTAAAAACATTTATCCCCGAATTCACTGTTATTTGTCTGCCCGGTTTTAAACTTGATCCTAAAATCGACGGAACGAGAACAGAGACGGGAATAATTTTAAACTTTGCAGAAAGAACAGCGATCATTGCCAATACTTTGTACGGCGGCGAAATTAAAAAATCGGTTTTCACCGTTCTTAATTTCCTGCTTACTTTTGAAGACGTTCTGCCGATGCACTGTTCTGCAAATGTCGGCGATGAAGGCGACGCCGCTCTTTTCTTCGGCTTAAGCGGCACCGGTAAAACTACTTTATCTGCCGATCCCAAAAGAAAACTAATAGGCGATGACGAACACGGCTGGAGTTCCGATGGTGTGTTCAACTTTGAAGGCGGCTGCTACGCTAAAGTAATCAGGCTGTCTGCCGAAGCCGAACCGCAAATCTATGCAACCACTAAAAGATTCGGTACCATTTTGGAAAATGTTGTTTACGATCCCGTCTCAAGAAGAATAGATCTTGACGATGATATACTTACGGAAAACACGAGAGCTTCTTACCCGGTTCAGTTTATTCCTAATCTTGTAAAAGAAGGGCATGTACAAACTCACCCTAAAAACGTGATCTTTTTAACTTGCGACGCTTCCGGCGTTATGCCCCCGATTGCAAGGCTTAATCCCGAACAGGCACAGTATCATTTTATAAGCGGTTACACATCAAAAATAGCCGGGACCGAAATCGGGTTGGGAATTGAACCGCAGATAACCTTCAGCGCATGCTTTGGCGCGCCGTTTATGGTAAGGCACCCGTTTGACTACGCACAGATGCTGAAAGAAAGAATGCTGAAACACAATGTTAACGTATGGCTTGTAAATACAGGCTGGGTAGGCGGAAGATTCGGTGTCGGCAAAAGAATCAGCATACGCCACACACGTAATTTATTGAATGCCGCTCTCGAAGGTACTTTAGACACTGTTGAATATAGAAAAGATAAACTCTTTGGTTTTGAAGTTCCGCTTAGCTGCACCAACGTGCCCGAAGAAGTACTGGAACCGTCAAACTCATGGGGCAATAAAAACGAATACTGGCAAAAATACGATGCTTTAGCTGCCCGTTTTATTGAGAACTTTAAGCTGTTTGAAAAAGGGGTGTCTACAGAAGTTAAAAATGCAGGGCCGGTGAGGTTGAATAACGTTAGTGTTGATGTGTAAATAAAGATACCCCCTCAATTAACCTCCGAGGTGCAAAGTCCTACGAAGCTTTAGCGTAGTAGGTATGCTTCGGAGGTTTTTATCTTTAGTCAAAATAAGATTTACGTGCCATGAAAAAAGAATATGATTTTTCGGAAAGTGTTAAAGGTAAATTTTATCACGAAAATGTTCAAATAAATATCCCTATCTATTTAGATAAAGATGTAGCGGAATTTGTTGAGGAAATTTCAAAAAAAAAGGAAATAGATTTGCAGACAATAGTAAACACAATGCTGCGAAACAATAAGGATATTATTCAAACCTGGCAGTAATACACTTAAAATATTTTCCTTTTTTATAATAAAGCATACAATAAAATTTTGTTTATTGTAAACTTTTTCTCGTTAGAGAACCTTTTCCGTTACTTAATTTTACTCACCTTTCATATTTATAACTGCCTCAAAAATTATAAAAACAACTTCAAAAAAAAGTAAGTTAAATAACTATTTTGTTGTTTATAATAAAAATAAAATTATTACTAAAAAACGAAAGATTAATACCTTGTTTTTCATTTTTCTATAGATTACCTTTTAATATAATTAATCAAAAAATTCTTTTAACACTGAACCGTATTACTATGAGCTTTCGTGCATATTTTTCACACATGCGAATAAATTTAGCAGCACCACTTAAAAAACATTTAATGATAAATAAAAAAGATACAATAAGATAGGTATAGTTGTTGCTGTATAATTAACAGTAAGAGTTTTTATAATTATAATTCAATAATCAGCATAATAGAAGAAAACTTCACAAAATTTTATAGGTAGTATCTTGCAAACAAAGGAAACACTGCTTCCAATTTTAATTCAATTAAACAGAGAAAAATTTTACTGGGTAGAGAAAACCATGAAAAAAACAATAATAATAACAGCAATAGTTTTAACAACGTTATTAACCTTTTTAACGTGCGGAGATAACGGAGTAGAGCCGGAAGTAGAACCCGGCAGAAGAGATTACGAGTGGACAGTTGACACACTTATTACGCCATATACTGTTATTGAGAGGATATGGGGAACAGCACCTGATGATATCTGGGCTATAGGTCCGGGCGGGGATTTGGATAAAACCATTTACCATTTTAACGGCACAGAATGGGAAAACGACGGAATATCAAGATTAATTTCTCCATTAGCGGTTTACGGGTTTGGGAAAAACAATGTTTGGTTAGCCGGCAGGGAAGGAAGAATATGGCGTTATGACGGAACTGAATGGAACGAAAGCGTAGTTTTTAAGAAACCAATAGAAGAAGTAATCGGCTTTCAGGATATTTTTGGAGATTCTCCAAATAATATATTTGCTGCCGGGTATTCAGGTTATGGACAAAATCGAAAAGGGGTTATTGCTAAATATGACGGAAGCAGCTGGAAACTCCTCGACATCCCCTACATCCCTTCCAATTTTTTAAGAATAGCAAAGGACCGGAAAAAGAATAAATACTATCTCAAGGGAGTTCAACCATCAACACCTGACAGTAATGGAATATTTGAATTTGACGGCTCAAGTGATGTTAAACAAATATACAAATCAACTTATGATTCAGAGGGATGGTGTTCTTTCAAGAAGGATATAAATAATGAAGTATTATTTGTAATAGGAAACGGGGTTTACCGATATACCGAAGATAATAAATTCACCCCCATTTTTAAGAATGATATAATACAGTTCTATGCCGGAATAGACGGTAGAAATGAGAAGGACCTTTTAATAACTGTTGATGACGGCAAATTATATCACTACAACGGTACTGATCTTGAGAATCTCTATACATTGGATTCGTCATTTCATTTTTTAGATTTTTTGGTTTTTCCCAAAGAAATATTCTTCTTAGCAAGCAATCTTAGGGGAACAAATATAATACTGAAAGGAAAATTAAAGTAAAAACAAACTTAGGAGGATAACGCCCGGGAAAAACGGGAATAGTGTTCGCGGCACTATTCCCTTTTGTTAAAGAATAACCCCAAAGGCCGGCAACCTTTATTTTTTCACCTTATGTGAACTAGGGTCATTCTGTTTTTAAACTAATATTTTTTTTCTTAACCAAAAAGGAGAATTCTAATGATATTCTTAAAACTGAAATCGTTTATTTTTTCTGCTGTATTGTTCCTTTTAATGTTTAATCCTTCAAATGCGCAAACAACTACAGAAAAAACACCTACTCTTAATAAAGCTATAGTAAAATATAAGGCCAGTAGAGATGCTTCCACTTATAGCTATGGTTCGGGGCTGCTCAAGTCTTCTAACGGTCAATATATATTGTTTTACAGCATCGGACATATGGATTCTATTTTTACAGACGCTGAGAAGGAATTAACATATCGCACAATCCTTGGGTTTAATATAAGTGACATACCTCAGGGTTCAACACTTCTGGAAGCCAAGTTGAAAATAGATATTGACCGTGTTTACCAGGTTACATCCACGGCAAAGATTAAAGATATGGGAACTTCAATAAGTTTATTTGACAATGAAGATGAGTATAATAATATTGGAAGTGGTTCAACGCTCAATTCAAGTGTAAGTACCGGTGGGACACTTACCGAAGTAACACTAAGCGGGCTTACAGATACTTTTGATGAAGCTTTATACGGAAGTAAAAAAATCTACTTAGGCGTAATGAGTAATAACGAATCATCTCATGAAACTATTTGTGATATAAGCAGTGTTACTCTCGTCATCAAATATGAGTTTAGGCAAATATTACATATAGGGGTAGAAAATAATTTTAGCGGCGGTCAAGTTTACTCATCAACAAGCGGTAATAAAACAGCCCCGTATAACATTTACCCTGATGCGGGACAAAGCCTAACGCTGGGTGCAATAGAAAATCAGACGGATGAGAATGGTTATATAAGAATCTGGAATGACACGGAAGCTCCTGATAATAAAAGTATATGGCAAAGGCGAAAAGGTACTGACATTTACGATAGGAGCGATGATCAAAACTATACTTTTGTTACTTCATTAGATGACGATAATTCAACATACATTGCCAACTTAAGGAAAAAATGCGACATAACTTTACAAAACAGTTTCAGCGGCGGAGTTATAACCGTTAACGGAACAGAAAGGAGTTCCCCTTATACGGAAGAGGATGTTATTGAATTAAATGATGTTGAGGTTTCGGTATCAAGTACAACAACCGTAAACTATATTGATTATACCTTCCAAAATTGGAGCGACGGGTCTACAACTTATTCAGGGCGTTCACAAACTTTTAATCCCAGTGCCCACACAACTTACACCGCCAACTATATAGGCACAGTAAATAATTCATATAGAAATATGCGTGATACCGGTATACTATGGGATTTTATTGTAATAGAATGGGACGAACACCCGAATACAGATGTTACCCATTATAAAGTTTATAGACGAGTAAAACATGATGGTGTTATGGGTGACGAAGTGCTGGTAGCCACAAAACCAAGAGGTTCAACTTCTTATACCGATAGTTATTATGTAAAAGCAAAAACTTACGTAGATTTAGTTCAATATGACGTTAGAGGCTACTATTCACCGGATGGAACTTATCCGGACGCTGATTATTTTGCTGTTTACGGTGAACCTTGCCTTCCCAAAGAAAACGACACAACCGCAGTTGAGAATGAAATTGTTAACGAGTTTGCTCTTGCAAACTACCCGAACCCGTTTAACCCGAGTACGAATATTAACTTCTCAATTCCAAAAGCACAAAATGTAAAACTGCTTATATATAATATATTAGGCGAAAAAGTAAAAGAACTTGTAAACAGCAATATGGAAGCAGGCAGCTACACAGTTCAATGGAACGGCGATAACCAGTCTGGTAGAAAAGTAAACTCTGGCGTTTACTTCTCCGTACTGCAGACACAAGAAAAAAGAATTGTTAAGAAAATGATTTTAAGCAAGTAGTTTGGTAAAATAAGGGCAAGAATTGTAATATAAAAATCCCCGGAATCTTCCCGCAAACAGGATAAATAAAGATTTCGGGGATTTACGGCAGCGGGATTTTCAATAACCTAAAGGGTCATGGCTATGATTATTTATTTTAGTTGCGAAATTGACCCTGAATGCCGGAGCTATTGAACATTACATTCATAGTAATTACGGAATTTGGCTTATACGATTATGCAAAACCTCCCCAACCCAAAAGTGGAGCAATGCACGTTTGTGCAAAGCTTCCCTAATCAAAAAGTGGAGCAATGCACGTTTGTGCAAAACCTCCCTAATCAAAAAGTGGAGTAATGCACGTTTGTGCACGGCTTCCTCAAAAAGTTACCCCATAAACATTTGTTTATTAGTAGGAGATAGTAGATAGGATTAAGGAGACAGAAGAAAGTTTGTGATTTACTGCAGCCTTTATTAAAAGAATAAATTACACCAAAGGGAGATTTTGGGGGGTTGTAAAAGACCATTCGTTGACACTAAGGGTTAGCATTTTTCGTCAAGAAGTGGAGAGGCTGTCTCAAAAGTACGGTTGTCATCACGAGCGACCTGCCTCGCCGGCAAGGCGGGAGCGAAGTGATCTCTATTTTGAGCTAAAAACGAAAGATTGCCCCTTTTTCTAAAGAACATGAAAATTATATGCTGTCGTTTTGACATTCAGTATGCAATTGTGCTAGAAAAAGTATCAACGGAGATACCTAGACCTATCAGCGATGATAGAAAAACTATCAACAAAGATACCTAGACCTATCAGTGATGCTAGAAAAAGTATCAACGGAGATACCTAGACTATCAACGATGATAGAAAAACTATCAATGGAGATACAAAATTTATCTCCGGTGAATAAAATTTATTCGTCAATGGTTTAATATTGAGCCTTAAGCTATTAACCGGGGACAAGTAATCTCTGGGTTGAAAAGCATGCGGATAAGAAAAGAAGGGCAATTTTTGTGAAAAAGCTGGGCTTCTTGAAGTGAACTTTGTGTGCTGCAACGCGGATTGCCGGCAATCTCAAATCTATTTCACAAGCATATATCCAAATCCTACGCAGCCAACCTGCGGTGTTTTTTCGCCGGCAGATATTTTCCCACAAAAAAAGACAAAAGCCGCTTTCAAAAATGTTCTATTTAAATAAAGTTTCTGCAAAATAAAAAGTCAGTCATTTCTCTCCCGATAAAAAACATCGGGATCGAAATGTCTATTAAGAAAAAAGTCAAGAGAAAATAACTCCCCCTTAGCAAAAAAAAAGCAATTTTTTACTTCTCTGCTTTTGGGCTCACTTTCTGGCAATTTATACACTGTCTTTTTTTTGTTTTTATCTTTTTCAACAGTCCGGCTTTTTAGATAACTTTCTTTACTTTATTTTTTTCTTGAGTTTTTTTCTACGCGTCTATTTGAGCCTCTATGAAGCTGATTTATTCACTCTCTTAGGGCTATGGTAAATTCTTGAGTATAAATACCGGGGAATGGTTATTCGACATAACTTGGCTCTCTTTGTAGCATCATTGCGATTGAACCTTTTTCCCCTTTCTCTTTTAGTTATTTCCCTTTTTCTGTTGGTTTTGCTTTTCATACGACAGCATACTTCTTCTTTTTTTCTCTATGCTGACATTTCTTTTCTCCAGGAATATGATTTATATTCTGTCCCGTTTTTCATCATTGCATAGGTGACCTTCGATATATAACGTGCTACTGAATGCCTTGCTTTATAATCACTCATACCCATGCTTTTTAGTTGTTCATAATATTCGCTTATATCATTATTCCCTCGTATTGCCGCTAAGGCTGCTGTCTTATATACACTCTTTAATACTCTCGAATGTCTTACTCTTCTCTTTCCATAGTGCCTATTACCGCTGGTCTTCTGATGGTCTGCCAACCCACTGTAGCCCCAGTATTTGTTCTTATTCTTAAACCTTCTTGCATCTATGACTATCCCGTATATCTTTACTGAAGATATGGTATCTATCCCGCTTATTC
>JASFMY010000153.1:0-14654 GCA_050117315.1 Ignavibacteria bacterium
CTTAGTTGATCTCTATCTGTTGGTTCTATGTATAGCATTCTTTCCGTTTTTTCTTTCCAAATTATTAATCATTTCTTTTGTTTTCAACTCTTTTATTCTCTATTATTTTTCACACAGTCTCTTAAGCGAGGGGTTTTACGCAGTATGAAGTAATTATAAAGAGCCAAGCAGTAAAAAAGTATTTAGAAGACTCGATGATAGAATTTATTTTTCTACCGGCATATTCGCCAAATCTTAACCTTATTGAAAGATTATGGAAACTGATGCGTAAAAAGATCATTAACAATAGGTATTATGAAAAGTTCAAAGATTTTAGGGAGGCAGTATTAGTTTTTTTTGAAAGCTCAGAAGAATTCAAAGATGAAGTAAGACAATTTATTTGAACCAAACTTCATCTTTTGACTGCCGCTTAATTTTACTAGTGTATACCTTGAACACATATTAAAGCTTAGTAAATAAATCTGCTGTTTCAATTGCAGATAATGCAGCGTCCCAGCCTTTGTTACCTGCTTTTGTTCCGGCTCTTTCAATTGCCTGTTCAATAGTATCGGTTGTAATTACACCGAAAATTGTGGGGACTCCCGACTCCAAACCAACATTAGCTACACCTTTTGACACTTCTGCAGCAATGTAATCAAAGTGAGGTGTGCCGCCGCGGATTACTGCACCGAGACAAATTACCGCATCATATTTTTTTGATTCAGCCATTTTTTTTGCCGCCAGCGGTATTTCAAACGAACCCGGCACCCAGACAACCGTTATGTCCTTTTCATTTCCTTTGTGCCTCTCTATGCAATCTATTGCGCCGGATAAAAGTTTATTTGAGATCAATTCATTAAAACGGCTTACGACTATTCCAAACTTTTTTCCTTCAGCCGATAAATGTCCCTGTATTGTTACTGCCATTTATTCACCTTCAAATTAATTAATATTATGATGCAAGATATGTCCTAATTTATCTTTTTTGGTTTTTAGGTATTGAATGTTATCCTTATTGGGTTCAATTTCAAGGGGAATTCTTTCAACTATTTCAAGCCCGTGTCCCTTCAAACCAATAATTTTTTTAGGGTTGTTGGTTAGTAATCTTATTTTTTTAACTCCCAATTCCTTAAGTATTTGAGCGCCTATCCCGTAATCTCTTAAGTCTGCTTTAAAACCTAGCTCTTCATTGGCTTCAACAGTATCTTTGCCCGATTCCTGGAGTTCGTAAGCCATGAGTTTGTTAATCAATCCAATGCCTCTGCCTTCCTGGCGCATGTATAGGATTACCCCTTTGCCTTCTTCTTCAATCATTTTCATAGCTGCGACCAGCTGATCACCACAGTCGCATCTTCGGGAACCGAGCACATCGCCGGTAAAACACTCGGAATGAACCCTAACTAAAACCGGTTCATTTTCCGATATCTCTCCTTTTATTAACGCTATGGGATTATCATTTGGGTCCAAGATATTTTCATATAGTCTCAATTTAAAATTACCGTACTTTGACGGGAGCTTTACATTTACCCTAGCTCTTACCAATTTTTCATTCTTCTTACGGTGCTCAATCAGATCGGCTATAGTTATAAATTTAAGATTATGTTCATTAGCAAATTTTCTTAATTGCGGCACACGCATCATTGTACCGTCTTCATCCATAATTTCGCAAAGAATTGCAGCCGGTTTTAAGCCCGCTAATTTTACAAGGTCAACTGCAGCCTCAGTGTGGCCGGCTCTTTTGAGTACTCCTTCGTTTTTAGCAATAAGCGGGAATATATGCCCGGGACGTGCAAAATCTACTGCCGAAGTTGACTTATCCGCAAGAGCCCTTACCGTGGCAGCTCTATCAAATGCAGATATCCCGGTTGTAGTCCCGTGAATATAATCAATGCTTACGGTAAAAGGAGTTTGATGAAGAGAAGTGTTTATATTAACCATAAAATCAAGGTTTAACTCTTTAGACCTGTCAACTGTAATGGGAGCACAAAGCATTCCCCTTGCATGCTTGACAATAAAATTAACATCTTCAGGCCGAACGAGTTCAGCAGCCATAATCAAATCACCTTCGTTCTCACGGTCTTCGTCGTCAACCACAACAACCATTTTACCGTTTCTAATATCTTCAACCGCTTCTTCAATCGAATCGAATTTAGTACCGTTAGTTTTTATTTTGAAATCATCCATTTTTAATACCCCATTTCCTTTAGCCAGGATTCCGAGATTTTTCCCGGTTTTTTTTCTTCTTTTTTATTTAGAAGTTTCTCAACGTATTTTGCAATCATATCGGTTTCAATGTTTACTTTATCACCGATTTTCCTGTTTATTAAATTTGTGTTTTTCCAGGTATGCGGAATTACAGACACTCCTACCAGATTATTTTTCAAAGAAGCTATTGTTAAGCTAATTCCGTCAATTGCAATTGAACCTTCGTCTATTACATGTTTTTCAAGTTCTTCAGGAACAGAAACTTCAAGATAATAATTCTCGCCAAGTTTTGTAATCCGAGTTACTTCGCCTAGACCGTTTACATGTCCTTGAACCAAATGGCCGCCAAGTCTGTCGTTAAATCTGAGTGCTCTTTCAAGATTAACTTCAACATTTTCTCCGACCTCTGCAAGGGAGGTTTTTTCTAAAGTAGCACCGACTGCATCAGCCCAAAAGCCGTCTTTTTCAACTTTGGTGGCTGTTAAACAAATCCCGTTAACGGCAACCGAGTCGTCAACTTTTAGATCATCTAAAATTACAGAAGCACCTATTTTAATTTTCTTGCCTCCGCTTGCCGGCTCTACTTTTTTAATTTTCCCTATTTCTTCAATTAATCCCGTAAACATAGGTATTAAAGTTAAGAAAATGATAACTTATTTAATAATCCCAAATTCCGGACTCACTACCGTTTTTAAAAATATACTTGACGTCATTTCCCAATTTCTCAACAGAAAAGAGTTTCAGCTCCCTCTTTTTGTAATTTTTAATAGAACTTATACCACTACCTATCAAGAGTGGTGCCTGTAAAATTATCAATTCATCCCAGAAGTTATTATTAAAAAAGGTAGTAAAGATTTCAGTGCCTCCTTCAACTAAAACGGAATTTATTTTTTCTTCCCCTAATTTTATCAACATGTTTTCAACATTTATATAGCCATTGCTGTCGTGATCCAGCTCAATGATTTTAACATTTTTTGCATCAAATTTTTCTTTTTTCTTGATTTTTATATTTTTTGAAGTCATCAAATAAGTTTCAGCTCCAAAACTATAAACATTTGAATTTATGTTTGTGCTCAAATTCCCGTCAATTATTATTTTTTTTGGATTCCTGCCTTTTACGTGTCTTACATTTAAAAACGGGTTGTCAATGTTAACTGTTCCGGCGCCAACGAGCACTGAATCGTACTCCGCTCTTAGAGTATGAACATATTTCGCACTTTCATCGCCGGTAAGCCAGGTTTGTTCGCCTTTTTTGGCGGAAATTTTTCCGTCTATGGATTGGGCAATTTTTAACGCAACATACGGCAGTTTAGTAGTTACATGTTTAAAGAAGAATTTATTTACTTCTTTTCCTTCTCCCTCCAAAATTCCGGTAGCAACTTCAATTCCGGCATCTCTTAAGAGTTGAACCCCTTTTCCCGAAACTTCAGGGTTAGGATCATAATTTGAGATAACCACTTTTTTTATTCCGGCTTTAATAATCCTAGGGACGCATGGCGGCGTTTTCTTTTTTGTGTGACAGCAAGGCTCCAAATTGCAGTATAGTGCTGCCCCGGTCAAATCTTCTTTTGAATTAGCTATGGCATTTGCTTCTGCATGAGGAAGGCCGAATTTTTCATGCCACCCTTCGGAAATAATTTTATTGTTTTTAACAATTACCGAGCCCACCAGTGGATTCGGGCTTACAAAGCCGCTTCCTTTTTTTGCAAGTTCAAAACAGCGTTTAATATACTTTTCTTCAATTGATTTTTGATTCATAATCTTCAATCATTTTTTTAACCGAATCGCGAAAGCCGGTTTGTTTGATCCCGAGTGAATTCAGTTTTTCCGTATTCATTGAAACATCGACAGGAGAATTGAAATTCACTATATCTTTGACCCGGGCCGGAATAAGTAACTTCTTATCGAGATTAGCTTCTTCGCATAATATTTCAACTATTTGATAACGGGATAACCTTTCTCTGCAGCCAAAATTCAACACTTCATTTTTTACATTCTTTTTGATCAGTTCATTTATCATCCGAACAATTTCAAGGGCTGAAATCGGTGTTCTGTACATATCCGTAAATAACTTAACTTCTTCACCGTTTTGCAACTTATAGTAACATTGCGAAAAATGATTCTTACTGTTTTCTCTTATCTCCAAAACCAGGGCAAGCCTTAAAATGATATAGTTCTGTGCTATTGCTGTTATTTTATTCTCGCCCAGCAATTTTGTTTCACCGTAATATGATAACGGATTTTTAGGTGAGTTCTCGCCAATCATCTGGCCAATATTACCGTCGTAAACAGAGTCGGTACTTGTATAAATGATTTTTGCTTTCAGCAAATTAGATAAAGCAGCTAAATGTTCGGTTACACCGATATTGATATCATCCACGTATTCTTTATCAAGTTTTTCTACTTCAGCAGGATTCGATATTGCAGCAGCATGAATTATAACATCGGGTGTAAATTCAAAAGCAATTTTTTCCAATTCCATTTTATTAAGCAAATCTATTTTTCGCGAATTGAAATTTTTACAGTTACCTTCATTGTTATTATAAAGAGTCAGAATTTCGTTTTCTTCAGACAATTTCTCGTTTAAGTAACTGCCGATAATTCCGCTTCCGCCTGTTATTAGTATTTTCATATTTTTCAAATTTTTTTCTAATAAATCTTAATCATAACTTCTTGCTCTTAATCCTAATCTTCTTTTTCTTTGTGTTAGTGATTCAGATTATGACTAAGATTAAGAAAATGCTACTTGGAGCACACACTTCTATTGCAGGCGGAGTTTCAAAATCAGTAGACCTTGCAGGAAAACTCGGGTTCACCGCCATGCAAATTTTCACAAAAAACAATAACCGCTGGTCTGCGAAACCCCTTGAAGAAAAAGAAAGTAATTTATTCAAAACAAAATTGGAAAATTCCAAAATTGAGTTTGTTGTTTCGCACGACTCTTATTTGATAAATCTCTGTGCTAAAGATAAAGAGAATTTAGAAAAATCCCGAAAAGCCTTTATAGATGAATTGAAAAGATGCGAACTGCTCGGAATACCTTATTTAAATTTTCACCCGGGTGCACACGGCGGTGCCGGTGAAAATGAAGGGATAAAACTAATTGCAGAATCCATTAACATAGCTCATGAAAAAACCAAGGACTTTCAGATTTCAAGCATGCTTGAATTGACCGCCGGAATGGGTACTTCAATCGGATATTCGTTTGAACAAATAAGGAAGATAATTGACTTAATTGATGAGAAGGTAAGAATGTCTGTCTGCATAGACACAGCACATATTTTTGCAGCAGGCTACGATATTGTAAATGATTATGAAAGTGTGATACAGGAATTTGATGGAGTAATAGGGTTGGATTTGCTGAAGTGTTTTCACATGAACGACAGTAAAAAAGAACTAGGAAGCAGGATTGACCGCCACGAACACATCGGGAAGGGTTTTATAGGGTTAAAGGGATTTGGAAATATTATGAATGACCCACTGTTAATTAATATCCCTAAAATCCTTGAAACTCCGAAAGGGAAAAAGCAAAAAGAAGATCTGAAAAATTTGGCTATTTTAAAAAAGTTAGTTAAAGATTAGAACTGTAATAACCGTATTAAATTACTTGTTTTCTATTTTCAACGAGATTGAATTGAGATATTATTTTTTTTCTAAAGAGAAGTTTAAAAGTTGTTCCAACTCCTTTTTCACTTTCAACAGAAATTTTGCCGTTATTTTTCTCAACCATTTCTTTGCAAAGGATTAATCCAAGTCCGGTTCCTTCTTCTTCATTAGTACCCCTGGTAGAGATGTGTTTGTCAATTTTAAACAAATTTTCCAGGGTATGGTCGTCCATTCCAACACCTGTATCTGAAACAGAAATCTGAACCGATTCATCACTTTCACATGCCGAGATTTTAACTTCACCGCCTTTGTGAGTAAATTTAATGGCGTTTGAAACCAGATTTCTAATAGCGGTCTCTATCATAAAATTATCGGCAAAAAGCGTTATGTCTTCGTTAACGGTGTTGACTAAATTTATTTTTTTTGCCAGAGCACTATCAAACATCAAGTTTAAGACGGCATCAACTATACCATGGATATGAAATTTGGCCGGTTCGTAATCCATTCTTCCCGTCTGTAACCTGGCCCAGTTCAATAGACCCTGAAGCAAGTTGTTTACATTTTTAGAAACTTTTTTAATCGAGGTAACAAATTCTAATTTTTCAGCATCGGACATATCAAAGTAAGATTCAATTAAAATCTCCGAATAACCTATTAGGGCTTGAATAGGGTTCTTTAAATCATGACCAATAATAGAAAAGAATTTATCTTTGCTGTCGTTTAACTCTTTTAGAATGTTTTGGGAGGCGATAAGCTTTTTATTAACCACCTTTAGATTTTGGGATTTGGTTTGTAAAAGTTTCTGGTTTTCTTCCAGTTGCTTAACAGTACTTTTTAGTTTTTCCTCTATTTTTTTTCTTTCTTCGACCTCATGTATCGCTTTATCTCTCATTTCTTTTATTTTTTGAATCTGCAGATATTCATCAGTAACATCCTGGATTGAGAAAGCGACGTAGTTTTCATCATCAACAGCACCTTGTATTCTGATTACAGTTGTGTGCTGAGTTCTGAAGCTTGTTTCGGTCAACTTGCACGGTACAATATATTTGTGGATTTGGGCTGAGAAAATAATCGGGGCCCCGTTTGTAAATACTTCTTTAATTCCTTCTTTGTAATAACTCTTCTGTAACTTCGGGAAAAGCTCAACAGCATCTTTCCCAATTACTTCGGATTGTTTTAATCCGGATAAATTCTCTAAGCTTTTGTTCCAAAAAATAATTTTGTTGTTAATGTCTATTACAAAAATTCCATTTTGGGAATAATTAAAAATAGCAAAGGGGAAATTTTTTTTGTCATCCATGGTTTATCCAAGCCGATCTAGACATTTTTTTAACTTCTCAAATGATGACAACTCAAACATAACATAAAAGTTTCCTTCTATATTATGCTGATCAACTTCAAAATGTGCTTCGCCATAAAGAATTATTTTGTCATGATTTTCATTCGAAAAAATCAAATTTCTAATAGTATCTTCCCGGTAAATAGGGACTGCGTATTCAAATCTTTCTTCCATTATGTTTCCTATTGATCCCATTACACCGTTTAGTAAAATGTTGGAAACCTCTTTCAGGGTTCCTACTCTCACTTCGTCTATATCTTCTTCATCGTCACCGGTTAAAGTTGAAATAAGCGTGGAAGCACTTTCTGCCGGAAAAACAACTTGAGATAATCCAAGAAACGATCCCTCAAAATTTAGTTCTACCGATGAAAAATTTTCAGCGATATTTTCAACGAATTTCTCTTTCAATACTGATACTTTTTCTACCCAAATATTAGGTATACTTAATCTAATCGGAGCATTAATCAGCTCATTTAATAATGAAGCAGACCTCCCTGCCCCGATATTAATCAGTTCCTTAAATACGTCGATTTGGTTGTCAGAAATAAGCACAATTATCTCCAATTAATTGTCAATGATTGCTTTTATTGAATTATTTAAAACCTCTTTTTGAGGCGGTTTGTTCAAGAATTCTATTGCACCTAATTTTTTGCATTCTTGTTTGGTTGATTCCTGAATATCCGCAGAGATTACAATCACAGGAACATTTATATTCTTTTCTTTCAATATTTTCAACAATTCTATCCCGGTGATTTTAGGCATTAATAAATCCAATAATACCAAATCCGGATTTTTATCATTAATTTTATCGAGCGCTTGCTGACCGTCTTGGGCTTCAATTATTTCAAAATCATCGGATTTTATCATATCAATAATTCTCTTTCTTGAAAAATTAGAATCATCGCATATCAGCAGTTTTTTCATTACATCTCCTCAATTATTTTTTTGCTTTAATTATAATTATCGCAAAATCTCAAAAATTATTAATAACTACTTTTGATAATTTCCTTTAAAATTGACGAAAGCTCTCATTTGAGTTATATTATACGTGACTTTCAGTCACATGTAAATTCATGGAAAAGTATATTAAAAACACTAGCAGATTTAAGCAGAGGAAAAATTACGAAAGCGCAGATAAACCGTCTGGAGTTATACTTGTTGCAAATTGGTTTTGGGATTTTGCCATAAAGTTCTCTCTTTTTAAGACCTGCCCGCCGTACGAGACTTTGGGAGGCGGGGAGGATTTAGGTGAGTTCTAAATAAAAACTAAATCCCAAAACCAATTTGGCTTGTGTATATAAAGAAATTCTGTATAGATGATCTACCTGCCCAAAACTGTCCAGTTGAAAACGAGTTGATCGCTCTTTTGATTACAACATTTCAAAAAATGAGAAAATAAGCAGAAAACTAACGAAATTTATGACTACGGAGAATTTCTAACTCTCCGTACCGAAAAGTAAAAGCTCGACTACAGTAATAACAAGCTGTTTTAAGTTTTTTTGAAAACCAAATAATATTTATAAAAAAGGAAATGAATATCGAAACTCATTATAATTGATATTCACTTGCCATAAAGTTAATTTTACACTATAAACAATTTCATACCACGAGGAGATTTTTAAATGGAATACAGAATTGAAACCGATACAATGGGGGAATTAAAAGTTCCGGCTGACCGCTATTACGGCGCACAGACGGCACGTTCATTAATGAATTTTAAAATTGGCTGGGAAAAATTTCCCAGGGAAATCATTAGAGCATTGGGCATTTTAAAGAAAGCAGCAGCAATGACAAACAAAGAACTGGGAATGTTGCAGGGTGATAAAGCTGAGTTGATAATTCAAGTTGCGGACGAGGTAATTGAAGGCAAACTTGACGAACATTTCCCGTTAAGTGTTTGGCAGACCGGAAGCGGTACCCAGACAAACATGAATACAAACGAAGTGATTGCAAACCGCGCTATAGAAATTGCAGGAGGAGAACTGGGAAGCAAAAAGCCGGTACACCCGAATGATGATGTAAACAAAGCGCAGTCGTCAAACGATACCTTCCCTACTGCGATGCATATTGCTGCTGTTGAAGAAATCCACAAAAATCTTATTCCCAAAATCGCTAAACTTAAAGACGCACTTAACGCTAAATCAAATGAGTTCAAAGAAATAATCAAAATAGGCAGAACTCATTTAATGGACGCAGTTCCTTTAACTTTGGGGCAGGAATTTTCAGCTTATGTTGTGCAGCTTGAAAACGGGTTAACAAGAATTAACAACGCTTTGCCGAGATTAAAAGAATTGGCGCTGGGAGGTACTGCAGTGGGTACCGGGTTAAATACCCACAAAGATTTTGCAGTGAAAGCAGCCGGTAAAATTTCGGAAATTACCGGGCTAGCTTTTGTTTCTGCGCCAAACAAATTTGAAGCTCTTGCAGCACACGATGCAATTGTTGAAATGAGCGGGGTAATGAAAACCGTTGCTGCCTCGCTGATGAAAATTGCAAACGACATACGCTGGCTTGGTTCCGGGCCGAGATGCGGAATTGGTGAAATTCAACTTCCTGCAAACGAACCCGGAAGCTCAATTATGCCGGGTAAAGTTAATCCTACCCAGTCTGAAGCAATGACAATGGTATGTGCACAGGTTTTCGGAAATGACGTTGCAGTAAACTTCGGCGGTGCCAGCGGCAATTTTGAACTGAACGTTTTCAAACCGGTTATGATTTATAATCTTCTTCAATCAATTAGATTAATCGGAGATGCATGCGAAAGCTTTACCGATAACTGTGTTGTTGGAATAACGGTAAATAAAGAAAATGTTGAGTTTTATCTGAAAAATTCTCTAATGCTTGTTACTGCTTTGAATCCCCACATCGGCTACGACAATGCTGCAAAGGTTGCTAAGAAAGCATTCAACGATAATTCTACACTAAAGAAAGCAGCAGTTGAACTCGGCTTATTAACCGAAGAAGAATTTGATGAAAAAGTAAAACCGGAAAAAATGATCGGCCCGAAAGGTTAATTTATTCTAATATAACCTCCTGAGTTCTTAAAACTTCGGAGGTTGGTGTTCCAAAATAATTAGAAAGGAGGAAATATGTCTCAGCCTCTCATCTATCAAAAGAAATCAATTAGAATTGATATGGAACCCGGTAAATATTTTTGGTGTTCATGCGGAAAATCTTCAAATCAGCCGTATTGCGACGGTTCTCACAAGGGCAGCGAATTCAGTCCCGTTATGGTAGAAATTACTGAAGCCAAAAGAGTATCATGGTGCGCATGTAAAATGACGGGAAACAAACCATTCTGCGACGGCACACACAGAACTTTGTAAGGAGATTTATTGAAATAATAATATCTCTGCTAATTTTTTTCCTTCATTCTTTGTATCTTTGCAGTTAAAAAAATTTGAATTAGAGGTCAATTACGACGGAAAATACAGTGGGTGAAATTATATTAAATATTTACCTGGTCATTAATAACGGTTTGGTTGTTTCTTTCAAGGCAAAGGCCTATGAGAAAACCGGGAGCGATGAAGAAAAAATCAAATACTTGAAGGGATGCGCTGCTGAAGATTTTCAAAATGCATATGTTTTTGATGCACCTGTAAATAGGATGGGCAACTATATGAGCTACAACAAATTTAACAAACTGGAAATGCAGGGTATGCACTATCAATTGTTTGAAGGAATTTTTTCAAAATTTGATATTCCCGATAACCCGTTGATATGTGTTACACCTGTTGTTGATGGTAAGATATTGGCTAATACTAATATAAAATAAATTATAGGATTACTGTCATGAGTTTAAATAAGGAACTTGAACAAAAGTGTATCAACACTATCAGATTTTTAGCAGTGGACGGAGTTCAAAAAGCAAAATCAGGTCACCCGGGAATGCCGATGGGGTGTGCGCCGATTGCATTCAAACTTTATTCACAAATAATGAAACATAATCCGCAGAATCCCAAATGGCTTAACAGGGACAGGTTTATCCTGTCAGCGGGTCACGGAAGTATGCTGCTTTACAGTTCATTACACCTATCCGGTTATGATGTTTCGATGGATGATCTAAAAAGCTTTCGCCAGTGGAAAAGTAAAACCCCTGGTCACCCGGAATTCGGCTTAACACCAGGCGTTGAAACCACTACCGGTCCTCTCGGGCAGGGAATAAGCAATGCAATAGGTATGGCTGCGGCTTATGAATATCTTGCAGATACCTTTAACAAAGACGATATCAAAATTTTAGATCATTTTATTTATGTAATTGCAAGTGACGGTGATTTGATGGAAGGGGTCTCGCACGAAACATCATCATTTGCAGGGCATAATAAATTAGGCAGATTGATTGTTTTTTATGATAACAACAAGATAACTATTGACGGCGATCTATCACTTTCAATGTCCGAAGACGTTGCTAAAAGATATGAAGGATACGGTTGGCAGGTACTTTACATTAACGATGTGAACGATACAGACCAGATTGATAAAGCAGTTGAAGAAGCAAAGAGCGATCTTAGCCGTCCTACAATAATTGTTACAAATACCGTTATCGGTTACGGAAGCCCGAACAAACAGGGCAAGTCATCTTCACACGGTTCGCCTCTCGGTGACGAAGAAGTAGCACTTGCAAAGAAAAACCTGGGGTGGGCGGAAGATAAATTCTTTTACGTACCTGAAGATGTGAGTGAGTATTTTGGGAAGATAAAAGATAAAGGACAAAAGTTAGAAGAAGAATGGAACAGTCTTTTTGAAGAATATAAATCACAATATCCCGAAGATGCGGAAATGTTTAAAAAATATTTTGAAGGCGGATTTGAAGAATGGAAAGACGCTTTGCCTAAATTTGAAAACTACGGCGAAGGACTCGCAACTAGAGCCGCTTCCGGTAAAGTTATAAGCGCAATTGCACCCAAGCTGCCTAACCTTGTCGGCGGTTCTGCTGATCTGACACCGTCAAACAATACAAGATATGATGATGTGGAAAATTACTCTGCCGACAAACGCGGGAAATATTTCAGGTTCGGTATACGCGAACATGCAATGGCAAGTATAATGAACGGCGTATGTATATACGGCGGACTCGAAATTTACGGCGGAACATTTTTCGTCTTCTCGGATTACTTGCGTCCTGCCGTAAGATTGGCTTCTTTGTCGCATGTTAAGCCAATTTATATTTTCACACACGACAGCGTAGGTTTGGGCGAAGATGGTCCTACCCACCAGCCAATCGAACACATGGCTGCACTAAGGGCAATTCCCGGTGTTGTTGATATCAGGCCGGCTGATGCGAACGAAACAGTTTATGCATGGAAAGTAGCCTTAGAACACAAAGGAAGTCCGGTTGCATTAATGCTGTCCCGCCAGAAAATTACTATTGCAGACAGAACAAAGTATGCTTCTGCCGAAGGAGTAAAAAAAGGTGCTTATATATTAAAAGATACCGAAGGCACGCCGGATATAATTTTAATGGCAAGCGGTTCCGAAGTTGCATTGATACTTGAGGCAGCCGAAGAACTGTCAAAACAAAATATTAAAGCTAGAGTTGTAAGCTTCCCGAGCTGGGGATTATTTGAAAAACAAAGCGACGAATACAAAAACAGCGTGTTGGCGAAAGACGTAAAAGCCAAACTAGCCGTTGAAGCAGGCGTATCTTTTGGCTGGCACAAATATATCGGCGATAACGGCGATATTATCAGTATTGAAAAATTCGGAGATTCTGCGCCGTACCAAACAATATTTGAAGAATACGGCTTTAATGTTGAGAATGTTGTCAGTAAAGCGAAAGCGTTGATCAAATAGAATCCACTTTTTAATGGTCACGGTGCGACCGTGACCACAATTAAATGCCCCACTGTTTTTTGAGTCGAGAAGAGCCTGTCCACAATTTTTTAGCAGAGTTCTCGAATTAGAAACGACCTTCATAGAATTAAATTAATTAAAAATTCACTTTTATAAAAGCTTTATTAATCGTATTTTAAGTAAAAATATAAGAACATGATATGATTCTGGGAATATTAAAAAAGGTATTTCCTTCAGAATAAAAAAGTATTTCTCTTTTCCTTCCCGATTACATTGCTCATTGATATGATTTAGTAGTTAAATTGTTTCTTTATGATCAATTCCGAACTTCTCCGGTTCTTAAAAGTATTATCAAAGTAATGAGGTAGTAATGGTAAAGTTAATTGGTTTTATTAGATGTAGACTGCCTCCGGTAAAAATTTTGATCTTGTTTAATAGCAGGATAAAGGCAATGATTTTAAGCAAATGTTATAGGTAAATACTAGAGCTTATAAAGGTTAATTCTAACAACTAAAATATTTAAGGAGACAAAATGGCAATTAGAAGAGTAAAAATTGTAATCGACACTGAAAGTCTAAAATCAGGGGCTACAACTGCTAGTTGTATTTACATGCTGGCTCCGAGTGATATGAACCCATATAATCAGGGGCAAGACGAATTGGGGGTTACTGTTAATAACGGTGATTCAGTAATTTGGAGTCCGTGTGGATTCGATCCAAGTATACCGATAAAGTTAAAAGCAAATGCGAATCCAGGTGTCTTAACTACCAATATGGAAGCAACTTATAATGATGATGGAACTGTAACCGCTTTAGCCACAAAAACTTGCAATAGTGCAATTTATAGATTTGCATTTGTGGTAGATGATGATGATTACGACCCTTATTCATGGGACCCATATATCACAATAGAATGAAAATAATAAATTGTTATAAGTTATGTAGAAAGCTTATACAGATAATATTTCTTGGCTGGCACAAATACATTGGCGATAACGGCGATATTATCAGTATTGAAAAATTTGGAGAACCCGCGCCGTACCAAACAATATTTGAAGAATACGGCTTTAATGTTGAGAATGTTGTCAGTAAAGCCAAAGCATTATTGTAAAATGCCTGCCGTAGTTTTTAAGCTAAAGTAGGTTTTACTGAGCGGAGACGAAGTAAAGAAAGTCAATCCTAAAGTAATGATTTTTTCCGGCTCTAGCGGGCCGGAAATTTTTTTATCAGAGACCCAGAATTTATTAATTATCTCGTTTCGCTAACCACAAGGAATTCCTTATAAAGTCATCCCGTTCGCCTCAGAGGATTGTTTTGGGAGTAATTATTATAATCATGAAATGAATCTGGGATGGCAAATTTTTATTTACCTGTAAGAGCTATATTCAGTAAAGTAGTATCCATTTTAACTAAATCTAATTTTCACGTAATGAAATGTATTGTATATAAAATACAACGGACTTTTATTAGTTGAGCATAAGATTTTATTTTTATATTTTAACATAAACTTTTAAGTAAATATCATCTTGGCTGTAAAACTATAAAATTAATTTAATAAGAAACTAAATCTCCTTTCGTAAAAGATATTTGAAGAACGATAGCGATCTATAACTTTAAAGAATTTTATCTGGAAATGAGAAAAAAATATAAAGGCGGATAAAGCTATATTATGTCATTTACAGATAAAATTCTGTTGTGCGAAACCATCTCCTTATTCTATGGGGATTTAATAC
>JASFMY010000154.1:0-13592 GCA_050117315.1 Ignavibacteria bacterium
CTCTGCAAAGCTGAGTTGCCTCATTATATGATCCTTTTTTTTTGATCTCAACTTATTAATTTCTTTTCCCTTTTTCAGGGCTTTTTTTTGGTTATGCAAAGATTTCTAATAATATTAGCATCTATAAATCTGCATAACCGGTATTTATACCGGTGAATAGAACCGCATAAACAATCCGGGCTTTAGCCCAACTTATTATTTCCTTTCAAATGCATATTTTTTTCGGGAATAACTCATAATATAAACTGTTCAGAAACACAATTGTTTTTTGTTGAAAAGACTAGATGAGTCCATATTCTGATGTATGACATGATTTATTCTCTTTTAATTTTTATGAAAAATAATTAGGATAAATCCCTTTGGGTTTTCTTGTTTTTCTTTCACCGGGATGAATCCCGGTGTTAGTCATAATATTAAAGGACGAATTCTATTCTTTCATTATATATGCTCATTGAACAAAGTCGCTCATTCTGGTGTTAGATAAGTTCCTTTATTGATTTGGTATATTTAATTGTTCACACATCACTATAAGCAAATCGTAATCAGAGTATTCATTATACTCTTCAGAAATTCCTGAGCCATGAAAATAGATACCTTTTAAGGAAGGATATCTATCTTTTAGAATCTCTCTAACCTTTGCCTCTATTACTTCTGCTCTTTTCGTATGGTTTTATTAATGACAAAGATAAAATAAGAAAATAAAAAAAATTAGCAACAAATCGTAATATCCCCTTCTGTATTTTGAACAACCTATCCTGTAGATGCAAGCTGCCTTCCGCCGTTGCAATTTTCATTCTGTGAAATCTTTTGTAATTCCATCAATACGGCAGCCGTTTTGTGAAATTTTTGTCCATTCCGTCAATGTAAGCTGTCATCCGTGAGTTTTTTTTCCATTTCGTAAAATCTTTTGCCATTGCATCAATGCCGCGGCCATTTTGTGAATTTTTTTACTTTTCCGTAAATGTCAATTGTCATTCTATGAGATTTTTTCCTACTCTGTCAATGCCGTAGTTATTCCGTGAAATTTTCTGTTATTCCATCAATGTAGTAACCGTTTCGAGAAAAATTTTCCCATTCTGCCAAATCTTTTGCTATTCTGTCAATGTAAATCGTCATTCCGCTGTTGCATACTTCATCCTGTGAATGTAAGTTGTTATTCTGCAATATTTTTTCATTCTCTACATCAAAGATGACAAAAATTGAGGCAAAAATATCAAGGTAGGAATTAAAACACCGATATTTTTATATCGGTAGAAAACTTGCTTATTTAACTCAAGACGGCCGGTAAAAAACATTGCAAAAAAGAAGACCAGGAAACAAATTGCCCAAGAACGATATTAGCATCTATAATTTTCAAGCTTTTCACTTACGACAAACGCCCAAGCACCGTTTTCATTTTTCATATAATTTTTATTTGCGTATTGCGCTAAAGAACCGTCAAGGCTTTTGTTTTTTAAGGTACTTTGGCGGGAAGGTAATTCATTTATTTTTATTGAAAGCTCAACATCCTTCCCTTTGAACATTTCCAATTCTTTTATTCTTAAAAGAGTAGATTTTATTTTCCTTTTTATTTTGATTGCTTTCATTGGTTTGTCTAGAATTTATTGTTAAAAGAAGAAGTTTGGTACTAAAACACAAAATATGCTTTTATTATTTATGCCCACGTTCTAAACTCAACTTCTTTACAATAATTTATCACTCCCCTTTCAATCAATGGTATGAACCTCGGGGCAATTCGCCTACAGGAACGGTAGAAATGGAAGATGTAATTGCAAGAATGGTTGAGAGAGATTCCACGGTTACCAAAGCGGATATTTTAAGTGTTATGGAAGACTTTGAAAAAGTCCTTGAAAGCTTTATTTCCGAAGGTGCTTCCGTTGTTTTACCTTTTGCTAATTATTCAACAAGCATTAAAGGAGTTTTCGAAGGGCAGGACTCTACTTTTGATTCCGCCAAACACCAGATTACAATTAATGTTAACCCCGGTAAAGAAATTAATAAAACGCTTACCAAACAAGGATTAACCGTAGAGAAACAGGAAACCGTAATTCCACAACCGAACTTAACAATATTTACAGACTTCAACTCCGGCAAAAAGAACAGTATTATTACACCCGCCGGTATGGGACAAATTCTAGGACACAGGCTGAAATTTGACCCGGCTGTTGATGAAGACGGAATTTACTTTGTAAAAGATGATAATACGGAAATCAAGGTATCTGTAGTTGGACAAAACAAACCGTCGGTGCTTATGTTTATGATTCCATCTGATCTTACGAGCGGAGATTACAATCCTCAAGTTAGAGTAAAAGTGGGCGAGTTCCTATTGTTAGTACAACAGCACCCTTATTGTTAATCGGGTAGGAGGCGGAGTTGACCGCCGTCCCCCCACACCACCCGGCATACGTTTCTTCGTACCAAGGCGGTTTCCAATAAGCTAACCACTCTTGTGGTTAAGCCTCTCTGTCTTTCCAATCGAGATAACAGTTCAACTCCTGGGATCTGCACTTTTCCGATTCCCCCGGCTGTTGCTGATTTAGGTCTTCTTCCAAATGTGTCGAATAACTCCATTTGATTCTTGTTTTTCTGTTGCTTTCTGTTTTTACTCATCAAAAGTTTCTGCCTTTGTTATTGAATTCAGACCTTCTTCCGTCTTTTTTTCTTTTTACCGGAATACTATGTCCTCTGCTGACTTCTTTTCGTTCTTCCTCTATCAGTTTCCTGGTAGCATATCTCCCTTTATTCTCTGCCGGCTCTATCAACCCGTGGCTTTGGAGAAAACGAAAAGATCTCCCGGGGTAAGTATTAAAACTTTCTCTTTGTTATGCCGGATTTACATGTATTGCTTCCGGATGACTATTGGGCGTCTTGATTCAAGGGTCAATTACCCGGCAATACCCGCCTTATATCCGGTTTCTGTTCGTCATAACAAAGTTTTGCTTACAGCTTCCTTTGGATTCCATCTCACGATGGACACCCTTGCCTTAGCTATGTGATTCCGGTCATCTCGGCTCTCTCGGGTCTTGTGCTTTTCATACTCACCCGTTAGTTTTTATACATGCCCGGCACACCCACAATAGGAACCCTATCATATCCGTAATACGCTTTTAACTGTAGTGCAGATTGTTAACAAACTGCACTACAGGGCATTGCCGTAACATTTGCAATTGCATACTAATTGTACGGTATGAATCATTATTTGAGGCAAATATTCCGGTGCAGCAGTACTGCGTTAGGAACAAAACCTGAACTTTATCTCTTGTCTCAAATCTTGAATCTAACATCTCAAATCTAAACTCTTAATTCTTTATTATTAGAGCGAATTATGTTATTTTAGAAATGAATAATCACATCTTATTTGATATCTTATTGAGGAAACATGGCTAAATCTCGCAAGTCTAAGAAAGCTCCGAACAAAAAACCTATTGAACAATACGATCACAAGGACAAAGCAAGAACAAACAACTCGCTAGGTGGTCTGGTTACACCGGAAACAGATAAAGAAGAAAAGGAAAAAACTTATTCATACACCTATATAGTTGAGGTTCACGGCTTCGATTATTTCAACACAAAAACGGGCAACTTAGAATCTGGCGGGAAGAAAAACAGTGCAATGTGGATGCTTGATCCAGATTACGGCGGAAGAACTTTATACCCAAGACAGGTATTCTCCCCTATGGCTGACGGAAAAGAAGGATGGTCAAAACTTGCCAAAAACAGAAATTGACGAAGAATTAATTGAAGCATATAAAGATACAGTATCACTTCCCTTTACTGCTGGGAGCTATAACAGAATAACTGTAAAAATTTTGATGACAGGTGTATTGAAAATTTGAGGGTTGTGGAGTTATAAATATTTTATTATAAACAAACGATATAGATTATTGAATGAAAAACTTTATGTAAAAGGTTATCTTTGAGTAACAAATTATATTGTAAGTATGAAACTGACTCAAATCAAAATAAAGAATTTTAAATCCATTAAAGAACAGGCTCTGGAGCTAAATAACATAAATATTCTAATAGGTGCTAACGGTGCCGGCAAATCGAATTTTATACAGTTTTTTAATTTGCTTAACAATATGGTATCGGAAAATTTACAAAGCTATGTTGCCCAAAACGGAGGTGCGGATAACTTTTTATTCTTTGGAAGAAAGCATTCGGATTCATTTTCAGGTTCTTTTACATTTGGACCAAATGGTTACGAATTTGAACTTCTTCCTTCAACGAACAATAATTTTATCTTTAGCAAAGAAATAATTAGTTATCACAAAAGATCACAATTTCCAAGTCCTTGGAAAACTGATCTATCATTTAGTAATTCTGAAACTGAATTAGTTAAGGTTGCAAAAAAAAGTGGTAGGAAAAAAGTTGCAAACCATATATTAGATGCAATGCTTAATTGGAGAGTATACCATTTTCATGATACAAGTGTTACGGCAAAAGTAAAACAAGAAGGCGATATAAATGATAACAGGGTTTTAAGAAGGGATGCTTCAAACCTAGCGGCGTTTTTATACTTGTTACAAAAAAAACATGAAGAACATTTTAATAGAATTGAACAAACAATAAAGCTGATTGCTTCATTCTTTGAAAAGTTTCAATTAGAACCGCTGGCATTGAACGAAGAAAGGATAAGGCTGGAATGGAAACATGTTGGTTCGGATGAATACTTTAATTCGAGTTATTTGTCCGACGGTACGCTTAGAATGATTTGTTTGATAACTCTTTTATTACAACCAAATCTTCCCCATACTATAATAATTGATGAACCGGAATTAGGGCTTCATCCAAGTGCAATTCAGTTACTTGCTTCATTAATTGAATCTATTGCAACAGAAGGATATCAAATTATTTGTTCAACTCAATCAGTAACACTACTTAATCATTTTGAGCCGGAAGATATTATAGTTGTGGATAGAAACAATGGCGAATCAATATTTAGGAGAGTTGATAAATCAACATTGGAAGAATGGTTAGATAATTATGCCATAGGTGAACTTTGGGAAAAAAATGTTCTTGGAGGAAGACCCTAAATGCCTAAAAAAGTGCTAGTACTTGTCGAAGGGCAAACAGAAGAAGGTTTTGTTAAAAATGTACTAAATCCTTACTTATCTTCAAAAGAGATTTATCTAACACCAACTATTGTAAAAACAAAAAGAGTAATTAGAGGTACCCACCATAAGGGAGGGATAAATTCATATGGCCAGGTTAAGAGGGATTTATTACCTCTACTTCGAGATACTTCCTCACAGATTGTAACAACAATGATTGACTATTATGCGCTTCCTGATGACTTTCCGGGGTATCAAATCCGACCAGCCGGCACATGTTTTCAACGGGTTGAATTTATGGAAGAACAATTTAAGAATGATATCGATAATCCAAAATTTGTAGCCCATCTACAACTTCATGAATTTGAAGCTCTTGTATTTGCAAGTGAAGACAAAATATCTACAGCTTTCATAAATAAGAAAAGTCAAATTTCACAGGTACAAGCAATAAACAATAGCTTCAATTCTCCTGAAGAAATAAACGAAAACCCAGATACTGCTCCTTCTAAAAGATTAAGAAATATTTTTAAGAACTATCAAAAAGTTTTACATAGCCAATTAATTTTATCGCAAGCTAATATAGATGATTTAAGAAGTAAGTGCAGCCATTTTAACGAATGGCTTACAAAACTGGAAAACTAAATTCATACTACTTTAATTATTAATTTTCTATTTGAAGAACCCAAAAGATTCCAGAGTTACGAAAGAGAAAAAATAGAATTAAAAAGCGAAAAGAAAAGGGTTATTTGGGAAGTAACATAAATAACTGGACATTTACTTTACTGGAGCAGCTATAAGAGAATAGGAGTTAAAATATTTGTTGGCAATAGGGAGGTAAGAATTTGAAGGTGACTAATTGTAAGGTCACCATCTTAATGATTAAATGTCTTAGGTTGACAACATTGCCTTGGTAAGGGGAGGGTTCCCATAGACTAACTTTATTGCAATTTTAACTTAAGTAATAATCATCAAGCTGCAATAACTTTTCAGCAAACTGCAACCCTGGGTTTTACAACTATATAGTAATAGACTTCACCTGCTCCAAAAAATTCGGATTAGATATATTCACAGTCTCAAAACCGTCAACGTTTCCGCCCTGTTCTAAAAGTAAAGAAAGTATCGAAAAAGCCATTGCAATGCGGTGGTCGTGGTAGCTCTCAAATGTTACTTTTGTATTGTTAACGCTGCCGGAAACTTTGTAGCCGTCATCGTATTCTTCAATATCAAGTCCGAGTAGTTTTAGATTTGTGCAGACTGATGCAATTCTATCAGACTCTTTTGCGCGGAGTTCTTTTGCATTATTAATTATAAAATCACCTTCGGCAAAAAGTCCGGCTATTGTAAGGATTGGTATTTCGTCAATTATGTTTGGAATAATTTCTTTTTTAATCTCTATATTTTTTAATTTACTGCTGCATACAATAATATCGGAACGCAGTTCATTATTTATTTTAACCGGGTTGTCGATTTCAATATCACCGCCCATTTCTCTTAATACCGTCAGCAGACCCGTGCGGGTTTCATTGAGTAAAACATTTTTAATTTTTACTTCGGAATTTTTTGTAAGCAACGTATGCACAATAAAAAATGCAGCGGTTGAAATATCCGAAGGCACAGAATATTCCTGTAGTCCGGGGTAATCATCTTTTGACACATAAATTTTTCTTCCGTCAGCAGTCTCTTCAACTTTAAGATCGAGCATATTTTCCGTATGACTTCGTGAAGGCAATGTTTCAATAACGGTTGTTTTATCTTCAAGATGAAGCCCGGTAAGCAAAACAGCGCTTTTTATTTGCGCGCTCGCAACAGGCAGTTTGTATTCTATTGCTTTCAATTCGCGAGTAGGTCTAATAATGACCGGCAATGTCCCGGTATCGGAAGTTTCAATACTAGCCCCCATTAAATTAAGGGGATCGGCAATTCTTCGCATCGGGCGTTTGGAAAGGGATTCATCGCCGATGAGTTTTGTTTCAAAATTCTGAGCGGCCAAAATCCCGGAAATCAATCTTGTTGTTGTACCTGAATTCCCCATATCTAAAGGTCTGAACGGCTTGGTTAGATTTTTGAACCCACTGCCTACTACAACAAAATGATCTCGCCTCTTTTCTATTTCACATCCCATGCACCTGAATGCGTTTATTGTTGCATAAATGTCTTCGGACTCGAGCAGGTTATAAATTACGGACTTACCTTTCGCGAGCGAAGAAAACATAACAGCCCTATGCGAAACCGACTTGTCGCCCGGGAGAATTAGTTCGCCTTTTACTTTTTCGATTTTGTTAAAACTCTGGATCATTTATCACACCATTCGTCAATTAAATTTTCTATTTGTTCTTCCGGTAGTTCGGACTGTTTATACATTCCTTTCAACATTCTCTGCCGTTGCACTTCGTATAAAGTTACAGCTGTTGCAACGGATACATTTAAACTTTGTATCATGCCGTACATCGGTATATAAAATCTTTCATCTGCTTTTTCTGCAGCCTCCTTTGATACTCCCCTGTGTTCGTTACCCAAAACAAGAGCGACCTTTCCGGTTAAATCCAGTTCGTACAAATCCTTTGCATCTTCAGAAAGAAGGCTTGCATAAATTTTAAATCCTTCTTTTCTCAGGGAACCGTAACATTCTTCTATAGTTTTAAAACGTTCTTTTTCTACCCACTTGTAAGCCGAAGCGGAAGTAACTTTGCTCACTTTGGGAAATTCTTCATTATTATAAAGCAAGCTCACTTTGGGTACGCCTACAGCATCACAGCTTCTGAAAATAGCACTAACGTTGTGCGGATCGTGAATATTTTCCAATACAACTCTGAGCGAATGCTGGCGGGCTTTAAGAACTCTTGTAATTTTTTCTAATCTTTTTTCAGTTACAAATTTTTTCACTGCTCATTTATTCTATTAAAGTCAAATGCTGTTATTTCGAATCCCCGATCCGCCGTTGTGGATAGCCGGGGTGAGAAATCCGAATTCCTAAGGTATCTCATCCCATAAATGAGATTCAATATGACAAGACAATCCGTTCTCCGTTTCAGAGTGACTATTAATAATTTTTCTATTTATTAAAAACAAGTTTGTAAACTACACGGTTTTTCGACTTTCTTGCCCTGTCTACTTTTATTTCTTTGTCGTCGTCAAGCTGGGTGTAAAATCTTACAAGTTCCAAAACCTTTCCTATCACTTCGTCTTCGTTATGCGCCCAGCTTTCGCAGCCTTTTAGGGAAGGTACTTCGGCTGTGTATCCGTCGCCTGTATTTGTAACAATTAGATCAATAACCATTAGTAAGAACTTTCCGCTTTTTCACCTGAAACAATTTTTACGCTTGCACTTGCACCTATTCTATCCGCACCACTTTCAATCATTGTCATTGCATCTTCATAAGACCGTACACCACCGGAGGCTTTAACTCCAACCGTGCTTCCTACAACATATTTCATTAAAGCAACGTCCCCTGCAGTAGCCCCGCCGCTACTGAACCCGGTGGAAGTTTTAACAAAGTCGGCTTTTGCCTTTTTACTGATTACACACGCTTTAATTTTTTCTTCATCACTTAATAAACATGTTTCAATTATCACTTTACAAATTGCTCTTTTCTTTTTAGCTGCAAGAGCAACTTTGTTTATATCGTTAAAGACGTAATCATATTCTCCCTGCTTCAGCATGCCTATATTTATTACCATATCAATTTCCTGTGCACCGTTTTCCAATGCCTGCTCGGCTTCCAATCTTTTCACTTCGGTTGTAACGGCTCCAAGCGGGAAGCCTATAACTGTACAAACTTTTACGGGTGAATTTTTTAACAGATCACAACATAATTTTACGTAACATGGATTTACACATACAGAAGCAAATAAATACTCAATTGCTTCATTACAAAGCTTTTTAATTTGCTCCGGCGTAACGTCCGGTTTCAATAAAGTATGGTCAATATATTTTGCAACATTCATATCCGGAAGTTGTTCGCCGACTCCTATACCCGCTGCAATTCTATCTGCACCGTTATCAATTATATTTTTAACGGCCATGGGCTGATCTATTACGTTTCTTTCCCAGCCTGCGCAAGTATTGTTTTTACAATACAAGTCGTGAAGTGCTTTTTCAGTAAACACTTCGTGGACTATTTTATCGATCTCGGCTCTATTCATTTTTAATTTTTGTTTTCAATTAATTGAAATGCTTTATAAGTATTTTTGAGCAGCATTGCAATAGTCATAGGGCCTACACCGAAGGGCACAGGAGTAATAAAAGAAGCTTTCTTCGAAACGTTTTCAAAATCAACATCGCCCACGATCCGGTATCCTTTTTTTGCTGTCGGATCATCTACCCTGTTTGTGCCCACGTCAATAACAACAACCCCGTCCTTAACCATATCTTCTTTTACGAATTCCGGTCTTCCCATTGCCGCAATAATGATATCCGCCTGTTTTGTGTAATATGTAATATCTTTTGCGGCAGAGTGACAAATAGTAACAATAGCGTTTGCACCTTCCTGTTTTTGAACGAGCATACCCGCAACCGGTTTACCGACAATATTGCTTCTGCCGATTACTACAACATGCTTGCCTTTGGTTTCAATGTTGTATGCTTTTAATAATTCTAATATACCCGAAGGTGTAGCAGGATAAAAAGCTTCTTTCCCGATTAGCATTTTACCCACATTAACCGGGTGAAAACCGTCCACATCTTTAGCCGGATCAATTGCATCGATTATTTTATCTTCGTCGATATGTTCCGGTAAAGGAAGTTGAACAAGTATGCCGTGAAAGTCAGGATCGTTATTATACTTTTCAACCACATTCAACAATTCTTTTTCAGTGATGCTTGAGTCGTACAGGTCAACTTTGGAATACATTCCAATTTCGTCGCACTTTTTCTTTTTCATGTTTACATAGACTTGTGAGGCAGGATTAGTACCGACGAGAACCGCTACCAAGCCCGGTACTTTTTTATTATTGCTTTTTAGTGCGTCAATTTTTGTTTTCAGTTCTTCTCTGATTTCCTGTGCAACTTTTTTTCCGTCAATGATTGTCATAATTCAGTTATTCTCTTTTTTTATTTATGGGATTAGGAGTAAGAAGATTAAGATTATGATTAAGAGTAAGAATAGGAATGTTATCAATTCAAAAACTTCTTAATCATAATCTTACTCTTAATCACTCTCACTTATTTTCCTTGTAAATTATATTATAGTTTCTCTTCAAATAGCTTTTAATTTTCTTATCTGTTAAAATCTCTTTTTCAAACGGGTTAGAGTTCTGCCACCCTGTTTTGCCGTTGTTCCTAAAATTTTCTAATCTTCTAATAGTAATTTCACAATAAATAGGGTCTATATCAACAGTGATACATTTTCTTTTTAATTTTTCACAAGCAATTAAAGTGGTACCGGAATGAGAGAACAAGTCAACTACCCTGCCATTTCTTCTGCTTGATGTTCCAACAATCCTTTCAATAGCTTTAAGGGGTTTCTGCGCATAGCAACCGTTAACATTTTCTTCCATCAGGTGAAAGACCTGCTGAATATCTACCCAAACATTTCCTGCTCTTATAAAAGCAGATTTGCTTCTTTCAATATTTTCAGTGACTGCACCGTTTACTTCTTTGTAATATCCTTTTAATATTTTAGGGATATCCGTATAAACAGCTTCCGTATTAAATACTGGTTGCCCTTTAGTGTAGAATAATAATTCCTGGCGGATGGCCATCCAGTTCACCTGCGTTCCGAACCCGCGCTGGTTTCTCATTGTAATAAAATTTTTCGAATCAAACCCGGAATCTCTCATCATAATTATAAATTCGGCAAAAGGCTCAAAATTATTTTTATTATCTGCTCCGAGCCAAACGTAAAGCGAAGAATCTTTTGATAGAATTTTATCCGTCAGATTAATCCAGATTTTGCTCCACTCAATAAATTTATCAACAGCGGTTTTGTTAAAAGCAACAAAGTTATAAGGCGGATCCTGAATTGCCAGTTGTGCTTTCTTCCTGCCGAATATTTTGTTGATATCTTTTTCATCAGCGGCGTCAAGGCAACCAACAACATGTTTGTTTTCCGGGTCAACCCATATTTCACCGGAAGAAAGCCTGCAATATTTTAACAGTAATTTTTTCAGTTTTTTGTCTTTATCTAACCTGGGTAAGGAAAAGTTTAACATTTTAGTCGGAGGATTTTTTCATAAATTCAGGAATAATGATACGTTCTATTTCAATAGTGCTGCCGGTTTCCGAGTCAACCTTGAGAAAGATTCCGCATAAATGAACCTGGTCTTTTGCGGCCTGATATTTCTGCGGGGTTTGATAAAGAAACCTGTTTATAGCAGCTTCAGTCTTCATTCCAATTACAGAATCATAAGGGCCTGTCATACCGGAGTCGGTTATGTATCCTGTTCCTTTGGGGAATATTCTTTCATCAGCAGTTTGTATGTGTGTATGTGTCCCTATAAAAGCACTTATCTGTCCGTCAAACATATTTGCGAATGCTAATTTTTCTGCCGTTGCTTCCGCATGAAAATCAACAACTATAACTTTGGTTTCCTGTTTTAATTTATTAATTACCCATTCGCCAGTTCTGAAAGGACAGTCGATAGTCTGCATAAAAGCTCTGCCCTGTAAATTAACTACGGCTACTTTTCCTTTTCTTGTTTCGACAATATAATAACCGTTACCGTAAGTTCCTTTAGGATAATTCAAAGGCCTCAGAGCACGTTTTTCACTTTTCAGATAGTCCTGGGATTGATGTTTATCCCAGGTATGATTGCCGCCTGTTATGACGTGGACACCAAGCTCAAACAAAATTTGTCCTTCTTTTTCGGTGCACCCTTTACCGTCGGACGCATTTTCACCGTTGGCAATTACCAGGTCGGCTTTATATTTTTTAATTAACCCCGGGAGCCACATTTGTGTTATATCTAACCCGGGTTTACCAACAATATCTCCAATAAATAAAACATTAACTGTCATAATATCTCGTAATATTAGAATGCAAATATATCAAATTGATCTTCAAATTGATAATGTGAAAGTGAGTTTATGTAATTATTTTCTAGATTTTCCGTCAATTTTACCATACTTTTTTACATTTTTCTGAAACAATCCGGTTCATTAATTCGTTAAATTTCAATTGGCCAACATTAACTATTGATTACTTAAATCCAACTAAGTATCTTATAATAACGTACTTGATTTACAATTCCACCAAATAGTCCCAAAAAAATTAAATCAAGAATCCACTATAACTATTTTCTTAATCATTTCATATATGCGAGGTTAATATGAACAAATTAAAATTTTCCCCTACACAAAAGCAAAAAGAATGTGTAAGTATGGCTTACTTAACTTATTCGGGCGAAAAAATAATTGCAAAATTAGACCCGAAAGAAGTTGAAGAAAAAATTTACGGAATCATCAACGATACAATGCCGAAGATTCCACAAATAGACAACAACGGCAGTCCTGACTGGAAGGTTGTATGGGGCCCCACAATTTACACCTTTGAATTAGCAATTCTACAGGACAACATGATGTTCGTAGCTCAACAAATTTCAAAGCCTGAAAATTACATTGTTGCCGTAAGAGGAACTAACGGATTGGCCATGATGGATTGGATTAAGGAAGATTTCAAAGTTTGGGAAAAAGTAGATTGGAAAATTCCGTCAGGAGTTAGTTATGAAGGTACACCAAAAATTTCAAAAGCAACAGATAACGGCATAGATGCACTCCTGCATAAAATGATTCCGTTAAGCGACAAACTTCCCGGTTATAATATTGATATAACTACGTTCCTCAAAAATATTGCTGCAAAAAAAGTAAACATTACTTTTACCGGGCACAGTCTCGGCGGCGCACTTGCTCCAACACTGGCTCTTTGGTTTAAACAATCACAGAATATTAATGGTGATTGGGACCCTGCCGGGAATGCTCAAGTTTCAACTATTCCTTTTGCCGGTGCAACTGCCGGTGATGGAGATTTTAAAGATTTCTTTAATAAACAATTAGGTGACGATTGCCAAAGGATTCATTGCAACCAGGATATAGTACCTCATGCTTGGCAGACAAGCGATTTAAAGGAACTTCCTACTTTATATTCATCGGCAGGAATTGAGATGCCGGATTCGCTAAAGGTTGTTCTTGATATTGTTGAATTAACAGTAAAAGGTTACGAACAGGTTGAAACGTCATATCCTTTTGACTGGTCTATTGATACTTCGAAAGATTCGTATATGGCACAAGCCGGTTATCAGCATGTTTATTCTTATCCGCATTACCTTGGAGTACCGGAACTAAATACGGTAATTGACAGCGGTAAATTATAATTAAAGCAATTTTTTTTGTTGTTAAACAAGTGCAAAGCCGGATTAATAGTTTCCGGCTTTTTTTATACTCCCTTTCTTTCTGAATTATTCTTTTAATAAATTGTATTTATGGAAAATTACGATTTGACTTCAATCCCTGTTGATGAAGGAGAATTCTGCGTATTTGATTTTGAAACAACCGGTTCATCAGCACGCACCAGCAGGGCTATTGAAATCGGTATTGCAAGAATT
>JASFMY010000155.1:0-13570 GCA_050117315.1 Ignavibacteria bacterium
GCATTTTTTCTCTTAATTCTCCCATTTCTTACTCCTTAATTTTTGTGGTGATGAGAGAATATAAAAAATACTCACTCAATATTTCAATGAACACGGTGCTGCCGCTTTGGCGGTTTCGTTCAACAAATAAATTATTTGAAAATTATTTAGAGATAATTTTAAATAATATTTCTGATAAAATTACTTTACAAGAACTGGACGATAATTTTGATAAACATATTAATATTGAGAGATTAAATGGGCTTCAAGAAATATTAGAAGCCAGACAGTTTGTAGTAATTGACGAGATAGTTAGAAAAAAAAATAATATTAACAAATTGATCACAGTTTTTTTCCCTGATAATCAAGAGATAGAGGAAAAGGAATTTCAAATATTTTTAAGTCAAATTGTTCCTTCCTTTCAAGCAATGTTACTATATTGTCGTCTAACAAAATCAAAGTTTTTTTATTCCATTCCTTTTTTCGAAGAAAGAATTGATCGAATCGAAAATGCTAGTTTAACTGTTATGTCCAAGGATGAATTTTCAATAAATGAAAATTTATTCGATTTTGGTAAAAATATCTTTAGACCAATTTTTCAAAAAACGGAAGCTCTTAAAAGTCATTTGGATAATAAATTATCAAAAGAAATTGCGAAAAGATCCCTAGAAGATACTGAGTTAAGAGACCAAATTTCAAAAATTTTAGATTCTATTTTTGGTCGCAAAGATGAAAATCATCCTGAAAAGGATATCAAAAATCTAAAAAATTTGCTTGCAGAGTTGTGTATTCTTGGAAGTAAGCTTAAAAATAAAAAACATGAAGGATCCAATTTGCAATTTACATTTATTTTGGCACAAGTTGATTCAATTGGTAAAAGATTCAAATCGATCCATTCTCTCGGTGAAAGTATAATGCATCATTTAGATTTATTAAAAAGTTTCAATACAGCTAAAGCAATAATAAACGGTAATTTTGCTTTTCTTCAAAGAGATAATATCGCACTTTTTGCTCCTTTTCCCAGTGGTGAATTGTCCTTTACCCATATTGTCGATTTAGATAAACATCCAATCTCTACAGAACAATATCTTGATCAAAGACAAAATCTCTTATGTAATTCATCATATGGAGAAGAGATATACATAGTAGCTACATTTAAGGAAGGTATAACCGCTTTATATAATAATGGTAAAATAGTTGCTAGAACTAGACAATTTAGTAATGAGTGGGAGGAATACAATACTTCGAAATTCAATAAATACTTTAGTGATTTGTCCCAAACAATTAGTGTTCATTGTAAAAATGAAATGAAAAATATAAAAAATGTTGATAAATTGATTGAAGTTGTAAAAGCGATCTCGGAAAATCCAAATAAAGGAGGAATGTTCATTATATGTGATTCCATGAAATTCATAGATAGTGAAAGGGTTAGACATATGACAGAAGTATTCGATCTAGTTGAAGGTAAATCTCTTGATAAGATAGATATAAAACAACTTTATGAATTAGCAACACAGGATGGAGCAACTATAATTGACTACAAAACATCTCGAATTACTGGGAGATGGCAATTACCAACATTAAATCCCTCTAAATACAAAGTAGCAAATGGTATGACAGTAGAAGATTATCTTCTTAAAGAATTCAAAGACAAGCCAGAAAGTATTGATAATCCTTTACATAAACGTTTTGAGTGGGGAAGTAGACATTTATCTTCTTGGGCAATTACTTTTGGAGATATTAAAAAAATGTTAACAGGAAATGAGTTTGAAGACGCATTTAATGTTTTATCAATATGTGTTTCATCTGATGGACCTGTTTTTGTTTTTAAAGAAGGTAAAATAATTCACCCTTGGCCACAATCGTAAAATAAATTTGGAGTTTAAAATGAAGCTTAAGTTTTATGCAATTTACGTTATTGTCTTTTTGACTTTATCATTACATTCTTGTACAACAGAAAAAGAAGTTGCCTTCAAAGTCGGTGCGTTATTGCCCATGACAGGATCAGGTGCTTTATATGGTCAATTTGCGTATGAAGGAATGCAGTTGGCGACTGATGAGATAAATCAGAATGGTGGTATCAATGGAAAAAAAATTGAAATAGTTTTGGAAGACAACCAGTCAAATGCTAAAGATGGTATTTCAGCATTTAGAAGTTTAATACAAAAGGAAGTACCTATTGCCTTAACAGAATTTAGTCCAGTTGTTGTTGCTTGTTCACCCTTAGCAAACCAAACAAAAACATTACTACTAAACTGTGGAGCCCAGAGTCCAAAAATTAGGGAGGGAGGCTCGTATGTTTTTAGCATAATTATAGACGCAAATGTAGAAGCTAAAAATATGGCTAAATTTTTAATTGATTCGTTAGTGATTGATAAAGTTGCGACATATGTAATTAATACAGAAACTGGAATAAATACTAGAGAAGTTTTCATTGAAGAATTTAAAAATTTGGGAGGTGAAATATTAACAAGTGAGGTTCATGAGCAAGGTGCAACCGACTTTAAATCAGCTTTAGCTAGAATTAAAAGTACAAAAGCTCAAGCAACTTATTTAATCTCTCTAGTGAAAGAATCAGCACAAATTTTAAAGCAGGCTTATGAAATAGGATTTAAAACTCAGTGGTTAAGTTATGCATCTTTCCCTGGGCCGGATATAATCAATATTGCTGAACAAAGTGCTGAAGGTGCTATTTATACTTATCCCTTTTTTGATACTTCAAGTAAAATGTCTGAAGAATTCATTAAATTGTATTTTGAGAAGTATAGTAGAAATCCAGAAATATACGCTGCTACATTTTATGATGGGGTTAAATTAGTTGCTGAAGCATTTAAAAATGGAAAATTCTCTGGCAAGGAGATTAAACAACACTTTAATGAAGTTAAATTTATAGGAGTTACAGGTCTAACCGAATTTAAGGAAGGAAACTGGGTTAATAAACCTGTAGAGTTTATGACAGTTAAGAATGGAACTTTTACAAAATACAAGAAGAAATGAGAGCAGAATACGATCTCAATTATTCAAAAGCCAAACCGAACCGTTTTGCAGATATTGTTAAAGAAAAAGTAGTTCTTTATCCTATAGATGAAGATGTTGCAAAAGTTTTCCAGAATGCAGACGAGGTTAATAATGCACTTCGTGCAATCATAAATGCAATGCCTAAAAAACGGGATGCTGGTAACTAGATACTGGATGCAGGATGCTGGTATCTTACTGCTAGTATCCAGAATCGAGTATCTAGGTACTGGATACTGGTTCCTTGTTTCTTGATACTGGATAGTGGTATCCTACAACTAGAATCCAGAATCGTGTATCTAGATACTGGTTACTATTGATTAAGGGGTGCTGAATGCTTAATTTTAATCAAAATAAAATAACAGGAAATGGAAGCGATAAAGAAAAAATATATTACAGACGAAAACAATAACAGGATAGCTGTTCAGATTGATATAGATACATTTAAAAAGATTGAAGATGTACTGGAAAATTATGCCCTTGTACAATTGATAAAAGAAGATAACAGCGAGAGCCTTTATATCAAAGAAGCAGAAGAATTTTATAAAAAACTGCCGAAAGAAAAGTGATAGTAAAATACGGGAAACAATTCTTAAAAGAGCTTGCCCGCATACCTTCTAAACAAAGAATCCCTATAGAGAAATTTATTTTTAATGAACTGCCCGGATATAATAACTTATATGAATGCACAAAGATAGAATCTCTGAAAGGATATAAACATTTTAGCGGGTTATAATGACAAAGATTCAATTTATGATAATACTTGATTCTGGTTACTGGATACTTGTTACTGGATGCTGGTGGCTGGGTTCTGGCAGCTAGGTGCTGGTAATAAATTAATGTTGCTTTCTATTGGTAGCTTAGCTGTAATTAAAAAAGAAAATTGATATGAAAAACGAATATGATCTTGATTATTCAAAAGCCAAGCCGAACCGTTTTGCAGATGTAGTTAAAGAGGAAGTAGTTCTTTACCCCATAGATGAAGATGTTGCAAAAGTGTTTAGAAATGCAGAAGAGGCTAATAATGCACTTCGTGCAATCATAAATGTAATGACTAAAAAACAGGATGCTGGTATCTTACTGCTAGAATCCAGGATCGAGCATCTAGAAAGTAGTAACCGGATATATACGCTTGACATATATAGTTGGAATGAATAATTTTAGTCATGATTAAATCGTTCAAAGATAATGAAGCGGAAAAGATATATAACCAAGAATATTCTAAAAAATTACCCCGGGAAATACAATACCGGGCATTAAAGAAATTGATACTGTTAAACAGTGCCGAAAATGAAAATGATTTAATCATTCCTTATTCCAATCATTTTGAACATTTAAAAGGGAATAGGAAAGGTGAATGCTCAATAAGAATTAACCAACAGTGGAGAATATGTTTCAAATTTAAGAACGGTAATGCGTATGATGTAGGTATTGAAGATTATCATTAATGAAAGGAGAAATAAAATGGGAGAATCAAAAATGATAAAGACACCGGGTGCGGGTGAAATATTACGCGAAGAATTTCTCGAACCTTTAGGGATAACAGCCTACCGTTTGTCAAAGGAGATTAATGTATCAACAACTACAATTCTTAATATATTAAACGGTAAACGGAAAATTACCGTTGATACTGCACTGAGATTATCCCGCTTTTTCGGTAATTCGGAACGCTTCTGGCTTAACTTACAGAATGATATTGATTTGAGAAACCAGCGTGAAAAACTACGTTCTGATCTTGAAAAAATAACACCATTAAAAATAAGCGCGTAATAATATTGTGGCTGGGTACTGGATTCTAGATACTGGATGCAGGATGCTGGTATCTTACTGCTAGAATCCAGAATCGAGTATCTAGCAACTAGTTGCTTGTTCGTCTTAAAAAGTGCTTTGAGCTTTATATACAATAGTATATATTTGTATACAAAAGTATATAAACATTATGTTAATACACAGAACATTTGACGAGGTATTCAGAACAAGATCCAATGTCGCCGTAATGCGTGCTTTAATAGATACCAATACCGGTTTTACGGGTAATGAAGTAGCACGGGTTTCCGGTATGAATCCCCGTTCCGCATTTAAAGCATTAACATTGCTGGAAAATCTAGGTATAGTAAACCGGCAGATCGGCGGCAGAGATCATATCTTTACCTTAAACCGCGAACATTATTTAGTACGGGAAGCAATTCTTAAAGTTTACCAGACAGAGTACAAGTTCAGAGACGAAATATTTAAAGAGCTGGAATCAATTCTTAAGAAAAGAGTCTATAGCGCGGTTATATTCGGCAGCACAGCCAGGAAAGAAGAAACCGCCTTATCGGATCTTGATATTTGCTGTATAGTCGACAACCAAACAGATCAAACATTTGTGAGAGATGCGTTAAATAAAAAATCACAAATGTTATATAAAAAATTCGGGATTAAACTGGCTCCTATATTTTTTATGAAACAGCAATTCATAAAAAAAAGCAAATCCAGGCTGATAAGAAGTATAACGGATGAAGGAATATTAATTACCGGGAAAAGTCCAAAAGGTTTGTTAAATGACTAAACGAAAGGGACAAAAACCGGTTCCGCGTGTTCAGTATAAAAAATATTTAGATACTGCCGGGCATTTTTATAAAGCGGCTAAAGATTCAATTGAGCTGGAATATTGGACAGCCGCGGGTGTGTTGATAGTTCACTCTGCAATCGCATTTACCGATACTTTATGTATTAAACTCGGCGGGGTTAGAAGTACTGCAGATGATCACGACGATGCAATAAATCTGCTCGAGAAAATTATTCCTGATAGTGAAGACAAAACTAAAGCTCTCAACCAGTTGAAAAGAATTATAGAAGAAAAGACTAGGGTTTCCTATCTTGGTGAGTTATATACTGCAAAAAAAGCCGGCGAAATGTGGAAACGGCTGGAGAGATTCAGGAAATGGGCTGTGGATGTTTTGGAAAGATAAAACAAAATGACCGTGCAAATTTTTATTAACATATTAATCAGCTCAAGTGTTTTCTTGCTCATTGCTTTGAGCTTCTCTTTAATATATGAAGTGACCCGTTTTTTCCACTTTGCCCATGCTGTAGTTTATACATCGGGAGCATATTTTACTTTTCTTTTTCATATACTTTTCGGCTTGCCTTTGTTTATATCAATTCCGTTGGCAGTTGCTGCGGCGTGTGCTATCGGCTGCATAATGGAGTGGTTTGCTTATAAACCGCTACGTAAACGACAGGCAACACCGATAATACTGCTCCTTTCTTCGCTCGGTATTTATATTGTTCTGCAGAATTTAATATCAATGGTTTTTGGTGATGATACGAAGTCGGTGCGAAGCTGGGCGGTGGTTGAAGGGCACTTGGTTCTAGGTGCTAGGATAACTGATGTGCAGATTGTTATAGTTGCCGGGTCCTTGGTGCTGGTGTTGCTGGTTGGTTGGTGGCTGGCTGCTAGTAAGCTGGGTAAGGCTATGCGGGCGGTGGCTAATGATAAGGAGCTTGCAAATATATCGGGTATAAACAGTGATAAGATAATTTTAATTTCTTTTGCAATCGGTTCTGCACTTGCGGGCATAGCCGGTATTCTCGTTGCGCTGGATGTTGATATGACTCCAACTATGGGAATGAATGCTTTAATGATGGGTGTTGTTGCTATGATTGTCGGCGGGGTAGGTTCTATCCGTGGTATTGCGCTTGGTGCTCTTTTGCTTGCACTTGCACAGAATCTTGGTGTGTGGTATATAAGTTCACAATGGCAGGACGCAATTGCATTTGCAATACTGCTTGTGTTTTTGCTTTTTAGGCCGGAGGGATTTTTAGGACGAAAAGTGAAGAAAGCGAAAGTGTGACTGGGTGCTGGGCTCTAGGTACTGGGAGCTTGTTGAAAACGGAAAAATTTTTGTGCATGGAAATATACATATGTATACGGTTGTGTATAAAAAATGGTTGCCGAATGCTGGCAGCTAGGAACTGGGTTCTGGGCACTGGGAATTGAAGATTTTTTGAAAATTTGTTTTGTATACAAAAGTATATAAAGATAGGTGCTGGGTACTAGTAACTGGAAAAATGTTTTAAAAGTTTTTTACTAGAACTCAGAGACCAGTACCTAGAAACTAACACCTAAAAACAAGGAACTAGAAAGTGAGCTACCGGAAACTTGAAATTTGGAAACTGGCAAGAGAAGTGAGCATCGAGATTCACAAAATGACTTTGGAAAAACTTCCTAAATTTGAAATGTATGAGGAAGGAAGTCAAATTAGACGATCAAGTAAATCAGTTAGATCGAATATTGTAGAGGGATACGGACGAAGAAATTATGTAATGGATTATATTAAACATCTAACTTATTCTCAGGCTTCGAATGACGAAACTATAGATCACTTGGAAACTCTTTTTGAAACCGGCTCTTTAAAGGATGAAAGTCTTTTTAATGATTTACTTGATAAATTGAATCAACTTGGGAAAATGTTAAATAAATTTATTCAATCAATCAAAACCAGAACCCGGAAACCAGAGACTAGCACCCAGTAAAGTGGAATATTTACTTCACATATTAATCTTAATAGGCATTTACACAATACTCTCGGTATCGCTTAATTTGCTGGTGGGTTATACCGGAATATTATCAATTGCACATGCGGCGTTTTACGGAGTGGGCGCTTATGTTGCTGCGTTAATGGCTTTACGGCTGGATTCTCCTTTTTTATTGAATTTATTTTTAGCTGTTATCGGAGCTGCTGCGTTTGGCGCTTTTGTCGGTATTCCTTCGTTAAGAATAAAGGATGATTATTTTGTAATTGCTACTTTTGCTTTCCAGATAATTACATTCAGTGTGCTTAATAACTTGGTTGATTTTACCGGCGGTCCGCTCGGTTTGCCGGGAATACCACAGCCGGTAATTTTTGGTTTGGAAATTTCGTCACACATTGAATTTTTAATTCTTGTAACTCTTTTAGCGTCGTTTACATTTTGGGTATCGAATAGAATTGTGAAATCACCATACGGCAGGGTATTAAAAGCAATTCGTGAAGATGAAATATTTTCCGCTGCTTCGGGTAAAAATGTTGCTTCGTGTAAGGTTCAGATATTTATGATCGGCGGTGCACTTGCTTCAATAGCCGGGGTTATTTACGCAACTTATATAACTTACATTGATCCGACTTCGTTTACCGTTATGGAATCAATATTTATTATATCGATTGTAATTATAGGCGGTGCGGGGAATTTATGGGGCTCTGTTGTCGGTGCTGCTGTGCTTGTTGCATTACCGGAATTATTGAGGTTTGTTGGTCTGCCTAATTCTGTTGCTGCGAATATTAGACAGATGCTTTACGGGGGACTTTTAATTGTATTTATGTTATGGAGACCGAAAGGGTTTGTTGGAGAGGATGTGTTTAGTAGAAAGTAGACTGGGGGCTGGATGCCTGCCCGCCTTTGGCGTGGCTGGTTACTGGGTTCTGGTTGCTGGATACTGGGAACTTGTTGCTGGGGAGTGGGTTCTGGTTGCTGGATGTTTGATGATGGGGACTTGATATTTGAATTGATATAACGATGTAAAGAAAAAATTGTTATTATCATTTGTAGAAATTAGAAAGGATGAAGTAATGGACACAGTAAAAAAAGAAATAATAAAAATAATAGAAGAAATGCCAGAAGATGAAGTGTTGATGATGTAATTGAAAAATTATATCAAAATTCAGGTTGATTCCGGTTTGAAGCAATTAGATGACGGACAAAGAATTCCTAATGAAGATGTTGAAAATCGAATTAAGAAACACCAGCACCTAGCTGCCAGTAACTAGGCACTAGGTAGCAAAATCTTATGACTAGCTTATTAAAAATAGAATCCCTTTCGAAAAACTTTGACGGAATTTCCGCTCTCGATAATTTTTTTTGTGATATTAATAAAAATGAAATTGTAGGTTTAATAGGTCCAAATGGCGCGGGTAAAACAACTTTATTTAATTTGTTAACAGGTTTTCTTGAGCCGGATGCCGGGAAGGCAATATTTAATAATAAATTGATATCGGGAAAACCTCCTCACAAAATAGTTGGATACGGCATAACACGTACTTTTCAAGATTTGCGTTTGGTAAAACAAATGACAGTTATAGATAATTTGTTATTGTCTTTTCAGAATCAGCCCGGTGAAAATATTATAAATGTTTTTGCAGCTAATAAAAGAAGTTTGGAAGTGGAAAAATCAAATGAAGAGAAGGCATTAGAATTATTGAATTATGCGGGGATAAAAGATAAAGCAAATGATCTGGCTGGTAATTTATCCTATGGTCAACAAAAGTTGTTAAGTATTGTTTGCTGTTTAGCATCCGATTCACAACTGTTGTTGCTCGATGAGCCGATTGCCGGGATAAATCCTGAAATGAGAACCAAAATTTTATCGATAATAAAAGAGCTTCCTCCAAAAGGAAAGTCTGTAATTCTGATTGAACACGACATGGATTTTATAATGGAAATTTGCGACAGGGTTATTTTTATGGATGCCGGTAAAAAAGTAAGTGAAGGTACACCGGAAGAAGTAAGGAATGATCCGCAAGTAATAGAGGCGTATTTGGAATGAGGTACTGGATGTTGGGAACTAGCTACTGGGATCTGGATGCTTGCCCGCCTTTGGCTTGGCTGGGGACTAGTTACTGGTGGTTACTTTCTAGCTTAAAGTTTAACCAGTATCCAGCACCTAGTCCCAAGTAACCAGAAACTAGGAACAAAATGCTGCAAATTAAAAACTTAAATACCGGTTATGGAAAGAAACAGATTATTTATGATCTTGATATGGTTGTAAATGAAGGTGAGATTGTTTCTATTATTGGTCCGAACGGTGCAGGGAAGTCTACGATATTAAAAGCTGTTTGCGGGATAATTGATATTTGGAACGGAGATATTTTATTCGATAATAAATCAATAAAGAATAACTCAACTCATGAAAATATTCAAATGGGTTTGACTTTTTCTCCGCAGGGCAACCGCGTATTTGATGAACTAACTGTAAGGGAAAACCTGGAGATAGGAGGATTTCATTTTCCCAAAACTAAATTAAATCAAAGAATAGAGTTAATATTAAATTTATTCCCGGTATTAAAAGAGAGGTTAAAACAGGAGGCCGGAACTTTAAGCGGCGGGGAACAGCAAATGCTTGCGCTAGGCAGGGCATTAATACCGGAGCCGAAATTACTGCTTCTTGATGAACCCTCTTTGGGTTTAGCGCCTAATTTATTGAATGAGGTGTTTGAAAATCTTAAAGCAATAAACAATAAGCTGAATTTAGCCATGTTGATTGTAGAACAGAAAGTAAAAGAGGTTTTGCAAATATCGCATCGTGTATATTCAATAAAGCTTGGCAAAAAAGCTTTCCAAGGATTTCCGGAAGAGTTAACGAAAGAAAAATTAAAAGAGTTTTTTTTATAAGTTACTACCCTACTTTTACCCAACAATAAAAGCAAATCATCTGTAAAATGTTTAGCTTTACATTATTAATTCTCACTTTTAGTGAGGCACAAATGAAAAAGCCGATTCTTTTAATTTTGTCTTTCCTATCATTCTATTCATGCTCGTCGTACATAAAGGATACAGCTTACCCAACTTTAAGCGACGGCAAATACGACAGTGAATTTCCATACAAGAGCAGTTCAACCGAACTGGAAAAAATTTCTAAATCTATTAGAATGTTGAATGTTATGGCATTCTATCAAGGTTTTATGTTTGATAAAATCTATAATTTGAAACTGTCCAATTTATCCGGTGATATTCTAGAAGATGCCTACTGCTAGAATCCAGAATCAAGTATCCAGAAACCGGTTCATTTGATGTAGGTTATCATTATTGAAAGGAGAAATAAAACGGGAGAATCAAAAATGATAAAGACGCCGGGTGCGGGTGAAATATTACGCGAAGAATTTCTTGAACCTTTAGGGATAACCGCCTACCGTTTGTCAAAGGAGATTAATGTATCAACAACTACAATTCTTAACAAAGAAAAAAGTACGACCGCCAAAAAGATATAATTGTAACAATCCTATTAATCCTCACTTCTCCACTACGGATTTAACATCATCATAAAAATTAAAAATCGGGGTAAACCCGGTAATATTAAATACTTCCTGAATGTGTTCCTGTATGTTGCACAAATTTAATTTTTTACCATACTGGTCAAGTTTTTTTGCTCCGATAACAAAAACTCTAAGCCCGGAACTACTTATATATTCAACTCCTGCAAAATCGATTGCAATATTTTTATATCCTTCGTCAATTTTTTCTACAAGTTTTTTTTCAAATTGATCGATACTGTTGGCATCAAGCCTGCCCTTTAAAGCAAGAATAAAGAAGTTACCTTTTTTGCTTTCCGTAATTTCCATAAATTTTCCTGTTAATCTTTTATTTTAAAAATTAACCTCAGTATATTTTTGTTGTTATTACGTACGTATTCAATTTTATCGGCTTTTTGTTTAACAAGATAAATTCCGAGACCGCCAATCGGCTTATCGTAAATACCTTTCGTAATATCATAAACATTATGCTTAAGCGGATTAAATTCGTTGCCATCGTCGGTAACAGTCGCAATTAATTCATTGTTTATCGGTGCAATATTTATTCCTATTTCATGGTTGTTATAATCTTTATAAGAGTATTTAATTATGTTTGTTACTATTTCATCTATACAGAGATTTATATCAAATTTTTTCCCGTCCTCAATTGAGAATTTATTCGATAAATCTTCTATGAATTCAGCTATGTTGTTAAGTTCTTTTAGATCGTTTTTGACTGTAAGGGAAAACATAAAAACACTTTATTATTTGTCGGAAATGAATATATAACTTTATTTCTTAATGGGAAAATTTTTTCGATAACTTGGCAAACAAATTTAAATCAAAAATTTTTACTATTGATGTGTAATTATTTACCCTGTAATTTTCCTATAAAATTTAATAGGCATATTTGTGTGGGAATATAGAGATATAGCTGCTTATATTTTTCTAATCGGTGCGGCACAGGGCATTCTGCTTTCCTTTTTCTTATTTAGAAAAAAGGAGAATAGTTCTGCCAACAAATTTTTGGCGGCGTTAATGCTTATCTTTGCTTTTGATCTTGTTTACGGCGTTTATTATTTGACCGGGGCATATCTAAAATACCCGGAATATATAGGGGCAAGCCAAACTTTGCCTTATTTATACGGGCCGGCTATTTTTATATATGTTTATATGCTTAGCAGAAGCAAAGAGAAAATTCCCCGGAAGTTGTTTATTCATTTTCTGCCGTTTCTACTAATGCAAATTTACGGTGTGTTCTTTGTCTATTTTGAAAGCAGTGTATTCAAACTCTCACTAGTCGATTTTAATTCTCCAACTCCTCTTATTATTGAAATAATTGGCAATTTGATTCCTTTGCACGGGGTAACATATGTTGTTTTTGCAGTACTTGAAGCAAAAAGATACAACCGTAGAATTAAAAATAATTTTTCCAATATTGATAAAATAAACCTGAGATGGCTGCTTCATTTTGTTTATGGTGCTGCTATTGTTTGGTCTGTTGTAGTGGTTTCATATTTGTTAAATTATATATATGGGGATGAATTTCAAGGAGGCATTCTTATTTATATTGTTATATCTATTCTACTATATTCTTTGGGAATTAAAAGTCTTCGTCAGCCGGAAGTAGTTTTGGTAGAGAAAGAATTACCCGGTGAAATAAGCTCATCATATGAAAAATCCGGGCTAACTAATGAACGGGCTGAATCGATTAATAAAGCTTTAGAAGAATTTATTAAAAAAGAGAAACCGTATTTAAACAATAAATTAAGTTTATCTGATCTTGCTTCTTCAATAAATATTTCCAACCATAATTTATCCGAAGTGATTAATAAAAAGAGAAATCAGAATTTTTATGATTTTATTAACAGTTACAGGGTTGATGAAGTAAAAAGATTAATCGAAAATGATAAAGAAATGAATTACAGTATTTTGGCTTTAGGATATGATGCAGGCTTTAGTTCTAAGTCTGCTTTTTATTCAGCATTTAAGAAATTCACCAATCAAACTCCTGCGCAGTACCGCGAGCAATTTAGATTAAGAAAAGTTGTTTAAGAAAATAACTAACATAACGGATTTTTCACACAATTTTTCCCGGAAATACTCGGAAGCTTTGTCATACTGCAACTACTAAAATCTCAAACTTTTCTTCCGGAATATCGCAGCCATCATCTTTCAAAGTTTCTATATAAAGATTGATCGCTTCCCTGATATTTTTTATTGCATCTTCTTTTGTATTTCCCTGGCTAATGCAGCCGGGCAAACTTGGGCATTCTGCTACCCAGAGGTTGTCTTCACCGGGCTATATAACTACTTCTCTCATAATCCAAATCCTCTATTAATTAAGAGTTTTATAATAGTTGAATATATACACGATCCGAAAAAAAATTAAGTTTGGGACTGTTTAAAGAGTTAGAAGAAGGTTAAGTTTGTTAGTATGAAAATCGAGTTAACCAATATAGAAAAGGCAGAGTTAAAGCACTACCACAGAAAAATCAAAGATGGGAAAAAGCGTGATAGAATAAAATCGATATTATTGATCAACG
>JASFMY010000156.1:0-13494 GCA_050117315.1 Ignavibacteria bacterium
CCAATCGGCGGTACAACATTTATATACAGACTAAAACAAATAGATTTTGACGGGGCTTATGAATTCAGCAGTGAAGTTGAAGTAACCTTGGATGGAATAACCGAGTACGGTCTGGAACAGAACTATCCCAATCCGTTTAATCCTACAACAATAATACAATATTCTATACCCAACGTAGGGAACGAAAATTTTCGTTCCCTACAACACGTGCAATTAACCGTTTATGACATGCTTGGGCGTGAAGTTGCCACGTTGGTAAACCAAACGCAGCCAAGCGGTGTTTATACAGTAGAGTTTAACGGGAGCAATTTGGCGAGTGGAATATATGTTTATAAACTTAGAGCTGGAGATTATGTGTCGATAAAGAAATTAATGCTGTTGAAATAGGTTCGCCATATGCTTGTTTTAATAAAGGCGGAAAAGTTTTCCGCCTTTGTAATGAAACATTGTTTTCACGGGAAATAAGAATCAATGCCGGTATTGAATAATGAAACACCTAGTGTCGTGTAACATTTGTGGTGTCGTTTCTGACATCCTGGACTGTCATTTCGAATCCCCGGTCCGCCGGGGTGAGAAATCTTATAAACACGGAGAAAAGAAAGATCTCCCGGTAAAAAGACGCCGGGCAGGTTCACCCAGAAGACGGGTTCGAAATGTCAAAAAAAGCTTCTGTCATATCGGGACTGAAGTGACCGGAGATCTTAAAAATGTTAAGCATAACTTATGCAATACCCTCTTTAGGGAATTACCAACACGCAAGCTTTGTGAATATAACGGATGTGTAGAATAAATATAATATGAAGCAAAAAATTAAAAAATCGGTACTTGCCGGAATAATCTTATGTGTTTTTAATAGTCTTTTTCTATTAACCGACACCTATTCCGGCGGATCCGAAGAACCTTATAAGATAGCAACAACAGATGATTTAATTGAACTATCAAACACAAGCGGAGATTGGGGTACATATTCTATGGAACCCGCGCATATTAGTTTTACTGCCGACGAAACCCGGGTTGACTGGAGGGGAGACGGCTACCCGATTTTAGGCTGGTAGGACGGCGCGGATAATTCTCTTCCGGTAGAACTAACATCCTTTACAGCTTCTGTTATTGACAACACGGTTGCCCTTAGGTGGAAAACAGCAACGGAAGTAAATAATTACGGGTTTGAAATCCAGAGGCAAGTATCAAGTATCGAGTATCAAGATGGAGAGTGGCAGAAGATTGGTTTTGTTAACGGGAACGGCAACAGCAGTTCACCCAAAAGTTATTCTTATACCGATACCCCAACCGGCGGTACAACGTTTATATACAGACTAAAACAAATAGATTTTGACGGGGCTTATGAATTCAGCAGTGAAGTTGAGGTAACCTTGGATGGAATAACCGAGTACGGTCGGAACAGAACTATCCCAATCCGTTTAATCCTACAACAATAATACAATATTCTATACCCAACGTAGGGAACGAAAATTTTCGTACCCTACAACACGTGCAATTAACCGTTTATGACATGCTTGGGCGTGAAGTTGCCACGTTGGTAAACCAAACGCAGCCAAGCGGTGTTTATACAGTAGAGTTTAACGGGAGCAATTTGGCGAGTGGAATATATGTTTATAAACTTAGAGCCGGAGATTATGTGTCGATAAAGAAATTAATGCTGTTGAAATAGGTTCGCCATATGCTTGTTTTAATAAAGGCGGAAAAGTTTTCCGTCTTTCTATTGAAACATTGTTTCCCACGGGAAATAAGAATCAATGCCGGTATTGAATAATGAAACACCTACGGTGTTTTCCTTTTTTGGGGGGACTTTTCCTAATCGGGTAGGAGGCGGATAATAAATCCGCCGTCCCCCCCCACCCGGCATACGTTTCTTCGTACCAAGGCGGTTTCCAATAAGCTAACCACTCTTGTGCTTAAGGTTCTCTGTCTTTCCAATCGAGATAACAGTTCAACTCCTGGGATCTGCGCTTTTCCGATTCCCCCGGCTGTTGCTGATTCAGGTTTTCTTCCAAATCTGTCGTATAACTCCATTTGATTCTTGTTTTTCTGTTGCTTTCTGTTTTTACTCATCTAAAAGTTTTTACCTTTGTTATTGAATTCAGACCTTCTTCCGGTTTATTTTTTTTACCGGAATACTATGTCCTCTGCTGACTTCTTTTCGTTCTTACTCTATCAGTTTCCTGGTAGCATATCTCCCTTTATTCTCTGCCGGCTATCTCAACCCGTGGCTTTGGAGAAAACGTAAAGATCTCCCGGGGTAAGTATTATAACCTTCTCTTTGTTATGCCGGATTTACAAGTATTACTTCCGGATGACTATTGGGCGTCTTGATTCAGGGGTCAATTACCCGGCAATACCCGCCTTATATCCGGTTTCTGTTCGTCATAGCAAAGTTTTGCATACGGCTTCCTTTGGCATAAGCCACCACTTTCGTGGCAGATTCCCAATCGCTTGGGATACCCTTGCCTTAGCTATGAGATTCCGGTCATCTCGGCTCTCTCAGGTCTTGTGCTTTATAGCACGCACCTGTTAGTTTTAATGCATGCCCGGCACACCCGATAATGGAAGTCCTACCGGACTTCAAATAATATTTACCCGAATTATGCATTAGAAATGGTTAAAAACCGGAATTACCACAAAATCTCTTATTTTATAAATTAAGTTTCTGCAAAATAAAAGTCTGTCTTTTCGAACCCGTTTTTGGGTGAGCCTGTCCGCCGCCTGTGCGCCTTTGGCGTATCTTTTTGGCGGGAAATCTTTCAATTAGATTTCAAAGATTTCTCTCCCGATAAAAAACATCGGGAGAGAAATGACAAAATGTTTAGATATCTAATTTTACAGAAACTCTTTTAAATAAAGTTAACATTGATACGTCCTAATAGGGGAATCAATTCACGGTCATAGTTGTTAAAATCAAAAAATGGGAAATACTTTGATTAAAAAGTTATTAGTGTTATTGCTTTCTGCCGGTTATTTGTTAGGGCAGACAGGAAACGTAAAGGGCAGAATTATAGGTGATGATGAAGCACTACCCGGTGTAAACGTTTTTATAATAGGCAGTACTTTGGGTGGTGTCTCTGATGATGAAGGTAATTACAGGATAGATGATATTCCTGCAGGCAGCCGTCAAATCCGGTTCAGCGCTGTTGGTTATGAAACAAAGTTCATTGATGTTAATATTGAAAAAGACAGAACGCTCGAACTAAATGTTGAAATGGAACTAAAGTCAATTGAAATTGATGTCGTTGAAGTTGTTGATAAAGGGATTCAAGACCAAAATGATACGAGGGTAAGTTTAATAGATGTAAAACCTATTGATGTAAGGGAATTACCCGGTGCGGTAACGGATGTTTTCAGATCACTTCAGGCATTGCCCGGTGTACTTGCGCCGAATGATTTTTCATCCCAGTTAATTATACGCGGCAGCGGGCCCGACCAGAATTTAATTATTATGGATGATGTGGAAATATTTAACCCGTACAGGCTTTACGGTGTAATTAGCATGTTTAATCCCGAGGCAGTTTCGGATATAAATTTAATTACCGGGGGATTTCCGGCAAATTACGGCGACAGGCTTTCGGCTGTGCTGGATGTTACAAACCGCGAAGGCCCCCCAGATGTTGATATCAAGGGAAACTTAAATGCCAGCATAGTAAGCGCTAATTTGGTGCTGGAAGGAAAAAATCCCGGGGGAGTGCCCGGAAGCTGGCTTATCAATTCAAGAAGAACTTATTATGATTTAATAATTGAGCCGTTTGTAAAAAACTCCGGGTTAGTTGAGGATGATGTTGCATTCCCCAACTTTTACGATATACAGGGTAAATTTGTTTTCGGGCCTTTTAACGGGCATAAGTTTTTAATTAACGGTGTTTATTCAAGAGATGCCGTAAACCTAGTTTCGAGCAGCGAGAGAGAAAACCCCGACAGTATTGGGGTTGTTGACGATTCGCGAAATGATTTAGTAAGCTTTGCCTGGCACTATACTCCCAACAAAGAGTTGCTGAACAAGTTCATTGTTTCGTGGTACAGGAATGCAGGTGATTCCGATTTTGATTCCGAATTTTTAGACCCCTCCTTAAATGGAAACGATTTTAAAGATATAGCTCCCGACACCCTTTCACCGTACCTGGTGGGCTTTGGATTTGATGCCGATTATGAGTTCAGGAAATATTCTATTGATGATAAACTCTCGTACATCTGGGGAAAGAACAATATTCTTGAGTTTGGTGCAGGTGTAGATTTCATGCGCACAATAATCAATTTTGACTTCGAAATTGATCCCGAACTGCGTGCATTCCTGGATGCAAACACAAATATAAAAGCAACATTTGACGACATGCAGGATATTCGTGATTATTCGCGATACAGAATTTTCTTTAACAACAACTTTGCAATCGGCAGCAAATTGTTTCTTCAGCCCGGGCTCCGGTACGACTATTACAACATTTTAGAGAAAGGTTCCCTTGCCCCGAGAGTTGCGCTTTCTTATGCAATTGATAATTTAACAACCGTAAGAGGAGTATGGGGAAAATATTACCAATCACCCGGGTATGAAAAGCTCAGAGACAGGCAGGCTTTCCTTGATTTTGCACCGGAATATACAACAAAGATAGAAGCAGAAAGAGCAACACATTATGTATTCAGTATCGAAAGGCTTTTCACCGAGCGCTGGAAAGTAAAGTTTGAGACCTATTATAAAAAATTTGACGACTTAATTGTACAGGAAGTTGTAACCGGAACCGGTTACTATACGACGCAGATTCCGGGCGGCAACCCTAAATTAGTCTCGGGCTGGTCGTTGCCTATAAGAGTTCGGCAGGATAGTATTACTCAAATACCTGTTAATAATTCTAACGGGGAAGCATACGGCTTTGAATTCTTTTTGGAAAAGAGAAATATTGCCGGGACGGATTTAAACGGGTGGATTTCTTATTCTTTAGCTTACGCGGAAAGATACGAAGACGGCAGAGATATTCCTTTTAGATTTGACCAAAGACATACCATTAATATTGTAATGAATTATAAAATTAATAGCTGGCTTGATTTCGGGATGAGATTTCAATACGGTTCCGGTTTCCCGGTTACCAAAGCAGTTGGTATTAAACCGAGAATAATATTGGCAGACCTTGACGGAGATAACGAAGCCGAAACACCGGTGATTATGACGCGTTCTACAATTTCAAATCCAAACAGCCTGGAAGTTGTTTATGATGTTGATTTCGGCGGTTTAGACAACAGGTTCGCCTCTCGAAGGCCGCCTTATCACCGGCTTGATATTAGATTTTCTGCTGCTGCAGACTACTGGGATTTGGACTGGACATTTTACCTTGATGTAATTAATATCTACAACAGGGCTAATGTAATTGGATATGATTATTATATTACCGAAGACCTGCGCCTGGAAAAAGAAAATCAAACCATGTTTCCAATTCTACCCACACTTGGATTTATTGTAAAATTCTAATTCTTTATTACTCATTAAATCGTTAAGTTTCTTTTTTGAATTTAGTAAATGGCAAAGAAGTTTTGGCAAATAAATCTGGTCGGAAATTTATTGATTTAGGTGAAAGAGGTAAGTATAGTTTAAACAATAAACTCAACGATCTTACCGGGAAAGAATGGATAAAATTTACAAAATCATGGTTTATACACAGGCCGCCGAGAAGAAAAGATGATGAAATTCTGCATCCCGCAAAATTTCCGGAATCACTTGTAGAAGAATTTATACTTTTTTTCTCAAAAGAAAACGAGTATATCTTTGACCCGTTTGCCGGAACAGGAAGTACACTGATAGCTTCCGGGAACACTAAAAGAAATGCCGCGGGTATTGAACTAAATAAAAAGTATTTTGACATTTGTAAAAAAAGGATTAAATCTGCCGGTTTTAAAAATGAAGTATCGGTATTCAAAGGTTCGTCGTTAAATGCTGAAAAATTAATTCACAAAAAACTTGGCAAAGATTTTCAAATAGATTATACAATAACTTCTCCTCCTTACTGGAACCAACTGGAAAGAAATTCAATAAGACAAAGCGAAAGAAAAGAAAAAGGGCTTGATACTAAATACTCGGAAGAAAAGGACGATATCGGGAACATTTCAAATTACGAAGAGTTCATTGAGAACCAGGCAAGAATTTTTGATGAAGTTTACAAGCTCACGAAAAATTTAGGCTATTTAACAATTATTACGAACAATATTTATTTTAACAGCAGGCTTTACCCGCTTGCTTACGACACGGCAACCTCTTTAACAAAAAGGGGAGAATACAGTTGGGTTTTAAAGGACGAAAAAATCTGGCTGCAGAACGATAAACCCCTTATTGCACTCGGGGTAAACAATGCATGGGTAGGCAACAGGCATCACCAGTTCTGTTTGATTTTTAGAAAAGAAGAGAAGTGATTTCAGTGGATGAAAACCAAATAAAAATATTTGAAGATTATTTAACCGTAAGCGAATTAACAGTTCAGATAAAATCTACCCTTGAAGAAGAATTTTCCGAAATTAGTTTGATCGGCGAAATCTCTAATTTTAAAGCTCATTCGTCCGGTCACTGGTATTTTACACTAAAAGATGCAAATGCACAGATAAGTGCGGTAATGTGGCGGGGGATGAATAATTACGTTTTTTTCACTCCTCAAAACGGGATGAAAATAATTGTTAAAGGAAGACTCACTGTTTACCCGCCGAGAGGAAACTATCAAATTGAAGTTCGTTCAATGAAACCCGCCGGGGAAGGTGAATTGCAGGCAGCTTTTGAAAGACTGAAAAGAAAATTATTCGAAGAAGGTTTGTTTGACGAACATCACAAAAGAGCAGTACCGGAATTCCCGGGAAAAATCGGGATAGTAACCGGGCACGAAGCTGCGGCATTAAGAGATTTGTTGAGCGTAGCCGAAAGAAGATACCCGCTAGTTGAATTGATAATTGCTCCGGCCAAAGTACAGGGTGAAGGAGCGGCCGAAGATATTGTTGAAAATATTGATAAGCTTAATAAAATAAAGGAGTTAGACCTTATAATTGTTGCAAGGGGAGGCGGGTCGTTGGAAGACCTCTGGGCATTTAATGAAGAGATTGTTGCGCGTGCAATTTTTAATTCTCGGCTGCCTGTAATTACAGGTGTTGGCCACGAAGTTGATTACACCATAGCAGATTTTGTCTCGGATTTGAGAGCTCCCACACCTACGGCAGCAATGGAATTGGCAACGCCTAACATAAACGAAATCTTTGCCTTTATAAGTGATTTTTCCTATAATATGACTCGAAAAATTTTAAACCAAATTTCTGCTCATGGAAATGACGTTCGTCAAATTCTAAATTCTTACGGGTTTAGATCTTCATTGGATTTAATCAAGAATAAGTCGCAGTATCTTGATAATGTTATTTATAAAATTGAAAACAGAATCTCGAATATAATTTTTGAAAAAAGGAATAAGATTACTTTGTTCGATCAAAAAGTTAGAGCAAATGATATAAATAAAATTATGCTGAAGGGATTTACTTTAATTAAACAGAACAACAAAATTGTCAAAGAATCATCAATGCTTGATACAAACAATTCTTTTGCAATTAAATTTTATGATAAAGAAATAGAGATACGAAAGTGACAAAGAAAAAAGAATTATCGTTTGAAGAATCATTATCAAGACTCCAGGAGATTTCGGAAATTTTAGAAAACCCGGAAGTTGATTTAGAAGAATCAATTAAGCTTTATGAAGAGGGAATTAAACTGTCGAAAATCTGTTATACTAAATTAGATAAAGCTGAGCTAAAAGTAACACAATTAAAAAATGAGTTGAATAATTCTCCCGATTATGAGGAGTAAATCTTTAATATGGTAGACAAGACAAAGTACAGAATTTTATTTGACATAGACTCGCCTGCAGATATCAGGAAGCTCGAATTATCCGAATTAAAAACTCTTTGTTCAGAAGTAAGAGAATATCTCGTTGATATAGTTTCGGAAGTTGGCGGACACTTCGGTGGAGGTTTAGGGACTGTGGAACTGACGGTGGCACTGCATAGAGTTTTCAATACACCCGAAGATTTAGTAGTATGGGATACAGGCCACCAGGCTTACCCGCACAAAGTATTAACAGGTAGAAGAGACCGGCTTAATACAATCCGTCAACTCAACGGCATCAGCGGTTTCTTAAAAAGAAGCGAAAGCGAATACGATGCTTTTGGTGCGGGACATGCAACAACTTCAATATCTTCAGCACTGGGTATGGCTGTTGCAAGAGATATGAAAAAAGAAACTAAGAATGTTATTGCAGTAATTGGTGACGGTGCCATGACAGGCGGAATGGCTTACGAAGCAATGAACAATTCGGGTTTGATTAAATGTAATTTCATTGTTGTGCTGAACGATAACCGGATGTCCATTGCACCGAACGTTTGGCAGATATCCAATTACTTCACCGAAATGATTTCACATCCCGAGTACAATAAGTTTAAGGGTGCTATTTGGGACTTAACCGGCAAGCTTGATCAATTTGGTGATAGGTTAAGAAAAGTTGTTGCAAGAGTTGAAGCAGGGGTTAAAGCAGTTATTACTCCGGGAATGTTGTTTGAAGCTTTGGGTTTTAGATACTTTGGCCCTGAAAACGGTCATAACGTTAATCAGCTTGTAAAATTATTCGAACACATCAAACAATTAAAAGGCCCTATACTGGTTCACATTACTACTGAAAAAGGGAAAGGATATAAACCGGCGGAAGGACACGTTCAAAAATTACATGCAGCAACTCCTTTTGATAAAGTAACGGGAATTGCTTATAAAAAAGGAAACACTCCTCCTGCATATACAAAGATATTCGGGCAGGCACTGGTTGAACTTGTTGGAGAAAACAAAGATATAATTGGAATTACTGCAGCAATGCCGGACGGTACCGGCTTAAATTTTCTTCAGAAAGAATTTCCCAATAACTACCTGGACGTAGGTATTGCAGAAGAACATGCAGTTACATTTGCAGCGGGAATGGCTACGCAGGGTATTATTCCTGTTGTTGCAATATATTCAACATTTTTACAAAGAGGATTTGACCAAATTATTCACGATGTTGCCCTGCAAAATCTAAAAGTAATATTTGTTTTGGATAGGGCGGGATTGGTAGGTGCAGACGGCCCCACACATCACGGTTCATTTGATTTAACTTACTTGCGAATGATTCCCGGTATAGTAATCATGGCTCCCAAAGATGAATCCGAATTGAGAGACATGCTTTATACTGCGGTCAAATATGAAGGAGGACCCGTTGCCATCCGTTATCCTAGAGGTAATGCTCTGGGTGTACCGTTAAAAGAAGGATTCGGGGAATTTGAAATAGGGAAAGCGGAAACTATTAAAAAAGGGGACGACATTGCTTTTCTTGCCGTAGGAGTTATGGTTGAGTATGCTAAAAAAGCTGCAGTGATTCTGGAAAAAGAAGGTATTAATTGTGAGATAGTAAACATGCGTTTTGTTAAACCGTTGGATGAAAAATTACTCGATGATATTTCAGACAGGTTTGACAAAATTGTAACACTCGAAGAAAATTCTCTTGTAGGTGGATTTGGTTCCGGAGTTTTGGAATACTTTGCAGGGCATCATTATAAAAACGATATTTTAAGAATCGGGTTGCCCGATAAATTTGTAGACCACGGAACCCAGGCGGAATTGCATCACTTGCTGGGCATAGATGCGGAAGGAATAGTTAAACAAGTTAAAAAATTTTACTCCGGGAGAAATCTCAAAAATGAGGTTGTAGCTTAATGGAAAAGTCACGTATCGGGATTATTGGCTTAGGCGGAATTTCACAGATTGCACATTTACCGGTATTATCCAAACTGCACAATATTAAAATTGAAGCGATTGCCGATATAGAAAAAAACAGGCTGTATTCAATTGCCGAGAAATATAATATCGCAAATACATATACCGATTATAAAGAAATGCTTGCAGGCAATAATCTTGATGCAGTTATTATTGCTACTCCCACCAACACTCACAAAGATATTGCAATTGACTGTTTGAATAACGGGAAACATATTCTTATTGAAAAACCTATTGCAAGAACCCTTGAAGAAGCAATAGAAATTTCAAAAACTGCCGCAGAGAAAAATAAAGTAGCGATGGTTGGAATGAATTTCAGGTTTAGACCGGATGCTATGATGATGAAGAGTTTAATAGCAAGCAAAGAATTGGGCGATGTTTTCTACGTTAAATGCAGTTGGATGAAACAGCAGAGCAGCAGCGAAAAATGGTTTATTGAAAAGAATATATCCGGCGGCGGCGTAATTATTGACCTGGGAATAGTTCTGCTCGATTTAGCAATCTGGCTTATAGATTATCCGAAAGTTAAAAGTGTTTCCGTGCAGTCATTCAGGCATAAAACAACAGAGGTGGAAGATACGGCTATCGGAATTCTTAAATTCGGAAACGGTGCCGTCATTAATTTTGACGTAAGCTGGACCTTGCAGTCGGAAGAAGACAGGTTCTATTTAACGGCATACGGAACAAAAGGAACAGTGCAGTTAAATCCTTTAAGGGCTTACAAAAAAAATGATTATACTACGATTGATTTAACACCGTCGCAGACTTCTAATCAAAAAAATCTTTATAAAAAATCATTTGAAAACGAACTCAAACATTTTATTGTTACAATAAACGGTCAAATAAAAACAATATCTTCAAGCGAAGAATCACTGGAAAGAATGAAATTGCTTGAAGCAATTTACAAAGCATCCGAAACTCAAAAAGAAATAATACTATAAGGGAATATGAAAACAAAAATACTACTAGTGGACGACGAACAGGATATAGTTGAATTCTTAGATTATAACCTTACGAAAGAAGGTTTCGAAGTTATTTCTGCTTATGACGGAGAGACAGCTCTGAAGAGAATGGAACTTAAACCGGATTTGATAATACTTGATATTATGATGCCGAAAATGGACGGCTATGAAGTCTGTGTTAAAATAAGGGGGATGAGCGGACATGAAGATATTCCCATAATTTTTCTTACGGCTAAATCCAACGAATTAGATGAAGTACACGGTCTTAATATAGGTGCCGATGACTATATCCAGAAACCCGTATCTCCAAATAAATTATTAGCCAGGGTCAAAGCCAATTTAAGAAAAGCTGCTCAGTCGGATAACCGTGCTCTTCAGAAAAGAAAAATCGAAATTGGACCTTTAAAGATTGATAGGGATAAATACACGGTAGTTTTAGATAACAAAAATCTAATACTGCCGAAAAAAGAATTTGAAATATTATCATACCTTGCAAGCCAACCCGGGAAGGTTTTCCCGAGAGATAAAATACTTGGAGATGTTTGGGGTAACGATGTTTATGTTGTTGAAAGAACAATCGATGTACACGTAAGAAAGATTAGAGAAAAGTTAGGCGATTTTTCCGAAATGATAGAAACTGTAAAAGGGGTAGGCTATCGCTTCAAAAATACTGAATAAACTAAAAGAGCATTTAAGTTTTGCTCGTGTTTATTCTAAAATTCTGATTATAGCGGGTTTCGTATTTGTTGTAACTCTTTCAATTTTTCTAACGCTTACAGTCTCTTCGGTTGTAATATTGCTTATTCTTACAACAGCTTTTATTCTTACATCACTTTATTATTTAGGTGAAAAGAGGCTGCAGGAAATAAACCAGTTAAAAACCATAATTAATTCTATAAGGAACAATAGATATAAATCCGCAGACGAGATAAAGCTTTCAAGAAGATTAATTGAGCTTGAGGGTGATATTAAATTGATGTTTATGCGGACTCAAAATGATATTGCCAACTTAAAAAAATTAGAGCAGGTCAGAACGGAATTTCTCGGCAATGTTTCCCACGAATTAAGAACTCCTATTTTTGCTATTCAGGGCTACCTGGAAACATTATTGAATGGGGCTCTTAAGGATGACCAGGTGAATATGAATTTTCTTTCTAAAGCTAATCACCATACAATACGGCTTAATAATTTGTTAAACGACTTGATTGATATTTCCATGATTGAATCCGGCCAGATGCGTATGAGTTTCAGATACTTCGGCGTAAAAGATTTTATAGAAAACATGGCAAATGAAATGAGGCCGTTGGCTGAAAATAAAGGTCTTGAATTGGAAATCCATCCCATAAGACCAAAATTGGAATTGTTTGGAGATAAAGAAAGGTTAAGACAGGTAGTTATCAACTTATTATCCAATGCTATAAAATACACTGATCAAGGCAAAATAGAAGTCATCGTTGAAGAGAAAAGTAAATCCGGGAAAATTGTAGTAAAAGATACGGGAATCGGCCTGTCGGAAGAAGACATGGAAAGGGTTTTCGAAAGGTTTTACAGGGTTGATAAAGACAGATCAAAAGCCGCCGGCGGTACAGGGCTTGGTTTGGCAATTGTTAAACATATTATTGAAGCTCATAACTCTCATGTTAAAGTTGAAAGTAAACCGGGAGAAGGTTCCGAGTTCTCATTTGTTTTAAAGAAGTAAAACTCTCGAAAATAGAGTTTCTGCAAAATTAGATATCTAAACGTTTTGTCGTTTCGACCGGAGGGAGAAATCTTTGAAATTGTACTCTAATTGAAAGATTTCCCGCCAAAAAGACGGCGGACAGGCTCACCCAAAAAACGGGTTCGAAAAGTCTATTAAGAAAAAAGTCAAGAGAAAATATCTTCCCCTTAGCAAAAAAAATGCAATTTTTTACTTCTCTGCTTTTGGGCTCACTTTCTGGCAATTTATACACTGTCTTTTTTTTGTTTTTCTCTTTTTTAACAGTCCGGCTTTTTAGATAACTTTCTTTACCTTATTTTTTTTTGAATTTTTTCTACGCGTCTATTTGAGCCTCTATGAATCCGATTTATTCACTCTCTTAGGGCTATGGTAAATTCTTGAGTATAATCTTGGGGAATGGTTATTCGACATAACTTGGCTCTCTTTGTAGCATCATTTCGATTGAACCTTTTTCCCCTTTCTCTTTTAGTTATTTGCCTTTTTCTGTTGGTTTTGCTTTTCATACGACAGCATACTTCTTCTTTTTTTCTCTATGCTGACATTTCTTTTCTCCAGGAATATGATTTATATTCTGTCCCGTTTTTCATCATTGCATAGGTGACCTTCGATATATAACGTGCTACCGAATGCCTTGCTTTATAATCACTCATACCCATGCTTTTTAGTGCTTATATCATTATTCCCACGTATGGCCGCTAAGGCTGCTGTCTTATATACACTCTTTAATACTCTCGAATGTCTTACTCTTCTCTTTCCATAATTCCTATTTCCGCTGGTCTTCTGATGGTCTGCCAACCCACTGTAGCCCCAGTATTTGTTCTTATTCTTAAACCTTCTTGCATCTATGACTATTCCGTATATCTTTACTGAACTTATGGTATCTATCCCGCTTATTCTACACATCTGATCTATTACCGGTATTTTTTTCCGTAGTTGCTTAAACTCTTCTATATACTTTGCCTTTTCTGCTTGATAGGATAATATCATTCTATCTTGTT